>JAQGHG010000008.1 GCA_028288925.1 Patescibacteria group bacterium | reverse complement strand
CACCAGGTCGGCATCTCGCTAACCACCAAGCCCGGTACGTACACCACGACGGTAGTCTACACTTGCACCCCCGTCTACTAGAAGTTAAGCTAAAGTACATTATGACAAAGACCGCTACCACCTTTCTCCGAAGACCATCAGCTATCTTAATCGGGGGGAGTATGGCAGCGGTCTTGGCTTTCGCCGCTCCCGTGGCCCAAGCCGCCGAAAGCCAAGGTTTCCAAATATCCCCACCCGTCACCGAGCTCAAGCTCGACCCTGGCACTAGCGCCAGGGGAGTGGTGAAGGTCACCAACCTGACCGACCAGCAAATTACCCTGCAAGTCAGCAAGCAAAACTTTGTGGCGCGCGGCGAAGAAGGCGAGGTAGACCTCCTCGATAACGGCGATGCGCTGTATTCTTTGTCTCCTTGGTTTACGATCGGGCAGGCATCCGTGGATGTCCCGCCCAAGTCGACCAAAGAGGTGCCTTACATCCTGAATGTTCCTCCAAACGCCGAGCCCGGCGGCCGCTACGGCTCCATTATCTTCGACACCATCCCGCCCAAGCTTCCCAGCGGGCAGAGCGGCGCTACCGTCAAACAGCGCCTGGCCGGCCTGATCTTCCTGCGCGTCAACGGCAATGCCAACGAGCAGCTCGCCGTCACCACCTTCCAGCCCAACCATACCTTCTACGAATACGGCCCCATCAACTTCATGACCCGTATCAAAAACCTCGGAACCGTCCACGAGAAGCCCACCGGCCAAATCGTCATCAAAAATGTCTTCGGCTTCAAGACCGCCACCATCAAACTCGACGAAAAGAATGTTATCCCTAGTGCCACCCGCAAACTTACCTCGACGTTTAAACGCCGAATGATGGTTGGTCCCTACACCGCCGAGCTCACCGTCCACAACGGCGCCAAGCAGACCCTCACCGCCAAAACTAGCTTTACCGTCATCCCTTACAAACTCGTCGCCGGTGTGCTCTTCGTGCTCACGCTCCTCGTGTTGTTCTACTGGAAGAGCCGCAAGCGCTTCGCCCGCGCCTTCCGTATTCTCGCCGGCCGTGAGTAGCTCACCGCCTCCAACAATAAGATTGCACATTCGCATTTTGTTCGGTATTATCCGCTTATAATAAAGCGTATCGTAACGTGCAGAAGGGGAATAGTATGGCGGTAGTCGATTTTACACTGGATGATATTCGAACAGTAGTCCGCGAAGAAGCGGGACAGGTCTTTGAAGAAAAGTTTGGGCCGGCTTTCGAAGCCGCTTTCGACCCGTACGCGTTGGCTATCCAACAGGATCTTGCCCAGCTCAAAACCGACCTGGCCGGAGTAAAGGCTGACATCAAAGGCCTCAATCGCGTTGTGGGTCAACATTCCCGCGACATTATGGACCTCCGCTCCCGGCTGGCCTGACGCCGCCACATCACCCGCCAGTCGTTCGCGAATTGCATAATAGTAGAGCCTACTCAAGCATCATTTTCCTGTTACAATAACACTAATGCTTAATTGTCAACAACAGCTCAAAGCGCTTATTCTAATTATCGCCCTCGCGGCGCCGGCGCTAGCTTCGGCCAATCTACTGCAAAGCAGCCACTTCCGCCTGGATCCCAACGCCACCGACAACTTCGGCGGTAGCGGCGGATCATCCTCGTACAAGCTTACCGATTCCGGTGGCGCTGCCGTGGCGGGGGCAGGTTCCAGCCAGAGCTACAAGCTCACTCAGGGCTACGTCGCCCAGCTCGTCCATAGTATCTCGCTCTCCGTGATGCCGAGCGGCACCGTGGCGTACTATCCGCTCGATACCGGCTCCGGCACCCAGGCCTACGACGTCAGTACGAATGAAAACAATGCCGCCCTCACCGGCTCACCATCTTGGGTGACGGGCAAGGTCGGGCAAGGCATAAGCTTAAATGGCTCGTCCCAATATGCTTCCGCCGTCACCTCGTCGAGCCTCAGCCAGACCGGCAGCCTTACCGTCGAGGCCTGGGTCAACCTCACTGATTACGCGAACTACAATTCCATCCTTACCAAAACCACCGGCAACGGCGCCGCCAACAACACCTACGAGCTGCGCACCGAGCAGACCACCGGCAAGCTCCAGTTTCTGGGCTTCGACTCGGCGCTGCGCACCGTCACCACGGGTGTGGCGGTCGGCACCGGGGGCTGGCACCATGTGGCCGCTACCAAGGGCGGCGGCACCGTCAAGCTGTATATCGACGGCGTCCAGCAGGGGTTGGGGAGTGTAGGTACCACCACCTCCAACTCCAACGCCGCCAAGCTCGGCGCCCGCGACGATCTGGCCGCCGCAAATTACTTCAAAGGCTCGCTCGACGAAGTCCGCCTCTTCGACCGCACGCTCACCGCTCCGGAAGTGGCGGGCGACTACACCGCCGGCGCCAGTGGCCTCGAGTTTGCCCACACGCTGCCAAATGTCACGCCCGGCACCTCCAGTACCTACAGCACCGATGCCATCGTGCGTACCGACGCCGGCGGCTACAACCTGCTCATCCAGCAACCCGGCCTGCTCACGCACACCGACACCACCACGACCTTGCCGGCCATCATAGCCACCATTGCCTCGCCGGCCGCCTGGGTCGAAGGCACTACCAAAGGCTTTGGCTTTACGGTCACTAGCGGCACGCAAGTCGAAGCCAAATGGGGGACCAGTCCCTACAATTACGCCGCTGTGCCGTCCACGGCCACCGCCTACCACTCCCGCACCGGCCTGGGTGGCGGCGTGCCCGAGAAGACTACCCTGCAATTCCGCGCCGACACCACCCCTAGTCAGAAGCAAGGCACGTACTCGGCCACCATTGTTTACACGGCTACGATCAAGCCATGAGAGACCCCATTAGGCCCCCGTCCCCCCTGCCGATTCTCCCGTGCCCGACCTCGTCGTTTCAGCTTGTCATAACCATACTTATTACGTTTGGTTTTTCGTTGACGCTGGCGCTTGCCCTCTTCTCGCGTACCGCCTACGCCGCGTCGCCGGGCATTAAGCTCGACCCTCTTAAATATGAAGACGTTATCGCCGGCGCCAACGTCCGCGGCGGCCACATCGACGTCTCCAACCCCAGCGACACCGCCGTAAACATCGAGGCCGAGGTTAAGGGCTTCAAGCAAGCCGACCTCGATGGCAATCTGGAATTCTTCGGCGATGAGCCCATCAAAGAGGCGATCACATTGGGGCTCAACCAGTTTGAGCTCGGCCCGCGCGAAGCCATCCGCGTGTCGTTTTCGGTCGACCCGGCCAAGCTGCCCCGGGGCGGGGTGTACGCGGCCGTCTTCTTCCGCACGGTTCCGCCCCGGCAGGCGAGCGGCACGTCGTTCGTGGCCGAAAGCGCCAACGTCGGCACGCTCCTGCTGCTCCAGAACGGCCCGGGCGAGCGCATCGGACAGGTTACGAGCTTCCACCTGCCGTTTTTCCAATTTGGCGCCGGGCTGTCCGGCCGGGCGGAGTACAAAAACACCAACCACACCTCCACGCCTATCGCCTTCAGCCCCGGCCTCGAAACCCGCGTCTTCCCCTGGGGCCGTCCGGGCAAGCTCAAAGGTCCCTATGTGCTGCCCGGTTCCACCCGTCGGTTGGAGGTCCAGCGCCCCGGCTCGTACCTCGGCTTGCTGCCGGTCTCGCTCATCGACTCCGCCTCCGACCAGGGCCCAACCCTGTGGGTGTTCGCCTGCACCGGAGTCTATGCCTATGCGCTGCTCATTCTACTGGTGATGTTGGCGGTGTTCGTGGCCGCCCGGCTCGTCCGGCGCCAGCCGCTCGTGCCTCGGCGGTTACGCTGGCTATTCGGCCGCCGTCCAGCCGTCCCCGTCAAACGGCCCATGGACGGTATTTCGCCCAAGCAGACTTAGCGCGGACGCTGCCGTGCGAGCCGCCCGGTAGTCCTCCTGACGCGCGGCCATAGACGACGGGGTGGTTTGTAGGTAGGCCAATTGACTTGGTTCCTTTGCTAAACCTACAATCTCTGATGAGCTATCCCGCCACCTTGTATAAAACATAAGCACAATGCTAAAATAAGCCATGTAACGAGGTTGTGATGGAGTTACAGCGCCGCTTTTACGTTAGGGTACTTATTGCCCTGACAACAGCGGTTCCGCTCCTGGCGACCGCTTTTGGCGTGTCCGCGTTATTCCAGCCAAGCACCGCCCGGGCCGTCGCGTCCGTGCCGTATCTCATCAACTTCCAGGGCCGCCTGGCCGACAACAGCGGCAATGTGCTCGCCGACGGCACCTACAACGTCAAATTCCGCATCTTCGACGCCGCCACCTCCGGCACCAACCGCTGGGAAGGCGACCGTGTGATGGGCGCCTCGGACTACCGCGTTACCGTGCAAAACGGCCTCTTCAACATCCAGTTCGGCGACACCGCCAAGGGCGACCCCGTGCTCAGTGCCGCCCTCTTTAACACTCAGACCTACGCCAATCTCTACCTAGAAGCAGAACTACCCACCCCGGTCACCGCCACCTGTGCCACCAACGGTTGCGCGGTCTGGACCGAAGGCGCTATGACCCCGCGCCAGCCGCTGGCCAGCTCACCCTACGCCTTCAACTCCGATGTACTGGATGGGCTGGATTCCAGCGACTTCGGGCAAATCACGGCGGCAAATACATTCACCGGTACCAACACCTTCTCCAAGGTCGGAGGAGTGGGGCTGGTATTATCGGGTTCGGCGGCCAGCGGCGGCTCGATCCTGCAAGTCGGCAGCGCGCTATCATCCGGCAGTACCAGTGGCACTCTCATCGGCGCCAACGGGGCCTTTACCGGCGACCTGCTCAATCTGCAAGTCTCCAACACCACCAAGCTCAAGGTCGACAACTCCGGCAATCTCACGCTGGCGTCGGGTGCGGTCATCGCTATCGGGGCCTCCACCGGCGCCGGCACCACCTGCTCCGGCGGCCAAGTTCTGCAGAACCAAACCACCGTCGGCGGCATCGTCACCGGCGGCAGCTGCGCGACCCCTGCGGGCACCGGCGCCAATACCACGCTCGGCAACCTCGGCACCACCAGCATTAACGCCAGCCTCATCCCCGGTAGCAACAACACCCTGGACCTCGGTACGGCCGCCGCCGTATGGGCCCACACCTACACCGCGCTGGTCGACGCCGGCTCCACTACTACAACCCTCGGCATCGGCACGGGTAGCGCCACCGCCGTCAGTGTGGGCCGGGCCGCCGCCACCTTTGCTCTCGCCTCCACCGGCCTTAACGTCACCACCACCGGCGCTATATCGGGGGGCACCACCTACTCGGGTTCCGGCAATATCAACACCACCGGCGGTACCATTCAGACCAACTCCACCGATCGCATCACCAACGGCGGCGCTCTTACCAATATCACCGGCTACACCCAGACCTCCGGCACCCATGGCATTACCAGTGCCAACACCTCCGGCAATGTGCTTTCGCTCGCCGATACCGCCCTCAATACCAACGGTAGCCATTTGGCCGATTTTAGCTTTACCAACGCCAACTCCACTTCCACAAGTACCGCCGTGTCGGGCCTCAGCATTACTCCCGCCGGCGCCGCCAACGCCAACTCCAACGCCAACACCCTTGTAGCACTACTCTTCCCGAACGTCACACCCGTCGCCAACAACGCGTTCCACGGCCTCAGCTTCGGCACCGGCTACAACGACATCCTCCGTCTCACCAGCGGCACCAGCATTATTAATGGCTCCGGTCAGGTCAACGGCGCCCAGATCCAGAGCGGCACTATTGCCAACGGCGGCCTTACCAACAACAGCATCACTATTAACGGCACCGGCATTTCTGGCGGCGGCACCGTAGCGCTCGGCGGCACCCTCTCGTTGGCGACCGTTTACGGCTCCACCTCAAATACCGCCGTCCAAGGCAACACGACACTGATCTGTCCGACCGCTTCGGGCAACCTCACTGGTGGCGCCGGCAATACCATCACGCTTGGCGCTGGCGGCACCTGCAACGCCATTGGTATCGTCAACAACCCTAGCTTCACCACATCCGTCACGAGCCCCAGCTTTACCGGCACCGGCGCCGTGAGCGTTGCCTCGGGTACAGCCACCGCCCTCACGCTCGATTCCGCCAATGGCACGCTTCTCTTCGGCGCCAACACAGCGACTCTCCAGAAGGCCGCCGCCGCCTTTGCTGTCGATCTTGCCACCGCCGGTACCTCAACGCTTACCGTCAAGAACTCCAACGGCGCCAACGTCGCCAACCTCACCGTCACGGGCGCCATCGGGGGCGCGGCCATTACCGGTACCAGCCTCAGCGCCGGGTCGGGAGCCGTTACGGGCGGCACCAGTACACTCACCGGCGCCAATGCGCTCACCCTCGGCACCACCGGCACCAGCACAGGCGCGATCCTATTTAAGGGCGCCACCGCCGCCAGCGCCAGCCTCACTCTCCAAGGGCCAGCCAACCCCACCACCAACACGCTCACCCTCCCCAACGAAACCGGCACCCTCTGCTCTAGCGCGAGCGGTTCCACCACCTGTACTGGCAACTTCATCATCAACAGCTCCTCTACCCAAACCGGCAACTTCCATATCACTGGTACCGGCGCCGCCCCCACTCTCCAGGCCTACACCTTTGACACACCCGACAACACCCAGGCCATGACTATCGGCGGTACCAACGCTACTCTTGGTATCACCATCGGCAGCACCAGCGGCGCCACACCCATCAACATCAATACCGGTTCCGGCGGCATAAACATAGGCGATACTGCTACTACCAAGACGATCGACATCGGCGGAGTGGCCAACTCTGGTACCGATACGGTCAACATAGCTACCAACAATACCGCGGCTGACACCGTTACGATCGGTTCTACGAACGCCGCCAGCAAAGTAGTCCTGACCGGCGGCGTCAGCACGACCACGAGCGGAACAGCCGGAGTGATAATTGGGTCCGCGGGCACGGACACCAACCAAGTGAACCTCCAGCTCGACAGTTATTCAACCTTTGCCGATTCGGGCACATGTTCCACCACTGTCAATCAGGGCGCTCTCTACTACAACACAGGCAATAACGCCATTCGAGGCTGTATTAACGGCGGCTGGGAGGACCTGATCTCGACCGCCGGCCTCGGCATCATGCTCTATGGAGTAGTGCCCGACAGTGGAAGTGGTAACGACCCCGGCGATCTAGCTTCCCTGAGTACGCCGGGCAAGAGCGGTCCATGCAAAGTGTCGGCCGCTACCGCCAGTACCGTGAACATCCAGGGGTGCGTCCTCTACTCCGGTGGCCGCAAGCGCATCGTAGCGACAAACACTGCGTTCGCGGTGACACTTAGCGCTACAAACATATGGGTCCATATATGTATGAACAACACAGCCGGCAACGAGAACACGCCCCTCGCCACAGTCGCCACCACTGAAGTGGCTGGTCTGCCATCATTTAGCATCAATAACCCAATCACTTGCTTGGCCGACGTGAAAGTTAACGGAACGGCCATCCAAAACGTCTATGATGTCCGGCCCTTCACGACCTCGATCAAAGAATTTGTGACAGTAACTACGGCGGCCGTTGGAATGGGCGACATAGTAATCCCGAGCACATCGCATGTAATCATGCCCGGCACCGTAACCGCCGCTCAATCCGTACGCGGTGTGGTTCTATCCAGCCTGGGCGCCACATCCACTACCACACCAGGCGCTATCATAGCCGTAGCCGGCCCGGTAGTGGCAAAGGCTACCGCCGGTACGGCCGGCGCCATCGTCACCCAGGGAATAGCCACGAACGGTTACGCGGTTACAGGCGGCGCCACCACCAACACCTATAGCCAGATGGGATACGCCCGCAAGACCTTCCCCGCCGTAGCTTGCGGTACCACTTTGAACGCGGCCAACTGCGATGCGTCCCTGTACTTCAGCATGAGTCTGCGCTAATGCGTAAATACCCCAACAGGCCTATTCTGTGGATGGTGGTTGGCGCGATTATGGTGGGGCTCATCGTGGCCGGAATTATAGTCATATTACACCCCCGGTCGCCCATTCCGAGCTCCATTAAGACGCAGTTAACCTTCCCGGTGTTCTACCCCGATCCTACAACCGGCTACAAAATTGACCCCGGCAGCATAACGTACAGCGCTAGAGACAAAGTGCTGATCTTCAACGTCTCGAGTAGCGGTAACAGAATCGTATTTAGCGAACAAGGTACCCCCGGCCCGTTCAACGACGTGGCGGGCTACTACGATAAATTCATCGAAAAGCTCGGTGGGTATGCTAGTTTCGATAGCACTAACGGCAAAGTCAGTTTAGCGCATCCCCAGGAGCTCAAGGGCGGTCAATCCGCCATTATGAACGCGAAGGGCACCTTATTGTTTGCCCACCCCGACAAAGACCTGAGTGATGATAATTGGCATAAACTCTTTAACGCGATGGCAATGGAAAAGTAGCTGCGCAGCTATTACAAAAAAAGTGTCCCTTCGTGTTGACACGTTGACACCTCGTTTTCAATAACAGATCATAAACATAACCATTTTAACCCCCGAGGTGAGCTGGAGTGAAATTCCGCTGGTTACGGATGACCGTAAGTGTTAGTTTGCTGTTGTCGTTTATGCCCGTCGTGCCCGCGCACGCGGCTCTGACCGATTGCCAAACCGAAACCTCACCCCATGAGGTGTCAATCGGGTCCGATAACGGATTCAGCTTTGGTCTCCATAACGCCAATGACATAGATATCCAATGGGTCCGGCTGACGAGCCCGGGCGGCGGCTATATAACTCCCGAGTCGGGCAGTGCTTCCGGCTGGAACGTTACGGTAGCTAGTAATACGGTCACATACTCCGGCGGAGACCTGCCGCCCAGCTACGGCCAGGCGTTCTTTGCGCAGGCGCTGGCGTCTAATCAGGTTTCGCCACCGATGAACTGGACAGTTGAGATATCCGGTAATCCCAATGGGAGCGGCGCGCTTACTTGTAGCGGCGATATGAGCGTAGCGGTTACCTCAAACCCTAGCCAAATCAGTATTTCCAACATCCGGATTGCCGCTCTCGGTTCAAACCAGGTCACTATACTGTGGGACACCGACATCGCGTCCACGTCCCAGGTCAATTACGGGCTAGACAGCAGCTATGGAAAGTCGAGCGCACTAAATTCCAATCTGGTCACTAGCCACAGTGTCACGCTCACGGGGCTTACGGGCAATACGGGCTACACCTATCAAGTATCTAGTACAACACCAGCCGATGGAGGCTCTGCCGTCGTAGACAACAATACCTTCCTCACGGCAGTCCAGCCCCCGCCGCCCCCGCCACCATTCATCATCAATAACATTACCAACATCACCACCGGCACCACCCCGGGCGTGGTTATCAAGGCCACGCCCACCGAGAAAGTGCCGCCGACCGTCAGCATCGCCACCAACTTCAGCAAGCCGTTTAAGGCGCCGCCCACCATCACCGGGACGGCCGCCGACAACGACGCCGTGGCGCGGGTGGACTACTCGGTGGACGGCGGCCGCGACTGGCTACCGGCCGACAAGGTCACGAGCAAAGACGGTGGCAAGACCGTGGCGTACCAGTTCACCCCCAGCGCGCTCGAAGACGACAACTACTCGGTGGTGGTGCGTGCCATCGACGCCTCCAAAAACACCGCCGACACCGCGCCCGTCACCATGGTGATCGACCGGCTGGCCCCACAACTCGGCCCGCTGGTGGTATCCTACGGCCCCGAAACGCTCACGCCCGACGGGCAGGGGATCGTGCACCTCGTGGCCGGCGCCGACTACCGCCTGGCTACCAGCGGCGTGGGCGGGCCCATTAGCGTCACACTGGAAGCCGCTCCGACCGCCCACCCCACCACAGCCAACACGCGCAGCTTCGCGCTTACCCAAAACGACGAATCCGGCCTCTGGAACGGTCTGCTGAGCTTCAAGACCGGCGGCACCTACCAATTGGTAGCCAAGAGTCTCGACGGCGCCGGCAACCGTACCAGCCGCACTATTGCCACGGTGGCCGTGACACCGGCCGGGCACGTCACCGACGGCCACGGGTTAGGTGCGGTAGCCGGCGCCCAGCTCACGCTCTACTACCTCGAGCCGTCCACCCACACTTGGCAGATCTGGGACGGCGCGCCCTACGGCCAGGATAACCCCCAGACCACCAAGGCCGATGGCAGCTATAGCCTGATGGTGCCCGAAGGCAAGTATTACCTGCGCGTCCAGGCCAACAATTACCACACCTTCATCTCCGACATCTTTACCGTGGACCAGCCGCTGGGCATTACATCGGTGATCCCGCTCGGAGCCATGGCGCATCTGGGGCCGCTGCATTTGCCCGACCTCGGCTGGGGTTCGCACCCGCTGGCGCTCAGCCAGCTCAAGGCGGCCGCCGGCGCCGCCCCCTCGCTCGTTGGCGCCGACCTGCCCGATTTCCAGCTGCCCAGTACCGCCGGCGGTACCAAGCGGGCGCTCGATCTCACCGGCCGGCCCACCGTGCTTACAATACTTTCCACCTGGTCGCCGGACAGCCAGAGCCAGTTGCCGGCCCTGGCTGCCGCCCAGGCCAACCACGACGTCAACGTAGTGCCGGTGTTTAGCCAGGAGCACGCCCAGCTCGTATCCACCTACCTCGCTACCGCCGGCTACGACCTCGCCGCGCTTATCGACGCCGACGGCATATTGGTGCCCAAACTCCAAGTCGGGCCGGTCCCGCAGCACATCTTCATCGACCGGGCCGGACGTATCAAAAAGGTTATGGTTGGGGTACTATCAAAAGATGAACTCCTCAACCAATTGGGCGGGCTCTAGTTTATGTTAAATACCCAATTCATCGGCCTTAATCTCCACTTTGCCGTCAATATCTTCGCGGCTCTGGTTTGTTTTGGGGTCTTCTGGCTCATCTTCGACGCCTGGACCATTCGCCGTTCCCGCAAAGAGATGGTGAAATGGGGTGGCTTTCTGTTGCTCTCGCTCGGCTTCCTACTGCGCGCCACCGCTATGAATAGTCAGGCGGGCGACTTCAGCCAATACACCTACTACCTGTCCGGGGCACTGCGGCTGCTCGGCTACATCGGCATCGCCATCAGCCAGATCTTTGACCCGCTCATGGAGAAGCCCAAATACGAAAACGAGAGCATTCTCGACAACATCGACACCTCGGTACCGTCTACCGTGCCGCCGCTTCCTTCGGCCAAGCCCGGGCGTCGGCATCATGCCTTCGCCATCGGCCCGGTTGTTGGCTTTTGCCTGCCTTTGCTCGCGGGCATGGTCGCCGCGCTATACTGGCGCCGCGCCACCACCGGGCTGGAACGCCACCTTAGGCCGGTGGCCTTGGGCTTCGCCTGCTTGACGGTCTTTGAACTTCTCAGCGATGTCTCGAGTATTAAAAATGTTCAAAACCCCAATCTCTACCGCCTCGTAGAGACCTTCGGGCCAATCTGGTGGGCGGCTTTGGTGGTACTCGTGGCAGCGTCGATCATCCTCGGCAACTGGGTGTGGCATTATTTGGTCAAACGCATACAGACGCAGCTCTTCATCCTCGTCATCGCCCAGACTCTGGTGATTTTCCTGGTTTCTACCGTCGGCTTCACCTTCTTACTCCTGCGCAACATCCAAGAACAATCGCTCACCGACCTCACCACCGCCAGCCATGTGCTCGATTACGCCATCTCCAGCCGCCAGGCCGAAACCGCCGCCCAGGCCGAGGCGGTGGCAGGCAAGAGCGCCGTGGCTACGGCCATCGCCGCCCGCGACCACCGCGGTCTCGCCACTGCCCTGGCCGACTACATGGCTGCCCACGGTCTCACCACGCTCACCATCACCGACGGCTCCGGCCAGGTGCTGTTGCGCGGCGAGGACCCCGACCGCTGGGGCGACTCGCGCTCCAGCGACTCCCTGGTGCGCCGCGGCCTCATCGGGCAGTCCAGCTCAAGCGTGGTAGTGCGCGACGGCGTAGTGGCGCCCAGCGTCACACTAGTAGCCGCCAGCCCCGTCCGCGATGCCGCCGGCGTCATCGTCGGCACCGTCACTACGGGACGGGCCATCTCCACGGCCTTCGTCGACGGCATCCGCGCCTCCACCGGCCTCGACAGCGCCGTCTACGGCGGCAATATCCGCGCCGCCACTACCCTCGTCTCCCAAAACGGCGCCGATCGCGCCGTCGGCATCAAAGAAACCTCCACCGCCATTACCGACCAAGTCCTCAAGCAGGGCAAAAGCTACTCCGGCCCCGTCTCGCTCCAAAACCGCGCCTACCTGGCTGCCTTCGCGCCCCTGCGCGACGTCAACAAGGTCGCGGTCGGTATGCTGCTCGTCGCCCGCCCCCAGGACGCCCTCTACGCCGCCGCCAACCATTCGGTCCAGCTCACCTTCCTATTCGTGGTCGTGCTGGTACTTCTCTCTGTCTATCCCATTTATCTGATTTCGCGGTACTTATCGCGCCAGCTAAAATAGGGTAGTGTATTAGCAGACCAATGCATTAACGCAGAAAGGTGCGCATGGCTAGAATCCTCATCGTAGAAGACGATCCGTTAATGTCCCGTATGTACCAAAAGATATTTACTTTCGAGAGTTACGAAGTAGAGATGGCGGGCGACGGGCAAGAGGGCCTCGACAAAGCCCGCGAGAAGCCGCCTACGCTCATCTTGCTCGACGTCATGATGCCCAAGCTCAACGGCCTCCAAGTACTCGAGAAGCTCAAAGAAGACCCCAAGACCAAGGCGATCCCCGTCGTAATGCTCACCAACCTAGCCGGCCAGCAAGACGCCGAGGGGGCCTTAGCCAAGGGCGCCATCAAGTACATCATTAAAAGCGAGCACGACCCCAAAGAAGTCGCGGACATGGTCAAAGAAATTTTGGCCGGCTACACCCGCGACGACGTCCCCAGCGCTTGAAAAACCCTCCCAAGTCGTGTATTATTTGCCAGTACCGTTTATGGCAACTGGTGACTTGGGTCGCGGCGAGATAGCTCAGTTGGTAGAGCAGTGGCCTGAAGAGCCTCGTGTCCTCGGTTCGAGTCCGAGTCTCGCCACCATTTGAAAACTTCGATTAGGTTAGGCCGAGCTTGGCTTGATGCAGTGCAAGGAACAACGAGCACCGTAAACGAGCTGTACAGAGACGTACAGTGAGTGCGGAGCGCAAGTTGTGACGCCGCAATGCGCAAGCCAGGCTCGGTCTACCACATGCGGGTGTAGCTCAGTTGATAGAGCGCCTCCTTGCCAAGGAGGAGGTCCAGGGTTTGAGTCCCTGTACCCGCACCAGGAATAATAGTCCTCAAAAAGCTCCCTTGATCGGGAGTTTTTTGCTTATTGGTTGGGCAACGGTTCCAACCTGCGCTAAACTCAAACCATGGCTAACAAAATCGGTAGCAAAGCGTTAATGCGTAACCCATACCTAAAACCATTCGAGACTCTTGTTGGCAAGTGGCAAACTACCGGATCGCATCCTTACTTTCCCGATGCGGAGCTAACTGGCCGGGTGTCATTCGAATGGATTGAAGACGGAGCGTTCGTAATGATGCGCTCAGAGATTGACCACCCACAATTTCCTGATGGCATGGCGATCTTTGGCAGCGATGACGAGGCGCGGACATGCAATATGGTTTATTTTGACGAGCGGGGCGTTTCTAGAATATATGAAGCTTCGATAACCGAAAGCCAACTTAAATGGTGGCGTGACGACTCACATTTATCTCAACGCTTTACCATGGCCATAACCAAGGACAACCTAGTCACTTCGGGCGAAATGTCACGTGATGGTGGTGAGTGGGAAAAAGATCTCTCGCAGACTTACAAAAAGCTATAACCAGGACTAGTAGATATGAAATCTAAAAAATCTAATCTAAAAAGGATGGATAACATTGGCATCGTGGTGGAGTCACTCGATGAGGTTGTTTCTTTTTTTACAGAACTTGGTTTACAGCTTGAAGGACGGGCGGTGGTCGAAGGAGAATGGGCTGGGCGTGTCACAGGACTAGGCGAGCAACGTGTCGAGATTGCTATGATGGTTACCCCCGATGGACATAGCAGATTGGAACTATCACGCTTTCTTACCCCACTCGCAGTCGCCGACCATCGCGATGCTCCGGTGAATGCTCTTGGCTATCTACGCTCCATGTTCACCGTAGAAGACATTGACGATACGGTGTCTAGGCTTCAGGAGCACGGTGCGGAACTTGTTGGTGAGATAGTTCAGTATGAGGACTCATATCGTCTGTGCTATATCCGTGGCCCAGAACAAATCCTGATTGGACTAGCACAAGAACTCAAAACGGGAGCCACGGGCATATAGTGAAAGTCCCGCACCTTACTTAGGTAGATACTCTTGATACGGCACATTCAATATCTTCCTCCAGCGGGCTGCCTCTTCTCGAATAAGGTGGAAACTTTTGCCCATCTGCTGCACCAGGAATTATAGAGAGACCGCTTCGGCGGTTTTTTGTTTGGCAATGTTATACTGGGCGCATGAATATAGACCCTGGCTTTAACTCGGTTCCTCGACCTATGCGGCCGTTATTGGAGAAGGTTGTGGTGCCTCTGGTAGTTATCCATGACAAGAAGCTAATAGGGGTGGGCACAGGAACTATTGTGAGCGGGCTAGGCATTTTGCTAACCGCTAAACATGTAGTGCGGGCTGCGGCGGTGTATAACGGTGAGCTACCGCAGGACCCCGAGGCGATAAGCGCCGGTACAGAGCTTTATGCAATGTATAGAAGCCACGAATATCCGGAAGACCCTAACTCTATGTTTGGCGGTCTCACGAGGATTGTTAAAATATGGTCCGCCATAGAGCTAGATATAGCGTATTGTCTACTTCAGCCTATGGTTGAAAAGGCCACAGGCAAGCACTACGAATGGCCTCATGTGTCGATTTATTTCTCCAAGCCTAAAATAGGTCAGCGATGTTTGGCTTTTGGCTACCCCCTATCAGCAGGGACTGTTGATGACGATGGACGAGGTGGAGCCTACGAGGATGACCTAGTGGGGAGTGATGGCATTATTGAGGACGTATTCCCTGAAAAGCGAGACAGCGTGATGCTGAAATTCCCCAGTTTTCATGTAGCTACCGAAAAATATCAAGGCGGCATGAGCGGTGGCCCCATCTTTGTTGATGGCTTTGTGGGAGTGGCGGGTATCGTAAGCTCTGGACTCGACGAGGGGCTTGGAGGAGGCGCGATGGTATGGCCTTCGCTTGGTATAGAAATGGATCTATGGCCCCCTCGAAAAACAACTGTGGTTGAGGCGGCTATGAAAGGGTTCATTCCCGCTCATAGTGATATTGAGACATTTACTATTGATGATGGGCCTGGAACCGCTGACAAGGTCTATAAGCTAAAGGTGGATCTGCCTAAGTACCCAACTAACGCATGAGTGCTCCCGCAGGAGTCAGTTCGTCCCTGACTTGGTGTAAACTCTTGCCCACCGCTACACCATTTTGAACAACAGAAAAGACGCATTCTCACGATGCGTCTTTTGCTTTGCCAGCCATCTGTTATTCGGGTTAGAACTCATGTGGCCGATTGCTCTGATATGATTAGTGAATGAATATAGCATCACAGCTGCCCGAGCCTCTTAACTCTTTCGTCGTAGATGTACCCGCAAACCAGTACTATGATTTTGAGTTAGAAGCTAATAGTACCTATCCTCTCAAGGGAGTGACTTATCCTGTCGATTATGGAAATATTCCAGGCTACATAGCAGAGGACGGTCATGAGCTAGATTTTTTCGTTGGTCAGCTACCTGATGATGAGATGGGGTACGTCGTTGTTGACCGTGGCGAGCATACTCCTGACGAGCACAAGTTCTATGTCGGGCTTACACCCCAAGAAGTAAGAGCCGTACTTGAACAGCTCAAACCAGTACTCCTGAAACACGAAAAGATTGTTGGTATAGACGCGCTGTTGTCAGCGATTGAGAAGTTTAAGAATATGCCGTGAACCTTCCTCCAACGAACTATCCCATCGGAGAAGATCAGCGATCAAATTCATAGACACGGTATTCACAATTATTCATTGGGCTAATGCGTATATTGCCTGAGAGCGGTAGTTTGTTTGCGTATGCATATAACGCATGCTGCACGCCGCCGTGAGATACGATCAGGACGGTTTTGTCTCCGTGCTTTACTGCTAGTTCATCTAGGGCTTCATATATTCTTTTAAAGAAATCTATCAGGGGCTCTGCATTTTCGATCGAAGCATTCTTGCCAAAATCGAACAGGTCATTCCAGGTAGCTATATCTACGTAGCCGTTAGTCTGAATTTCTCGCCAGGTGTCGTCAATGTCGATCACAAGACTGTGGTACCTATTAATGATCTCCGCGGTTTGAGTAGCACGCTGAAAAGGTGAGGAGATAATAATGTCAAACCTCTCGTTTCTTAGCTGCTCGGCTAGATCATCCGCCTGTTGAATGCCCAGCTCATTTAGCGGCTCATCGTTTCCTATGATGGGTTGGCTACTAACCGTGTTAGCGTTAGAGCTGGTTTGCCCGTGTCTAGCGAAGAATAGCTTCATGAAGTGATTGTATCACCTGTGTAGCTTCCACCTCTTGTTTGCTCGATTTCGGGCGGCTGAGTGCTTAATCATAAGAAGTATTCGACACAATAGCATACAATTCATAGGTACTCATAAATCATCGCAATAAAGCATAAGCACGAAGGAACCAACCATGGCCACAAAACCACCATCATATCCAGCTACTCTGGATATCGACTACCCACAGCAGCTCGATCGCTCCACGACGTTCATCCGTATACTGTGGGCTATCCCCGCGTTGGTCATAGTGTCGCTGTTAACCGCGACCGGCCACGCGAGCTTTGGAAATGAAGCGGGTAGGGGAATGACCCAAAACGGGGGAGGCATTGTGGGTGGTCTGGCTGCCGCGACAGCCCTCATGATCTTGTTTCGGCAACGCTACCCCCGCTGGTGGTTTGACTTCAACCTGGAGCTGAACCGGTTTTCGACCAGGGTCGGCGCGTACCTCTTCCTTTTGACCGATCAGTACCCCTCCACCGTCGAAACGCAATCAGTGCATGTGGACATCACGTACCCCGATGTAAAGCGAGACCTCAATAGGTGGTTGCCGCTGGTGAAATGGCTGTTAGCGATACCTCACTACATCGTATTACTCGTGCTTGGAGCTGTCGCGCTAGTGGTATCAGTCGTTGCCTGGTTCGCCATACTCTTCACCGGCCGCTATCCCAGGAGCCTATTCGACTTCGTGGTTGGGGTGGGCAGATGGAGCCTTCGCGTCAACGCCTACGCCTTCTTGCTAACGACCGACCAGTACCCACCGTTTAGTCTTAAGTAATGGTTTTGGTTGAAGACCAGTAAAAATATTGCTATTATTTTCGCATGAGAAAGCTAGCTGTGCTAACCTTTATTTCGCTCGACGGTGTGATGCAAGCGCCCGGGGGCACCGAGGAAGACCCGTCGGGTAACTTCCCCTATGGCGGGTGGACGTTCCCGTACTTTGACGAGGTCATGGGCGAGGTGATGGGTAAGCAAATGAGCATGCCATTTGACATGCTGCTAGGCCGCAAAACCTATGAATTATTCGCCGGCTTCTGGCCCAAACAAGACGAGAAAACCAACCCAGGCGCGGCCCCTCTTAACAAAGCCAAGAAATACGTCGTTTCCGACAAGCCCATCAAGCTCGGCTGGGAAAATTCCACCCTTGTCGACGGCGACGTAGCGGCCAAAATAAAGGAGCTCAAGCAGCAGGACGGGCCGATGCTGCAAGTTCACGGGAGCAGCAATCTTATTCAAACGCTTCTAAAGAACGACCTAGTGGATGAGTTGTGGCTTAAAATATTCCCCGTTACGCTCGGAACCGGCAAGCGATTATTTGGGGAGGGCACCATTCCCGCGGCGTTTGAATTGATAGAATCCCAAGTCTCGCCAAAGGGCGTCATCGTTGCCTCGTACAAACGGGCCGGAGAGATAGAAACAGGCTCGTTCGCTTAAGAGAGAGCCGTCCTAGCGAGCGACTACTTGCTCCAGATGAACGATACGCTTCTCGTGCCCATCGAGGCGGTCGAGGGTATCCCACTCGACTAAGTTTATACTCGTAACGAGACGAGACTCCATACGATCTAGGTCGTCCTTAGTAGCGAGTGTTGTGAGGCGAGATTCCACTCGATTCAGTTCATCTTTCGTGGCCAGACTTCTCACCGCGTCATGTAGCTCGTTCTTGGTAGCCAAGCCCTTCGTGGCATGGCCAACCGCATTGGTTACGATGGTGTCGATCCGCTCAAAATCTTCTACGGTGAGTGACATAATTAAGCCCCTATTAATTATCATTTTAGCGCCACCGCTGAAGCTAGTATACCGAACACAAAGCGAACAAACTAGTCTTTGTGGACAATCGGAATCACGTAGTGCGATCCAAAGCTCGGATCGATAAACCCATCGTGTTCCTCGAACAATTCGTAATCACTGCCGCTACCCCGCGTGTACGGAGAATTGGGCAGCCAATAGCCATAAATATAATCCATGGCCCTCAAGACGGTCTCGGTATCGATTACCGCGTCCTTAAACATTGCCACCAGCTGCTCGGGGAACGTATGCGCCACCATCCCACCCGGAGCCTCCCCCGGTAGCCGGCAATTATCTATACCCAATAGCAGCGCGGCCGGAATACAACCACCATACGGTATAATGAAGCCATGAAATTCGGAACTCTCAACTTCGCCGTAGCTGCCGATGCCCCCGATTTAATGGCCGCCCCTACCAAAGATCTCATCGAGAGTGCGGCGCTGTCAGAAGTCTACGCTGCCGAGATCGACCCTACCTTATCCGATACTGCTGCGTTTTGCGATCATTATCAAATAGGCATGGAAGTCTCCGCCAATTGTGTCATTGTCGAGGCCAAAAGAGCCGACAAAGTGTGGTATGCCGCTTGTATAATATTGGCGACTACGAGAGCCGACATTAATGGTGTCGTCCGTAAATATCTGAACGCCCGAAAAATCTCATTTGCCCCCATGGACACGGCTACCACCCTGACGGCTATGGAATTCGGCGGCATCAACCCGATCGGTTTGCCGGACGGTTGGCCGATCCTCGTAGACGGCGCTGTGGCCAATACGGAACGAGTCATTATCGGTAGCGGCAAAAGGAAATCCAAGCTGCTGGTGCGAGGCGAGCTTCTCGCAAATATTCCGAACGCCACTGTCCTGGATATCGCCAAACCCACCTGAAACTATCCTCAATCATGCATCTGTATCTTGTAGCGTTAAGATTGAATGGTGTAAAATAACGTTCATACTTCCTTCAAGAAACAGCCCGCTTGCGCGGGCCGTTATTGCATTAACCAGCTAGCCTATGACACAAGCTCAACTCGCCAAAACCAGCCTTGCCGTGCTCCTCAAAACGCTTGTGCAAATGCCTACCATTACCGCGGAAAAGGCTACCACTCGCGCCGCCTTGGATTGGGTCAAGCATCAAGTGCGTGATCTCCCGCTGCACGTCACAGACTTCGAGCACAACGGCTATGGCGCGCTCATTCTTACCACACGCCCCACTAAGCACCCCAAGGTCCTGCTGAGCGCCCACATAGACGTAATCCCGGCCGGCCCCTCGGAGTTCACCTTCCGGGAGGTGGACGGCCGCTACTACGGCCGGGGCGTCTTCGATATGAAGTTTGCCATAGCAGCGTATATTCAGCTCCTGCTCGAGCTGGGCGATGACCTGCCCCGGTACGACCTCGGCGTCGTCATCACCAGTGACGAAGAAGATACCGGCGGACGGGAAGGCGCCGGCCCGCTGGTGGCCGCCGGATGGGGCGGCGACGTCATCATCGACCCCGACGCCATCACGCCCAGTTGGGCCGTTCAGCGCGCCGGCAAGGGTATATTACGCTACCGCATCACCAGCCGGGGCGAGGCCGGCCATGGCTCGCGCACCTGGCTCTACCGCAACGCCATCAATCAGCTCATGGAATACCTCCAGGACTTGTCGGCCCGCTTTGTAAGCGAGCCGTGCGGCGACCCCGACCACGTTCACCCCACACTCAACGTCGGCACCATCCATGGCGGCCGGGTGCCAAACCAGGTCGCCGATAAGGCCTATGCCGAAGTCGACATACGCGTCATGCCCGGCCATACCCTCGCGGAGACGGTGGAATTCATACAGGGTGTCGCTGAGCATCACCCGCACATCGGTTTTGAGCATATTGCCAGCGACGAGGCGGTGAGCCTCGATATGAACCTGGAGTGTGTTACCCGGATCCGCCGCATTATCACCGGCGTCACCGGCACCCACAACCGGCCCGTCCTGTCGCACGGCGCCTCCGAGGCCGGCTACTACGCCGCCAAAGGCGTGCCGGTAATATTGTTTAATCCTCCCGGCGGCAATCACCACGCTGCCGGCGAGTGGGTCGACAAACAAGGCGTCGAGCAATTTGCTCAAATCATCCGCCAATTTGTCGAACAGGAAGCCCGCGGTATATAATCATACGGTTACCATCAGTATGGCGCCTTGGCGGAGTGGTTACGCGGAGGTCTGCAAAACCTTTTACACCGGTTCAATTCCGGTAGGCGCCTCCAGTTATCATTTTTAGGAGTACCCGTGGGCAATCAGCTTCGCCTCGCCGGCTGCGTCATTACCAACCCAGCGGGGGAGATTCTACTCCTCCATCGCAATACCGCCAAGCGCACCCAGTGGGAAATCCCCGGCGGCAAAATCGACCCCGGTGAGTCCGAGGCCGAGACGGTCGTGCGCGAGATCAAGGAAGAACTCAAAGCCGACATCCGCATCGTCAAGCAGCTCGGCGCCCGTGAGTTCACCGAGGGCGAATACACCATGCACTACACCTGGTTTCTCGGCGAAGTCACCGGCGGCACGCCCAGTATTGGCGAGCCCGAAACCTTCGACGATCTGCGCGCCTTCAGCCGGGCCGGTATGCGGTCCCTGCGCGCCGAACTTTCCGGCAACGCCCAGAATTTCCTGGACGCCTGGGAGGCCGCCGAATTTACGCTCACTAGCGACTAGTGCTATCATGAATCGAGCCATCCATGGGCGGGTGGTGGAATGGTATACACGGCGGACTTAAAATCCGCTGCCTTAACCGGCTTGCGGGTTCGAATCCCGCCCCGCCTACCAGTAATTATTCATTTCATTAAAAGTAGCTCACCTGGGCTCTTTTTTTGTGCCGATTCGTAATATTGCCACAGCCAGGCCCGCATACTACAATAACCATAAGCATAATAATAAAAAGAAAAATCAAGCTCATGCCCAAAAAAGCTTCACCTTCTAAGACCACCAAAACCTCCTCCTCCCGCCGCAAAGCCAAAGGCTCGGGCGGATCGCTGTTGTCGCGGCGGGTCAAGCTTAGCCTCAGGAATCCCTTTATTCTGGGAGGAATTCTATTATTCGCCATCGTCGGGCCGTTGCTCGTGTTTCAATCATTCGCGGCTTCTTCCCACACCCTCAAGGCTAGCAATTACAGCCTCTCGGCCGTCAACGCCGAAGGCTACGCCAAGACCAGCCTCACGCGCCTCATTACCTCCGGCTACGGCACGCTCAATGCCGGCAGCGGCTGCAAGGACGCCTTCGCCAAGCAAGCCAAATCCGGCTCGGTCCACTGGGGCAATTCCGATGTGATGTGCTGGAACGCCTCCGACCTGAGCGGCGGCTGGAGCCCGCAGGCCATCGCCGGATCCGGCTCATCCTACTCCAGCGAGGCGCCAGCCGGCCGCGAGATTATTCTGGCCGGCATGTACACCACCGGCCACCCCTCGGGGCTGGTCGCCACCCCCGGCTCCTCGGGTCAAGCCTCGCGTATGACCATCATCGACGCCGGCAACCGCCACTACCGTCACGTTGAGCTGGCCAAACCCTGCGGCAGCAGCGCCAATAAAGTCTGCAAGCTCGACGCCCATGTCGGGGGCATGGCCTGGGTCGGCAACACCCTGTACGTGGCCGCCACCTCCGGCATGTACGTCTTCAACTTCAAGGATATGTACGTGATCGGCGGCCACCCCGTCATGGTAGCCAGCAAACGGTGGAGCTTCACCAACGGCAGCGATAAGATTTCCACCGTATCGCTCGACCGGAGTAGCACGCCGGACGCCCTCGTGACCGCCGAATATCGCACCGATTCCGAAGCCTCCGGCAAAGTCATGCGCTGGAACCTCAGCGGCGAAAGCATCGGCGGCGCCACCGCCACCGCCGATACCGCCTTCACCAAAATGCGCTACATGCAAGGTGTCGCCGCGAACAAAGGCTCCTATGCCGCTACCAGCTCCAAGTACGACGAGATACTGCGGTGGAAAGGCGCCGGCGGAGCGACCACCGGCTACCGCGTGCCCAAGCAAAACGCCGAGAGCCTATACATCGACTACTCACGCAGCAAAATGTGGAGCCTCACCGAGCTTCCGTTCGGATCCTCCTACCGGTTTGTCTTCTCGCTGCCGTCCTACGATATCTTCTAGCGCCGCCGCGCACGGCGCATGAGGCCCCAGAAGCCCAAGCCCAGCAGCAGCATCAGAGTCGAGCCCACAATCAAAAATGTCAGACGCGGTATCAGCAGTGTCCAGTGCGACATCGTCTCGGTCTTGCCCAAATATTGCACCGTGGCCGTCACATGGTACAGACCCATGGGTGAGCCGGATGGCAGCTTTAGGTCAAACCGGCGCGTCGTGCCCGGCAGCACCTCGCCCCGGAACGCCACCGGTTTGCCCACGCCGCTAAACGGCGTGGCTAGCCGGGCCTTGCCTTCGGCCAAGAAGTGCGTGTTGCCGGTATTGCGCACCCGCAACGTTCCCTCAATGGGGGGTAGCGATTGCAACCATGGCACATCCAGCGGCAGCGTCCGGCCGGTCTTCATAAGACTGCCCGCGATGGTGATGTATACCAGCGACCCCACCCGCTCCACGCGCGAGATAAAGGCCCCGCCCTTGCCCGCCGGCGGTATCGTCTCTACAAATATCGCGCCGTAGTGGCCGCCCACCGTGGCCGTCTTGGGCGCTGTAATGGTATAAGGAACTTTTACCTGGGCACGGGCCTTAATCACAAGTTTGGC
The DNA here is from genome assembly GCA_028288925.1 of Patescibacteria group bacterium. Lineage (GTDB taxonomy): Bacteria > Patescibacteriota > Saccharimonadia > UBA4664 > UBA4664 > RYN-427. The sequence goes on along the minus strand of JAQGHG010000008.1, from coordinate 7,572 downwards.
ATCAGGAAGACCAAACCATGTTACCGGCGACACATCGGCCCGCTTGCCCGAACTATCGAAGCTGCTCCGGTAATCCTCGCCGGTCACTTTGTAATCCGAGGCGTACATCCGGTAGATTACATCCGAGTCGCCGTCATTAATAACGGTCACCTCGCCGCTAAAGCTCCCACCCGGCGCCAACTCCACTTCCTGGCTAGTAGGGGAGATGCCGAACCCCTGCAGCGCCCAGACCGGCGCCGCCGGCAGCATCAGCATCACCAAAACGCCCAGCAGGGCCGGGCGCAACCAGCGTGTAGTCACGCTAGTTGGTAGTAATGGTATAAGTAACGGTCGTGGAGTAGGTGCCAATTGGTTGCGTGTTGTTTACCCGCGCACTATACCATACCGTGGCGGAATTCGAACCCGTAGCCGAAGTAGTCTTAATGGTGTAAGGCGTGGCGTTGGCCGGAATACCGGCATAGGTGAGGGCGCTCGGTACGGCGCTAGAAATAACAGCGCCCGGGCCGGCCCCAAAGCCCGCCAGGCTATCCACGCGCCAGCCCCATTTGCCGTTGGTAAGCGTTACCGGCGAGCCAGGCGTGCCGGTAGAGGCTGTGATGAGGTTCGAACCACTCACCATGTCGGTCACCGTCGCGCTGGTTTCTTTGAGGGTCACCGTGTAGCCGGCGGTATCGTTAGTGTCGGCCGTCACGGTGTCGCTGGCCGTCGATTGGCGCCCGGTAGCGTCTGGCGTAATAGTGCCCAGAGTTACCGTCGGGCCCGAGGAATACGAGATAATTACGGGGTTAACCGTCAGACCGATGCTGGTGTTGGAAGTCTGAGTATCGGCATTAGCCATAAACGGCATCGTCAACGCGGCCGTATTTACCCCCACTAGGGCGACTACTAATAATTTCTTACGCGTAAGCTTAAGCATTACAAAAAGGATAGCAATTATTTGGCCACCAAGTCAAACCAATCTGAGTACAGGCACTACCTCCCTTGTGCTTTGCTTTTTGCTGCGAACCTCCCACCTCCCTTGCTCACGAACTCGTCCTCCTTGCGAATTACTCCACGTTGTCCTGTTAGGCGCTCGCTAAGGTAGGTGGGAGGTTCTGCGCTCTACCCCATCTATGTCTGCTTAGCTCAAGCCTACGGGTGGCAGGCGTACAATATATCTCCGAACAAGCGGACGCCGGTACAGATACCGGATCCCAAGAAGAGACGGGTAGCGTTCGGACGCGTGAAGAGATATGTTGCACGCCTGACAGGACCCGTAACTTTGACATAATTCTTATGATTACCCATACTATAAGGTATGAAATTCCGGGTCCGCCCACTCAGACCAAAACGAGGTCACATCCTGGCTATAGCCACCGCGGCCTTTTTGCTATCGCCCGTCATCGCGGCGGCCGACACCGCCAACACCACCATTAGTACTACCATATCGGCCGTCATCAGCGTATTTACTACCAACGGCACCGTCAACGCCAACGTCTTGCCGACGGTCAGCGGCGCCCAAACCACCGCCAGCGACACCGTCACCATCTCTACTAATGATACCGCCGGCTATACCCTCAAGCTCGAGGACGCCAACGCCACCACTAACCTCACTTCCGGGGGCAATAACATTACCGCCACCACCGGCACGCAGGCCAGCCCGATCGCGCTTACGGCCGGCAAGTGGGGCTACCGCGTCGACGGCGTGGGCGGCTTCGGCGCCGGCCCGACCTCGCCCGGCTCCAATACCGCCATCGGCAGCGTCACCTACGCCGGCGTGCCGGCCAGCGGCGCCCCCAACACGCTCAAAACCACCGCCACCACCGCCACCAACGACACTACTACCGTGTGGTACAGCGTAGCCGCCGACACCGCGCAGGCTATCGGCACCTACACCGACGTGGTCACCTACACAGCGCTGACCAACTAGCCGGTGCGACGTTGGCTCGTAGTGCTGGGAGTGCTGGGCTTAATAGGGCCGGGCCCTATCTACGCCGCCAAGGCTCCCGCCGGCGAGAACATCACCGCGTCGCCCACCCAAATCCAGCCCGAGCTCGACGCCGGCGCCACCACCCAGGGCAATATCACCATCATCAACGACGGCACCAAGGCCTTCGACTTCAAGGGCTACACCACGCCGTACCATGTAGCGGGCGAAGACTACGACCCCAGCTTCACGACCCGGGCTCAGGGCGCGTCAGACCCTTCGGCTTGGATTCATCTTCCCAGCCAGGTCTTTCATAGCGAGCTCCGCCAGACCATTGTCATACCCTATACCATCGCTGTTCCGGCCGGCACCGGCGGTGGAGGCTATTACGCCACACTCTTCTTCGAAACCCTTCCCAAGCCCGGTCCCGCCACCGGCGTCACGAGTAAACAGCGCGTCGGCATCGTGGCCTACATCCGGGTCAAAGGCAGCATCGTCGAGCGGGGGAGCGTACGGAGCTTCACTATGCGGCTCATCCAGCCCGGGCCGCCCGTCACCTCGGCACTCCGACTCCAAAACAGCGGCAATGTCCACTACGGGGCCGACATCACTCAGCGCATCACCGATCTCTTCGGCCACCCCAAAGCCACTATCCACGTCATCCGCCAGGTGCTGCCCGGCACGGTCCGGAGATTTGTACTGGCCTGGGACAAGGCGCCGTCATTTGGATTATTCCGCGCCGATACCAGTGTCACCATGCTCGGCCGCACCGAGACGCTGCCTACCAAATACGTACTGGTGCTCTCGGCCGGCGCCTTTGTGGCCATGGCGGCGGCATTACTGCTCTTGGTCGTGGTGGTCGTCTGGTGGTGGCCCGGCCGCCGGCGCCGCTGACCCGAATTACGTGATACCGCCTGAGGGAGCGATTTGCTATACTACAAGGTAACGAACAAAAGGATATCTCCTCATGTCACTCACAGTAATCATCATAATAGTAATCGCCGTGCTGGCGGTCGGCCTGATCGTGGTCTACAACGGCTTGGTCAAGGGCCGCGTTCATGTCGACGAAGCCTGGAGCGACATCAATGTGCAGCTCAAGCGCCGTTACGACCTGATTCCGAACCTCATCAACACCGTGAAGGGCTACGCCAAGCACGAATCCAGCGTCTTCGAGGAAGTCACCAAGGCCCGCACCGCCGCTATGGGCGCCACCGGCATCGCCCAGAAGGCCGAAGCCGAAAACATGCTCGCCGGCACGCTCAAGAGCCTGTTCGCTGTCTCCGAAAACTACCCCGACCTCAAGGCCAACCAGAGCTTCCAGCAGCTCCAGACCGAGCTGGTCGACACCGAGGACAAGATCCAGGCCGCCCGCCGCTTCTACAACGGCAACGTCCGCGATTACAACATTAAATTACAAGTCTTCCCCACCAGCCTGTTCGCGAGCATGCTCGGGTTTACCCACCGCGACTTCTTCGAGGTCGATAACCAGGCCGAGGTCGAGAAGGCCGTAGAGGTTAAATTTTAAATGGCCCTTTCCGAATACCGCACCACCTTTAGCTGGCAACAAGCCATCGAGCTCGGACCGCAACTCGTACGCCTAGCCGAAGAACTCCCCGGCTCCGAGCAATTAGGCCTCTGCTGGCAACTCCAGCAAGTTATGGTCGAGCTGCCAACCGCCATCGCTCTCGACCTCCTGGACGATAGCTATACGCGCCGCCCGGTCGCGCTGCGGCTCGTCGCCACGCTCGAGATCATCGAAAAAGTCTACCCGGCTTTGGACACTCAAGCGCTCCGCGGCGACGCGCAGGACCTCATCGACCGCATCGGTTCGGACCGCTTCGCCGAGCAGACCGCCGATGCCCGCCCCGAACCTGCCGCCGTGGCGGCCCCCGCTCCCGCTCCAGTCGTTTCGCTTCCGGCCGAGCCTCAGCCCGCCCCGGCCAGCGTCGCCGTCACGCCCGAGTACGCCGCCGCTCCCGCGCCGGTCGAGCAGACCGCCCCAACCTCAGTCCCGGTTCAGGCCGAGGTCCAGCCTAGCACCCCAGAGGCCAATGTATAGCCAGATTGCCTCCAACAAGCGCCGCAGTGTGCTGTTGGTGCTTGGTTTTGTATTTCTGGTAGGCGGTCTCGATTACCTATTCTCCCGCCTGTTTCACCAGCCCGCCATGTTCATCCCGATTCTCATCGGCGCGGTCATCTACGCCTTCGTCACGTATTACTTCTCGTCCCAGATCGCCCTTGGTATGAGTGGCGCGCGCGAAGTCCAAAAGAAAGACGCCCCCGAGCTCTACCGCATCGTCGAAAATCTCGCTATTGCCGGCGGCCTGCAGACGCCCAAGGTCTACATTATCGACGACCCGTCGCCCAACGCCTTTGCCACCGGCCGCGATCCCAAACACGCCGTGGTGGCCGTCACCAGTGGCATCCTGGAGGTGCTCGACAAGACCGAGCTCGAAGGCGTCCTAGCTCACGAGCTCAGCCATGTCGGCAACTACGACATCCGCTTCATGTCGGTGGTCACCGCGCTGGTATCGGTTGTCGCCGTCATTTCCGACCTGCTCCTGCGGCTCACTTTTTGGAGCGGCGGAGGCGACGACGAAGAAGGCGGCAACAACAACCAGCTTTTCTTCATCCTGGGCATCGTCGGCGCCATTCTGGCTCCGCTGGTGGCGGTCATGATCCAGTTTGCCGTCTCCCGCCAGCGTGAATACTTGGCCGACTCCTCCGGCGCGCTCCTTACCCGCTACCCCGAAGGCCTGGCCCGGGCGTTGGAGAAGATCTCCAAGGACGAACGGCCCATGCAGCACGCCAATTCCGCCACGGCGCCGCTCTACATCTCCAATCCCCTCAAGGGGCGCAGCCTGGCCGGCTTATTCGACACACATCCGCCTATTAAAGAGCGCATCAAGCGCTTACGCGAAATGAAGGACAAAGCATGAAAACCAAGACCCGCAAACTCATCACCAGCCGCCAGCTCTTTTTGGACGCCTGGAGCCGTTTCCGCCCCCATTGGAAGAGCTACGCCCGTCTGTTGATCATCGTCAGCCTGCCGGCCAACTTGCTCCTGCTCGGCGCGGGGACCGGACCGGATTCGTTTGTGGGCTCATTTGTGACCTTCGCGATCGTCATCATGAACGTAGCGCTCATCTGGTCGGTCATCCAAGCCCGCAAAACCGGCCAAGTTCCCGGCCCGGCCAAGGCCTACTACGAAGGCACCACGGCCTTAGTGCGCTATTTACTTATAGCGCTGGCCCTGGTCGCGATGTTCCTACCGGCGGCCATTGGCGCCGCGCTCTACACCGTCGGCGCCAACATTAGCCGGCAGAGCGGTCTGAACGGCGGTGAACAGCTCCTCATCGGACTGGCCTGTGCAATTATCGCTTCGCCTAGCTTTTATCTGCTCGTCCGTTATGGCCTCGCTTTCATCGTGGTTATCCACGACGACCTACGCCCCATGGCCGCCCTGCGCCGTAGCCGCGCCATCACCCTGGGCCGGTTCTGGCCCCTAGTCGGCCGGGTCATTATGCTAGTGGTCTTCTTGGCTGTCATCTCGCTCCCGGCGACACTTATCACCTTCATTCTGGCGTTACTCAAACTATCGGCGGTCTCCACCGTCTTCTTTCAGGTGGCCACGACGCTGGTCGCTTTGCCCCTAGCCAACCTCTACCTCGTTCACCTCTACGAGGAACTTTCCGCCAAGGAGACCACGGCGTGACCAAGGCGCAAGCCGCGGAACGCATCCAGAAGCTGCGCGGCCAGATCAACGACTACCGCTACCATTACCACGTCCTCGACCAGTCCATCATGAGCGAGGCCGCGGCCGATTCGCTCAAGCACGAATTATCCCAGCTCGAAGCCGAATATCCCGAGCTCATCACCCCCGACAGTCCCACCCAGCGGGTGGCCGGCAAACCGTCCGACCGCTTCGCCAAAGTCCGCCACACTCGTCCCATGATCTCGCTCAACGACGTCTTCAGCCGAGAAGAAGTCGAAGCCTGGGCCACACGCATCAACAAGCTCCTAAAGGGAGGAATAACGGGTCGGGCGGAGGACAAGCTCGTTGAGCAAGCGAGCGTAGGTTCAGATACCGGCTCCGCCGAAGAGAAGGATAGCGTTCGTGAGCGCGAAACGAGCTTGTCCGCAGCCAAAGCAGATTATATTCCGGAGCTCTTCGCCGACACCAAGATGGACGGCCTAGCCTGCTCGCTCATCTACATCGACGGCGTGCTCACCCAGGCCGTCACGCGCGGCGACGGGCAGGTGGGGGAGGACGTCACGATGAACGTGCGCACCATCGATTCCATCCCGCTGCGGCTGCGCCCATACCCCGAGCACCCCGAGTTCCTCCAGGGCCGCACCGAAATTCGCGGCGAGATTGTCATGCTCAAAGCCACCTTCGCCGCCCTTAACGCGGCTAACGAAGCCGAAGGCAAACCGCTCTTCATGAATCCGCGCAACCTGGCCGCCGGCACCATTCGCCAGCTCGACCCGGCGCTCGTGGCCGCGCGCCCCCTCAATTTCTTCGCCTACGACCTCCTGCGCGACGACCCCGCCGAGGTCCCCACCAACTCCTTTGCCTACGACACCATCCGCGCCCTTGGTCTAGCCGCCAACCGCAAAGCCGCCGTCTTCACCACCCTCGATCGGCTCATGGCCTTCATAGGCCACTGGGACGAGGCCCGCCAGGAGCTGCCGTTCAACACCGACGGGACCGTCATCAAGGTCAACGACCGCGCGGTCTTCGCCCGGCTCGGCATCGTCGGCAAGGCCCCACGCGGCGCCGTCGCCTACAAATACCCGGCCGAGGAAGCCACCACCATCGTCAAAGACATCGTCATCTCCATCGGCCGCACCGGCGCCGCCACACCCATCGCCACCTTCGATCCGGTCGTCGTGGCCGGCACCACCGTCCAGCATGCCAGCCTCCACAACGCCGACGAAATCGCCCGGCTCGATATCCGCGTCGGCGACACCGTCATCATCTACAAAGCCGGCGACATTATCCCCAAAGTCCTCGAAAGCCTCCCCAAACTCCGCCCCAAATCCGCCAAACCCTTCGATATGGAGGCCGAGCTCGCCCGCCAATATCCCGAGCTCGAGTTCGTCCGCCCCGAAGGCGAAGTCGTCTACCGACTGGCGCACACCTCCGGCCCGCTCCTGCTCAAAAAAGCCGTCGAACACTACGCCTCCAAGAGCGCGCTGGACATCGACACCCTCGGCGAAAAAAACGTCATCGCCCTGGTCGACGCCGGCCTCGTCCAAGACCCGGCCGACATCTACCGCCTCACCAAAGACGATCTCTTAAAGCTCGACCGCTTCGCCGACATCTCCGCCCAAAAGCTCGTCGACGCCATCCAGGCGGCCAAGACCCCCGAACTCCCGCGCTTCATCTACGGCCTCGGCATCCGGCACGTCGGCTCCCAAACCGCCGTCGACCTCGCCGAAGCCTTCGGTAGCCTCGAAGCGCTCCAACACGCCACCCTCGAAGACCTCGAAGCCGTGGAGGGTATCGGCCATGTGGTGGCCGAAAGCATCCTCGCCTGGTTCTCCACCGAAGAAAACCAAGAACTCCTGGGCAAGTTCGAAGCCCTCGGCGTGAAACCCCAAGTGTTTCACAAGATAGAAGGCAAGCTCTCCGGCGTCACTTTCGTCATCACCGGCACCCT
>JAQGHG010000003.1 GCA_028288925.1 Patescibacteria group bacterium | reverse complement strand
AACCTACCTGGACAATCTGGGTATTAACTACCCACCTACCATTGGCTTCAGTAAGGTGCTTAACAATACGGACTATGATAGCTTTATACGGCATTATGCTCTGCCGCTCGAAGATCTACGCACCCGGCTACTTGATCCAGCGGAGCGAAAGATGGACGAAACATTCCCGCTATATTACGACTCGTTGAAAAAATACCCACTAATCCTCACGGAGCTTAGCGGACAGCTTGGTCATATTTGCCCCGTTCCGACCTACCTCTATTGGCGTACGACCGAGGGAATTTATTACGACTTAATGGAAGCGCTCAAGCCCGACGCTGCTAAGCTATCCGCATTTGGCAACGCATTGGGTGACGCTTATAGCCGTTATGTGGGCGGCGTTCTCCAAGACCAGCCATATAACCGGTCGGTCACGATCATCGACGCCGACGCGAAGATCAAATTCGGAGATCCCAAGCCGGATTGGTTTATCGTAGACGGTAAGTCAGTGGCGCTGGTCGAGTGCAAGACCAAACGGTTGACGCTCGCCGCCAAGCACGATATGACCTTCAGCCCCGCCACCTCAGATGAGCTTAAGAAGTTAGCTAGTGCCGTTGTGCAAGTTTATAAGGCGCTACTTTACGCTCAGCAAAATACCCTAGCCTACCTTGGTTCACCGCAAAACTGGTATCCGATAGTTGTTACTTTAGAAAATTGGTACGTTTTTGGGGATATGAAGACACAGCTCGACCTGATCGTAAACAGCTTGGCCGCAATTGCGGGTGTTCCGGCCCAGACTATTGTCGACCATCCCTACGCCGTTATTGCAAGCGACGAATTGGAGAATTTGAGCCTCGCGCTCAGGGATAATGTTCTTGAGACGGTATTACAGCCTTTTGTGGGCGATCCACAGTACCAGCGCTGGTCGTTAAGAACATACCTATCGGCAGGCTTTAAAACGACGATCAGCACTTATGAAGTGTTTCAGCAAGACCCGTTAGATGAGGCGCTCACGCAATTGACGGGTATGAAATTCTAAAGGCCCTTAAAAAGGTCTTCTAGCTTAATTCCCAGTACCAATGTGATGCGGTAAAGCGTCGTAATGGTTGGTTTGCGTCGCCCCTGCTCAACAAACCCTAAGTGCGATCGGTCTACCTTTGCTTCAAATGCGAGGTTTGCCTGTGACCAGTTTTTCTCAGTGCGCGCTTGAACGAGACGCTCACCGATCTTCTTGTAAATATGGTCGGCCGATGGCTTTGTCATACTCCAAAAATATGTGATTACATCTGTCAGTACGACTTACATTTGTCATCAGACGCATATTCTGGTATGCTATGACAAATGTAATCAAAGGCTGAAGTTAGCCGGGCCGCCGGTATCGCTCAGAAGGAAAATGAAAGAGTACAAAACCCTTTACTTTAACGACACTAAAACTGGCCGCAAGGAAATGCAGGCTGAGTTTGATCGCCTGTCGGTGGCTGGCTGGCGCGTTAATGATACGCAGGCCATCGACCGAGGCTACGGCATTGGTGGAGCGATCTTGCTGGGGCTAGCTGGCAAGCGCAAGGCGAAGCTTATGATCGTTATGGAGCGTGAACGCGGGGGTAACTATCCCACCGAGCCAGCTTTGCCGCAGAGTGCGCGTGAGGTACGTCGAGTGCGGCAAGAGGAAACTAAAGACGCAATCAACGATCGTGCCGAGCAACTGATTAATAAGGTTATTCCGGGCTATGCAGACTTCCGCAAGAAGTACCACAAGTAGAGGCAGTATTAGGCCCACGCTAGCCCTTTCGTCACCCTTCAGCCCACATACACCCCAATGCCAGACTTAGCCACGCACAGCGCCCCTCAGTGAGGAGACGTCGGAATTGACCAATGATCATTATTGTGCTATAATATGCAACTATGTCTACCTCAACCACCCCTAAGCAAGTAAACCCGATGAAACAAATGAAGGTTCGTAAAGAATTCGCCATAGCGTTGGCGGTTATCGCCGTCTGTGCTTTCGTGGGCGTAGCCGGTTATAAGCTTTACGAAGCCAATAACCACAACACGGCTAAAATTACTGCCCAAGCTAAGGAAATCGACCAGCTCAAGAACCAGCTGAGCGCGGCCCAAGATACTATAGGCCGCGACTACACCGAAATACAGTCGCTAAAATCAGCCGCTCAGACCTCCCCGCAGGTCTACGTGTATAAGGAAACAGTGCCCGCCTCGCCTACGCACTGTACTTCTACCCAATATGGTATCAATAATCAATTTACTAGCACGAACTGCTATTAATCGGGGATTACCAAATGAGTGAGGCCGAGAAGAATAACCAGTCAACAGCTTCCGTGGGAGGCCTGATTGTACTAGCTGTCATTGGCTTCTTTGTGTATCAGCACTTCCACCCCAAATGGCGCGGCCTATACGAGGTGACTAATAGTAACGCCATCTACGCCAGCCAGGAGTTCGGTACTTACGAAGAATGTAGCGCCTGGGCGGCTTCTAGCCAGGCACCGGGACGAATTAATTTTGAATGCGGTACACGCTGCAAAGCTCCAACTCGGCCGATTCAGCCCTGGGAGTGCGACGAAACTCGTGCGCCCGAGTTGTAATTAGCGATGATATTGCGCGAGAAGCCGAGCTTTAACGGCTTCCGCCTCCTCGCTACTGAATAAGTCTTGCCAGTGCCACATCGGGCCTCCGGCCGCGAAAGCTGCACGGTAAGCCTGGCAGTACAATTCGGGATTTACCCAGACCGTAGCGTCGTCACGACGCCAGCCGGCTGTTTGTTGAAGGTCAAAGCCAAACTCATAGCCGCGCTTGGATAACCACCGATGCACCAGCACCTGTCGCCAGCCGTGAAGTTCGCCAGCTACAGCGGAGAAATCGCCTCCGGCTTCAGGGCCGTCCATAAATGTGCTCAAAAACTGAGTGAACGCCGTGAGCGGGCTAGCGCTGAAGAACCCTGTGCCGATAGTGACGGCGGTGGAATGGATACCAGTGAAGACCAGATCCCACGCATTCACCGAAGCTGCAGCATTAATCTCGCGGTTAATGCCGTTATCAATCGAATTTAGTAGGGTTTCGACGATCTCCACCGGCGAGCCATCTTCTAGCCGTTTCAACCGGTTCTCTTTTGCTTCCATAACGCCTCCGGGGTAAGTATACTCCGGCCTCAAATAACTGTACAAAGGTAGCTCGTCTGATAAAATATAAGTACAGTTATTTGGCTTTAGGGAGCCACAAAATGCAATTAATGCAGTCCCCCAATATGCACCTCGCGGCCCAGTCCAGCTGGGCGACAGAAGCCATCTTCGAGCGTCTGGACGTGAGTGAAGCCACCCGTGCCGACTACCAGGCTCGTATAGGTTCATTCCTGCACTTCATCGAAGGTGGCGGCCTGAACCGGAATAGTTTTCTTGACTACAAGCGGTGGCTAGCCAACCGCACCGACCTCGCTGCGAGCACCAAGAATAAGCATCTTGCCGTTGCTCGTATCTGGCTCAAGGAGCTGAACCGCCAAGGCGTACTGCCGGCCGACATCACCCAGAACGTCAAAGGGTTCGCCCAGGGCAAGCGACACAAGCGCGACGGATTAACGAAGGTCGAGGTGCAAGAGCTAGCCGATATGCTACGCCAGCTGCCAGATACGGTCGAGAATGCTCGCTTGAAGGCCATCATCAGCCTGCTCGCGCTGCAGGGCTTGCGCCAGATCGAAGTTACCCGACTAGACGTAAAAGATTTGGAGCTTGCGCGTGGCATAGCTCACGTGCGCGGTAAGGGCCGGGACGATACCGAACCCGTCTATCTGCACCCGGAAACGGTACGCTCGCTTAGAGAGCACCTCAAAGCCAACCGAGTGGCTGATGGCCCCCTATTTACTAGCCGCAGCCATAACAGCTTAAATTGCCGGCTAACGACGCGCTCAGTCCGCAATCTCGTGCAGCTGTGTTTAGCCGAGCTAGGGATAGAGAAAACCACCCACGGCCTACGCCACTACTTCACCACCCAGCTCATCAAGGAGTACAAGGGCGATCTACTAGAGGTGGCAAGATACACGCGCCACCGTAATATCGAAACGTTGCAGGTGTATTGGGACGGGGTGAAGCATACAGACGATTTACCACGGTATTACAGAACGTTTGCAGGAGTGAACTTCTAATGGCGGCGGTGTTCGGGCGGCTGCCCAGGGTAAAAAGCTGCAAAAGTATTGCTGTATGCAACCAGAAGACACGGGGAATCGTGCAGGGTGTTCGGGTCTTTTTAAGGCAGATATGGTTGCAAAAACCCTGCACTGTGCAGCGTAAAAGTGGTAGTTTGCCAAGATTGCGTTCGGTGTCACTTCGTCAGTGTATCGGTTGTACCCATACAGTTAAAAACGGCGCCAACTTCCTAAAATCATCATTACAGGAACTAGCGTTGTGAGGACGATTTGGACTATCGGCCACAGCGTACGCTCGGCCGAGGAAGTGTTGGAGCGGCTGCAATCTTACGGCATCGACCGGCTTGTAGACGTACGCACCAAGCCGTACTCACGATGGCACCCGCACTTCAACCGTGATCGGCTGGCACAGTTCCTTGCTGACCACGACATCAATTACGACTGGCGCGGGGCAAACTTGGGTGGGCTGGGCGAGAATGTCGAATACGAGGAGACGCTCGCGGCCGTATACGAGCTGGCAGCGGCCGAGCGGATCGTGCTGCTGTGTTCCGAGGCGGCACCCGAGAAATGCCATAGGCTCACAGTGCTAACGCCCGCATTAGAGCAATTGGGTGCTGCCGTGGAGCACATTAGGTATGAGGTTGGGCATCAGCCCCGTCTCGGTTTATAATGGCTCGTACATCTAAAGTATTAACCAAAGCGATCTAACGCTGAAACAGAGCTGGGTAAACCCGGCCGCCAGGTACTTACTGGCTGTTTCAGCGTATTTTTTTGTTGAGCAGTCAGCGGGTCTGGCCCGGAATAACTGTTATGGCGAGTTCGGTTAGAGACGGTGGGTTAATCATTACCATTAAAGAAGCTCGGAAGCTGCTTGGCAAAGAAGCCGAGGGTCGTACTGATGAGGAAGTTGAACGCCAGATCATAGAGCTAGACTTCGTAGCAGGCGTTAACTTGCGGCGGGCAGACGCAGTTCTAAAATCCACGAAGGTTTCTTGATGGCTACAGATACACGTGGGAAAATTGAGTCCGAGGCTTCTATGAGAACCGCAGTTATTTACACGAGAGTTTCCAGCAAAGAGCAGGTTGACGGGTATAGCCTTGAAAACCAGCTCAAGGATTGCCAGGCCTACGCAGAGGGCAAGGGGCTCTTGGTGCAGGCGGTGTTCGTCGAAGAAGGTGAGTCGGCTAAGACCGATCAACGCTCACAATTCCAGAAAATGATCCTGCATTCCATTAAGCATCGTCGTGACCTTGATGTGGTCATTGTTTGGAAGCTTGACCGATTCGCCCGCAATGCCGGGGATCACTTTGCGGTAAGGAAGTTGCTTGCTGGTTATGGGGTCAAGCTCCGCTCCGCGACGGAGCAGATTGATGAAACGCCAACCGGCAAGCTCATTGAAGGCACTCTGGCAATATTCGCCGAGTTTGATAATGATATTAGATCGTTGCGCTGTTCGGCTGGTATGACAGCCAGCGTTGAGGAAGGTTGCTGGCCCTTCTCCCCGCCCACCGGCTACCGGGCCGTAAAAGACCCTCAGAAGCGTGCTACGTTGGAGCCAAACGAGCAGGCGGGCCTGGTTAAAAAGCTCCTGCTAGAGTTCCGAACCGGAAAATATACTCAGAAAGATGCTGCAAAGCTGGCGGCGTCCATAGGACTGGTCGGTCGAACCGGCAAGCCGTTTACCCAGCAGACAATCTGCAATATGTTGCGCAACCCCATTTATGCCGGAATAGTACGCTCCTCGATGGTCGATGGGGACGTAGACGGCATTCACCCGCCGTTAATTAGTGTTGGCGATCACAAGGCGATACAAGCCATCTTGAGCGGCCGCAAGAAAGCTATAACGCCATATGCCAAGCGTAACGAGCACTGGCCTCTACGCGGTAAGGCGTTGCGGTGCGGCGACTGCGACAGCAGTATTACCGGCTCGGCACCACGAGGCAGTTCAGGTGCCTACTATATGCGCTATAACTGCCCAAAGTGCCGCAAATCTGTAACCGGCAAGATAACAAGCATCGCCAACGATGTTATGCACGAGCAGTTTGAAGCACAACTTGCGGCCGCTACACCCACCGAAGGCTCACTGAGGCTCTACCGTGAGGTAGTTCTACGGCGCTGGAACCAGGAATACCGAGAAGCGTTTGAGCGCCGCAAGGCGATTGACCGTGAGCTGGACGGCATCGACGCTACGGCCATTACGGTTACGGATATGATTGTCGATAACAAGCTAGATGCCCAAATGGGGCGCGACAAACACCAACGCCTAAAACGCCAGCGAGAGCAGCTTGAAGAAGAAAAACGCGAGCTTAAAAACGACGAAGCCAACAAGCGGCAGATTGTCGATATGGCGATCGGTTTTATGGCTGATCCGGTCCGCTTTTGGCGTGAGGCGACGGTCGAGGACAAGCAGCGGTTCCAAAAAATGGTTTTCCCGGACGGTATTACCTATGACTTCGGGAATGGTTTTAGAACTGCCACTTTAGGGCTTAACTTCCAACTTTCCGCCGATGTGGCGGGTGATAAATCCAAAATGGTGGCTACGGGTAGATTCGAACTACCGACCAAGAGCTTATGAGTCTCCTGCTCTACCACTGAGCTACGCAGCCAGGCTTTGACTTTGAGTATTATAACGGTACGAGGCACCTATGCAAAGGAGGCCGCAGGGGCCTCCTTTTGTGTGTGGATAATTTCTGGTAGCGGGGGTAGGACTTGAACCTACGACCTCTGGGTTATGAGCCCAGCGAGCTAATCCATCTGCTCCACCCCGCGGCAACAAGCTATAATTTACCAGATTGGGAGGCCCCGGTCAACTGTTGACGGGATCGCTAGCTGTCGCGGCCGGTGAGGAAGTCGAGCCATTGCTGAAAATTTGAGCGTGGACCGAGCGGCCGTTTGGTGGTGTCGGAGGGATTGAGAGCCGGGGTGGAGCTGGCGTGGGGCACGATTACGACGTTTTCGCCCGGGAGCTGGAGGCCGAGCTTGGAGCGGGCTTCGCGTTCGCGGAAGGAGTCGGTCTTGTAGTACTGGATGCTGTAGGCCAGGGAATCTTTTTGATCCTGGAGCAGGGTGATTTGCGACTTGAGGTCTTCGATCTGGCGGCCCATGTCGTAGTTGTGCTTGACGGTCTGGGCCAAGACGACCAGCAGGTAGGCAATGATAGCCACGCCCACGACATTTACGACGCTCGAGAGGGTGAGCCTGAGCTGGGGGAGTTTGGGGATCTTCATTGGTTTTAGTATATCAGGACTCGGGGGGCGCCGGCGGCTGCATATGACGGCGGATCAGGAAGACGATGCCGGTGATGATGATAGCTAGGAAGGCGGCGGCTACGAGGCCTACAAGCGCCAAAGGCAGCCAGGCCAGCGGGTTCCTGGCTAGCTCAAGATAACGACCGAAGGAATCGTGAGGGAAGCTGCAGTAGGCACTGAGGGTCTCGCCGGCTGGGATGGGGGCGGTGGCCGTGACAGTGAGCAGATCTCCGTCCTGGGACGTCTGGCAGCTGCTAGAGGTGGATCCCTGAGCGCCGGTGAGGCAGGTGAGGTCGGCCGATACGAGGCCGGGGCTGTCGAGCTTGAACGAAACCTGGTTGACCGGCACGGCCCAGCTCAGCCCGGTGATGTTGTGTTTGAAGATGTCGTGCGTGTCGCCATGGAAGACCACTGGGGCGAGCGTATAGTGCAGCTCGTAGTGGCGCGTGCCCGCGGCTGATCCGGAGGGGAGATTGAAGTGAACGGCGTTTGAGTCGGCGGCCGCGGCATCACGCAGGGGCGCGCCGTCCCGGGTGGCGGAGAGCAGCTTAAAGGTGAGGTTGAAGTTGTTGCCCTGATCATCGTGGTAGGACAAAGGCACGCCGTGGATGACGTCGTGGGGAGCGGTATCGCCGAAGTCGTAATCGATCGCCTCGGTGATGTCGAGGGAGCCGGCCTTGTCTAGATGCGCCGTAACGGCTATATTGGCAACGGCTTCGCTAGCAGCGGCGGCCGGACGCGGCGCGAGGCTCAGGAAAGCCCCGAGAGCTAGTGGTATTATCAGATGGCGCAGCTTCATTGTCGTAAGTATAATATACTTGCCCCGCATTATGGGGGCCCGTAGCTCAGTTGGTTAGAGCAGGCGGCTCATAACCGCTTGGTCGCAGGTTCAAGTCCTGCCGGGCCCACCAGGAATTATTTGGTTTTTAAAACCGCTCTTATTGTGAAATGCCATTGTGAGCACTTTATCTAATGGCATCGTAGGCTTACGTTCTTTAAACAATCCACGGCTTTGAAGGGTTCGGCTAGGCGGTACCCGGGACGATCCCGGGCTTCTTTTTATATCGTAAAGTTTTTTAAGCGCCTTTGATGCTATTCCAGCGTTCGCGCGAGCATTTGTGGGGCCAATGGCGCCAGCCTTCGTTGTCGCGGTATTCGGGGAATTGGCTGGGTTCTACCCAGTGGAGTTTGGCGTCGTCGGTGATGCGCGAGACAAATTCGGCGCCGTTGAGATGGTCGATTTCGTGCTGGAAGATTCGGGCGGTGTAGCCGCTGTGAGTTTCTTCGACCGGCTCGCCACTGGGGCTTAGAGCTTTGATGCGGATCTTGGTGGGGCGCGATACCACGCCGCACACCCGGCCGGTGGAGTAGCAGCCCTCGTACCACTCGGCCTCTTCCGGGGATTGCCAGATGATTTCGGGGTTGATGTATACCCTTAAGTCGCCGACGCTACCGTGGCCCTCGGCGGCTACGTCTACCAGGATGATGCGCCGGGCGATGCCGACCTGCGGCGCGGCCAGGCCTACCAGAATCGGCTTGGCCCGGTCCGACTGCTCGCCGTAGGCTATGGATAGTAGGCGTTCGATGATACCGCGCACTTCCCCACCACTAATCTCACCTGGCGATATTGCCGGTGCAACTGATGCCAGGAGGGGGTTGTTTGGCGCGAGGAAGTGGGGTGACATATCTGGTGACATCGTTTTGTGTTAGCTCACGGTAACACCGCTGAAAGCTCAGATACAAGCATTAGTACTTGCTCAACGGAGGCCAGGTGGTAGCGGGCCTGCGAAGCGCCCCGGCCGACCCGGATGGTGTAGGCCGATTCCGGAAGCGCCGCGAACATGTCTTCGTCGGTGTTATCGTCGCCGATGGAGAGGATGAAGTCGTACTTAGTCTTGCCGATGAGCTTGGCGGCGGCGGTCTTTTTGTTGATAGCGCGGGGTTTGAATTCGAGGGTCTTGCTGCCTTCAAAGGTTTCGATTTCGGAATTTTTGAGCTGCTTTTGGGTATCGTGTAGGAGGCTGGCTTTGCGGACATAGGCCAAGTGCGGGGTGACGTTGCGATAATGCCAGACGAGCGAATAATCTTTTTCTTCGATGAGGGCGCCCGGAGTACGCTCGGTGGCCTGCTCTAGTACCAGGCGCAGGCCGGCTTTCCAATCTTGGGCGGCCGTGCCCGCGGGTGTCCAGGCGCCGTCCACCTTGGTCCAGCCGCCATGCTCGGCCACGAGTGAGAATGGCAGTTTGCCAAACCACCCTTCGAGCGCCGTCTTGGGGCGGCCGCTAACGATAGCGAGCTTGGTGCCGGGCGCGCCGGAGAGTTTGGTGAGCATCCCGAGGAGCGCCGGCGACGGCTTGGCCGAGGCCGGCCGGGGGTTGGAGACAAAGTTGGTGAGCGTGCCGTCGTAGTCAAACAGGAGGAGCCGGCGCTTGGCTTTGCGGAAGTCGGCGATGAGCTGCTCTTGGATCTGCGGTGTGAGGGTGTCGATGTCGCGGGCGGTTTTTTTGGTCTGGGTGTCGGAGAGCTGCTCGATGAAGTCCTCGGCCCAGCGCACGACGTTGTACTTGGAGAGGCGGGTCTGCATGACGTGAAGCCGGCGTTTTTGCTCGACCGAAGGGAGCTGGAGAGCCGTCTCTAGGGCTCCGGCGATGCCGACTTTGTCGCTGGGGTTCACCCGCGTGGCTTCGGGCAGCTCGTCGGCGACGCCGGCCATCTCGCTGACGATGAGCACGCCGCTGCGGCGCCCCTTGGTGGCGATGTATTCCTTGGCTACTAGGTTCATGCCGTCGCGCAGTGGCGTGATGAGGGCGACGTCGGCCTCGCCATAGAGCGCTACGAGCTGCTCGAACGGCAGGTTCTTGTACTGGTACGAGATGGGCGTCCAGTCGACCGAACCAAACTTGCCGTTGATCCGGCTCACGGCTTGCTCGGTGTTTTCGCGCAGCTGGCGGTAGGCGTCGACCTCGGCGCGAGAAGGCACCGCGATGACCACTAGCACGATCTTTTTGTGATAGCCGGGGTTGTTCTCCAAGAACAGCTCGAAGGCCTCCAGCCGCTCCAGAATGCCCTTGGAGTAATCGAGGCGGTCGACCGAGAGGATGATGCGCCGGGAGCCAAAGTGGTTTCGGAGGGCGGCGGCTTCTTTTTTGACCGCCGGGGATTTGTGGGCGTTGGCAAACTTACGATAATCAATGCCAATAGGGAAGACGTCCGCGCGGACGATGCGGTCCTTGAGGATGACGCCGGAGAGTTTGTTGTCCCGGCCGAGAATGCGCAGGGTGCTGCTCATGAAGTGATCGGCGTAGTCGTAGGTATGGAAGCCGACCAGATCGGCACCGAGCAGGCCCTCCAGAACGGCTTTGCGCTCGGGCAGCAGCCGGTAGATTTCGTAGGATGGGAAGGGAATGTGTAAGAAGAACCCGATTAAATTGTGAGGCAGGGCGTCCCGCAGCAGACGCGGCAGGGTCATGAGCTGGTAATCGTGCACCCAGATGAGGGATTTCTCGGTAGCGTGCTTGAGGACTTCTTTGCGAAAGAGCTTGGCGACTTTTTGGTATTCTTCCCAGAAACCGGAGCGGTATTTGGTGAGAGACTGAAAGTAGTGGAACAGCGGCCAAATGGTGGTGTTGGAGTAACCTTCGTAGAAGTTGGCGATTTGTTTGGCGGTCAGGAAGACCGGATAGCAATTGTGGGCTTGGAGCTCCTGTGTGATCTGGAGTTTGTCTTGCGCGGTGAGCTCGTCCGAGGCAATGCCGGGCCAGCCGATCCAGGAATAATTCCACCCCTTGCCGAGCGACGACATAGCGGTAGCCAGTCCACCAGGGCTTGGCTTGAACGACAGCTTTCCGCCAGCCTTGGTGACGCTGATCGGTAAGCGATTGGATACGATAAGTAATTGCATTTATTTCTTCCGCAATAATCCTTGTTCTCTCGATATTTGTAAAGCTGATTTGTAGTTATTTTGATAGAATGAATAATATGCAATCATCTGAACCAAAATACGTCGTGACTCTCCAGACAGCACCGGAGCTGCAACTCGGCAAAGAGCGCCGCTTTATCGTGGCCGAGAAAGACTTTGTGAAGCGACAATTAGTGGCTTTGGGCAATCGGATTTGGCCGTTTTTCTCGTACCCCGGTTTGAATATTTTCCGTCCGATCGACTGGAAGCGGTACGATCACGCGCTCGACGAGTACGGCCGGGAGCTCGACAAGCACGAGAAGGGCTTGAAGGAAGAATTTCTGCCGTTCCATCTCTATGTGAGCAATTTGAGCGACGAGGATGACAAGACCATCAAGATCCATGTGACGGTGGACGGCGGCATGGTGAGCGACAAGAAGCCGCCGAAACGCCCTAAGCGTATCGATGGGAGCAAGCCCACGGAGAAGGTACCGTTCGCGCTCCCCCATCTGAACGGCTTCATGCGGAAGGGTATTAAGATAGCCGATGAGAGTATCGATGTGGAGTTTTCGCGGCTGGACGCGCATGATAGCGCCGAACTGGTGCGAAAGGTCCTGTACCTGCATGGCGACCCAAACACCCGCATGCACTACGAAATCCGCTCGCGAGGCTTGAGCCAGCCCGAGCGGGGCGAGGTGCTGCTGTAATGGCTTCGTACCCCACCCTCCACGAGTTTAAGGCGGCGGCCGACGATTACTGGCTCGTCTGGGAACAACTTCTGGCCAAGGCCCCCAAGTTGCGGAAGGTGATCGGTCCGCACTCACCCGACGCCCTGGGCTGGAAGGTGGAGGGCGATGTGGCGCCCCTGGAGGCGGCCGAGCGGATGTACGAGCTAGGCGACTACCTGCACATGGCGCCGGTGAACGGCGAGCGGGCCATTCTTACCATTCGCAAGCCCCGTTCCCTGGCGCTGGATACGCTTCAGCATATCAAGATTTTGCAGCGGCGGCCGAGCCGGCCCGAAGACGCCCTCGGTCCGGATAGCCTGGATTTCGTGGTGCCTCATGGCGTGCCGGAGCTGGCTGAGGTAGAAAAGGCGCTGGAATCGGCTGACGCGACTTGCGTGATTGAGCATAATTCGGCTCACGAGTGGCTGTCGCTGACGTACCGGGAGCACGAATTTAAGCTGAATGATATCGGGCTGTGGGAAATTTGTGTGCGGGAATCCGAGCGCTTGCTCGACGTTTAGAGGCTAGGTCTTACTTCTTGCTGAGCTGGGCTTCGATGGCGTCGCGGAGCGAGGGGTAATCGTTCTTGCCCTGGTACTGCGTGCCGTTGATGAAGAAAGTAGGAGTGGCCTGGACGTTTAGGGCGTTGGCATCGGCGGTGTCTTGGCCGATGAGATTCTTGAATTGCTCGTTGCTGAGGGCCTTCTTGAACTTGTCGACGTCGAGACCGAGGTCTTTGGCGTAGCCGGCGAGCTTGGTGGTGGGATCGGATTCTTCGCTCCAGTCGGTTTGCTTTTCGTAGAGTTTGTCGTGCATTTCCCAGAATTTGCCCTGATCGGCGGCGGCTTCGGCGGCTTCGGCGCCCGTCATGGCATTTTTGTGAATCTGCGTGAGCGGGAAGTTGCGGAAGTACAGGGTGACCTTGCCGTCGTATTCCTTCATGACCTGCTTAACGTTAGGATAGGCCGCCCCACAGGCCGGGCACTGATAGTCGCCAAACTCGACCAGCTGGATGGCGCCGGTGCCTTCTTTGTGACTATTGTCGCGGATGATTTTGGTTTTGTCTCCGACCGGGGCGGGGCCGGTATCGGGACTTTTGTTGGCGATAGCAAAGAGGCCGATCATGCCTCCGGCTACAACGACGAGGATGGCGGTTAGGATTTTGGCTTCACGCGACACGGCAGGCTCCTTTTGCAGAATGTGATATCACTTACTTTACCAGATGAAGGGCCGGGTAGCGCTATTCTGAGAGACACCGTTACCTATTTGGCTGCGGAATACCTCCTGATTGTGCCGACGAACGTGGACCATCTCTTCCGCCGTGCCCACTATCAGTAACCACGCCGGCTTACAATCTGGAGGTATTCCTGCGCCTCTACCCTTGGTTCTAACCCCGGAGCCCATAGCCCGGGCATAGTATAATCAGGCGTATGAAGAATCTTACTATTGGCATTATTGGTACGGGGTTCGGCAAGGTTATTGGTCAGGTGTGGCGGGCGTTGGACCCGGATTGCAAGCTGTATCTCAACGGACACGACCCTGAGAAGACGAAACGTATCGCGCGAGAGATAGGCGCGGCCGGCACTTACGCGACATGGCAGGAGCTGATTGGCGACCCCAAGATTGATGTGGTCGTAATTGCCTCGCCAAACCACTTGCATAAGGCAATGTTTGAAGCTGCTGTCCGGGCGAAGAAGCACATTCTCCTGGAGAAGCCGGCGGCTTTGTCGGCGGCCGATGTCGCGGATATGCGACGGCTCGTCAAAGGCTATCCCCGCCTGATCGCGATTAATCATGAGGCGCGGTTTCATCCGGTGGTTGGGTACCTAAGGAACCTTATTGAGGAGGGGCTCCTCGGGACTATTCTGACCGTGCGGATCGGCACTCACCTGAACCTTTTTTCGAGCCCCGATTATCAAGGCTCCTGGTACAACTATAGGGAGCATGGCGGCGGGCAGCTGAACGCCATTGGCACGCACCAAATCGATCTCGCGCGGCATTTGTTGGGTATGCCGGAGATTGTTGGCGGTTCGGTCCAAACAAAGCGGTTTCAGGATCCACGGTTCGCCCGTCCGGTAGATGCGGAGTCTCAATTCGCGGCCCAGTTCATTACCGAAGAGGGCGCCAGTATTGATATGTTTAGTGACACCTATTGTTTTGGGTATAAGGATTTGTTGATCGAAGTGATCGGCAGCCAGGGCATAGCGCTCTATAGCGACACTCAGGGTCTGCGCACGAGCTTCGCGAATGACCAGCCGCTTGAGCTGATCGCGGTCGATGATCCGTTGCGGCACATTAAGTACGGTAATTCGCTCCTCACGAAGTCGATGAAGTTTGCCGCAAAGGGCTTTATTGATTCCGTCCGCCGAAACCAATTGGACCCGCGGTTTTGCACCCTCGAGATGGCTTATCAAAACTTAGCTATTTTGGAGAAATACGCCTAAGCTGCGCAGCCAAGCCTACGGGTGGCAGCGCAGGAATATTCCGCGGCTGACAGGACCCCTGCATTTACTCCCAGCGAAAAACGCGAACGGCGACGACGAACATGACGATACCCCAGACGACCATACCGAGAATCTCGGGCATGATCTGGGTGAGGTGGGCGCCTTCGTTGGCGATGGCACGGAGGGCGTCGGCGACGTAGGTGAGGGGGAAGAAATCGGTGATGGTCTTGAGCCAGCCGGGGAAGCCGTCGCGGGGGAAGAACACGCCGGACAGGAAGAGCATGGGGAAGGTGAAGAGGTTGGCGATGGGGGCGGCGGAGTTCTCATCCTTGGCCCAGCCGGCGACGGTGAAGCCGAAGGCCAGGAAGATGATGACGCCGAGGAGGGCCACAAACATGAATTCGAAGAAATTGCCGAGCAGATGGAAGTCCAAGAACCAGATGCCTAGACCGGTGAGCAGCAGGACCTGAATGACACCGATGATGAGGCGGGTGATGGCTTGAGCGATCACAAAGTTGACGGGGTGCGTGGGCGTGGCCTGGATGCGGCGCAGGGCGCCGGTGGTCTTGAGGGATACAAAGGCGAAGGCTACGCTAAAGATACCGAGCTGCATGATGCTCATGGCGAGGATGCCGGGCAACAGAAAATCGATGACGCCGAGGTTATTGGTCTGCACGCCTTGCGATTTGAGGGCGATGATCTGGGGCGTGTGGCTGATACCGGCGTTGAGACCCGAGACTACTTGGCCCAGGATGAGGTTAGCGGTCTGGCCGTTCTGGGGTTTGGCTTTGTTGTAGAAGGTTTTGAGATCACTAGGTCGCGGGCGGCCGTCGGCGCCGGTCTGGCCGAATTCCGGCGGGATAACGATTTGCAGGTCGATTTTGCCCTTGTTGAGCTGGTCGGAGGCCTCGGATTGCGCGACTTCCTTGATCTTGAAGGCGTCGATCTTCTTAAGGGCATCGACGACGCCGCGCGAGAGCGGAGTCTTGGATTGGTTCGTGATGTCCAGTGTGAGCTTACTATTGCCGCTCTGGCTCAGGAGGCCGAAGATGCCGATGAAGGCCAGCGGGATGAACATGGTGAAGAAGACGGCCGCTTTGTTGCGGAAGTACATTTTGGTAGACGCGACGGTGAGGCTCCAGAGCGAGGTGAGGATGCGCTTCATGATTTAGTCCCTGAGGTCCTTTCCGGTGAGGTCGATGAAGACGTCCTCGAGGGTGGCCGGGGCGACTTTGGTCTGGGGCTTGAAGCCGCGCTTGAGCAGCGCCTGGATGAGTTGGTCGGGGGTGTCGAGGGCGATAATTTTACCCTCGTCCATGATGGCTACGCGGTCGCAGAGGATTTGGGCCTCTTCCATGTAATGGGTGGTGATGATGACGGTGGTCCCCTTCTTTTGGATCTGCTGCACGAGGTCCCAGAGGTTGCGGCGAGCCTGCGGATCAAGGCCGGTGGTGGGCTCGTCCAGGAAGATGGCGACGGGGTTGTTGACGAGCGTGGTGGCGATGCTGAAGCGCTGCTTTTGGCCGCCGGAGAGCTCTTTGACCTGCGCCTTGGCTTTTTCTTCGAGACCGACTTCTTTGAGGAGGGTCATGGGGTCGGCGGATTCTAGGTAGAGGTCGTTGAAGAGTTTGAGCAGCTCGAGCAGGTTGAGATTTTGGAAGAATGACGAGCTCTGGAGCTGGATGCCGATGCGTTCTTTGACGGCGTAGGTGTCCTTTTGGACATCGATGCCGTCGAGGATGGCGGTGCCGCTGGTGATGGGGCGCATGCCTTCGATCATTTCGAGCGTGGTGGTTTTGCCGGCGCCGTTGGGGCCGAGGATGCCGAAGACTTCGCCTTTTTTGACGGAGAAACTGACGCCTTTGACGGCTTCAAAGCCGCCGGCGTAGGTTTTGCGGAGATCATTAACTTCGAGTAGTGCTTGTGCCATAGTGGATTTTAGCTTATCACGGGTGAGTAATTGCTCACAATAGAGCATTAGCAAAAAGACCCGTTTAAGCGATGGGTCTTTTTGAGTTTGGTTCGAGCGGACTAGGCGGCTACACCATCGGACTGCTTGGCGGGAGCCTGATTGACCTCTTTTTTGAGGACTAAGAGCCCGGTGCGGGGATTTTCCACTTCAATGTAGCCGGCCGGCAGAGCTTCGACGGCGCCTTCGCGTACGTCGCGGGCAAAGAAATAGATGCGCTGGAGGCGGCCGCCTTTGAGAGTTACGTCTTTCATGTGTAAGTAATACACCTGCCCTTTAGAATTGGTCTTGGAATAAGCCATATGGATTCCTGTTTTAATGTTCTTACCCTGTATTATGCTTATGCTGTATCTGCTGTCAACGACTTTTAATCTTAACCTAGGCATAATTTCGAGCGAATGCTCGGGTTTAGGCAGGGTTTTTGGCGTAGGTGTGTTGTGAGGGTAAAACGCGTTTTTTAAACGGCTAAACGTCGGCGAAGAGCGTAACTTCGTCGTGGTTGACGCGGATGACACCGCGGCCGATTTCGAATTCGAGGCGTTGAAAGCCGGTGTTGAGCACCACGGTGCCGCCGGTGAGGAGCGAGAAGAAGTTGATGTGGCCGGCCAGGATGTCGAAAGGGCCGGTGCGGTTGGTGGCGCTGAGGCTCACCGCTTCGCCCTGATAGTACGTTTGGTAAGGGCTGAGGATGCGCACCTTGAAGCGGTTTTTGGCGGCGGGGCCGCCGGATTGGGCAGATTGGGCGGCTTGGTAGGTGCCGCCTTGGCTAAGCGCCATGCGTATCTCCCCCTCTGCTTTGGGTCCGAGAATTCACCACTCCCTACCTGTATCCTGTACTAGCATCAGATTAAGATCTCCTCGACGCCGCTGAGGGTTTGTTCGCGGCTAAAGTAAACGCCGGGGATGCCGTTGAGTTTCTCGGTGACAAACATGGATTGGGCGAAGAATTCGATGAGTTTTTTGGCTTTTTGGTAGTCGGCGCGGTCTTGGGGGCTCAGTTCGTTTTCGCCGATGATGGCGATGATGTTTTTGAGCGAGTCGTATTTTTGCATGATGGCCTGTACCTGGGTGACGAGCAGGTAGTGGCGCTCCCCTACGATCTCGGGGGTGAGTAGGCTGGAACTGGTGCGAATGAGGTCGACAGCGGGGCGGATGCCGGCTTCGGCGACAGCACGGGAGAGGACGATGACGGAGTCGATCTGTGAGGAGATTTCCTGGACGGCTGGGTCGGTGAGGTCGTCGGCCGGGATGTAAATGGTCTGGATGGCGGTGATGGAGCCGTTGGCGTTGGAGTAGAGGCGGTCTTGGAGGCGCTTGAGGTCGGAGAAGATGGTAGCCTGATAGCCGCCCTCACTTGGGATCTGGCCCATCATAGTACTTAGCTCGTTGCCGGCCTGGATATGGCGGTAGACATTGTCGACGAAGAAGAGGATGTCGCGCTTTTCCTCGTCGCGGAAGTATTCGGCTAGAGTTGTAGCGGCGAGGCCGACCATGGCGCGCATGGCCGGGTTTTCGTTCATCTGGCCGTAGAACATAGCGGTGGTGGCGAGCATGTCGCGCTCTTTGAGCGTGGAATATAATTCGTGACCCTCGCGGATGCGCTCGCCGATGCCGGCGAAGAAAGCGAGCTTGGACGGGTCTTTGCCGATGTTGTGGATGAGTTCCATGATGAGAACGGTTTTGCCGACACCGGCGCCGCCGATGATGCCGATTTTGCGGCCTTTCACGAAGGGTGTGAAGAAGTCGATGACTTTGATGCCGGTCTCGAGGAGCTCATCGACGTTGCCGAAGAGCTGTGTGGAACTGGCATCAGTGTAGATGCTGCGGCGTGGAACTTCGGGGCCGATGGGCGTGAGGTTGTCGGCGGGGAGGCCCACGGCATTGAAGAGCCGGCCCAGGGCGGCCTGGCCGGTGGGAACCGAGATGGTAGTGCCGGTAGAAATGACTTTGGCGCCGCGGCGGACGAGTGGGCTGGACATAAAGGTGATGCAGACAGCGTCGCGGTGGTCGTTGAACGAGTTGATCTCGAGGAGTACCTCGGGGTGGCCTTCGATTGTCATGATTTCGCGCAGAGCGGGGCGGGTGTCGCCATGGAAGGCGACTTCGACGATGAGGCCGCGAATGCTGACGATGCGGCCGGGAATACCGGTGGCGGCGGGCTGAGCTGGAACTGGCGCCTGGGGTGCGGGAGCGGATGTTTTCGGGACGGTGGGCGTTTTTGGCGCGGGCGCCTTGGCGGCCACAACCGAAGCCGCCGGAGGTGAAGCCGGGACGGGAACTGAGGCCGGAGTGGGGTTTGCTGCTGGTGTCGCCATAATGCTTATTGTTATTTTAGCAGGTTATTCTAACTTGGGTTTAAGGCATTCATGGCATTAACGATTTCTTTGATGCGGTCGTCGGCCTCGCCGCGTTTGGCGCGGTTGAAGGCCATGACAAGGCTGATTTGCAGCTCACGCGCGCGTTTCTTGGCCGCGGACATGGCGGTGAAGCGTGAGGCGTACTGAGCTAGTCGGGATTCGAGGATGACCTGCGAGAGGGCGATTTCCATCATGACGGATTCGAGGTAGCGCACGACGTCGTCGACGCTGGGCTCGAAGAGGTATTCGCGGGGGCTGATGATTTCGCCCTCGTCGGCTTTGGAACCGGCCGAGCCGGTGCCGAGTGAGCGCACGCGGCCGAGCAGGTCGATGCGGCCGACCTCTTGCACCGAGAGCGAGATGTAGCGCTGGAACCAGACGGTGGGCTGCTTGTAGCCGATGAGTTCATCGACGATCGGTGAAACATCGATGGCCTGGTCGAGGTCGGGCAGACGGAAGTAGCGCTTGATGTGCGCGTGCTGCTGTACAAATTGGGTGGCACCGTGCGCGCCAATGACGATGAGGTCGGTGGTCTTGGGATCGAAGCTTTCCATGACGGTACGGACAATGCGGGCGTCGATGTCGCCGGAGAGACCGCCCTCGGAGGTAAGCACCAGGAAGACATTGGGTTTGTCGCGCTTGGGGCCGTTTTTGCCGGTGAGGCGCTCGTTTGGGTCGATGCGCAACTGGCTATAGATCTTCCAGAGCTCAGCAAAGAAGGTCTGGCTCCTGGTGACGCGGTCTTTAATCTTGCCGATACGCATCGACGCGATAGATTCGAATATGCCGGTAAGCTCGGTGACGGTACCGACCTGGCTGGCTTCTTGTTCAATGCCGAGTGAGCTGCTGCTCATAGGATGACCTTACTTTTCTCGTTGGCGATATTACTTATGATTATACATCGGTTATTTTTTCGATTTGTCGTTTTGGGCGGGCGCCGGAGGGGCGGCCGATGCGGCAGGCGTCGGAGCGGGGGCGGCGGGCGCCTGGACAGTGACTTCGGAGAGAAGTTTGTTAATAGCGGCCTCCCAGTCGGATTCGGCGGTCATAGTGGGCGCTACTTCTTTGGCCTTGCGCTTGAGACTGTCGATGTTGATGGTAATTTTGCCCTCGGTCTTCATGACCGTGCCCAGGATGAGGTCTTGCTCGTTGGCGGTGTAAATGGTGTCGGGCGGCTGTTTGACGGCTTCGTAAATCTTTTTGCCGAGCTCCAGGTCGGCCTTGGATTCGAGGGCGAGCTCGGAGCCGAAGTGTGAGAATTCGGCGGCTTGGCGGTAAGCGGCCAGCTTTTTGAAGAGCGAGGCTGTGAGCTGTTTTTGGCGCTTATTTTGCCCCACACCACCCACGCGGGAGACCGACAAGCCGACTGACACGGCCGGACGAATGCCGGCGCGGAAAGCCTCCGTGTCGAAGATGAGCTGGCCGTCGGTGATGGACATAATGGCGGTGGGGAGCGGCGCGGTAATGTCGTTGTTAGGAGTGAGCACCACGGGAATAGCGGCCAAGGTGGCGCCGTTTTCGGCCAGCCGGCCGGCGCGTTCGAGCAGGCTGGAGTGGGCGTAGAACATGTCGCCGGGATAGGAGGCGCGGCCGGGGCTGACTTTGAGCAAGAGCGAAAGTTCGCGGTAGACCTTGGCGTGGTTGGAGAGGTCGTCGTAGATGATGATGCCATCTTTGCCGCCATGCCAGAGGTACTCGGCGACGGTAGCTCCAATGTACGGCGCCAGATACGACTGCGTGAGCGAGTCGAAGACCGAGGCCACGATGACTACCGTGTAGGCGATGGCGCCGGTCTCATTGAGCTTGGTGATAAGGCGGTCGACATCGGCTTTGCGCTTGGCGATGAGCACATGGATGACAATGCGGCCGGTGTCTTTTTGGGCAAGGGTAAGCTGCATAGTGAAGGCCGACTTCCCCACTTTGTTGTCGCCCAGAATGGCGATGCGCTGGCCTTTGACGAGCGGAAAGAGCTGGTCGGCGATGGCGACGCCGGTGGTGAGCGGGTCGGTGAGCATTTGGCGCTCGATGATGCCGGGGGCCACCTTGAATACCGGATCGTAGCGGGAAAAAGTAATGGGGCCTTTGCCGTCAAGCGGCGTGCCGGTAACGCTAAAGACACGGCCAATGACGTTCTCCCCCACTCCGGTCACAAGTTCTTCGGCCTCCAGGACAGCCAGGGTGCCGAGGGCGATGGATTCGGCGGTCATGTTGAGCACCATTACGGTGTCTTCGCGGACTTCGCGAACGAGACCTTGGTGGCCGTTGGCGAAGTAAATAAGGGCATTTATAGCTACCTCGCCGAGGCCCTGGATGGTCACGAGGAAGCGGTCGATGCCGATGACTTCGCCGGTAGGGCGGCCGTCGGCGACGAGTTTGGCGAATTTGGGATTATCAAACACGGCGCACGATCCCCGCTAATTTATCGCGCCCGGCTACCAGCTCCTGCTTCCAGGTGTAATCGAAGATGCGGTTGGGCGTGCGTACCACGATCCCGCCGCCAAGGTTGCGATCGGCCACAAAGGAGAGCATGAGGTGGGGCGTGGTGTTGTTGCGAAACCAGGTCACGAAGACTTCGCGCTGGGCATGGTTGGGTAGGGCGGCCAGCATAATGTGAACCTCGGGAAGCTCAAGCTCTTTAAGATACTTGAGCAGAGCTTCGATAGATTCGAGCGTGGCGGGTTTACCGGCTAGCCACGCTTCGATCACGAGCACGGTCTCGGCGGAGTGGTTGGGCTCTTCCTTGGGCTGGGCGCCGACTTTTTTGCGGATCTGATTTTGACGGATCCAATCCAGGTAATACTGGATGTCGTACACGACTGACTCCAGCAACTGAGGGCTATAAACGGCGGCGGGGAGTTCAAAGGTCACCGATGAGGTCCTTTCGAATTTCGTCTTTGTGCTTCTCGAGGCTCTGAAGGATGAATTGCATCTGGGCGCCCAGGTCGACGCCACTGCCAAGGGACTCGGAAATGTAGCTCGATACTACGTCGCCCAGCTTGGCGTCGAATTTGGCGGCGAGTTGCTTCTTTTCTTCGACCAGCTCGGCTTCCATGCCCTGGCGCAGCTCGACGCGCTGGTGCTCGACGGCCTGGTGGATTTGCTCCATGGCTTGGGTGGCGACGTGACGGACTTCTTCGAGCGTCTGCTGGTAGGCCTCGAGCTCTTCCTCGATGACCGTGGTGGTAAGGCGCGAGACTTGCTCGCTGAGGCGCTCCGAGGTGGTCTGCAGGTCGGTGCCAAAGGTGCCGGTGGCTTCTTCGATCTTGGCTTCGTAAGCGGCCTTGAGACTGGTTTCGAGCTGGGCTACGGTGGGCTCGCTGACGTGCACCGACGTAGGTTTAGCTTCGTATTCGTGCTGCTTTCGCAGGGCTTTTTGCAACTGAAGATTTTGCGCCACCACGATTAGCGTGAGGAGAACAACGGCCCCGGCTAGAATAATTAGTCCAATTTCCATACTACCTCGCTATCACCAAATATATCCCACCGGTCGCGAGGGCTAGAATACCGGCCGCGATGGCCACGACCTGGAGCAGTCCCCGCAGCACCGGACCGCGCGAGAGCGGATTACGCCCGATAGAAATAATGCTATTGCGAACGGCGGCATAGAGCAAGACGGTTATGCTCACGAGGGCGACCATCAGAATGAGACCTGCCATGATAACGCGAATAGGCGAAACGGCTTTGCCGGCCAAAGTGTTGGAGAAGCTCTGGAGCCAGTTGGGGATGGCGTAGGGTTGTTTGCCATCGGTGGCGGTGTAGGTGGAGACGGAGATAACCACGGGAATCTGGCCGATGGCGACCTCGCGCTTGGAGGTGCCGTCGTCGATGCCGCGCTTGGTGGCGCCGTCGCTGGAGGCATTGAAGCCGGCCTGGGCGGTGCCGATGACGCGGCTGCTCCCCTCGCCGACTTTCTGGCCCACGCCGGCGATCGATGAGACGGTGATGTAATCACCCACCTTAATATCGCCGCCGGCCGTGGTGACGAGTACGCTGGCGGTGCCGCTCGTGACTACCTGGATCTGGCCGTCACCGGTGCCCGACAGGGAGATTGAGGCCGAGGACGGCGGCACCGCGACACCGAAGAGGCGGCCGGTATTGGTGGTGTCCGCCACCACAACGCTGCCGCTGGATTTTTCGTCGAGCGCCACCAGACTGCCGGAGGCGATGGGCGTGGTGGTGGCAAAGCCCTGGGACAAGCTCGCCCAGGCCGGCGCGCTCGCTACCAGCGCCAACATGATGCCTACCATTAACCCGAGCTTACTGCGAAGTCTCATTGCGGCAACACGCCTTCCTATCCCACCTCTTATACTGGTTATGATTATAACAGTGGCACGGGCTTATGACACTACCAGATTGGGTAGACACTGAGGAAGACGGCTGCTACCATAAGCCCAATGCTAAGTATAGTTGGAGTTTAATTTCGTATGGATGTACGCAGACAAGCGCAAGCGCACGACAATAGTTTTGCCGATATTCCGGCGGCCCCAAAGGCCCAAGCCGGTACGAGCAACCCATTAAGTAAGGTTCTGGCAATTTTGCTGATCTTGGTGTCGGTCGTGACGCTGGGCTGGTTTGGCAATAAGGCCTATAGCGCCATGACGGCCGACGGCGCCGTGAAGGCTAAGCAGTACCAGGCAGTCTTCCTGACGAACGGCCAGGTTTACTTCGGCAAGGCCTCAAGAGTTGATAATAGCTACGTCAAGCTCACCGACATTTACTATCTACAGGTGCAGCAGCAGGTCCAGCCCAAAGATCAGAGTGCGGGGCAGCAGCCGCAGGTCTCGTTGGCCAAGCTTGGTGGCGAACTCCACGGTCCCGAGGACGTAATGTACGTCAGCCGCCAGCAGGTGCTCTTCTGGGAGAATCTGAAGGACGACGGCAAGGTCGCCAAGGCGATCAAGGACTACAAGGCTAGCGGCAAGTAAGCGCTTTCCCGCTCACGGCCTGAAAGAACTCCCGGTTGGGGGTTCTTTTTTTGAAACTTGTGTTCGGCCATTGTTCGGATTACTATAGAGACGATAAGGGGGATGCTTCATGGCTCACATTAAGGCTGGCGCGACGCTGCGCGATCTTCAAGAGTATACAACCGTCCACTTCAAAGAGCGGGGGTTTCGGACGACGCCCACCCAGGAGTGTCTGCTTCTCATCGAGGAGGTGGGCGAACTAGCCAAGGCAATTCGCAAAGAGAGTGGTGTGACTACCGATCCTGATTCTCATGTTGGAAATATCGCGCATGAGTTGGCTGATGTCTTGTGGGTGACATCGGCTATCGCCAATATGTATGACATCGATCTGGAGCAGGCCTTTCGGGGGAAGGAGGCTATTAACCACAAACGTACCTGGTCGTAAGCCCTAGCCCAACAAAAAAAAGCCCCGGAGGGCTCTTTTTTTGTGCTTTAGCTAGACTTAGCGAGCTTCGGCTTTGGGACGGGCTTCGCTGACGGTAAGCTTGCGGCCTTCGAGCTCGAGACCAGCGGCCTCGTCGGCGCGGGCGATGACGGCGTCAGCTTCGGCGTCGTTGGTCATTTCGACGAAACCGAAACCTTTGGAACGGCCGGTGGCGCGGTCCATGATTACGGCCGCGCTGAGGACTTCACCGAACTCGGCGAAAAATTCACCCAGGCTGTCATTTGTTGCTGTGTACGGCAGGTTGCCGATAAATAGTTTCTTGGCCACTTAACTTGGCTCCACTTACATCGCCAAGCTTGCGGCCGGGACGACAATTCCGCCTTCGGGGCGGTTTAACGTTAACGAGGGCATCATAGCGCACTACGCAAGGTCTGTAAATGTCTGCATCCGGTACCAGGGCGTGAAGGTGAATTGGACAAAGGCCAGTAGGAGGTAAAGTTGGAGCGCCAGGCCTACTACGGCGATGACGGCCCCAGTAACACTAGAAGGGTCGGGGTGACTAATGACGCGGCCCGAGAGCGCCATCCAGAATGACAGGCCGAACCACAACGATCCAATGATGAGCGCCAATCCGGTAGCGGCAGCGGCCTTGAGGGCCAGGGTTTCGTAAGGGCCCCGCCAGTGGCCGCGGTTGGTGTATTCGGTGGCCAATGTGACCTCGTTGCGGGCCTCGATGAGTATATTGTAGGCTCCCCAGCAAATGAGGTAGGCGATCAAGCCGATAGTGGCCCAAAACGTCACCAACGCGATGTGTGAGGCGATGGATGACCGCAGGATAACGTCGAAGCGGTCGTGAAACTGAATCTGGCTAGTGGTGATGGCGGCCGAGCTGATGCCGAGCCGGTGCATAAGGGACTGGCTCTGGGCAAGCGCCAGCAAGGCGGCCGAGAGGCCAAGCGCGCCCAGGGTCTGATTGACGGTGGGGAGGAGCGTCGCCCGAAAGCGTTCCCAGAAGTTAACTTGACCCGACATTATCGCGGCCTCCGCAGAAAGCCGGCGGCTCCCAAGATGAAAGCGGCGGCGGACCCCAACAGGAGAGCGCCGGGTAGATCGGGCGCCCACACCGGGGAGCTAAAAAAGTATTGGTAATCGGACAGCTTGGGTTCTTTTACCGGAGTGGGGGGAGGAACATTCACAAGATGCTTGGAAAGGTAGTCTTGGTTGCAGCGGGCCTGTGTGATGGAATCGCTCTTGCCGCCGCAGGCTCGCTGGGCATCGGCGTAGATTTGCGCGTTGGTGACCGAGGTGCTAGCCGCGGCACGAGCGGCGGCTAGGGCTCGGGTGTAAGCGCCATTGAGGGTAAGGCCGACCGATGTGCTGAGATGAGTCTTGAAGTACTGTTTGAGGCCGGCTATGGCCGCCGAGGTATCGCTGCCGGCGCTGTCTTGTTGGACGATCTGGGCGGCTTGGGCGCGAGCTACGCGGGTGTTCTGAGCCCGGGCATAGAAGCCGGCGGTGGCAAGTATTAGGGCGGCCACGATGAAAAGGATACGCTTTGACATAAATACAGACTATCGCGCGGGGCTATTATCTGTAAAGCGCCTAACCGGGTTAGACTAAGGGTATGAGTAAGTTTTTGCGCAAACCAGCAATATCAATCGCCGGGGGGTTTCTGATCCTAGTCGGGACTATTATGCTCGTGACACCCGGACCGGGGCTATTGGTCATCGCGGCCGGCCTGGGCGTGCTGGCGACCGAATATGCCTGGGCTCACCGGGCCCTCGAGAAGGTTCGCGACAGGATCCGCCGCGCCGAGCGCAAGATCCGGCGGTCTAAGCCTTAGCCCCGGTGACTTCCTGGACGGCGGCGGCGACTGCTAGAGCGACTTCGCGATCGAGGGCCGAGGGCACGATGCGCCCGGCCGTAGGATGTGGCACGAGACCGGCCAGGGCTTGGGCCGCCCGGAGTTTGATGGCCGGGGTGACTTCGCGCACGCCCGAATCGAGCATGCCGCGGAATATGCCCGGAAACACGAGTACGTTGTTGATCTGATTGGGGAAGTCGGAACGGCCGGTGGCGATGACGGCGGCGCCGGCCGCTTTGGCGTCTTCGGGCATGATTTCGGGTGTGGGGTTGGCCAGCGCGAAAACCACCGGGTCCTTGGCCATGGTTTTGACCTGCGCGGCCGTGACGGCGCCGGGCACCGAGACGGCCACCACGGCATCGGCGCCTCGCAGCGCTACGCCGGCATCGCCGGTGAGGTGACGGGGGTTGCCGAGCCGGGCCCACTGCTGCTTGTAGGGATCAAGATTGGTGCGCGAAGGCTCGACGATGCCCCTGGAGTCGGTGAGCACGACGTCGCTCAGACCGTAATCCAGCAGTAACCGTAGCAGGGCGCTGCCGGCCGCCCCGGCGCCGACGATGACGACGCGGGCGGCGCGGAGGTCCTTGCCTACCACCTTGAAAGCATTTATGAGCCCGGCCAGCGCGATGATGGCGGTGGCATGTTGGTCGTCGTGCATTACGGGGATGTCCAAGGCTTCCTGGAGGCGCTCCTCGATCTCGTAGCAGGCGGGCGCGGCGATGTCTTCCAGGTTGATGGCGCCGAACACCGGCGCTACGGCCTTGACGGCCGCGATGATGCCCTCGGTGTCTTGGGTATCGAGCACGAGCGGCCAAGCGTCGATATCGGCGAGCTGCTTGAAGAGCATGGCCTTGCCTTCCATCACGGGCAGCGCGCCGTAAGGGCCGATGTTGCCGAGGCCGAGCACGGCCGAGCCGTCGGAGATGACGGCCAAGCTGTTGCGCTTGATGGTGAGCTCGCGGGCAGCCTCGGGGTGCTCGGCCAGGTACGAGGAGGCCTGGCCGACACCGGGCGTATACAGCGCGGCCAGGGCTTCGGCGGTGAGCTCGGCCTTAGCCTGGACAGCGATCTTGCCACCGAGCCGGCGGTGGGCTTCGATAGGGTCGGGGTGGGATTGTGCGTTTGTCATGGGGGTTACCGTACCTTTCCTCTTACTTCTAGGGTAACCGGCTTGTCTTCATCGCGGGGTTCTTCGAGCAGCCCTACTTCCTTAAGGCGCCGGTAGAAACTTTTGCCCTGTCTACCGGTCTTGATGGCTTCGGTAGTGTCAGGGTTCTTAGTATAGTGGCCTTCGGCGAAGGTCATGCCTACGCTGTCGGCCGGCGCTACGTGCCGCATAACCTCGCGGGCGGATTGGCGTTCGCGTGACTTTAGACCTTCTTTTTGGCCAATTTTCATCCAAGTGGCGGCATTTTTGCCCGTAACGCCGACGGTGATGGTGCCGGTGGTTATGAGGTAATCCCCGCCGGTGCTTCTGACTTTATGGACAAAGCCTTTGTGAGTTTGAACCTGAAAATCCCGGTTGGCGTACTGACGAAGCAGCGCGATGATTTGGTCGGCTTCCTGGAGCCCCAGGCCCTCACCGACCTTGGCTAGAGCCTCGGCGGCTTGTTGTTTGTTGCCGCTGATCCCCAAACCGACGGCTTCGAGGGCGGTTTTGGCGAGTTCATAGAGCACTTCAGCTTTTTGGGGGAACTGGGGCTTGAAGTTTGCTTGCTTCACGGCGATGAGCACTTCCGGAATCAGCTCCATGGGTAGGAGCGGAACATACCCCTGTTCTAAGCCTTTTTTCCACGGTCCGCTATGTTGAGGACCGTTCAGATGCCGAACGTTGGCGCTTAATATGAAGCCGCTAAATGTGGAGCCCGCTATCCACCGGCTGAAGTTATCGGTTCTTACGCCGATGAATTGAGCCAGGCTCGGCAGGCTAATGAGAATGAAGCTTTTTACCTCAACCCCCTCCACGACTCCGGTTTCGACTTTGATGTACATCAGCTCTTCCGGGAGCGAACCGGAGACATCCAGAGAGGGTGTTACAGCTCCTTGATCTGATTGTGTCGAAACGGCTCCAACAACCGAATCAGCCTCCCATTCCTTAATGGTGGCGATTTTACGCAGGGTGTCTTCTTGGGTTTCACGGGAGGTGTCGGCGGAGATTCCTTTGCCAAATAACCCGTCCACCACTATCCGGCGTGTTACGGGCTCGTACATGACTTGTACCATACTCATGTCGATATCAGGGTGCTGGCTATGGATGGCCTGTTCTAGATCCTCGAGAAAGGCTTTGACGATATCGGAAGTCAGAAAGCAGGTTTGATCGCGGAAGGCGTACTTGCGGACGCGACCGGCTTCGGCTAACCGGTAGATCTTTTGACGGTAGAAGTATTTGGAACCAAGCCGGTCTTCGATCTCGGGAGCCGTTAGGAGCTCATAGGTATCCTCTTTCATATTGTCCCCTTCTGTTACTGCGTGTTGCTTGGATTGTAACAGTGCGCCTCGGAAGCACGTCAAGACTTTTCGTGGATGGTACTATGGAGGCTGTGAATAAAGCTGTTTATCGTCATTTACTATCCACTTACGGTCGGCAGCCGGGGGTGTGGTTTGGGTTTGCCACCGAAATTGTACGGGTGTTCCTAACGCGGATTTATGTCACCGTTTTAATGGCGCAGGCCGCGTCCAGCCTAGCGGCCGGAGACTTAGAGAGCGCCAAGCGCAACATTGTGTATTTTTTCTGGTCGTATGTGTTTGGTACGATGCTTGGCTCGATTGGCGACCTAGTGGCGACCCGGTCCGAGAATAAAGAATATGGCCGGCTCATGCCTTCCTTCCACGGCCGGCTGACCGGGAAGGATATGGCCTTCTACCGTGACCACCAAACCGGCTACCTGGCCGGCCTCTTCCGGCAGCATTTGGACGGCACCATGGACCTGGTGCGGCTCCTGCGCAGCGATGGCGTAGGAATTGTGCTGGCGCTCGTGGTGCCGGTGTTTGTGCTCTTGGCGGCCGACTGGCGGCTGGGCTTGGTGGCTTTTGGTATCGTATTGGTGCAATTTTTGTATGTAATGTGGGCGTCGTCGAAATCAAACGCCTACCGCAAGGCGGCGCATGAGATTCTCCGCAAGGTTACAGGAGAAGTGGCCGATGAGATAACTAATATCGTGGCTCTTAAATCGGGAGGTCTAGAGAAGGAATCCCGCAGTAAGATGAACGCGCTAGCCCAAGAAGAGGTAGAGACGTTTTGGCTGCGGCGTAAAACGGCTACGTTCCTGGATATGCCCCGGAGTATTTTGACGGCAGCCGGGGTAACAGCCGCATTCTTTGTGGTGGTGGCCAGCGCGAAGCACCGCCCGGATTCGGTCGGGTTAATCGTCCTGACGCTGAGCTACATGTTCCAGATTGTCCGAAATGTGGCCCAGATTCCCAACCTTATCTTGAAGCACGACGATTTAATCACCAAGACCTATCCGACGCTCGCCTACTTGGGGAATGAGCGGGAGACGATACGCGATCCTGATGAGCCACAGAACCTTGAGGTGCCGAAGGGCGCTATTACGATTGAGAATGTGAACTTTAGCTACCCATCGCACTCGGGGACGGGTAGGCGGATTGAGGTGTTCGAGGGGCTGAATATCGCGATCGCCGGCGGAGAGCAGATTGGCATCGTGGGCCTGAGCGGCGCCGGCAAGAGTACATTGGCGAGCCTGCTGATGCGGTTTGATGATGTGACGGGCGGCGCGATCCGGGTAGACGGCACCGATATCCGCGCGGTGCGCCAGAGCGAGCTGCGCCGCAGCATTGCCTACGTTCCGCAAGAACCCTTGTTGTTTCACCGGAGTATTCGCGATAATATCGCCTATTTTGATGAAGGCGCGAGTGGGGCGGAAATAGAGCGGGCAGCCGAGGCGGCGCACGCTCATGAATTTATCGCCCGGCTGCCCGACGGCTACGGCACGATAGTGGGCGAGCGCGGCGTGAAGTTGAGCGGCGGCCAGAAGCAGCGGGTGGTGATCGCGCGGGCGATTCTGAAGAACGCGCCGATTATGATTTTTGACGAAGCCACGAGCGCGCTCGACAGCGAGAGCGAGCAGATTATTCAGCGCGCGCTGCCGAAGATTATTGGGAAGCATACGGCAATTGTGATCGCGCACCGGTTGAGTACGGTGGCGGGGCTGGACCGGATTATCGTGATGCACGAGGGGCGGATCGTGGAGCAGGGCGCGCATGAAGAGTTACTGGCGCTGGGCGGACGGTACGCGGGGCTGTGGCGGAAGCAGACAACAAACGGGACTTAGGATATCGCGCGGTTAATTAGCGGGCGCACCGCTGGAACCGCCTCCCCCGCTGGGCATCTGCGGGTTGATGAGAATGCGCGTGGCGGTGATGGCGCCGTCGGAGCCGGCTTGGCCGATGGCCGCGACACTCGTGCCGGCCTTGAGGTCGGCCTGGGTGGCGGCGGTGCGGTCGCCATTGGTGTAGGTGGTGTCGGCGGTGAGGGTGACGGCGTGGGCCGTGCCACTGGTGTCGGTGATAGTGAGGATAGTGCCGGAGAGGCTGGAGACGGTGCCGAAGGTGGGACGGCCACCGAAGCGGCGTCCGCCACCACCACCGAAGCCTGATGGGCTGTTGCCGGTGGCAGACTGGCCGGGGGCAGCGGTGGTCTTGGGAGCGCCGGCGTGACCCAGGGCGAACCCTGCTCCGCCGGTAATGACGGCAACCGCCACTAGCAGGATGGCCAGATCGAAACGCTTGATGGTCTGTAAGCTGCTCATGCTGCTACCGCGGGGCGCTGGGCGCGGGCGTGGCGCTCCTCCCCTACTAATTTGCCGTCGGCCAGGCGGAAGGTGAGATCGGTCTGACGGGCGATTTCCAGATCGTGGGTGACGGCCAGGATGGTGGTCTTCTCGGTGCGTGCCAGGTGGCGGAGCAGGTCGACGATGAGCTTGCCGGTGGTGCTGTCGAGGTTACCGGTGGGCTCATCGGCTAGGATGAGCTGGGGACGGTTAGCTAGAGCGCGGGCGATGGCGACACGCTGCTGCTGACCGCCGGAGAGCCGGCTGGGTTTGCGCGACTGTTCCTCCACGGTGATGCCGACTTGGTCGAGCAGGCTAGCGGCCCGGGCTTTACGCTCGGCGCCGCGGACCCCGGCAAATTCCATGGGCAGCATGACATTCTCGAGCGCCGTGAGGTTCGGGACCAAGTTGTAACCTTGGAAGACGAAGCCGATACGGTTGCGGCGATACTTGATGAGATCCTGGTCGCCGAGCTTGGTGATGTCCTGATCCCCTACTTTGATAGCGCCGGAGGTGGGTTTGTCGAGGGCGCCGAGGAGGGCGAGCAGGGTACTCTTGCCCGAGCCGCTCTTGCCGATGATGGCGGCAAACTTGCCTTCTGGGACTTCAAAGCTGATGCTGTCGACGGCCTGGACGGGGCCGGCGCCGGAATTGAACTCTTTGCTGAGATTTTCGACGATAAGCATGATTATTCTCCTCTCATAACTTCGGCGGGGCGAACTTTAGCGATGAGCCAGGCGGGCAGAGCACTGCCGACCACGGCGATAATGAGCGCGGCGAGCAGGCCATAGAGCAGGATGTCATAGCCTATGACGGCCTGGAGGTTCTGGAGGCTCTGCCCACCAAAGCCGCCGATGATGCGGGCGAAGCCGCGGCCACCGCCGCCTGGGCCCGCGCCGGTAGTGCTGGTGGAGGTGCTCGTGGTGACGAGCAGCTTGAGGACGGGATTACTTAGCAGCAGCCCGCCGATGACGCCGACCACGGCGCCCATACTGGTGAGCGTGACGGCCTCGGCTACGAATTGGACGACGATCTTGACATTGGAGGCGCCGATGGCCTTGAGCACACCGATTTCGCGGCGGCGCTCGCGGACGATCATGAGCATGGTCAGGAAGGTGATGACCGCGCCGGCCGTGAGCGCGCCGATGAGGCTGTAGAGGCTGACGGTCTTGATGTTTTCGAGCGGCGCGATGGCATTAGTCGCTGTGTCTTGCTGGCTAACGACGTCGGCTTTGGTGCCGAGCTTAGCCTTAATGGCTGTGACGGCAGCGGGTACGTTTGTGATGTCGTCGGCCGTAATGGTGGCAGTGCTGATCTGGCCGGGCTGGGCCGAGAGCGTTTGCACCGTGGCGATGGGCATGATAACGCCGGCGTTGGCAAATTTGTTGCCGGCGTCGAAGATGCCGCTGACAGTAACGGTGGTGGTGCCGTAGGTGAAGGTGCTGC
Organism: Patescibacteria group bacterium; assembly: GCA_028288925.1. GTDB lineage: Bacteria > Patescibacteriota > Saccharimonadia > UBA4664 > UBA4664 > RYN-427. The sequence goes on along the minus strand of JAQGHG010000003.1, from coordinate 65,387 downwards.
CAACTTTAAGGTTGTTCTTGGTGGCTAGCTCGGTGCCGATATCGGCTACGTTGGCCTTGCCCGACGCGTCGACGGCGCTACCCGAGGTGAACTTGAGGCTGGTGGCATTGACGGCGGCGGCCGTTACTTGGCCTACGCCGCTGACCATGATCGGGATGGTGAAGGTGCGGGTAGCACCACCCGAGGAATTGCCGGCGGGGGCAGGGGCGGCATCACCGCCGCGGCTGCGGAAACGATTGCCGAGTGTGCCAGGGTCGATGGCCGAGGCCAGCGAGGTATCGGTGATGGGCGTGAGGCGGTCGTTGAGCGAGGCTACGACGCCGCTGACGTGTGGCAGACTCTTTACCGCGTCGAGGTCGGTCTGGGTGAGCGGCTCACCCCCGCCGTCGAATCCGCGCGCGCCGGCCGGCGACACGCTAATAGTATTGCCAATCGATTGCTTGACGGTCTGGATACGGGCCTGGACGGTCTTGAGCGACAGCAGCATGACCAGCGCCAAGCCGATGCTCAGCGCCAGGATCACGGTGACGCCACCGGTCCGGATAGTGTTGCGGAAGGCGTTGCGCACGCCCCGCACAATGGTGCTCATATAATTATTACTCCTTAGTTGTTTGAGGCTACTGTAAGGGGAATATCTGAGGTTTGGCTTAGGTGAAATCAAACTTTTACGTTTGCTGCGGGTATTCATTCAAAAATCCAGCAGCGAACTCTCCCCTTTTTGGTTACGGGAGCCGTTGTGCTGTCAGGCGCTGCTTTGAGATTTTTGAATGAATTCCCTTCGCTCTACGCTTTTTCTGCTTCGTTAGCCAAGGAGGGACTTTTTGTCCTCGTACTCGGCAGGGAGTTTGACGGTGAAGGTGCTGCCCTTGCCAGGGGCGCTGGTGACGGTGACGGCGCCGTGGTGGAGGTCGGCGATGCGTTTGGCAATGGAGAGGCCGAGGCCGTAGCCGTGGATTTGCTCTTTGGACCGCGAGCGGTCGGCGCGGTAGAAGCGGTTGAAGATGTAGGGGATATCGGAGGCTTTCATGCCGACGCCGTGGTCGGTGACGCTGAGAGAGACGAAGTTGCCGTTCTTGGCTCCGCGAAGCGATACTTCCGATTTGGGCGGACTATATTTGATCGCATTATCGAGCAGGATAGCCACGAGCTCGGTGAGGCTGGCGCGGTCGCCTTCGATGGTGTGAGCGCCGGCGGTCTGTTGGAGCGTGATGTCGCGGGCTTTGAGCTGGGGCTGGAAGCGAGCGGCGGCTTCGGCAAAGATGTCTTTGACAGGCACTTTGGCGAGGGCATCGGGGGCGATGCCACGTTCAAACTGGGCCAGCCGCAGCAGGCCGGCCGAGAGCGACTCGAGCTTGGCGATCTCTTCGAGGTTGCTCTGGAGTAGTTCGCGGGCTTCCTTGGGCGTGAGTTCTTTGCCCCGCAGCGCGACCTCGATCTCGGTGCGCATGGCCGTGAGGGGGGTGCGCAGTTCGTGCGAGGCGTCGGCGGTGAACCGGCCCTGGGCCTCCATGGCGTTCTGGATGGGGCGCAGCGTGCGGCGGGCCAGGAAGTATGAGGCGCCCCCGCCGATCATCAGGGTAGCCAGATCGAGAATAAGTAGGCGGATTTGCAGCTGATGCTGGGCGGCGGCGAGCTGGTCGTCGATGAGCTGGCTGTAGGCGTCGCGCTGAGCATTGAACCCGATAGGGAGGGCGAAGCGGTTGACGGCGTTGTGTTGACGGTTGGCGGTTTCGATGAGCTGGTTCGAGGATTCGCGGTAGAGCGCGAAACTAAAAAGCAGGCTGAGCACCATAATGATGCCCAGGTACGACAGGGTGAGTTTGGCGATGGCGGAGCGGAACATGGGTGTGCCCTTAGGTATTATTTGCTTTCGACGCTGAGTTTATAGCCAAACCCGCGCACTGTGTGGATGAGTTCCGGGCCGGTAAAGGGCCGCTCAATTTTACCACGCAGGTAGCCAATATAGACTTCAAGCGTGTTGGGCAAAATGTCGGCGTCGTAGTCCCAGACGTGGCCGATGATGTTGGACTTGGAGAGAATGCGGTTTTGGTTGCGCAGGAGATACTCGAGGAGGGCGTATTCGCGTTGGGAGAGCTGGATTTTGCGGCCGGCGCGTTTGACCTCGTAGTTTTCGGTGTCGAGGCTGAGATCGTCCAAGGTAAGGACATTGCCGACGTGGTCTTGGGGGCGGCGCAGGAGGGCACGGATACGGGCTAGCAGCTCCTCGAAGGCAAAAGGTTTGATCAGGTAATCGTCGGCGCCAGCGTTGAGGCCCTCGACGCGGTCGCCGATCTTGTCTTTGGCGGTGAGCATGAGGATGGGCGTGCGGATGCCGTTGGCGCGGACTTCTTTGCAGATATCGGCGCCGTCGAGGAGGCCGGGGAGCATGCGGTCGAAGATCATGACGTCGTACTCGTCGGTGAGCGCGCTGCTGAGGCCTTCGTCGCCGTCATAGGCTACGTCGACCGCATAGGATTCTTGCTCTAGGCCGCGCTTGATGGCGCTGGCGATTTTGTGCTCGTCTTCTACAACTAGGATTCTCATGTCTGGTATTGTAGCCTGAAATACCTGAGAAGGGGCTGAAAAGGTGTGGTCTTGGCACAATGCGGCGCCGGAGCGAGGTGTTGAGCCGATCCTATATGTCGCCAAACGGTATATAGGAATTGCTTTCTTCGAGCGTAGCTGTAAGTTTGTATAAGCCGTTTGACGACATATGACAAATACCTAGCCTCGGCCGCTAATGATAACCACAATAGTTTGGCCGGCGGCAGATTCGGCAAGCTGGAATAGCGCGGCTGTAGCAAGCGCACCGGCGGGTTCGGCAGCGATGCCATGATGGTGCTCTAGCTCGGCTTGGGCGCGGCGAATGTGGGTGTCTGAGACGGTGAGCTCTTGATGAATGAGCGCGGCGAGCTGGGAAGTGAGGCGGCCGCGCGTTTTGATGACCACGCTCGATGCGATGGTATCGCCGGCCGCAGGGCGCACGCCGATGAGCCGCAAGCCGGGGGCGGCGGCCTGGAAGTACGCGCCGAGCCCGCCGATGAGGCCGCCGCCGCCAATGGGCGCCACCACCAGCTGAGGGGCGGCCGGCAACTGCGCCAGGATTTCGGGGGCGATAGTCCCCTGCCCGGCGATGATGCGGGCGTCGTCGAACGGGTGCACCAAGGTGGCGCCGGAGATGACGGCGGCATGGCGGGCGGCGATCAGGCTGGCGTCGAGGTCGCGGCCGGCTAGCCGCACCGTCACCCAGCCGCCACCGAGCCGGCGCAGCTGAGTGGCCTTGGCTAGCGGCGTGGCGAAGGGGAGGTAGATGGTGGCGTGGATCTGCAGCCGCGCGGCTGCCAGTGCCACGGCCAGCCCATGATTGCCCGAGCTGGCCGCGACTACGCCGAGTTGTTGTTCGGCGGCGCTCAGGCCGGCCATGAGGTTGTAGGCGCCGCGGATCTTGTACGAACCGCCGAGCTGCAAGTCCTCGCGTTTGAGGTAGATTTTGGCTCCATAGCGCTCCGAAAGCGGCGCGGAGTATTCCAGCGACGTGCGGCGGGCGACTCCGGCCAGGCGGTCGGCTGCTTGCTCGATTTCGCTCATGGTGATGATGGGTTCTGAGGTTGTAAGCATGATATTCCTTCCTAAAACAAAAAACCTCCCGGTGGGGAGGATACTGCTTATGCTTAATCTTTGGCTGTTGTTACAAGACTACGCTAAACCGACCTCCCGTGAGGGTGGCAGGTACACGCACAGAGGTTGGCGCGGCGATAGTTCATGCGCGTATCATAACAGTTTTGGCCTACCACGGCGAGCTAAATCATTGACCAAGCGAGGCTGTCTCGATATAATTCGCGAGTACCATGTTCCGGAGTAGCTCAGTGGTAGAGCAGTTCGCTGTTAACGAATTGGTCGTCGGTTCGAGCCCGACCTCCGGAGCCAGTTATTATCCCTTTAGAACGAGGCTGTTTAGCCTTATTTTGTTATCATGTCTTTATGTTATATCTCATCGGTGGCGCCCCGGGTGTAGGAAAAAGTTTCCTAGCTAAGCATATTGGCAACAAGCATCATGCCGAGATCGTTGAGCTAGATGGGCTGATGCCCGCCTACAATGCCTCTATATCAAAAGAAGATTTCTCCGCTAAACTCCCCGTCTGGCAAGCTAAGCATGATCGGCGCACGCCCAGCTTTAGTGATTACAAGATTGAAGCGCATACTTATTGGCCTCATATTAAATCCTTAATAGAAGATCGGCTCAACAAAGTTGACTTGCCCACCGTGATCGAAGGAGCACAGTTATCGCCGATGCTAATCAAAGACTGGCTAAATGGCGCCAAAGCGAGCGAGCGAAAACGAGTAAAGATACTCTATCTATCTCATGGAGATGGTTCGTTTAATGAAGCCTTTGTAGATGAAGCAATGAAGGCCGGCTTCAAAGTATTCTCACGGTCTGAAGTAGTATCCGAGTTCTAATTTCCAATATGACCCGGAGCCAGGAAATTATTCTTAAAGCAAGGCTAATCACAGCCTCGTTTTTGTTATGATGAGAGCATGAAGTTTTACTTATCTTCCTTCAAATTTGGCGATAAGAGCGATGAGCTTGCGCAATTGGCGCCCGGAACTGAGATCGCAATAATACCCAACGCCTTAGATTTCCGTCCTAGAGATGATGAAACCACAATTAGAAGTATCAAGAATAAAATCGAACGTTTGGATGACCTTGGCCTAGATGCGGAAGTAATTGACCTGCGTGATTTCTTTGACGATAAAGCTAGTCTGAAAACGGCAATAGAGTCGAAGGGTGCGGTATTTGTTCTCGGCGGCAATGTGTTCGTGCTTCGACAAGCTATGTTTCTGAGCGGCCTGGATGACATCATCATTCGCCAGGCGACAAACCCAGACTTTCTATACTCGGGCTATAGCGCAGCCGGGTGTGTTTTGGCTCCGTCGCTCAAACCTTACGCTGTAGTAGGCGACCCGACCATAATGCCTTACGAGCAGTTAGACCATACCATCTGGGAAGGCCTGGGATTGGTGGATTTTGCTTTTATGCCTCATTGGCGCTCCGATCACCCAGAAAGCAAGGCTATCGAACGCGGCATCGAATATTGCAAGCAGCACGGCATGAAGTATGAGGCTATCGAGGATGGAAGGGTTTTAATTTTCTAGCCGGGTTCTAACATCACGCACGTTTGAGCCCGAAACGCGGTAAGCCTGATAAGATGCTAACGACGAGAAGGATGAAGCAAAAGTGGAGCATATCGACATACTTGAGGCAAAAGTTAAGGTCTTATATGAAGGCATTGATCCCGGCCGGGATCAATGGGCAACTTGGTATGGAGATAATCACGTTTTTGTTGTGGCGGACTACGCTACGGAACTCGCAAAGAAACATGGCGCCAATGAGGAGCTAGCACGCGCGGCGGCACTGCTGCACGACATTGCTGATGTCCGGATGAAGCGCAGCACTGATGGCCATGAGCAAGAAAGCCTACGCATGGCCCGCGAACTCATGCGGGAATCGAGCTTTTTAGAGCGTGAGATTAAGCTAGTGGTTGATGACGCTATTCGTTATCACAGTTGCCACGGCGACGAGCATCCCGAATCGGTCGAGGGTAAGATATTATCTACTGCTGATTCTTTGGCTCATTTGAAGACGGATTTTTATGTATTCGCGATTTGGGCATTTGGACGCGATATGAAGCTTGAAGACATCAAACAGTGGGCGCTCAACAAAATTGAGCGCGACTTGAACAACAAGATCTTCTTTGACGATGTGCGCGAGGACGTGATGCCAGACTACCGAATGATTAAGGAGCTGTTTTCTCGATGATGGGGAGTACGCAGTAGTGCACATAGACCCACGACTCAACGACGTCGACGATTGCCTGTATCGCGTCGCGGCAAGAGTGCTGATTGTTCACGACAACAAAGTACTATTGGTTCAAGAAACCCCGGAGATGTGGTGGGCGTTTCCTGGCGGCGGAGTGGATCATGGCGAAACAGTTGAGTCATGCCTAGCTCGTGAAATAGAGGAGGAGCTTGGTGTGTCGGCCAAAGACGTTTCATCTGACTTCCAGATCGCCTATTACAATATCGGAAAGGTAGTGAATGGCATCCCACGAATGAACTTATTCTACAAAGTGTCACTGCCAGAAGAGCTACTTGAGAAAACTGCCCATGTTGCGACATGGGAGTGGTTTACTAAAGATGAGTTTTTGGAGCTAGCTATGAACCCTTCTTATGACAAGGCGAAGCTTGTCGACGTAATTTTTGGCGATTTGATATAATTGCCGGCGATGCCAGCTTCCCAAACACCATCAACCCACGCCCTCATTACCGCTCAGCTCCGCAAGGCAGGCTGTGTGTTTGCCGAGGAGGAGGCTCAGCTGCTCCTGGGCGAGGCGCGGAGCGAGTCAGAACTGGCCGATATGGTAGAGCGGCGCATTACCGGCTTACCCCTGGAGCATATCGTGGGATGGGCGGAATTTGACGGCCTCCGCATAGCAGTGGGAGCCGGGGTATTCGTCCCCCGCCATCGCACCGAGTTCCTTGTGCAGCAGGCCGCGCGCCTGGCGCGCCCCGAAGCCGTCGTCGTGGACCTATGCTGCGGGTCGGGCGCGCTGGGCGTGGCGCTGGCCGCGAAGGTGGGGACTATTGAGTTGCATGCTTCAGACATTGATCCCACCGAGGTTGAATGCGCTCGTCGGAATGTGTCTGCCGTCAATGGCCAGGTATACGAAGGCGACCTTTTTGAACCCTTACCAGCGACGTTGCAGGGGCGTGTCGATATCTTGCTAGCAAATGTGCCTTACGTGCCTACGTCGGCGATTGAGTTTTTGCCATCGGAGGCTCGCATACATGAGCCAAAGGTGGCTCTCGACGGCGGCGAGGATGGGCTGGACGTCTTGCGTCGAGTAGCCGCCTCGGCTCCCCTGTGGCTAGCTCTGGGCGGCCACCTGCTGGTGGAGGTGAGCGAACGCCAGGCGTCTCAGGCCACGGCAATCTTGGCCAAGAGCGGCCTAATCCCTCAAGTAGCCAGCTCTGACGAGCTAAATGCCACGGTCATTATTGGGACCAAGCCCAAGCCTGATTGAGCTATTGGATGAGCTGAGGAGACATAATATACCCTGCGCTATCGCCAGCACCGGCCAAGCAGAAGGAGTGCGCATTAAGCTCGAAGCCCTGGGCCTTCGCGACTACTTCGCTCAGCTTGTGACAGGGCAGGACGTGGCTCACCATAAGCCGGATCCGGAAGCTTACTTACTCGCCGCTGAGCGCCTAGGTGTAGATGGCAAAAAGTGTGTTGTTATAGAGGATTCTGCCGCTGGTGTGGCGGCTGGCAAAGCGGCCGGTTGTGCCGTGATTGGTTTTACGCGGTTCAATAATGATAAGCGACCTCTCAAAGGAGCGGCGCTTACGGTCGATAGTTGGGGCGAGTTGTCGTATTCGCGATTAAGCGTGTTGCCGGCTTAGTCTTCGGCGCCGATTATGGGCTCTTCGAAGGTATGATCGGCGAAGAGGGCCAGCATGGCCTGGTTGAACACGGGGAGGTCGCCGGGGTGACGGCTGCTCACCCAGTTGATGTCGCGGATGAACGGTGCGTCCACCCAGTAACCGCCGGCGTTGCGGATGTCGTCTTGGAGGGCGTGATAGGAGGTGAGGCGGCGCTCGCGCACGAGGCCGGCCGATACCAGCAGCCATGGGCCATGGCAGATCACGGCGATAGGCCGGCCGTCGAGGTCGAAGGAACGCGCGAAGTTTTGGGCGGCCACGTCCATGCGCAGGGCGTCGGCGTTGAGGGCACCGCCGGGCAGTAACAGGGCGTCGTATTCGTAGGTGTCGGCGTCGGCGAGCGACCGGTCAACTTTGAGCTTAATGCCCTTCTCGAGATGTTTGGCGCAGGTGATCTCGCCGCTTTTGAGCGAAATGAGCTCGGTGGTGGCGCCGGCTTCCTCAAGGGCTTTGCGGGGCTCCACTAGTTCTGACTCTTCCACCATATTGGTGGCCAGAATGGCGACTTTCATGTCCTTTAATGATACCGGCATAATCCCTCGCTTTGCATTAGCTGGCCCTTAGCTAACCAGAGACGGCCGGGCAGGTCTGCTGGCGATGTCACAATTATTTTGGGCGCTGGCGGACATTATTGTTACTTTTGGTGAGATATAATGACATCATGAAGGTTGTAACCGCCGGCAAACGCTATGCTGATATCGATGTTTACGTCGGCATTATTGCTTATGCCGAGCTACTCCGGGCGCAGGGCCATGAGGCTGTGGCCGTTACCACGGCTACGCTTAACGCGAGCGTGCCGGCGTTGGTGCAGGCTTGGCCGGTGGCATTGGAGCGGGCTTATACGCCTTCGGCTAGCGACAGCTATATTCTGATCGACCTCTCGAATCCTGAATTTTTCGAGACGTTTGTAGATCCGGAGCGGGTTGAGGGCGTGCTCGATCATCATCCCGGCTTCGAGGAGTACTGGCACGGGCGGATTGGCGAAGCTGCGCATATCGACTTCATCGGCGCCGCCTGCACCTTGGTGTACGAAGCATGGAAGCGGGCCGGACTGCTCGACAAGATGACCCAGGTGAGCGCCAAGCTGCTCGTATGCGGGATCTTGGATAACACGCTCAACCTTAGCGCGCAAGTGACGTCGCAGCGCGACAAGGAGGCTTACGCCGACCTCATGAAGCGGGGCGGGTTGGATGATGGCTGGCCGGCGCGATATTTTGAGGCTTGCGAGGCGGGCATCGTGAAGGACGCTGTGGCGGCGGTGCGGGATGATTCGAAGGTGATTTCTTTCCAAACGTTTGCCTCCCCTATTTTGGCCGGACAGGTGGCCGTATGGAATGGCAAGGCTTTGCTGGAGCAATATAGAGAGAGCTTCATCAATGATTTCGCGCCGGAGCAGCCGGAGAGGGTTATCAACCTTATTAGCATTGGCGAGAAGAAGAGCTATTTCGTGACGAGTAGTCCGGCGGTTCAAGTGTGGCTAGAGGAGCTTCTGGAGGTAAAGTTTGACGGCTCCGTCACCGTTGCGGACCGGGTGTGGCTGCGCAAGGAGATTATTAAGCGTGATTTGGAGCGGTTAAGGGTATGAATAAGCTCGAACAAGCCCTTTTGGAAGCCAACAAACGCCGGTATGCGGAAGCGGCCGGCCCGCTCAAGAGCCACGGACCGGACCATCATTGGCGGGTTTACCAGTACGCCGTGAAGCTCGCTGCTAAGCTGGATGCGACGTATGACGCGGAAGTTTTGGCGGGTGCGGCGTTGCTGCACGATATGGCCGCCTACTACCCGGAGCGGACGGGCGAGGATTATCACGACTTCGATCACAAAATCGCGAGCGAAGTGCTGCGCGAGATTGATTTTCCGGCGGCGAAGATCGAGGCGGTTTTGGATTCGATCGCCAATCATGGCTCGGATCCGAAATTCAAAAAGACCGGCGAGCCGGTCGAGACTACGCTGCTGCGCGACGCTGACAAACTCGATGTTTTTGGGCCCATGGGCGTCGCGCGGATCATCATGGTGCGGACGCTCAAGGGCGACACCTTGGACGAGATCGTGGCAGATTTCTACACGGGTGGCCACCTGCGGCGCAAATGGGAGTCGATTTCGACGCCGGAAGCGCGCGAACTGGCAAAGGATGATTATGAATATTCGAAGGAGTTCTTTGGGCGCTTAGCCGTGGGGCTCAAGACGGATGTTCCCGCGTAGCTGCCGAGAATATGCCGGTGCCACGCGATACGGCGCATTGATTTGATAACGTGGTGGGCGAGAGCAGCGCCCGGAAGCGACGCCCGGCTCAGTATGCGCGCCGCGATACTGTGATGCTGGTGTGCCAGGAGCGCGAGGCTAGGACCGACTGAGGCTTGGATAACATGGTTGAAGCGGCGGTAGTCGGCCGGCCTGAGGCCGGCGGCCCGGTCGAGAGCCCGGGGTAGATCGAGGAGAATATGGATGTACATCCCAGTGAGTACGATAAGGAGGGGCTGGGACGGCAAACCTCGCGAGGCACGGACGAAATAGCTCCAGGGGGTCTCGGGCCGTTCGCCTTCCAGGGTGGCCTTGAGCGGGACGATGAAGTACAGGAGAAAGTCTTCCGATAGGGCCGCGATACTAGCCGGATCTTCGAATATACCTTGGCCGAGGCCGGTTTCGAGGTTCGCGAGCAAGATAAGGTAAACCTCGATAAACGGCAAGGCGCCGGGCGCACGCCGTTCGGCAAGGACTTTGAGTTGTTGGAGTTCCTCCATCACCTACCCTCCCGCGCTCGCTTTAGACAATGCGAGTAGCATACTCCATCGGATTAGCGGACGGAAGAGGCGCTTTTGTATCACCTAGCGGTAGAGATACTCGCGCGTGAGGGGTAGGTCGTTGCCGAGGCCCTTGGTAAAGGTGAATTGCGACAGACTGAGGTCGCCGTAGCGGAAGCCGGCGGCCGAGCTGGCTAGGTACATGCGCCACATCCGGCAGAAGCGTTCGTCGTACATCTGGAGAATGGCGGGCTCTTGGCGTTCGAAGCGGCGTAGCCACTCCTCGAGCGTGAGGGCGTAGTGGAGGCGGAGGTTTTCGTAGTCGGTGAGGTGGAAATTGTGCCGGGGAAGTTTGTGGACGACTTCGCGGACGGCCGGAATGTAGCCGCCGGGGAAGATGTATTTGTCGATCCAGGGGTCGGGAGTGGTTTCGAATTGATTGGTGATGGTGTGCAGGACGGAGAGCCCGCCGGGTGCGAGTAGGCGTCCGACGGCCGAAAAGTAGTTGTCTTGGTTGTGGCGGCCGACGTGCTCGTACATGCCTACGCTGACGATACGGTCGAATTCTACGGGCTGCTCGGCCAGGTCCTGGTAGTTGGTGAGCTCAAAGGTGACCTGCCCGGCCACGCCGGCTTGCTCGGCGGCGGCCTGGGAATGCGCGTATTGCTCCTTGCTGAGGGTGATGCCGTGGCCGGTGACGCCGTAGCGCTGGGCCGCGGTGATGAGCAGCGCGCCCCAGCCGGAGCCGATATCGAGCAGGCGCTGGCCCGGAGAGAGCTGAAGTTTGCGCAGGATGTGGCCGACTTTTTGCTGCTGGGCGGCCTCCAAGGTATCTTCGGGCGTATGAAAGTAGGCGCAGCTGTAAGTCATGGAGCGGTCAAGCCAGAGTTTGTAGAAATCGTTTCCCAGATCGTAGTGGTGCTGGATTTGGCGCGGTTGCCGGCGGCGTGAGTTTGGCGCGCGCAGCCTGGTGAAGCGGTTGAAGGAGAGCTTGCTGAAGGCGCGGTTGTTTTCGGAGACGAGCCGGCCAATGTTTTCGAGCGGGCCGTCGATGTCGATGCGCCCGTTCATGTAACTCTCGCAGAAGCCGAGCGTCATATTGCGCAAGATGGCCCGGACGGCGGCCGGGGTCTTGATGGCCATCTGGAAATAAGGCTCGCCCCGGCCGTACGCGACACTGGTGCCGTCCCAGTAGCTGACAGTCATGGCGCCATGGTGGATTTGGCGGAAGATTTGATGGATTATACGTTTTTCGATCATGCCATTCAAAGAATTCTCCCTTTTGAGGCTACTTTACCATAATGCTTTATGTTGAGTTAGATGGTAACTATTGCCGCTTAAGCTGTCAGTCTGCCCATGGATATCCGGATATTCCGGGTATATAACACCGGTAATGAGATTTACCGGAGGGCATCATTATGACGGCAAGGATTGGTTATACGTTATCGAGCGAGGAACACCCGCCGCAGGTCTTGATAGATAACGCCCGGCGGGCGGAGCAAGTGGGGTTTGATTTTGTGGGAATCTCGGACCACTTCCACCCATGGGTAGAGCAACAGGGGCAGAGCCCTTTCGTGTGGTCGGTGCTGGGGGGTATCGCGCAGGTGACTGAGCGGATTGAAGTGCTGGTGGAGGTAGTGTGCCCGATTGGGCGGCTGCACCCGGCGATTGTGGCCCAGGCGGCGGCGACTTCGGCGGCGCTTCTGGAGGGACGCTTTGTGCTAGGTGTGGGCACGGGTGAGTATTTGAATGAGCATATTACCGGCGAAGTGTGGCCGCATATTGATGTCCGGCGAGAGATGCTGATGGAGGCCATAGATATTATCCGCGAGCTGTGGCGGGGCGATTGGGTGAACTACATGGGCGGCTACTTTAGCGTGGAGAAGGCTAAGCTTTACACCTTGCCCCGGCAACTGCCGGAGATTGTGGTGTCCGGATTCGGCGTGACCTCGGCGGGGATGGCCGGGATGGTGGGTGACGGCTTCGTATCGGTGGCGCCGGAGCGGGAGCTCGTCCAGGCGTTTGAGGAAGGTGGCGGCCGGGGTAAACCAAAGTACGGTCAGGTAAATGTCTGCTACGCCGAAACCGAGGAGGAGGCCCGCGAGATAGCTTTCCGGTACTGGCCGAACGCGGGAATACCGGGGCAGGCGGCTTCGGAGCTGAGGCTGCCGGCCTACTTTGAACAGTTAGCCAAGATGCTTACGCCCGAGGCGGCTACGGAGCATGTGGCACTGGGCCCGGATCCGCAACGCCACATCGGGGCGATTCAGGCATTCATTGATGCTGGTTATGACCACGTATACGTGCACCAGATCGGGCCGCGCCAAGCCGAGTTTTTGCGGTTTTATGAGCGCGAGGTGTTGCCGCAGGTGAAGGCCGGGGCGGAAGCCGAGGAGACATACGCGGCCGAGCGGGAGTTGGCTTTTCGGGAGCGGCTGGACGAGGAGCAGCCGGAGGATTAGCGACGCCGCCTTTTTGGGAATCGCGCGGGGTCCTGCCGGCTGAGGAAGCGACCGGGGCTCAGGATCATTACGCTTGTGCTGTTGAAAGATCCGCAGTACAGTAATCTGTATCATGAATTGGATCAAGGAAGAGTACATGCGATTGGCCCTGGAGCAAGCCCGGCTTGCGAGGGAGCATGGCGACCTGCCGTTTGGGGCGGTGATCGTACGCGAGGGTACGGTGTTGGTGTCGGCCGAGAACAGCGAAGGGCAGCTCGCGGACGTCACCGCTCACGCGGAGACGATCGCGGTGAGCGCGGCCTGCCGCATGCTTGAACGGCGCGACTTGAGCGACTGCATCATTTATTCTTCGATGGAGCCTTGCCCGATGTGCTCGGCCGCGATCTTTTTTTCGAATATTCCGCGAATAGTCTACGCGTTGTCGCGCGATGATTTGCCGCATATCTTTCGTCAACGCAAGGTCCGGATCGCGCAGCTGGCTCAGGATTGGGACTACCGACCGGAGGTGGTGGGCGGCGTACTTCGCCAAGAGGCCAAGACGGCGTTTGATGGTATCCAGCTACCTCTACGAGTAGTGCCGCGATATCATCAGCCGGTGCATTTGCGGCCGCAGGGCTAAAGGTCTCGGATTTTGGCTCGGCTCTGCTACAATCTGAAGTGATGCCAAACCGTCGACGCATTTCCCAGATTCCAGCCCTTGACCGTCCGCGTGAGAAGTTGCGGCGCAAGGGGGCGGCCGCGCTTTCAGATTTCGAGTTGCTGGAGGTGATATTGGGCAATGGGACGCCGGGCGCGGATGTAGGCCAGATTGCCCGCCAGATTCAAAAGCTCATGCAAAAGGGCATGCAGGCCGTGACCTACGAATCCCTAGTGAGTTTGCATGGCGTGAGCATGGCGCGGGCAGGCAAGATCCTGGCCGCTCTAGAGCTGGCTAAGCGCCACCTGGTGAAGGGCGCCATGCCGTTGCGCACCATGAGCGAGATCGTGGCTCATCTCGATGACATCCGCTCCAAGCAGCAGGAGTATTTGGTGGCGCTGTCGCTGGACGGCGGCCAGCGCTTGATCACTCAGCGCATCATCACTATCGGCACCCTTGACGCGGTCTTGGCACATCCCCGTGAGGTGTTCGCTGACGCCCTGATGGACCGGGCGGCGAGCGTGATCGTGGCGCACAATCATCCGTCGGGTGATCTGCAGCCCAGCCAGCACGATATTACCCTGACCCAACAGCTGGTGGCTTCCGGACTTTTGTTGGGAGTATCACTGCGAGATCATATTATTTTGACGAAAACGGACTATTTTAGTTTTCGCCAGCACCACTTACTATAGAAGGACTTCGTTGGATTAAGAGAGAAGGGTTGGGTTTATGGCTGTACATTATCTGGAGAACCGGCGGCGCGTCCGAAACGCAGCGGCAAATATGATGGCGGATGTAATGCGCCATCTGCAGGCGCGGCAGCATTTGGGGAAGGCTATCATTGTATGCGACCAACCCGCGGCTATGCTGCCTTTGGCTCAAAAGCAGTGGCTCAAGCTCTCCCGGACATTGCAGCGCCGGCGGGCATTTTCCACGAACGCCGTCGAGATTTTGAAGTATACCTATACCATTACGCAAATGCAGCACATGAATCTGGCCGCGGAGGCCCCGCATGATGATCCTGAGGCGACGGCTTTTTTGGTGCGGCCAAAGCAGCTAGGCATGATTCCGGCCAACTGCTTCAGCCTTTACCTGACTTCTGAGCTGAGCGAGACGGCTGTGGGGGCATTGGTAGCGGAGCTCCCCCCGTCGAGCTTATTGGTGGACTACACCGGCCAGGTGGCGCCGGGAGATTTCGGCCTTAAACCCAAGACGGAATTGGAGGACCGCGTGGCGGCGAGCTGGCAGTCGATGGAAGCGTTTTTGGCCAAGCACGAGGTTGATATGCGGCGGCTGGCGCGCGCCACCGTCTCCCCCACCCAGACGGAGGCTATGGATGACGCGCTGGATGTGTTGCTGGGGGTGGACGCGGAATTCTTGACGTTGGCTAGCAGCTTTCAGCGGACGCTGGACACAGCGCGGCCGCTCCAGGGTATCTCAAAGCTTCAGCGTGATCAATACGAGGCTCTAGTGCTGCTGGCGCACCGCGTGCAGGCCTTGAGCCCGGGTGGTTTCTCGGCGCAGTTCTTGCGTACTTACGGCGACGACGCTTTCTTTTTGCACGACATGGAGCTGTCGCACGAATCGCTGGCCGAGGCCGTGGCCCGGCATCAAGCGGCCGGCCGTACGCGTGTGGCGCGGGCGCTGCTGCAGTTTGATTCGGCGGCGACCTGGCAGCGGCAGAGCGGCTCCCGGCCGATGGGCGCGGTAGTTTGAGCGTAACCGCTCAGGTCGAACAGATCTGTGAGCGAGCGATCCGCGAGCGGGTGTTCCCCGGCTGCACGGTGGGATGGATCCGACGAGGCAAGACGGAGGTGCGAGCCTTTGGGCGCCTCACCTACGAAGCGGGCGCGCCGGCAGTCACCGCGGAGACGACATACGATGTGGCTTCTATTACGAAGTCAATACCGACTAGCTCGATTATACTCAAGCTGCTCGAGGACGGCCGGGTCGCCTTGGACGACCAGGCGATTGCCTATGTGCCGGAGCTGCAGAATGAATTCCGTGAGCGGATACTGATCCGGCACCTGCTGACTTATACTGTGATTTTTGACCTACCAGGAGGGTTGGCGAAGGTGGCGAGGGAGACACCGGACCAACTATTAGAGCGACTATTCACTTGCCCACTCCTGGCACCACCCGGTGAGCGCTACCACTATACTAACTCCCCCGCTATCTTGCTGGGCTTGATAGTTGAGCGGATTTGCGGCAGGCCCCTTGATGAAGTCGCCCAGGAGCTGTTTTTTAAGCCTCTCGGCATGAAGAACACGACGTTCCACCCTGGCCTCCCCGCCGAAGCGGTTGCTCCCACTGAGGTAGATTGGCGTGGCGAGGTACGGGGGAGCGTGCACGATGAGGCTGGATGGGCATTACGGGAATCGGGTAAACCGCCTGGTCACGCGGGCTTGTTTTCGACGACTGGAGATGTTTTGAAGTTTGAATAATTATTGCTCAACGAGGGTAGCTGGGACGGCCGGCGGATCTTTACGCCCGAGACAATTATCCTAATGCACACGAACCAAATTGCCCGGCTTGGCGAGAGTACCGGTCTGGGCTGGGAGCTGAACTTTGCCAAGGTAATGGGCGGCGCCGGCAGCGACCAGAAGTTTGGCAAAACTGGTTTTACCGGCTGCCTCGTGGTGATTGACCCCAAGAGGCAGGCGGCGCTCGTACACCTTTCAAACCTAACCTGGCCACACCGACCCGAGAATCGCGACGAGATTAACGCTGTGCGGCGTGCGTTGGCCGATGTGGTTCTGGCCGCTTAGACCTGCACAGTTTGGAGCGGCTGGGGAAGGGATTCGAAGGTCGCCAGCAGACGGCGGAAGTCTGGATTGATGAGCTCGTCGTACTCGAGAGTACGGAAGCGGGCGACGCGTTTTGGGCCAGACTCGGATGGCAGGCGGAACGCCATGAGACCTCGGGGCGAGACGTACATTTGGCATTCAAAAGTGATCGGAGAGTATGCCATCGTTTTGCCTAGTATTTCCGAATGAGGCCGATGACGATGCCTTGGATCTCGATCGGGGTACCGGCCTCAATAATGATGGGCTCCATGGCAGAATTGGAGGGCTGCAAGCGGATGTGGCCTTTTTCTTTGTAATAGCGCTTGAGGGTGGCTTCGCCGCCGTTGATAAGCGCGATGACCATCTCGCCATTAGAAGGAACCGACTTCTCGGTGACTACCACATAGTCGCCCGTATGGATGCCTTCGTCGATCATGGAGTCGCCTTTGACTTGAAGCACATAAGAGTTGCGGCGCCCGACCATAAAGGGCGGAACTTCGAGCGTCTCGGTGTGCCGGCCCAGGGTCTCGATGGGCTGTCCGGCCGCGACTAGCCCCAGGATGGGGAGACTGATGCTGGGGGTGGCATCTACATCCTCGGCTCGGACGAGCTGGATAGACCGGGCTTCATTGTCGCCTTTTTGGAGCATGCCTTTGGCGACGAGCGATTCGATGTGCTCAGCGACCGTGGCTACCGAGCCGTATTTAAAGTGCGCGGCGATCTCGCGGTAGCTTGGCGCGTAGCCGTTGAGCTCGAGATATTGGGTGACGAAATTTAGGACTTCTTTCTGACGTTTGGTAAGTGGCTCTGCCATATTGTTAACCCTCTAGATTTACTTTATCCACAGTTTACCGAACAAAACCCGAAGTGTCAACAATATTAATTGAACTGCTTGGTGATGGGAAAGTCTTTGCTGGACTTGTAGTAGGTGTTGAACGTGTCGGTCTTGGTAACGGCTCCGGTCAGATCGAGGACGTCACGATAGAAGACGGTGTGCGAGGGCTGGGTGGGATCGCTGTTGCCGGTGACGAAGTCCGGTCCACGGAGTACGCCGGTTTTGGTCTTGGTGCCGAAGAATTCGAACTTGAGATCGGTGCCCTTCATGATGGTCTGCATCAAGATATAGCTGCCGGTGTCGTTTTTGAATTTGAAGTCGACGGCGGGGTAATAGATGGTGGCGTCGACGCCGGGCGCGCTGTAGGGCCAGGTGTAGTAACTAATGGCGAAGGCGTGGTTGACACGCTCCAGGATGGGCAGGCCGGCGGCCAGGGCGGCGCGGAAGGCCGTGGAGCTGACTTGGCAGAGGCCGCCGCCGTACTGTTTCTCCTCATGGTCGCCCAATATGACGAGCTCGGGCACATAGCCGGTCTCGGGGCCGACGGCGCCGAGCAGCTTGCCAAACGAGAAGACTTCGCCGGGCTTGAGCAATACGCCGTTGAACCGGTTGGCGCCGGCGCGGACGTTGGTGAGACGGGTGCTGGGCGAGCCGGGGAAATAGGTCTCGCCCTCGGATATTTGCTCTTTGATGCCGAGGCTTTCGAGGTTGTTTTCGTTGACTTCGGCGGCGGTAGTGGCGAGCTTGAGGGTGGTGGTGCGTTGGTTGCTGGGCTGCTTGAGGGCGGCCAGAATGGCTGTGACCGCGGCCGGCTGATCGAGCTTGGCGCCGGTGCGGCTGGGTTGGACTACGGCCAAATGGCCGTCCTGCATAGCGAGGCCGGCGTTCTGGGCGGTCTGGTCGATACCCCTGGCGAGGTCGGCCACATAGGCCTGGACCGCGGCGTTGCTCAAGCCGAGATCGGCGGCGGCGGACGGCGGGTAGAGATCGTCCAACTTGAGGGTTTGGAGGAATGGTTTGTTGAGCTTGGCGCCGACTTGGATCCAAGAGATGATGGTTTTTTGGTCGATTTGCCGCTCAATCCCGTTGTAGGTGAGGGGGATGGGGCCCGAGACGTAGCCGTCGATCTGACGGACGGCGGCCTGAAGGGGCTCGGTGCCGAGGTCGGGCTGGAGCTGGTACACCGGCGCGTGGATAGGCTCGACCGAGGTCTGCGCGAGACGTTCGTTGACGAGCTGGGTGAGGCGACCGAGGTCCAGACGCGTGCCGGTTTGGGCTGGGGTGACTTGGGCGTGGCTGTCATTAAAGTTGAGGGAGGCGTTCTGGACGGGCGTAATGAGGTCGTCGTCGAGGCCCACCACGTAGGGAATGAGGCGGGCGTCATTATAGCTGTACACCGAGAAATTGGTGGCACGGCCCAACAGCGCCCGAAGTTGCTGGCGCGCGCGGTTAGTCAGGCTCCCCTCCCGGCCGTAATGGTAGGCGAGCTGGGCGGCGCGGGCGGCGCCATACTGCGGCGCTAGGCTGATCACGGGGATGCGAAGATTGGTGTCGCCGTCCGTAATGGTGATGACTTGTTGGTTGAATTGAGTGGCTTTGTCTTCGAGCAAGGCTTGGGAGCCTTTGAGCGAGTGGCCGCCGAGGTCGGCGCCGTTGGCCGTGACACCAGGGAAGACCTTGCCGGCATAGACGAGCTCGAAGCTAGCAACCGCTAGCACGGCAAATACGACGAGACTGCCGAGAGCCCGGGCCCAAAACGGTGCGCGATGCCAGGTGGCCACGGCAGCGTGCTGGCCGGAATCCGGGTTGTGTGGGTCATCCTGAAAATCCTCAAGCTCGAGGATATCTTGGGCGTCTTCCTCGGGTACGGGGGTAGGGTCGGGCTGAGGCTTGGGCGCGGGTGCGCTCGTGGGCTTAATCCGAAGATCCAGGGTTTTAACTGATGGGGCTTTGCGTTTGGCCATGTATGGCTATTATGGCATAAGATGTGGGGTTTGCGGGGATAGAGGCAGCCGTTTTGCGTAGATTATCTACATAAAATGGTACTGCGTGGGTGGCTCCCTCATGTTTGATTTATCGCCAGATGAACCAGCTGAGCCAGCGGGGGTAGATGGCGGGGATGCTAAAGGTGGACGCCCAATTAATATCACTGTTTTTAAGGTCACCAGATACTAGTTTTTGTCTTCTAATCTCCGCCTCAGCCGGAGTTAACAGTGGCGCGGCATACACCCCAAACCCTTTGTCAGCCAATAATGACCAGAACTTAGGTGCGTGTGTCACCTCCACAAAACCGTTAGCGTCAGTCACTGATTCCCGCTCATATACATCACCATTACGATCTTGCACTCCGATGCCATATGCATGAGAGACACCAACCTTTACTTTGTGGTTGCTCACCGGCTTACCATCTTCAGAGATCCTGAAGCGGTAAACAGTAGTTCTTCCTGATATCGATTTGCCGGGAGTCTGCGTGAGCTCATACCGATACACGTAGGCTGTCTGGGATGCGTAGGTGTATTGGGCGCTCTCTAGGCTCAGATTGGCCCAGGTTGTTACCCCCAGCACCAGGGCTATGACGGCAGCCAGGATGAGTACCGGCCATTTTTTCCAGAGATGGGTCATTGGTTTGTCTGCCATAGGATCCTCTTGTTAGAGCAATTATTGCATGCCTGTAAGGACGTCACAATAAGGCTATGGTATGAGGAGTGTAGCGATTGCCTGTGCACCATCGCGATTCGGGTGGGGCCAGCCCGCCGGGTTGGGACCGTTGCCATTAGCGATCGCCTGGCCGAGGTATAGCGGTTGAATCTTGCTGTTGTCCTGATGCATGACAGGGTCAGCGGAAACAAAGTGCACATCCGCCGGCAAGCCGGATCGTATGGCATTGTGTACTACGACCATCGACTCGCTGACCGGGTTACTACAACCTTCCGGGAAGTAAGGGGTCGACCGAAGCTCGTTCGTACCGGTACCAGCGATATTGTAGTATCCGAGCCAGGTGATCTTGGCAGTCGGGTCGGTTGAATGTAAGCCGGAGGTGATTTGACTTGCCCCACTCGTGATACTGCTTTGGACCGAAGCAGTACGGCCGTTCCAAGCCCCTTTGATGAGCGCCCGGCAGGCATCTTCCTTCATAGGGCTGATGTTCACGCCAGGGAGGTGAAGAAACGAGGTGATGAATTGACTCGCGATATCGCTGGCAACCTGCACGCCAATGACTTGTCTTACCGCGCTGTCCCAGTTCGTATCGTCGATGCCGGCGGAGATGACGATACGGTTCCAGGAATCGCTACCACCTAATATGTCTTTGGCGTCCGCTAAGGGCTTAGTTATAACTCCTTCTTGGCAGGCGTTTGTTCCGCCGTCAATAACAGATCCTTTAATGTTCAAATTTGCTCGTTTTTGAGTCGCGAAGCCACTATGAGCGAAATTATGATAGTTCCCGCTTTGCCGCCAAGCCACAGGCAACTCGGCCCGCCATTTGTTGGAGAATTCAAAAGCATAACCGTAGTTTTCATCGTCGCATTTGGTTTTGCCATTGTCGCCGTAGCCGTTGTGGTGGCCGGAGGAGATGGAGTCGCCTAGGATGATAAGACTGGGGGCTTTGGGCGTATGAACGAGGTGGGGCGTGGACCAAGGGCCGGCCTCGCCAGCGGCGTTGAAGCCGCGGGCCAGGAGGTACCAATCTTGGTCCGGCGTGGTGTCGTGATAGCGAAGACGTGCCTGGGTGGTGTCTGAGCGCTGCAGGGGCGCGGAAGGCTCAGTGGCCGTGGAACTCGAGGCCCAGCCGTACTCGAAGTGGCTGGACGGGACGCCGTTGTCTGAGGGGGTGATGGTGACGCCACGAGTCAGTAATGGATCCTGCGAAGATGGCGCGTCGGGGGCTATATCAGCGATCATGGGTAGTGGTTTGGGCGGCTGTAAGCCGCTTATCTTGGCTATGGAGTGCTTATATTGGAGGCTGACGTAGAGGTTGCCACCCGCGTCGGTCGCGAGCCATCCAGCGCCGCCTTCGAATTCGGTGACCTTGGTGATGGTCTGATCGGCGGCCGAAACTTTCCAGACCTGGCCCCGGGATAGGCCGCTCAGGTAGACGTTGCCGGTATTGTCCACGGCGATCCCGCCCATATCGGAGAAGCCGGAGGCCGTGGCCGCGGCGCCATCTGCTGGATCGATCCGGCTACCATTGCCGGCTATTGTGCGTACCGTGCCACCGTCGATGACCCGAGCTCGCGGTCCGTTCCAAGAACTCTGCTCAGTAAAGTAAATTTTGCCGTTCTTCGCGGCCAGGCCCCGGGGGTAGAAGCAGGATCCAAGTGCCGGAGTGACATCATCTGACGGGCTATTACAGGCGCCACTGTCGCCGGGAGTGATCTTACCGGCGACAGTCACGATTTGGCCGGCCGGAGTGACCGCCCGGATTGCCCGCTGCTCAGCAAACAGCACGTTCCCGGTAGTATCGTCGTAGGCAACGGCCGTAGGGCTGAAACTCACGCCATATTTGGGACCGTCGTCATACGGACCAAAGAAGCCGGTGTATTTTCCGGCGTAGTGGTACATGAGACCGTCCGGAGCAACACGGACTATGGCGCCGTTTTGACTAAAGTAACTGCTACCATCGGGAGCGAGTGCTAATCCTCCGACCGGACACATGCCCGTGAGGGGTAGAGCGGGGTCGGTGACGTTTCCACAAGAGCTGCCGTCTCCAACGGCTGTGTGCATTTTGTTCTGCGTATCGATCTGGCGGACGCGGCGGTTGCCACGGTCCATGACGTATACATTGCCCGCAGCGTCGGTGGATACCGCCGCGGGAGCGAACAATTGAGCTGACGCGGCTGGGCCACCATCGCCGCTAAAGCCGTCGACGCCGGTCCCCGCGATTATTTGCACGCTAGGGGCCGCGATCGCCTTGGATGTCCCTGGCGCCGAGGCCGCGATCCCTACTAAAATCAGTCCCACACCCATGATCGTTCGAATCTTCTTCTGCCTCACCGTGACGCTCCTTCCGTTCGTTTTTCTTGGCTCTCTCTCAACAATTTCTAAGATAAGCGAACAAAAAACGAAAGGCAAGCACGAGCATGAAGACTTTTTGTAAAGAGCGGCCCGGGATGACAGCGATGGATTATTCGACCGTGACAGACTTGGCGAGGTTGCGCGGTTGATCGACATCGGTCCCCCGCTCGACCGCTACGTAGTAGGCGAAAAGCTGCATGGGGATATTGGCTAGGATGGGCTGAGTATAAGGGGAGCTGTCGGGGATGTAGATGATGTCTTCGGAAAAGGCTTTGAGCGATTCGTCGCCTTCGGTGCCCACCAGGAGTAGGCGGCCGCCGCGAGCCCGGACTTCTTCGAGATTGGAGCGGGTTTTGTCGTAGAGGCTGTTTTTGGGGTTAAAGAAAATTACGAGCAGATCTGGGTCGATGAGGGCGACGGGGCCGTGCTTCATCTCGCCTGAGGCATAGGCTTCGGCGTGGATGTAGGAAATTTCTTTGAGCTTGAGGGCGGCTTCGAGGGCGACAGGGTAGAGGGTGTCGCGGCCGAGATACATGACGTTTTTGTGGCGAGCGAATTTTTTGGCGAGCTTTTGGATATGAACGCGCTGGTCGAGGATGGACTGCACCTGGGCGGGCAGGGCCTGGAGGGCTTTAACGACGGCTTGGCCTTCGGTGATGGGAAGCTGGCGGCCGCGGCCGATCTGGAGACCGACTAGGAGGTGGCCGATGACTTGCGCGGTGAAGGCCTTGGTGGAGGCCACCGAGATCTCTGGGCCGGCGTGGAGGTACATTCCCCCGTCGACTTCGCGCGCCACGCTGGAACCGATGACGTTGACGAGGCCGAAGGTGCGGATGTCGCGGCGTTTGAGCTCGCGCAGGGAGGCCAGGGTGTCGGCGGTCTCGCCGGACTGGGTGATGATGAGGCCAAGGGCGCGGCCGTCGACAATTGGCTCGCGGTAGCGGAATTCGGAAGCGAACTCGATGTCGACCGGCAAGCCGGTGAGGCGCTCGAGCAGATATTGGCCCAGGAGACCGGCGTAGTAGGCAGTGCCGCAGCCGATGGTAAGAAAGCGGGTGATGTCGTGGTAGATCTGAGGGTCGCTTAAGCCCCCGAGGCGACTGGTCCCGGCCTCAAGGTCCAGGCGGCCACGCAGGATATCGGCGATGGTGCGGGGCTGTTCCATGATTTCTTTGAGGAGGAAGTGGTCGTAGCCGGCCTTCTCGATGGCACCCAGCTCGAGCTCGATCTTGTGCTCTTCGTGCTGTCTGGCTTGGGCTTCGAAGTCGATGATGTCGTACTTGCCTGGAGTGCAGACGGCGATTTCGTCGTCGTCTAAGTACACTACGCGGTCGGTGTGGCCGATGACGGCGGTGGCGTCGGAGGCCAGGTAGATAGCATCTGCGGAGATGCCGAGTAGTAATGGGCTGCCACGGCGGGCGGCGACGAGCTTGCCGGGCTCCTGGTCGTCGAGTACGAGGACGCCAAAGGTCCCTTCCACTTGGAGTAAGGCGGCCAAAACGGCGGCTTCGAGGGATTTGGTGGTATCGCGCTCCACGGCGATGAGGTGGGCTAGCACTTCGGTGTCGGTGTCGCTGAGGAAGGTGCGATGGTGTTTGGCCTTGAGTTCGGCCTTGAGTTCGGCGTAGTTTTCGATGATGCCATTGTGCACGATGGTAATACGGCCGGCCTGATGCGGGTGGGCGTTGAGCTCGTTGGGGACACCGTGGGTGGCCCAGCGGGTGTGGCCGATACCGAGGTGGCCGGCGGGTGGGTGCTCCTTGAGGGCGACGGCGAGATTGACGATTTTGCCTTGGCGCTTGACTACGGTGGTTTTGCCCTCATCCAACAGCGCTACGCCGGCCGAATCATAGCCACGGTATTCCATGCGGCGCAGGCCGTCCAAGAGCACGGGGAGCGCCTTATCTTTTCCGATGTATCCGATGATGCCGCACATAGGGCCTCCTTACAGGTAGCGCTTATTCTCGTCTTGCGCCAGAGCCTTTTGAATATCTTTGATCTTCTCGATCTTATTCTTGGGGATGACGAGTAGAATATCATCGGTGTCGACGATGATCAAGTCTTCGACACCGGCGACAGCGACGAGTTTGTTGGGATTGTTGGTTTTGACCAGCAGGCCGGAGGAGTCGACCGTCACAACCCGCCCGTCTTGGTAATTGCTCTCGTCGCCGGAGAAAAAGTCGTAGACGGAGCCCCATGTGCCGATGTCGGTCCACTTGAAGTCGAGCAGGACGATGTGGCCGTCCTTCATGACGTGCTTGGTGACTTCTTCGGTGGCGCCTTTTTCCATGGCAGCGTAGATTTTTTCGATCTCGGCGTCTTCACCGGGCTTGTCGAAGGTATCGCGGATGCGCAGGAGAGCTTCATGCCAGTCGGGCCGGTACTTCTGGTAGGCATCGAGCATGAGGTCGGGGTACCAGCAGGAATGGTTGCAGTGGGTGACGATGTGGAAGCTCTCGATGAGGTCTTTGGTCTCGGCGAAGCTGGCCTTGCGGCCGACGAACTCATCGACTTTGTAGACCTGTAGGCCGGAATCGCTGTGGGTGCGGTCGCCGAGCTTGAGGTAGTCGACGCCCATGTTGGGCTCGGTGGCCTTGATGCCGCCGGTGATGAACTTTTTGTCCTTGGCGACGATCTTGCCGGCTTGCTCGATCATGCCCAGGAAAGCGGCTTCGGGCTTGCGCACGCAGTCGACCTGGACGATGAAGAACGGCTCGCCGGGGTGCTGGACGCTCAACCGCAGAAAGGCCAGGCCTTCGCCGGGCCCGCGGTCTTTGGCGATATCGGGCTCGATGATGTAATTGCGGAGGGGAATCTGAGGAGCTTGCTCGGAGACGTATTTAATGAATCTGCGCTTGGTGGAGATAAAAATGTCCTCGGCCGTAAAGGCTTGGAGGAGCGTCTCGATGGTGTAGGTGAAGAGCGATTTGTCGCCGAGAATGGGCTGGAACTGCTTGGGCTGGTGTTCGCGGGAATAGGGCCATAGTTTAGTACCTTGGCCGCCGGTAGTGACTATAATCTTCATGCAGCCATTTTAGCACTTTTAAATCTGGTATCATGGAGCCATGAAGATGCTTATAACCGGTGGGGCAGGGTTTATTGGGGCCAACTTTGTTCACTATACCGCTAAAAATCACCCCGAATACGAAATAATTGTCGTCGATAAACTCAACCAGCAAGGCAATAAAGCCAACTTAGACGGAGTAATTGATGATATTGAGTTCCACCAATTTGATTTGGTCGAAGAGGATAAGCTCCGGCCAATCTTTGAGTCCGGCTTGGACTACGTGGTACATTTTGCCGCCGAGACGAATGTCGACCGCTCCATCGAAGATCCTGATAGTTTCGTGAGCAGCAATGTGCTGGCGACTAATATTCTACTACGGCTTTCGCGCGACTTCTCGGTGAAGCGCTTCCACCATGTCTCGACCGACGAGGTGTTCGGCAGTCTTGAGCTCGGTAGTAATGAGCGGTTCAATGAGGATACGCCGTACGATCCGCGCAGCCCCTACTCTGCCACCAAGGCCAGTAGCGATCACCTGGTACGCTCCTACTTCCACACTTACGGGCTCGACGTTACTATTTCCAACTGCTCCAACAACTACGGTCCGCACCAGGTGCCGGAAAACATTGTTCCGGTATTCGCGCTTATGGCGCTCAACGATGGGCCGCTCACTATTTATGGTGATGGCAAGAGCGTGCGAGATTATTTGTTCGTGCTCGATCACTGCCGCGCTATCGACCTTATATTGCATGAAGGTAAGACAGGCGAGACTTACTGTGTCGGTGGCGGCGAGGAACAGAATGGTATCGAGATTGCCGACGCTATCCTCAAGGTCACTGGTAAACCGGCCGGGCTAAAGAAGTTCGTCACTGACCGCCCCGGCCACGACCGCCGCTACGCCATAGACTACGGCAAGCTTAGCCGGGAGCTTGGATACAAGCCAAGTGTTACCTTTGAGGAAGGCTTGCGCCAGACCATAGAATGGTATCGGAGCAACCCAGAGTGGTGGAAGCCCTATATGAAGAAATTCTATATTCCAAAGTTTATGCAGGAAGACGCTAAGCGCTTAAAGCAGGAACGCTAACGATACTTAAGGGAGTGAAGAACTAATGGCAGTACCAACCACCGAAGTAACCGGCCACCAAACAGATATTCCGGGTTTGTTGATTTTTGATGTGACCCTGGTGGGCGATGAGCGGGGCTATTTTCAGGAGAAGTTTCACAAGGGCAAATTGGTGGCCGCCGGTCTGCCGGAAGCCTTTAATGTGGTCCAGAATAGTTTGGCCTTCAATAAGAAGGGCGTGACGCGCGGCTTTCATGCCGAGCCATGGGACAAGTATGTGTCGGTCGTGAACGGCAAGGCGTTTGTGGCGTACGCCGACCTGCGCCAGGGCGAGAGCTTCGGCAAGCTGGTGACGCTGGAGCTGACACCCGAGAAAGCGGTGTTTGTGCCGGCCGGCGTAGGCAATTCGTACCAGTGCCTGACCGATGATCTTTATTACTTGTATAGCGTTAACAAGCACTGGACGCCGGACGCCTACGAGAAGTATTCATTTGTGAACCTGGCCGACCCGACGCTCAACGTGCGATGGCCTATTCCGCTCGATGAAGCCATCTTGTCCGAGAAAGACCGCAACCACCCCGTGCTCAAAGACGTTAAACCGATGGAGGTATAAGTGGACTCATCGCGATTTCTGATAATCGGCGCCTACGGGCAGCTGGGCAAGGCCTTGCAAGAGCGCTTTCCCAAAGCTATCGCGGTAGATAGGGACGGACTGGATATTACGAACGCCGCCGCGCTGGAGGCCTTTGATTGGTCGAAGGTTGACGTGGTCTTGAATGCGGCTGCTTATACCAATGTAGACGGCGCTGAGAAGCCCGAAGGCCGGGTGGCGGCTTGGCAGATTAATGCTCAGGCGGTGGCAAACTTGGCGCGCGTGGCGACCAAGCGCGATCTGACGATGGTGCATGTGTCGAGCGAGTACGTCTTCGACGGCACCAAAGTTCCGCACACCGAGGACGAGCCGGTGTCGCCGCTCGGGGTATACGCGCAGACCAAGGCGGCGGGCGATATCGTGGTGGGCGCCGTACCCAAGCACTATGTAGCGCGGGTGAGCTGGCTGATCGGCGACGGGCCCAACTTCGTGCGCACGATGATGGGTCTGGCGGCGAAGAACATTTCGCCCAAGGTAGTGAACGACCAGGTGGGCCGGCTGACGTTCACCAAGACACTGGTGGACGGGATCGAGAAGCTGCTGGAGTCCAAGAGTGGTTATGGTATTTATAACTTATCAAACGGTGGTGAGCCGGCGGATTGGGCAGAGATCACCCGAGCCATATTTGGGGAGCTGGGGCGGGACGATTTGACCGTGACGGGCATTAGTACCAAAGAGTACTTCCAAGACAAGCCCGAGGCGGCGCCCCGGCCGCTACAGAGCGCGATGGACCTGAGCAAGATTGAAGCCGAAGGCGTGAAGCCGCGGGATTGGCGCCAGGATTTGGCTGAGTATATTAAGAATGAGACACGCGCCCGGTAAGGTAGATGGGCCGCCTATCCTTACGGGTGGCCCATCTGTTATCATGGACCGGTAATTGATAGGTAGGTTTTCTTTTATGAGAGGCATTATTCTGGCAGGTGGTTCGGGAACGCGTCTGTATCCAATCACCAAGGGTGTTATTAAGCAATTAGTGCCGGTGTATGACAAGCCGATGATTTACTATCCGCTGAGTACGCTGATGAGCGCGGGGATTCGTGATGTTCTGATCATCTCGACGCCCAAGGACCTGCCGCGGTTCGAGGAGCTGCTGGGAAGCGGCGAGCAGATTGGCTGCAACTTTACCTACAAGGTGCAGGAGAAGCCGCGCGGATTGGCCGATGCTTATCTGGTAGGAGCGGACTTTATTGGCAACGATAAAGTCGCTATGATCTTGGGCGATAACCTGTTTTACGGCACGCAAATGGGCGAGAAGCTCAAGAAGTACACCGACATCGACGGCGCAGTAGGTTTTGCCGCGCCGGTGAAGGACCCGGAGCGGTATGGGGTGTACGAGTTTGATAAAGACATGAAGGTGATCTCGATCGAAGAGAAGCCGGAGAAGCCAAGATCGAACTACGCTAACGCAGGGCTGTACTTTACCGATAACGATGTTGTGGAGATTGCCCGCAATGTGAAGCCGAGCCCGCGTGGCGAGGTGGAGATCACCGAAGTACTGGACGCGTACCGGCGCCAGGGCAACCTCAAAGTGTCGCTGCTGGACCGCGGCACGGCCTGGCTGGATACCGGCACCTTCCAATCGATGATGGACGCGGCGACCTTTGTGCAGATCATCGAGGAGCGTATGGCATTTAAGATTGGTTGTATCGAGGAAGTGGCCTGGCGAGAGAAGTTTATTACTGATGAGCAATTGGAGGCGCTGGCGGCGCCGCTGGTGAAAAGTGGATACGGGAAGTATTTGAAGGGGCTGCTGGAAGGGCGCGGGTAGGTTACCTTGCGGGAATCGCCGCTTGCTACCTTTGGTGAGATTGCGCCCAAGGCGGTACTGGAGGCGATGCGGGTTGTCGCAGCTTATCAGCGGGGCGCCCAGATAGTGAGCGCTTCAGAGATGAAGCAGGCAGATGCCTCGCTGGTGACTGAGGCTGATCATGCATGTGAGGCCGTGATGGTGACAATGCTGCGAGCCGCGCTGCCGAACGTGCCAATCTTGGGCGAAGAGGACGGCTGGACGGGCGAACAGGTTGATGCGCCGTATTTTATAATCATTGACCCGATCGACGGCACCCGATCGTTCGCGACCGGCACCGCTACTTCGACCACCATGGTGGCGCTGTACTCGCGTGACGCACGGCAGCTGGTAGGCGCGGCGATTGGGCACCCAGCGACGGGACGAGTATGGGTGGCCGACAACGCCGGCTGCCGGCGATTGGTTCATGGAAGCGATCTTGCCGATACGCCACAGCAGACAGTGGAATGCCGGACCTGGCCGGGTGAGCTCTCCCGGACTACTACGGTACTGATTGATAAGTTCCGGCCGTTTAAGGCCCATTCGGGCACCAAGCAGGTGCTGTGCGCAGAGGGCTGCTTGAAGCTGTACGAGGCGCTGTTTGACCAGGTAGTTATTCAATCATATGGCTCCAACGGTTTTCACCAGGCAATGGTGGCGGACGGGGCGTATTCGACCGATGCAACCATTGGGGTGGCAGCGGGATTGACGCTGGGCATGGGTAGCTGGTGGGACTGCGCCGGGGCTCTCTTGGTGCTGAGGGCCGGCGGCGCGGCCCGTGGGTTTTGGGTAACCGAGCAGCGCCAGTTGGAGCAGCGTGATCCGCTCGACCCCACCGCTTACGACATGCTCTTGGTAGCTAACAATGAGCGGACATTGGAGGCTTTGAGCGAGGTTTTGGTACGGACGTTTGCATAGGACTTGTAATTTTTGTTGATTGTGTTATCGTATAGCAGTTCTGCCCCCTGTTCCTCTCCCCCGTTCCTACACCCCTGGAGTTGATTCTGCATGTCTAGCATCGTTGCCGGTTTCCGGCAGCAGGCCATCAAAGGCGTTCGCGCCTCGATGGCCGTCATCAGACCGTACCAGACCGGCGCTGTCGACCTGAACGACATCCGGCGCAAGTCCGCCGACCAGACCGTCGTGACCGCAGCAGACCGCGCGAGCGAGGATGCCGCGACCAACGAGCTGAGGACGCTCGGACTGCCCATCCTCCGCGAGGAGGCCGGCTGGCTGGGCCTCAAGGAATCGGTGCGGTACTGCGTACTGATCGATCCGGTCGACGGTACGCTGGCCCTCGCGCTGGGCATAGCCTCATGCACCGTGATCATCGCGCTGTACGACCGGCGGTACAAGCAAATCGTCTGCACCGTCATCGGCGATCCCGGCACCGGCCGGATCTGGGTGGCCGACGCCACCGACTGCACACTGCTCGTCGATGGCCGCCCGCCCAAGACCTGCCGGGTCTGGGAGGGGCCGTTCGAGAAGGGCGTCGTCCTGATCGACCTGCTCGGCGAGTTCAGGGCCCATGGAGGCACCAAGCTCGTGTGGGACAACGATGGCATCAAACGCCTCGTCTCCGAACTGGTCGGCCGGGTGAAGATCAACTGCTTCGGCTCCAACGGCATGCATCATGCCAGGGGTGCCGACGGAAGTACGCTCGGTCACCCGTCCCCGACAGGCGTGGCCGGCACACTCACGCTGGCCATGGGTGGCCCGTACGACTGCGCCGGGGCGCTCCATGTGGTTCGGTCCGGCGGAATGGCCGCCGGCTTCCTCGTCACGGACGACCGCCGGCTCGTCGAGTGCGACCCCCTCGATCCCTTCGGCTACGACTTCCTCCTCACCGCCGGCACGGGGGACGGGTTCGACTTCCTCCGGGGAGCCATCATGCGCGCCTTCGGCTGACGAAACGCGTCCGGCCCATTCGCCCACAACCGCCGCTCACTCGAGCGGCCAGCCCACCCTCTTCGGAGGGTGGGCTGTTCCATTTAAAAGGGATGTATTAAGCTAGGGGGCAAGCAAAGGAGTAGTTATGAAGGTTTTAGTGGCGATTCCGTCGTACAATTGTGCGCCACAGATCGGCCGGGTACTGGCCGGCTTTGATGAGAAGTTATTGGCAAGAGTGACAGAGGTGATCGTAATTGATGACCAAGGTAAAGACGATACGGGTGCGGCCGCGCTAGCGGAGCTCAAGAAGCTACCGTTCGACCACTCTAAGATTAAGGTGGTACGCAACGACGTCAACCTGGGCCTGGGTGGGTCACACAAGATGGCGTTTCTGTACGGCGAGAAGATCGGCGCGGACTACGTGGCGATCTTGCATGGTGATGACCAGGCCAAGGCGCCCGAGCTAAACAACCTATTGGACGCCGCCGAGAAGGATCCCGAACTGGGCGCCGTATTGGGTTCGCGGTTTATGCGCGGCTCGACGCTTCGGGGCTATGCTTGGGAACGCATTTGGGGCAACCGGGTGTTTAACCTGATGTATACCTTACTCACCTTCCACCGCACGCTGGATTTGGGCTCGGGCCTGAATCTCTTCCGGCTCAAGAATTTGGCCGATCACCGGTACCTGGGCTTCGATGACCGCATGACGTTTAATTTTGACTTGCTGCTGGATTATTACAGCAAGAATACCAAGCTCAAGTTCGTGCCGATTACGTGGACCGAAGAAGATCAAGTGACGAACGCGCGCAATGTGGCGGTAGGCAAGCGGGCGATCCAGCAATTACTGCTGTGGCGGTTTGGCGCGCTCAAGTTTAGCCCTCAGCCGGCCGGGAAGTATACATCATCCCCCTATATTAAGGAGAAAGCATAAATGAGACGGCTCCATATCGTAATGCCCATGGCGGGACGTGGTTCGCGGTTTGCCAAGATTGGCTACAAGACTCCCAAGCCGTTAATCGAAGTAGACGGCCAGCCGATGTTTCTGAAGGCTCTGAGCAGCTTTGACGCGATTGAGGCGCCCAAGGCTTATACCATCATCATCCGTAAGGAGCACGACGAGCAGTATGATCTGCAGAAGCAGCTCAAGGCGAAGCTACCTGAGGCCAATATTGTGATGACCGACGAGGAGCCGATCGGGGCTACACGCGATGCATTGCGGGCCGAGCCACACTTGGAGGCCGACGACGGCGTGATCTTCATGGACTGCGACTTTTGGTTTGCCAGCCAGGCCTACAACCACATGGTCGAGGATTCTCTGAGCGGAAAGGCTGATATCGCAGCTGGGCTGCTGACGTTTGAATCGACCGACCCGCGGTATAGCTTCGTGCAGACAGATGACCAGGGCTTTGCGATCCGCACCGCCGAAAAGGTGGCGATATCGAACCGCGCTATCTGGGGCGCCTACTACTTTGGTAGGGCATCGGTGTTTGTGGATGCGGCCAATAAGCTCCTGGCCCAGCCGTTAACGGCGGAGCTGAAGGAATACTACATTTCTCCCCTCTTTAATATGATTTTGCAGGGAGGCGGCCAGGTGCAGACCGCGCCGGTGGGCGAGTTTGGCTCGTTTGGCACGCCGGAAGAGCTCGATAAGTACGTGGGCCATCATGTTGAGCCTCACTAAGAGGCTGGTTGCCCGGCATTTGACGCCGGAATTGTGGCGGTATTTGGCGATGGCGGTGGTCTTGGTGGGCGTGGAAGTGGCGACCTTCCAACTCATGGTGATGGCCGGAATTTCCTACGTGGTCGCGACACCTGTGAGTATGATCATCGCGATCATCTTGAACTGGTATTTGAGTCAGGCGTTTGTGTTCAACCACCGCCCACACGCGGCGCGCAAGGAATTTATGCTGGTAGTGTTCGCTAGTGTGATCGGGCTGATATTGCAAACGGCAGTGACGGTGTTTGTGGTGGAAGTAATGAAGACCATGCCGCTGGTGGGTAAGTTGATCGCGATTTGTGTGACGTTTTTTTGGAACTTTTGGTACCGGAAGAAGTATATTTTTTTTGATCCGGAACCGGGCAAAGACGCGCAAAAAGGTTAAGACGTAGGAAGACCCGGCGGGAACTTCCCGCCGGGTCGTGGTGGATGGGACGGGGCGCGGGTTACGCCCCGACGAGCTGCCTGCCGAGGATGCGTTCGGCCAGCGCGACGAGGTGCGCCGGAACGGGGTCGGGCAGGGTCTGCAGGTGCCCGGTGATCCAGACGAAGCCGTCGCCGCCGCGCTTGTGCGGCCACGTGACCAGACGGGCGAGCTCCTCGGCCGCCTCCCTGACGTCTGCGAGGTTCTGCGGGTTGGGTTCGTAGTCGGTCGGGACCACCTGGATTTTGTCGAACTCCCTCTCGATTCGGCGAGCGGCCGTCTCGAGCTGGGCGGTGAGCCGCCGCGCCGAGAGGGCGTGGCTCACCACGGTGAGGCGGGTGGCCTGAGGAAGGGCATGAAGGAGTGTCTTCAGGCCATACTCGCAGTTCTCGGCTCCGTTGTGGGCCTTCTTCTCGATGAGGATGTCCTCGAAGAGGACCCCCCGGGTGTTCGCGACGATCGCGCAGTAGACGGCCTCGGGGATGCCGTGTTCGGCCAGAGCTCCCGAGTCCTTGCCCACACCGCCCGTGAAGAGCACCTTGGAGACGAGGCGCCTGCGGTAGAGCTCGGCGGCCTTCTTCGGTACCAGCGGGTCGAGGCGGCCGAAGGTGAAGGCCACAGCGGTGGGAGTGAGCGGAGCAGGGGTGCCCTGCGAGACGTAGTTGAACATCTCTTCGGTCGTGCTGAGATCCGGGGATTCCACCCGAACCACCTCCTGGATTGAGGGTTGGTTGAGGGTTGAGCAGGACGTGAGTACTCTACATATTCATGGGTGTTTTGTCAATCTAAGCCCGCTGACTGGAGATTGTTACTCAAACTGTTGACTGCCCTGTACGAATGTGCTATAGTCTGGATATACGATCGCAAGATCGAAACGGAGGCATTATGCCTCTTTTTATTTTTAACCCGAATGGTCCAAACTATGAAGCATCGCATTACCGCAGCACTGGCGGCAGTATCACTATTAACTTTCAGCGTGTTGTCGAGCATTATGCCGGCGCAGGCAGCTACCAGCACTGTTCCGGTGTACCGGCTGGCTAACTTTATGACGCACGAGCGTCTCTTTACCACTAATGCGGCCGAGCGGGATAACGCTGTGCAGCATTTGGCTGGTTGGGTAAGCGAGGGTACGGCCTTTGATAGCGTGCAGGCCTCTGAGCCGCAAGCAGTGCCGGTGTACCGCCTGGCGAACTGGATGACGCATGAGCGTCTCTTTACCACTAGCGCAGCTGAGCGCGACAACGCCGCTCAGCACTTGGCTGGTTGGGTGAGCGAGGGTACGGCTTTCTACACTGTCCCCGCCGCCAACACATCGGCTGTGCCGGTGTATCGTCTAGCAAACTGGATGACGCACGAGCGTCTCTTTACCACTAATGCGGCTGAGCGCGATAACGCTGTGCAGCATTTAAGTGGCTGGGTAAGCGAAGGTACGGCCTTCTATAGCGTGACTAGCTCGTCCGTAGCTTCACCCACCCCTAGCCCATCAGCGAGTCCTTCGCCCAGTCCGAGCCCGACCCCCACTCCTGGTATCAACTTGATCAGCAACCCTTCGGTCGAGACGGCCAATGGCGCCGTGCCGACCGGCTGGACCCAGGACACCTGGGGCAACAACGTGGCGGCTTTTGGCTACGAGCCTACCGTTCCCGGCCACACCGGCCGTGCCATTAAGGTGAGCTACGCCAACTACACGCCCGACGCGACCAACGGCGGCGACGCCAAGTGGGGCCAGACGGCTGCTCCTGTGACGGCCGGCAGCACGTATCAGTTTAGCGACTGGTACCAGTCCGATGTTGATACCGAAGTAGATGTAGCTTACACCGTTAATGGTGTAGCCGGCGCTCAGTGGGAGGTGCTTTCCAAGGCATCGGCCAGTAGCAGCTGGGCCCAGTACTCCGCCCAGTTCACGGCTCCGGCCGGCGCCACGGCGGTGACCATTTACCACATCTTGGCCGCCAAGGGCAGCCTGACCACCGACGACTACGCCTTGAGCGCTTACACTCCCGCCGGGTTCAGCTCGGGCATGGTGAGCTTCACCTTTGACGACGCTTGGGCCAATATTTACACCAACGGCCTGCCGCTGCTCTCGCAGTACGGCATCCACTCCACGCAGTACCTGCTGACCGGTATGACCAGCTCGCCCGACTACATGACGGTAGCGATGATGCAGGCATTTGCCGCTCAGGGCAGTGAGATCGCTTCGCACACCATTACTCACCCCGACCTCGCGACCCTCACGGTTGCCCAAATGGACGCCGAGCTGGGTGGCGCTCAGACCGCGCTGCAGGGTTGGTTCCCGGGCCTGGCGATCGACGACTTCGCGACTCCTTATGGTTCCTACAACACGACTGTTTTGGCCGAAATCCAAAAGTACTACCCGTACCACCGCTCGACCGATGTTGGGTTTAACGACAAGAACTTCAACCCCCACAACATCAAGGTGCAGAATATTCTCTCGACCACTTCAGTAGCCCAGGTGCAGGCTTGGATCAACCAGGCCGCCCAAGACCACACGTGGCTGGTACTGGTGTACCACCAGGTGACTCCGACCGCCCCCGCAGCCGAGGCCGGTGGTGCGCCCGACGTCTATTGGACTACTCCGGCCGACCTGGCTGCTGAGTTGGCTTACGCCAAGACCAGCGGTGCCACACCTCTGAGCGTGAAAGAAGCGATCAACGCGATTACGCCTCAGCTGGGCAACTAGTAATAGCGAGAGCCAACAACCGCTAGCGTAGCGATTAAAACAATCGACATAAGCCCGGCAATGGTGAGGCTGAGACGGCGATGAACAACATCGCCGCTCAGCCAGCCGCCACCTACAGCCAGCAACAGAATCGAAAGCGGAATAAAATAACGGCCCTGGAGTCCTTCGACTGCCGGGGCTTTTGGCGCCGTCCACGTGAGGTAGAGCAGCGTTGCGATAGCTACAACGGCGCCTAAACCTACGAGCCCGGCCCAGGCCCGCTGCCACCGACGCAGGAGGCCGGCCGGCGGAGCGCAGAGAACCGCCAAACCAATAACAAACCAATCGGCGATTACCGCCCAGATCGGGAGCTTGGTATCGAGCCATCCCAGGATGCCAATGAATTGAATTGCCAAATAATCGCCTACCGTGGTCGCGAAGGTGCGCCAAAGGTTGGCGGCATAGCCGTAAGGGTGATGCAGGATGAATTGGAGCTGAGCCGATTGATCGACGCCGGCCCTCAGGTTAACAAAGTTGTGCTGCGCCACAACCGCCCAGCCGCCCGCTACCAGCAAAGGCATCACGACAGCACCGGCCAGCAAGGCTAGGTAGCGGCGGCCGGCGACTTGGCGCCGAGGAATAATTACTACCAGCAGCACCAAAAGTACATATGGCGCCTTACAGAGTGCGAGTAATAGCGCAGTAATAATAACTCCGGCCAGCTGTTTGTCCGTAAGCGGGGTGGTGCGCCGCGCGTAGGCGATCGCTTGGGCGACCAAGAGAAAGGCTAGGCCCATCGTCGTGGCATCACCGGAGGCGGAAA
Source organism: Patescibacteria group bacterium (assembly GCA_028288925.1). Taxonomy (GTDB): domain Bacteria; phylum Patescibacteriota; class Saccharimonadia; order UBA4664; family UBA4664; genus RYN-427. Next base: position 29,374 of record JAQGHG010000003.1, on the reverse strand, counting down.
CGGCTTGATAAAGCGCCATAGGCGTGATGGCTAAAGCGGCTATCGCTAGGCCCGCCGCGGGAAGACGCCGCACCGCCAGCAGGATAAGCCCAAGCCACACTACAAGGCCTGCCAGGCGGGCAAGGTATAGCAAGACCACCGGCGGCGCTTGAAATAGCCGGCCGGCGGCTATAGCCAAAGCTTGCGGGGCATACGATACCGGCGGATAGAGCGAAGTGTTCTCGAACCGGGTGGGCCGGGTACGGCCAGGGTCGAGTGGGCGCCGCAGCTCCGAACGCAGGAGCGAAAGGCGCATCTTGGCCCCGGGATCGAACATCATGTAGGTGAAGGGGGCGAATGATTGCGACAGACTCCGAGGGAGCTCGTCGCCGGTGCCCGTGGCCAGACGCCGGGCGATGAAGCGCCCCTGAGACACCTCGTAAGCCCGATAGAAATGCGTGGCTTCATCGGCTACCTGAAAGGGCGGCACGAGGACGAGCAAAACTAGACCGCTCAGGCCACCCAAAGCCAGGACGAGCTTTTCGGCGACGGTAAGGCGCAATAGCCGGCGGGCCAAGTTTTTCACGGTGACTTCCTGTGCTCGGCGAGGTTGGGGTAGCCCATAAACAATCCATAGTAGGCGGTGGTGCCGTCCTTAAAGAGGCCGACTTTCACCCGTCCGCTCGCACTCCCCTTTTCGCTTAGGACAAAATTATATTGATCTTGGACGGTTTCGCCGTACAGATTGAACGCTACATACGAAAGTGGCTCGTGATTGGTTTTGGCGCGGATCGTCGCGGGAAAGACTTTGCCATTGGCGGTATCACGCAGCTCCAGCCGGCGGGTTTGCTCAGGCGCAGGGTTAACGACGGCGACAAGTACTGATTTTAATTGCTTGGCCGATGAACTTTCCACCGCAAAGCGCCAACCCGGCTTTATGTCTTGATAGAGGTTGGAGGCGCCCAGATGCTTCTCGTAGTTTATGGCCATGCACCCGCCATATGATTGATAGAACCAGTCGCCCGGAGGAACGTTTAGGTAGTTTTCCCAGCCGGGGTTGGGGGCGATAGGCATGCAGACGCTTTGGCCGGCGTTGAGGTTGGCTCGGAATTGGCTGATGTCGGCTCGAAAGGCGGTGCGCTGGAGGTCGATGGGGCGGTACTCCACCGCGATCAGGCCGGCTAAGAGAGTTAATATCCCCAGGGTGATTCTGGGTTTGGGAATTTTTAGGCGATGTTTTTTGGCAATAATTTGATCGGCAGCCATATAGAACGTGAGCAGAATGAGAAAGGCTACCATGATGGAGCGTTGGAGCTTAAAGTCGTCTTGGTAAATGGCTTGAAACTGCTGGAAGAGGACGGGCGTCGGCAGGTCGGGAACGAAGAAATACGTGTAGATCGAAAGCGCCAGAGGTAGGGCGAGTACAGCGGCGAAGATGAGGCCTTTGGTTTTGGCAATGTAGTAGCCCAGAGCGGCCAACAGCAGGGTAGCGAGCACCACCATCCAGAAGCCAACGGGCGGGATATGCAGCGTTTTGAGAACCATGAGCCCCGAGCCCAGCGCCATAACGGCGGCCTTGGTGGTGAGTTTGACGTGGTCAAAGCTGCCGGATTTGTAGGCCAGAAGCATAATGATGGTCTGGATCATGATGGCGCCGGATATAATGCTGCCAGAAAGGTATTCTTTGGTCTTGATCGTACGATAAACCACCAAGGGCAGGAGAGTAATAGATGGCTTGGTGAGGCTCACAGCGGCGGCAAATACCGTGTAAATTAAGCGTTTGGAGTGCGGAAGCTTGGCCGTATTGAGGGAGATTAAGATCACTGGCACGAAGCCGACATACCAAACGTTAATAAAGCTAAATGAGCTGACGTGATAGAGTGTTTCGAGCGTAGCGAGCGCTAAAAGGGCCCGCAGATAGTCGTTTTTGATAACTGCCCGGTTGAAGGGGTGGGCGATAAAGGCCAGTGAGCCGACCGTGTATGCCACCACTACGGCCCGGTAATAGTAATCGATGTAGCCCACAGGAAGATGAAATGACACGTAGAGATCGCAAAGGAGTTTGGGGATGAGGTTGAAATAGTCGGCCCAGCCCAGTGCGAAGAAGCCACCCCAACCCACGGTGAGGGCGTTTACCAAGTATTCGGCGTAACCTTCGGCCCACACGTCACCGCTAAACAAGAAATGAGTTTGAAAAACGGCCAAGAAGGCGATTAGCCCTATGGCAACGGCAATGTGGGGGCGGCGGCTCAGATAGTGGAAGGCAGCGGTGATGAATTTTGAGCTAAGCGTTAGCTGCATCGGGTTTGGCGGCCTCCTCTAACGCGGATTCATACTGGGCCAGGAAATCATTGAAGGCGCGCACCGATACGGCATAGAATTTCGGGACGTTGGCCGGGTTTATGTGCACCCGGTGGGCCAATACCCTGCTATAGAGGATGGCTGTGTGGAACATCATGGCGCGGTATTCTTCGGGCTCGAGCATGTTCTTGGCCATCGAGCGGAAGTGATCCTGGAGATCGCGATAGGAGGCCGAGATGCTATCTTCGTACCGAATGGTATTGCCGACAGCCGGCGTGCGGGCGTCGTCGCGGCAGAGGAATTCGTAGCCATAGCCGAGCGACTGATATTGGCGTCCGAAGTCGAAGACCGGGCCGGCGATTTCGTTTTGATCCGGGGCAGGATCGATGATCTTGAAAGTGTGGTCTTTGGGCGAGGCCAAGATATTGTCGATGGTGACATCACCGTGGATAAGACTCTCGCGGTAGGTGGAGAGATCGTGCCAGGCAGCTTTATTGGCCCGGATCTTGCGCATAACCTGGTGGATGTTTTGATATTCTTTCCCGTTGATGACCAGTGTGTCGTATTCGCGCAGCGCCGCCAGCTCGTGATTGAGTTTGCTGGCCTGGTCGAGTTTGCTCCAGAGTTTGCTCTTGATGTAGGCCTCCAGAGCAGCTTCGTTGGTGGCTTTGGGCTTGGGGTGATACACGTGCTCAAACAGAAACTCAAAGACCCCCCGGTGAATCTCCTTGCTTTTGACCATGTCCTGGGAGTGGATATAGTCGAAAAATGGTATGTAGTCGGGATAATATTCGATGTCGATGGAATAGAAGGTTTTGGTTTCGCGCTCGTTGGTGAGCTTAACTACCCGGTCGAGATGGGAATGGTCTTTGAGCCAGTCGTGCTGGGCTTTGAGCCGGTGGGCATACTGGGCAGGAATTATTTTTTTCACGACGTATTCATTGTTTTGGTGCACAAGAATGGTGCTGGCGTCTGAGCCGCCTTTGAAGTACTGGATGAGCTTGATGTCTTCTTTGGTTTCGAGCCGGTGGAGGATGTGCGACAGCGTATTGCTGGAGAAGAAGGCGTCTAGAAAAGCGGCTAACTCCTGGCTAATATCTTGCTCGCGGGCCAGTTTATTTTGCATTGATTTAAACCCTTTGGCGGCTGCCAGACGCGTGTAATCTCCCCGGTGAAATACAATGAGCACCAAACCCACGAAAGAACTGGGGATTGAAATGATGAACCAGGTAGTAATCATTAGCAGCGTTGATTGTTCGCCCGGTGAAAGCAGCTGGAACAGCGGGTTTACCACTGCCTGATAGGACCCTAGGTAGGCCGGGCCGGAAGGTACTGAGACGCCGAGGAACCCAATGACCGCTTCGATCGCGTGCTCGACCGGGCTTCGGTAGTGAAACGCGAAGGTCAGCATGACGACAGCCAACAGATACAGCAGCCACATTCCGCCGGTTTGCAGGACGTAGTTGCGGACGCTGTGCCGGTGCAAAACTTTCTGTAGCCCATAAATAGCCGACCATACTTTGAAACGCAGGGAATTTTTGAGCCGGTCGTTGAGGAGGCCGGTCGTGCTGTGCCAAAACCGCAAGAGCCGGGGATCTTGGCTGTAGAGCAGGTAAACAAACACCAAGAAGGCCAACCCCACCAGGAAGAGGAGGGCGCTTAGCCCTATTACGGCCCAACCTACCGCGGGATTGACGCTGAAGATCAGGAGGCTGGTTACGATGCCGGCAAAACCAAGCGCCATACCATCGAGAGACCGCTCAAAGATAATAAGACTAAATAGGAATGAGGCGCTGATCTTGAGAGACCGCCCCAGGATGTGGGCTCGGATAATTTCGCCCAGCCGAAAGGGCAGGACGGTGTTGTAGAGATAGCCGATGAGCAGGGTCTGGAGCTGGACTTTGAGGCTGGATGGCTTGACTCGGGCTAGAATTTTACGAGCTTTGTAGGCCCTGAGGGTATGACCGGCGAACAAAAGGATGAGTGCCCCACCGGCGTACAGGGCGGTGTTTAGGGTGACTAGACGCGATAGTTCGGGAACATTGTGGTTCACGCGAACAACGTACAGCACAAAGATACCGAGTGAGAGTGCAAGCAAGATTAAGAGAAACCGCTGGTATTTCATTTAGGCGGGTATTACTTGGATTACCTTGAGGCCGGCAGCTTCGGCGGAAGCAATGCCCGGCGATGAGTCCTCGAAGGCTATGGCTTGGTCGGGTCGGAGGCCGCTCAGCTCCAGGGCCCGGAGGTAGGCCTCGGGGTGGGGTTTGGGATGCTCAATATCGTTGCCAAAGATCATATGGTCGAATAGGCCCGTCAGCTTCGTGACCTCAAGGACGCGAGTGGCATTGACCTGCTTGGCGCTCGTGACCAACACCATAATGTGGTGCCCGCGCATTACATGAAAAAAGTCGATGAGTTGGCGATTAGGGCGGGCCAAGCTTACCGTGTCGGCATAATGCCGGGCTTTGGCAGTCATTACGCCAGCAATTTGCTCGGGCGTAAGCTGTGGAGCAACGAGGGGCAAAAATACGTCTGAGCGCAGCCCGAAGTTGCTCGTGCGCTCAATGAGGACCTCGCGTGTAACTGAAACGCCGAATTCGGCTAGTGCCCGGGTGTATGCCTGGAAGTTAGACTCAAAATTGTCGCAAAGCGTGCCGTCCAGGTCAAAAAACATACCTTTGACGAGCTTCGTGCTGCCCCTCTTATTGTCGTTACTCATTAACTCTGCTTCCCCTGTATCTATAGATCATACAACGAAAAATTTATCTTGATTATGGTATTGTGTGAATTATATGGGATCGAGCAAGGTTTACACTCGTCTAATGCGGAAGTTTAAGCAGGGTCAAGCACTGGCTCAGCGGCATTCCGGGTTGGTGTTGGTGGGTGTTTTTGGTTTGGTTTGGGCTGGGGCGACTGTTATTTACTTTTGGCGTTTCCCCAATAATTTACTGTATCCGAATTTTTACGCCGAGGATGGTTCGATTCTGGCGCGTAATATTCTAGCGCATGGCTGGGGTCAGGCGCTCATGACCACCTTTAACGGCTACTACATTTGGGGACTTTACCTGCTCGAGGGGGCCGGGTTTGCGCTCAACAGCCTCATTTACCACGGCCAGTTGGTGGATTTGCCGAAGAGCTTCGCACTAATTTCGTACGGTTTCTTGGGTTTCACGGCGGCTTTGCCGGTACTGCTGCTGCGGCCATATATAAACCTGGCTTGGCGGGTGGTGGCCGGGATAGCAATCGCATTCGTGCCGCTGCCGACGACGGATTATGCCGTGATCGGGACGATTGGGAACCTCAAATTTTTGTTTGTGCCGATCGCGCTGATGCTTTTGCTATATCGTATTGCGCTACCGCGCTCTAGCCGGCGGATTATTCTGGCTGATGTCGGCTTGATGCTGTGCGTCTACACCAACGTCACGGTGTACGCACTTTTGCCGGCGATATTACTGGCGGATGGCTTGCGGCCACGTCAGCTTTGGCATATGCGCGGGGTACTGCGGCGCAATAATGTGGCGTTGTGGAGCGCTGTAGGCCTGGGTCTGGCCGTGTGCTATCAGTTGTACGTCGTAGCTACTCAAGGGATTCCGCCAACTCCAGGTTACCTAGATACACCGATTCAGCCTGGCGCGCTGGTAGAGGTGGGCGTGGCCCGGTCCTATTTGTTCCCGTTGATTTATTGGTGCTATAAGAGCTTTAACAACATAACGATTATTGGTTCGGCGTTGGTGCTGACCGGGCTCGTAGTCTACTTTGGGCGGCAGGCAAATAGACGGGCGTACGCGCTTATGGCATTGGCTATTGCTTTGATGACCGGTTTATTTGTGGCGACCCGGCCCGGGGTTACGGCCCTGTACAAAGGCTATTTCGGGAGCGGTCCGGATCAGTTTTTTTACGGTCAGAATATTGTCTTTCTCCTGGCGATAGTGTTGCTGGCAGCCGATGGCCTGAGACGGCTGCGGCCGGCGTGGCGGCCGTTTGCGCCGATGCTGTTAGCCGGCCTATTGCTGGTACCTACGGCGCAGGCAGGTTCTTACGGAGCGCGCGACTTTATGCAGCACGATATAGGAACTATTAAGGCCAACGCTCAAAAGGCCTGTGCCCGGGAGGGAGCTTCCGTCACATTGCCGCTTTATCCTGTGGCGGGGTTCAACTTATCGGCTCCCCGGTCCCAAGTGTGCACTGCCGAGGTCGAGCAGTATCGTCCGGACGAGGTGAGCTTGGGGCTGACTCCGGCCGGTTCGCAGCTGGTAGTGCTGAATAGCGAGGCCGCCCGCCAGACGTTTGTTTCGCCGCGAGATGACCTGAGCGGCCTCTCGGTTTACCTGGGCACTTACAATCGAACTCATATATCGGGCTACAGGCTAGAGCTTTACGACGGAGGTTGCCACAACCTCATCCGATCGGCAGAGCTGCCTCATCGGGTGAGCGACAACTCCTTTGCCGACGTGCGATTTGCTGCGGTGGAGCACTCGGCGGGGAGGCATTATTGTTTCGGCATCCATGCGGCCGGCATTGCTCCTGCTTCGCCACTGGCGGCGCGTTTGAGTGCCGCTGGGAGCTATCCGACAGGGCATCTTACCCTGAATGGGCGAGGGGATCCTCGTAGTTTGGTATTTGGGATTCTCTACCCCAACCAGAACTGATTCCAGATATAGTTATGCTACAATTAAGGTGAATAAGGGGCGGTTTGTGCCAAAGCTAAAACAAACAAAATTACTCTTAATCACTTCGATAGTAGCGGTGGCGGTTTTGGTTGTCGGCGGCTGGAGCTACTATCGCTACTCTCAGACCCACCCCGCTACTGATGCGTACCGCCCCAAAGCACCGGAAGGCAAAGCCACAGAGCCCTCGGAGCCCAGTAAGTCACCGACCCCAACGATCACTCCGGGTAGCGGCGCAGCGTCAAGCCAGTCGGGCACGGTAACCATAGCCTCGCCGGCCCAGGGTGGCACGGTAACCTCGGGTACCAAGGTCAGCGGAACGGCCAAAATTGCTAGTGGCAAGCTGTACTTTCGGTTGAAGGCCGGCAAGAGCGGCCAGTTGGCTAGCGGCGTGATTGCAGTGCCGGCAAATCCGGCGGCGCCGGCCGGTTATAGCTTTGAACTGCAGTTTACTAACCAGGTTTTTGGCGGCGAGGATCAGGGCAACTTAGAAGTTTACACCGTAGACGCGAGCGGGGTAGAAAACAATGTGGTGAGCGTTTTGGTTAATATTAAGGGTTAATGGTTTTGCGATATTTACGTCTTCTTCAATTATTACTGGCCTCGGCGGCGCTCTTCGCCGGTGGTCATGCTTTGGCGTTTGCCAATACGCCATCCATCGATCCGGCCTACAACTCAAACGTTATCGAAGACCCGGTATTTCTGAATAAAAACACGATGTCGGCCCAAGATATCCAGAATTTTCTGAATGCCAAAGTACCCGTATGTGATACGGGCCATCAAGGTGGTCTGGCGCAGTATCCCCCGCCTTATACCTGCCTCAAAGATTACACCGACCCTACCACCGGCAAGAAAGCTGCCCAGCTGATTTATGATGAGGCTCAAGCGGTGGGACTCAATCCCCAGGTAATTTTGGTGACATTGCAAAAAGAGCAGAGCTTGGTGACTGACACTTGGCCATATCCGAGCCAATATCGTTCGGCTATGGGTTATGGCTGTCCGGAATCCCAGGCGGTATGTGATGCTCAGTATTATGGTTTTTACAACCAGATTCACTTAGGAGCGCGGTTGCTGCGAGCCGGGGCCGCCCGCAATTGTGGCGACAATGCCACCCTCCCCGGCTGGAGCATCGATGCCCGCTGGCATATTGGCAACTCGCCGGCTGTCGACGGAGTGGCGACCCACTTGGAGTCTTGTGCGACGGGTGCGCTTTATAATTACACCCCGCACCGACCGGATAGCGCTTATACCTCCCGGGGTGGTGCTTACTATTATGGAAACTACAATTTTATCAATTACTTTACTTCGTGGTTTGGGCCTACGCGGCTAGCTCTGGCCAAGAGCGCGGATCAGCCACAAATATATTTGACCTTGGGCACCAGGAAAATCGTTATACCAAGCATACAAATGATGGCGGTATGGGGGTTCATTGGCAAAAATGTATCGATTGTGGACCAGAGCTATCTCGACGGACTTACTTCGGACGGGACATTAACGACGCTGGCCAAAAAGGATAATGGCAGCTCGACCATTTACATGATTGATGGCGGCCGCCATTTCTCGGTCCCGAGTGGCCAGGCCTGCACGGATTGGGCGTTTAGCTGCGGCGATTCGAACGTCGTTAAGAATGTGTCAGCAAACGTGATTGAGTCGTTGAGCTACGCCGGTGATCTACCTACGATGTTTTCAAACGATGGTGTGTTCAAGCCCGAAGCGGGCAAAAAACGACCAGTGTTTAACCAGTCGGCACTTGATGTGTTGGGTGGCTGGGGCCATGTGCAGCTGATGGGCTCACTCAACACTAGTCAGCCGGTGGGCACGGTGGTGATGGTGAACGATACCGTAGTGAAGTTTACGCCGAGCCAAGCAATCTATCTCTTCGACCAGGATCAATTGCATGCCTTTAACAGCCCGGAAATGCTGGGGGCGTGGGCGGCCGGCGGGCGAGCAGTAGGAGATGCACCGGATAGCTTTGCGACCGGCCTGACAGTGGGAGCGCCGTTCGCAGCGATAGCCAGTGATGGAGGCGGTGGCAAATGGCTCGTCAACCAGGGCGGCCGGTACTCTTTGGGCGGCCGCGAAGGCGACTGGCCGGTGGGGAGTGCGGTTGGTTTCGCACAGGGGGCGTTATCGCGCTTGCCGGTACGGGGGCTGAGCCCGGTGTTGCACTCGCCTTCGGGAGCTATCTTTACGGCTACGGGCGGCAAGCGGTACGGCTTCCCCACTTTCGACGACTTCTTTGGTCTGGGTAACCGGCTGGATATGATCGGCGAGGTGTCGGCTCAGACTGAGGCGCTGCTGACCTACGGCGGAGCACATCTGGTGGGCGGCCGAGTATACAAGGTGGCCGGCAGTGATGCTATTTACGTCAACAATGGCGCCGGTAGCCTGCAAATCGCGACACTGGGCGATCTGGGGGCGTATAGGCTGCCGGCTGAGCGCGCTATCACTGTAGACGCCACTACGGCGGCCCGGTACCCTTCGGCCGGCGCACTGGGTCCGCTCTTTAAGTCTGGTGACGGGACGGTGTATTTGGCCACCGGATCGCGTAACCGCTTGTCGGCCGGCACGATCTCGGCTTACGGCCTTTCTACCGGCTCACTACCGACGCTGATTGATCTGATCACCAACCGCATCCCTCAGGGCCGGGACCTTACTCAATTCATCAAGGGGTCGAGTGGCGCGATCTACTACGTGAGCGGTGGCCAGCGGCACTATGTTGATACTCAAGCCAAGCTGAATTCTCTGGGTGGTGGCGGCAACGTCATGGACGTTCCGGATAGCTTGCTCAACCTTGTTTCGATCGGCTCGCCGGCGTAGTGCACTAGAGAGATATGTGATGACCAAAACACTTGAAGACTACGCCAAAGACTTCAAAGCTTGTCTCAATAAATTCTTTTCTCTACCTCCTGAAATGTTTTTCTTGGTAGTGGGTGCGCCGATCACCTTAATCTTATTATTTACAACTCCGCCTTTTCAATTTCCAGATGAGTTCACTCACTTTTACAAAGAGGTTTATCTGTCCCAGGGCCATATTATGGCGTACAAATTGCCTTCGCTAGTAGGAGCGGACCTTCCTATTAAGTATTCCGAAACTGAAGGTCACTACAGCTATATGTACCTAGATGAGACTAAAAAATTAAAAACGAATCTTCTGTTTAAAGATCTGCAATATCCAGAAAAAGATAATAGACTTGTACCAACTCATTTTGAAAATACGGCGGCCTATCCACCAGCCGCTTATACAGCACAGTCGTTCGCGATTTTTATTACAAACCTCATAACTGGCTCAGTGGTTGTGCAGCTTTACGTGGCACGTTTGGCTTCCGCCATATGTTGGCTAATACTTATTTTTTGCGCTATACGGCTACTCCCAATTGGGAGATGGAGCGCCGTGGCGTTGAGCCTAACTCCTCTTTCGCTTGTAGTGTCCGCTTCGTGTTCAAATGATGCCATCACTTTTGGTTTAAGTCTTCTTTTCATATCTCAAGCATTACGAGCTATAACGCGAACAAATAAAATTACTAGACTTGAAATAGCAGCGATTGCAATAAATTGCCTATTGCTTGGCTTGTGCAAACCACCTTACTTTTTATTAATCGGATTAGTATTTGCAATTCCATCGGTGCGATTTCAATCGCTTAAACAACGAATGCTAATAATGATGTTATTTATTCTACCGGCATTCTTATCAACAGCCTTATGGCAATTGGCTATTTCTCATGTATTAATTAATGTTTACCCCGGATCAGATACGCATTTACAGCTTCACTATGTCCTTGCCCAACCACTTTCAGTTTTAGAAAATATTTTACATACATTCTTATTTTCTCCCACCGGGGATAATCTAATATTGCAGTTCGTAGGCTTGAATGCCTGGTTCAACATACATACACCCTTTTGGATGATTCTTCTAGATTACTTAGTGATCTTTATACTTGTATTGCACGAACCAGCAACTACACAAAGGGTTCGAATCAATAAAACATTCAGGCTATTTTGCATAGGTATATGCTTAGCGGGTTCCCTGACTATCGGACTGTTACTTTATCTTACGTTTACTCCCGTAGGACTTGATACGGTCATAGGATTAAACAGCAGATATTTTATACCATTCGCCTATCTGTTGATCCCTATATTAAATGCTTCGAGTTTATATTCCCGAAAATCACATACGTTTATAATATTGAAATTTCTTATAGTATTTATCTCCCTCCTTACTATTCCGCTAATCATTACTCGTTTCTATTAACTCGAATTCCATTCGGCGAATAATAGCTACGTAAGGCCAGATAGACACAATAAGGGCCACAAAAGTGGTCCTTATTTGGTATGGTCAAATTACAAAACACAAAAACAAATAAGGAAAACTCGTATGGCATTGGACCAAGATATCCATCATGGTTATTGGTCGGGCCGGCAGAGCGTCGCAGACGGCCAGGATATCGTGGTAATGAAGCCAGGCGCACTTACCTTGGGGCACAAATTGCGGAAGACGCTTAAGCTTTAGCTCGCGACGGTGATTTCGGTTATCACTTCTTCAATAGTGCCGCGGTGATAGATTGCCGGGTGCAGATAGAACACCGAGAGGTGGTTAAGCTTGCCAACGATGTAGAGTTTGGGCGTGCCACTGGTTTCGTTTAAGGCCAGGGCCGCGCCGAGTTCGGCGTACATCCCCTTGCCCGGCTTCTCGTTATCACTGAATAATATGTACACATCGCAGCCGACTACCCCAGTGAGATCTTTGGCGGCGCGGCGGCCGGCTTCGGTGCGGTTCTCGAGCGTGACGGCTATGGGGTCGTCGATGGTCCAGTCGTGGGTGATGGTGTGCCCGGCTGCCCGTAGAGCAGCGTAAGCCCGCCGGATGACCGCCTTATCCCCCACTTGGCCCGAAATAAATACCTTCATGGCCTACCTTGGCGATTTAGTGATATCGTTCCAAATGATATCGATTTGAGTTTGCCAGTCTGAAGTAACCGACTCGTGGCCGCCTTGCTGGATTTTTGAGCGGAGGGCTTCGTCGTCGATGAGCCAGCCGATTTTTTCGGCCATGGCGGCCGGCGACGGCTCGGCGATGAGGCAGTTGGTTCCGTCCTTGAGGAACCAGAGGTTGTCTTCGTTGTTGTTGGTGACGGTCGCTACACCGGAGGCCATGAACTCAAACGGCTGGTACGAGGGGTGCTTGGAGAGCATATAGACGAAGCCGATGTCGCAGGTGCGGTAGAGCTTGGCGACTTCGTCGATGCTGCCAAGACGGCCGAGGTTGGTGATGAGGCCCTGTAGCCCATACTCGCGCTCTTTCCAGGCCGCGCCGGCGGTGACGATTTCGATCCGGTCGCCGTATTGCTGGATGAGTTTCTGAATAATGAGCACGCCGAGCTCGAAAGCGTTGCGGGGAGCGCCCGGCCGGGCGTAAAAGAAGATTTTGACCTGCTTATTGTGGCGCGGCTGCTCCGGCGGGAAATACCGCGCATCGACGGCGGGCACAAAGCTGATACCTTCCATGCCGTGGCGCTGATGAATGGCCCGCAAGAGGCCCGGGGTGTTGACGACGCCGTAGAAGCCGAACCGGTAAGTGGACTCGGCCAGCGCGTAGGTGGCGCCCCCTTCGTAAAAGAGGGGCTCATAGTCTTGAGCGAAGTAATATTTTCGCTTGGTTTGGTTAAACCGTAGGAGGCAGTAGGCCGACATCCAGATGGTACAGAAGGCAATGTCGGTGGGAGGGAGGTCTTCGATGCGATCCTTCGTAAGATCGATAACCTTGAGTTCGGCATCTTTGAGTGCCGGAAAATTGCGCGCAATGTCAGCTTTCATGGCCTTGTGATCAAAGAGCGGGCGATCATAAATAACAATGCGGGGCTTAACGCCCTTCTCTGCCATACCATTCATGAACCGGAAGATGGTGTAGTTGCCACCGAAGTGTAGGTGGTCAAAATAGGGCACGAACCAGGTGGCTGTAGCAATACGCTCAGGCTTGGGCTGCTCTTGCACAGCCTTGCTGCGGGCGATATCTTCGGAACTTATCTGGAATATCGGGCTGGAGAGGAATTGATACTGGTCGTTATATTTGATGCCGCGCGCCCGGATTGATTCCGGCAGATAGGGGGATGCTTTGGCGTAGGTGCGGCGGGCGGCCCAAGGCACGAATTTAACGAGTTTTTTCGAAAAGACGACAGGACCTTCGTTAACGAGTGAATGGCGGGCCTTTTCCAGGCGGTGTTTAAGTCTCAATGTAAGCCTCCGAGTTTGATTTGTTCAGCCTGAGGATCGAGGAGCTCAAGGTTGGGGTTAAAGTAAGGGTCGCCGCGCTCCAAGTAGGGGCGGTAGTACTTCATTGATTCATTATAGTCGTGCTGGTTGTCGTTGCGCTCATTGTAGACGCCGACGGAAACGTTTTCGTGGTGAATAAGCCGGGCAAAGGGCCAGTATACGTTGCGATAACCGGCTTCGTACAGGGCTAATCCAAAACGGACATCGGAGCCGGCCGTAATGAAGTTTTCGTCGAAGCCTTTGACTTGGTCGAATTTGGCGGCGGTAACGGCGATGCAGGCGCCGGTGACGGCCAGATAGTTGCGCGGCCAGTCCGCCAGGCCGAAGTAGGTGAAATTGCCGGTGGTGAGGCCGCGGAAGATGTGGCCGGCCACTCCAAACAGCCCCAGCACCACGCCGGCGTGCTGGATGGTGGCGGGTTTGGTCGGATACTGCAGCAAAGCTCCTACCGCCCCTACCTGTGGCTGTAGCGCCACCCCAACGAGCTCGTCGAGCCATTCCGGCGTAATGATCTCCATGTCGTTGTTGAGGAAGACCATGACTTCGCCGGTAGCGTGACGGCGGCCGAAGTTGTTGACGGCCGACCAATTAAACGGCTGGTCGTAGGCGAAGACCTTGATGCGCTTCTCGCCCTTCAGCGACTTCAGGTAGGTGGCCGTTTCGGGCTCATCGCTGCGATTGTCGAGCAGTATGATCTCGTAGTTGGCGTAGGTAGTTTTGGCCAATACGCTGTCGATCATCACCTTAGTGACTTCGGACTTATCTTTGAAGGGGATGATGAGTGAGGCCTTGGGGTTGCCGGGAGTGGCGTATTTGACGTGATAGTTGGTGGGGGCATCCGGCACGCCCTCCGCCACGGCGTCGATATGGTTGCGCTGAAGGTATTCATTGAGCGCCTTGACGCCGGCTAGTTCGACCTTGGCCTTGAGCTTGGGGTGGACGGCAGTAGAGCCGTCGGCATAGCGCCAGTGGTAGAGGATTTTGGCGACATGGTGGATCTTGGGGTTGTGGTCTAGTAAGCGCAAAGCAAAGTCAAAGTCCTGTACGCCGTCGTAATCGGTGCGCAAGCCGCCGATCTTGCGCACCAAGCTCGCGCGCACGACGGTGAAGTGCGTCACATAATTGACGTTCATGAAGAGATCGGGCGACCAGTCGGGCTTGAAGAGAAAGGGGTGACGCTCCTTGCCGTCGTCGGAGAGTTTGTCTTCGTCGGAGTAAAACCAGTCCACGTCGGGCTGGTCCTGGAGGACGCGCACGACTTCGTTGAGCGCGAAGGGCGCCAGCATGTCATCATGGTCCAGGAAGGCGATGTAGTCGCCCTTGGCCTGATCGATGCCGGCATTGGTATTGGCTACAATGCCGCGGTTTTCGCCCAGTTTGATGAGGCGAATACGTGGGTCGCGCAGAGACGCGGTGTGGATGGCGGCCGCGCGCTCGGGGTCGGGAGACCCCTCCACGAGGACGAGTTCCCAGTTGTCGTAAGTCTGGCCGATGACTGAGTCCAGCAGCGGGTGCAAATACTTGTCCGGCGTGTTATAGGCCGGAACGATGATGCTAACGAGAGGCCGGTAAGCGTATTTCTCGACCGGGCTGATCGTCTGAGGCTCTACGAGGCGCACCCAGTCGCCGTAGCTGAGGTCGGCTCTGGGTGCCGGGCGGTAGCCGGCGCGAAACAGTAATGGTTCGATATGGCGTTTGATGAGGGTATGGCGTTTGGTACCGGGCGGAAATACTTGTTTGACGATACGGCGGATCATAATGTTGAGCTTCACTTCCAGATTGCACAGGCGCTTAATTGGCTTTGCCTATGTTAAGATAATATCGTTACTATGCTAAATATGCCATTCCTCGGAAATACACCAAAAGTAGAATTAAATACCAACCGCAACTACTGGAGTATGGTGCGCGAGCTTGCCGTGACGGACTTCAAGCTCAAATACCAGGGGTCGGTGTTTGGTTATTTGTGGTCGCTGATGAAGCCATTGGCGATTTTTGGCGTGTTGTATCTGGTATTTAGTGTATTTGTGCGGATCGGTTCGGATATTCCCAATTACCCCGTCTACCTCTTGCTCGGCATCGTACTGTGGAACTATTTCGCGGAATCGACCAATAACGCGATGCGGTCGATCGTAGACAAGGGCGACCTCATCCGCAAGGTTTACTTTCCGCGGATTGTGATTTTGTTTTCAAACAGCCTGAGCGCTCTGATCACCTTGGTTTTGAATCTGCTGATCATTGTGGTCTTTATGCTGGTGGCGCGGATCTTCCCCACGCCGCTCGAGATTCTCGGCTTCTTGGTTTTGACCGCCGAATTGTATCTGTTGTCCTTGGGAATTTCGCTGTTTCTGGCGGCACTGTATGTTAAGTTCCGGGATTTTGCCTACATTTGGGAAGTGGCGCTGCAATTGCTGTTTTACGCCAGTGCTATTATTTTCCCGCTCAACATTGTCCCCCATCGCTTTTTGCAGGTCCTCACGCTGAGCCCGATTACTCAGATCATTCAGGACACCCGTAAACTACTCATAAGTCCGGCTACGATTACCACATTTGATTCTGTCCATAGCGTGTTGCGGTTTGTTCCGTACGCGATTCCCATTCTCCTGGTAGTGCTTGGTTATTGGTACTTTGAACGGGCCGCCAGCCACTTTGCGGAGGACGTTTAAATGGCCCGAGATATCGCTATTGCCGTAAGCGGCGTGAGTAAGACATTTAAGCTACCCCATGAGCGCTACAGCAGCCTCAAACAGAATGCACTGCATATTTTTACTAAACGCCGGTACAGCCAGTTTAAGGCCGTGGAGGATATCAACTTCGAGGTACGGCGGGGCGAGTTCTTTGGGATTGTGGGTCGTAATGGTTGCGGTAAAAGTACGCTGCTCAAGATGTTGGCAGGCATTTATGTACCGACCAAAGGTTCTGTGCGTATCAATGGCTCGCTCTCCCCCTTCATTGAGTTGGGCGTGGGCTTTAATCCTGAACTGACGGCCCGTGATAACGTATTTTTGAATGGGGCTATCTTGGGCCTGAACCGTAAGGAGATCGCAGCTAAGTTTGATGACATTATCGGTTTTGCTGAGCTCGAGGAGTTTGTCGATCAGAAGCTGAAGAACTTTTCGTCGGGCATGCAGGTGCGGCTGGCGTTTTCGATCGCTATCCAAGCCCAATCGGAGATTCTGTTGGTGGACGAGGTACTGGCCGTGGGCGACTCGTCGTTCCAGAAGAAGTGCTTTGATGTCTTCCGCCGTCTCAAGAAGAAGGGCACCACGATCGTCTTCGTGACGCACGACATGGCGAATGTGCAAGAGTTTTGCGACCGCGTATTGGTGATGTCCGAGGGCAAGAAACTGGCGCTCACCGGTCCCGACCAGGCCAGTGACCTCTACAACCGGTTGAATGCTCAAAATGACCTGGACGAGATGGAGCAGCTGAATGAGCGGAACCGCTGGGGTACCGAGCGGGTGAAGGTGCGGACGGTGGAATTCCTGGATGGAACTGGTAAGCCGAACAGGATTCTCACAACGGGCGAGCCAATGACGTTGCGCGTAGAGCTTGAGCCGACAAAGTTAGACGTGCCGCTGCTGGTAGGGCTGGCCCTGTATCAGGCCGACGGAACTCACGTAGCCGGGCCCAACAGCGACGGAGTTAAGATCCAAAGTGGCGAGCGTTTTATTGAGTTTACCGTGGATAAGCTACCCTTAACGGAAGGCACCTACACAGCAACAGTGGCTTTGTTTGATAAAAAGGGAGCCGAGACGTTTGACTACATAGATAAGGGCTTCTCGTTTGCCGTTGGAGGACTTAAACGAACGTTCGGTAATATGGCATTATTTGGCGAATGGCGGACCAAGAAGTGAAGGCGCGCGACCCATTTGTGCCCAACAAGGAATTGTACGAGCTGGCGTTTGACCAGTTTAGCCGCCAGTATCAGGCCAAGCGGCTTATAGAGTCGGTCCGGTCCAAGCGCCGCCTGAAAATTCTGGATGTTGGCGGCAATAATGGTAAGACCCGCCAGTTTTTTCCTAATGACGAGGTGATGGTCGTCGATCTCTATGATATCGAGGGGCCAGGGTACACCAAGGCGAGTGCGCTCGACCTGCCGTTTGGTGATAAATCGTACGATATCGTTACATGCTTTGATGTGTTTGAGCATATACCGGCGCCCGATCGGCAGCGATTTCTGAACGAAGTTAACCGGGTAGCCAAGTCTTATGTCCTCGTGGCGGCTCCGTTTGACACTGAGTTCGTAGGAGAGGCTGAGCGGGAGTTAAATGGCTACTACAAGAAGATTACCGGTAATGAGCACCGCTGGCTCAAAGAACACATCGACAACGGTTTGCCAAAGCAGACGGAGATTGAGCAATTTTTTAACGAAAACAAGATCGCCTACCAGACCTACAACAGCAATAATATTTTGCTCTGGACGGCGATGCAGAATCTTATTTTTCTAGCTGATTCGGTGAAAGCGCCGGAGCGGATTAGTAATTTAAACCGTTATTATAACCAGAATTTATCAAATGTGGGTGACAGCCAGGAGCCAAGCTACCGGCGCATTTATTTTGCTGTCAAAGAAGGTAGGGCGCCGGTGCGGAGCGATATCGAACAACCGGTTGATCTAGAGGTGCTGCGGCAGTGGATTAATAACGTGGCCATCACCATGCACGAGCTTATCTATGGGAGTGAGCCGGTACTTTCGAGGGTCGAAGCTATACGATCTCAGGTAGAAATGCTGGCCGATAAGGACCGAGAGATCGCCCGTCTTCGCAACCAGTTGGATGATATTTTGGGGTCCCGCAGCTACCGATTGGCGCTGACTCTGAGAGCTACCAAGAACGCGTTGGTTCCAAAGCGGCGTAAATAATGAACGTCACGGTCGTAATTCCTAACTGGAACGGCATTGATCTGATCGAGGATTGTCTGGAAGCGCTGCGCGAGCAGACGCAAGAGCACCAGGTGATTGTGGTGGATAATGGCTCTGTAGACGGCTCAAACGACATCGTACGCGTGAAGTTTCCCGACGTGCGACTCTTGGAGTTTCCCAATAACGCGGGCTTCGCCGGCGGGGTAAACCGGGGGATACGGCCGGCGCTCGAGCAGGGCGCTGATTGTATCGCCCTGCTTAATAATGACGCCGTGGCCGACAAGCACTGGCTGGAGCGGCTCGTGGCGGCGATGGAAGCTCAGCCCAAGGCCGGTATGGTAGCGGCCAAAATCCTCACCCAAGACGGCAAACGGCTGGATTCTACGGGGGATTTTTATTCTACCTGGGGCTTTGCCTTTCCACGGGGGCGAGGCGAGGTGGACACAGGACAGTACGACGGGCCGGAGCAGCGTGAGATTTTTTCGGCTTCGGGTGGCGCTAGCCTGTACCGAGCCGAGATGTTGCGGGAGATCGGGCTGTTCGACGAGCGATTTTTCGCTTACTTCGAGGATGTGGACATTAGCTTTCGGGCGCAGCTGGCTGCCTGGAGAGTGGTTTATGAGCCCCGGGCCACGGTGCGTCACTACATCGGCGGTACGAGCTCGCGCATCGATAATTATGAGGACGATGAAGCCGTCCGCAAGCCCAAGCCGCAGACCGAAGGTCACGACCGGCCGAGCGCGTTTGCACGGTATCATACCGTAAAGAACTTTGCTTATATCTACACCAAGAATATGCCGGGCCGGTTGTATTGGAAGTATTTGCCGCGGTTTTGGGCAAGCTGGGGCATGATGCTGGTGAGCGATGCCAAGCGCGGTTTGCTAGCATCGAATGTGAAGGCCAATGCGACCGCCCTGGCGCATCTGCCGAACATACTGGCTGACCGGTGGCGGATTCAGCGCGGCCGTAAGGTGGCGCCGACGCAGATTGACCGCAAGCTGTACCACCAGCTGCCGCCGCTGCAACGCCTGCGGTTTGTGCGGATGGGTCTGATGAAAGGGTCCAAATGAGCGCCACGGCGGTTTGACACATGTTATGATCCGAGCATGGACGTTATTACTACTGAGAAGCGATTAGAGATCTTAAGTGGCAGCTGTAACGCGGCGTTGCCGAGGGCGGTAGCGAAAAAGCTAGGGACGGAGGTCGGGCAAATAACGCTGGAACGGTTCGCAAATGGCGAGATTAAGTGCCAGATCGGGGAATCGGTGCGGGGTGCGGACGTGTTCGTGTTTCAGACGCATGACCGGCCCGTAAACGACGCGATTATGGAGCATGCAATTATTATTGATGCCGCCAAGCGGGCTTCGGCGCGGCGGATCACGGCGGTGTGCCCGTTCTTTGGGTATGCGCGGCAGGACCGGAAGTCGGCCGGGCGGGAGCCGATAACAGCCAAGCTGATAGTAGATATTTTGACTGCGGCCGGGGCCGACCGGATGTTGAGCGTCGATCTACATTCCGGCCAGATTCAGGGCTTCTTCGATGGGCCGTTCGACCACCTAACCGCCATGCCGCTGCTGAGCGACTACATCAAGAAACAGCTCGGGAGCGATGTAGTGATCGTCTCTCCGGACGCCGGACGGGTAAAAACGGCCGAGCGATATACCCAGCAATTGGGTTCGGATTTGGCGATTGTGCACAAGGTACGATCGCACACCAAGGCCAACACGTCGGAGGCGCGCGATGTGGTGGGTGATGTGGTGGGTCGGCGCTGCGTGGTGATCGACGACATGATCGACACGGCTGGAACGGTATGCGCGGCGGCCGAGCAGCTTAAGCAGCACGGGGCCGCTGAGGTTTATGTATTGGCCACTCACGGCGTGCTTTCAGACCCGGCACGCGAACGGCTGGAAAAAGCACCTATCGACCGTGTGATAGTGACGGATACGCTGCCTATGGGCGAGGGACGCCGGATGGCTAAACTTGAGGTGCTTTCAATCGCGCCACTCATGGCGGTGGCCGTAGACGCGGTTTTCCGTGATAAGTCGGTTTCCAATATCTTTGGTGGAGAGAACCACCAATGAGAATCGTCATCGACGCCCGCATGCTCTACTGGACCGGTGTAGGCCGCTACACCAAGGCGCTGCTCGATAACCTGGAGCAGATCGACCACGAGAACGAATATGTGGTGCTCATGCGGCCGGCCGACCGGAAACTGTGGAAGCCCACGGCGGCGAATTTTCGCATCGTGGAAGCCGATATTGACCCCTACAGCCTCGGCGAGCAGCTGCGATTGCCGGGTGTTATTCGGCGGCTGAAGCCGGATGTAGTGCACTTTACCACCCCCAATGGGCCGGTGCTGTACGGGGGCCGCCGCGTAGTGACGGTGCACGATCTGACGCTGCTGGATTATGATACGAGCCGGGGCTCCGGCCTAGCGCGGTGGCTGCGGGGCTTGAAGCGTATCCCCTTTCGGCTGATTTTAGGGCATAATGTGACGCACGCTACCGGCGTTAACACCGTCACTCAATATGTAGCCGATCAGATGATCGAGCGGTTTGGGGCAACAAGGGAGCGAATAACCGTTACGTGGTTAGCGTCTGATCCAAACCTGGCTAAGCCGGCGCCGATTGAGAAGTTTGGATTAGGCAACGATTATATCCTTTATTGGGGCAATTATTATCCCTACAAGAACGTGGGGTTGTTGGTAGAGGCTTTCGCGGTGCTGGCGGAAGCGTATCCTAAGCTGAAGATGCTCTTGGGCGGCCAAATGGGCTTTTTTGGAGAGGAGTTGAAGAAACGGGTAGATCAATTGGGGTTGGGTGATAGGATAGTGTTTAGCGGTTTTTTCACCGACGGCGAGCTGGTGGCGCTTTGCCAACACGCTACCCTGTATGTTAACCCATCGCTGTCCGAGGGCTTTGGCCTGCAGGGGCTCGAGGCAATGAGCCAAGGAGCGCCGGTGGTCTCGGCCCGGGCGAGTTGTCTGCCGGAAATATACGGTGAGGCGGCCGTGTATTTTGATCCTCACGACGCGCAAGATTTGGCAGCAAAGATGAGGGCATTGCTGGATGACCCAACGGAGCGCGAACGGTTGCAGAAGGCCGGTTACGCGCATCTCAAGCAGTTCTCGTGGCGTGAGACGGCCGAGCAAACGCTCGAGGCGTACCGCCGGGCCGGAAAAGCCTAGTTAGCCGGTTTGACGACGATGCGGCGGTCGCGGTCTTCGCCGCGTGACTCGGTATCGACGCCTTCGATCTCGCGCAGGACCATGTGGACGATGCGGCGTTCGGCCGGGTTCATGGGCTTGAGCTCTTCTTCGGCGCCGGATTCTTTGACGCGCGCGGCGATTTCTTGGGCCAGCTCCTGCAGCGAATTGCGGCGGGCTTGTTTGTAGCCGGCTATGTCGACGAGGATGCGCGGTGCGGCGCCGTCGTGGCGCTTGATCATCTGGTTGAGCAGAAATTCGATGGCACGGAGGGTCTCGCCGCGGTGGCCGATGAGGCGCGGGCTGACGGCCGAGCTGACGATGTTGAGTTCGATGCCGTCTTCGGTGAGCTCGGCCTCGACGTCAACGTTGGCGCCAAAAAACGAAACCAGCTCCTCTAGGCGCTGTTTGGCAACTAATGTAGTGTCGTTCATCGATCATCTCCCTTTAGCTTTAACCTTGCCGGGAAGTTTCGGCTGGGACTTAGCTGGTCTGAGAGTAGGTTCGGGCGTGCCCTCTTCGAGTTCGCGCACGTCACGTTGTAAGACGAGATATTGTTGCAGGATAGCCATAAGGCTGGCGGCCGACCAGTAGAGCGGCAGAGCTGAGGGCAGCGAGAGGCCGATGAAGAAGGTAAGAGCGGGGAAAATATAGGTCATGCCGGCCATCATTTGGGCCTGGGAGTCTTTTTCCACATGCTTGGGGGTAATCTGCTTGGTCTGAACGAATTGGGCAAGACCAGCCACCACGGCTAGTACGGGCGAGGCCTTGGTGAGGTCGATTACGCCCAGCAGTGTGGGGTGAAAGGCGGTCTTGTGGGCGATAATGTCGGCGATCGGCCCCAGCTGCTTGACCGGCTCGTAGGCCAGCTTGGCGATTTCGTTGGGTTTGACGATATCGCGCAGTACGATGAAGAGCGCGAAGAAGATGGGTAGCTGAATGATAAGCGGCAGGAACGACGCAAAGGGGTTGATCTCGCGCTCTTTGTAGAGCTCCATGGTGAGCTTGCCTTCGAGCTGCTTGTCGCCGTTGGCCTGCGATTTGATGCGCTTGAGTTCGGGCTGAAGTTCCTGCAACGCGCGCTGGGAATGCAACTGGCGCGTAACGAGCGGCCACAGCAGTCCTCGGATAATGATGGTGAGAATGACAATGGCGAAGCCAAAGTCGTGAACGAAGGCGTAGATAACGGCCAACAGGTTGAAGATTGGCTGGACTAGTACCGTATTAAACATGGGAAGGCTTTAGCTCCATAGTATTAGCTTCAGATGAGGTTTACGCGGGTAAGCGCTTGGGTGAGGTGCGCGCTCAGTTGGGCGGCGGGCACATCGCTAACATCCGAATGGACAGTTATTACTATATCGTAACCGGGCCGGACTGTCGCCCACCTCTGGTAGAGATCGGCGGCGAGGCGGCGACGCAGGCGGTTGCGGATGACCGCGCGCTTGCTGACCTTTTTGCCCACCACTACCACGGCGCGGGACTGGCCGCGGCCGCTCGGAGCCGCCTTAACCGAAAGCACTCCGCTAGCACCGCCATAGGCGCCTTTTTTGTAGACGCGTACGATTTCGGGGGCTTTGCGGAGGCGATTGGGACGGGCAAGCATGCCTAGATGGCGACGCGGACGCGTCCCTTGAGGCGGCGGCGCTTCAGGACGAGGCGGCCGGCACGACTAGCCATACGGCTGATGAACCCGTGGACACGCTGGCGGCGGCGTTTCTTTGGCTGATAAGTTCGCTTCGACATAACTTCGGTAGTGTACGTTATCTGGGGGGATTAGTCAACGGATATGGGGGTGATTCATGCATCTCGCTTTGGGTACCCTTTTGCTTTTGGCTGCGAACCCCCCAACTACCTTGCTCACGAACTCGTCCTCGTTGCGAATTACTAGCTGTTGTCCTGTCTGGCGCTTGCTAAGGAAATTGGAGGTTCTGCGCTCCACCCTTTAATAATTAAAGCCTAGATTGGTGAACGGTCCCGATCCCCTGGTAGAAAAGGGATCGGGACCGCTTCAGACGGAGATGGTGTCGTGGGCCTACTCATCGGGCTCTTCGGTAGAGATGCCCTTGCCGGTGACCGCCAGTGCAACGATGGCCAGGCCGGTGAATGCTCCGCAGACAAGCCCCGTCACCCAGAGGCCGGCGGCTACGCCATGAGCGTCGACGACCCAGCCGCTAAACAGGCCGGTCCCAGCCATTGCTAGCAACGCCAGGAGTCGCCGGAGCGACGACACCGTGGCCTGCTGGGTGGAGTCGACGAGCTGCGCCACCCGGACGTTCATTTGGGGCAGACACATGGGGCCGATGAAGAACAACACCAGCATGGAAGCTAGCCCCACTAGCGAGACCGAGCTGGCCATTGCGGCATATGTGGCGACGCCAAGCATCGCCAACACAGCCAGCCCGGTGGTCCGGCCAAACCGGTGACTGTGGCGTTTGGCCACCACCTGAAAGACCAGACCCGACCCCACGAGGCCAACCCACGCAAAGGGGTATGACCCGATGCCAAGGTGCCGGTCCCCGATTTGGATCTGGGTGTAGTATAGCGGGACTACTTTGGTCGCTCCGGAAGCAAGGGTCCCCATGGCCACCGAGAAAGCGAGGATAGCCATGAGGCGAGGATGCCGCCACACCCCTTTGAGAATCTGGGACAAGCTTGCCACCTTTGACTTCCCCGATACGCCCGGCTCTTTCACTAGGCAGGCCAGCAAGAATCCTACGGTGTACGCGGCCACCTGAGCCCACAGCGTACTTCGTAGCCCCAGTGTTGATATGAGGGTCGCGCCGATGAGGCCTCCGACGACCAGTCCCACGCTAATGGCACCAGTAGTGGCCCTGAGCTCGAATCGCTCCCTGACCTTCTTCCAGGTTTCCGGTTTGTCGGCGGTTAGAACGAGGCAGATGTCGTTGGCTATGGCCATCTCGGCACCGTCCTGGCAGCTCCAGCCCAACCCAGCCACCACGGCCCCCACGAGAACCCAGGGACCGAAGGTGTTGGTAGTGGCATACATAGCCAAACCAACTATGGTAAGCATGCAGCCCAGGAGGAGAACCCGTTTGCGGCCTAGTCGGTCGGCCAGATACCCTGTGTGCACCTGGAACACCCCCATGGAGGCCAGCGCTAGGTACGCTACCTGGAAAGCCCGGAACTGCGTGAATGACTCGGAAAGCAGGAAGTAGATGAGAAAGGGCGTATAGATGTTGCTATACTGCACTGCCCTGAACACAAGCAGATACCAAAGGCTACGCTCGAGTGAAGACCGCACGATTATCTCCTGTCATGAGAAGGTTCCGGCTTCGTTCGATCGAAGCCATAGGGAGCAGATTAACCGCCTAGGCGGTCTCTGTCCACAACTTCTTCCCCAGTCTTTCCCCCATTCTTATCCCCAAACAAACCAAGGGTTTTCCACTGTTGCCCTATCTGTTGTTGTTCGGTTTCTGTGTATAAGTCGGACCATCAAATGGGGGTACATGTCACCGTTGTGGAAAAGGCTCATGCTCTTTATCATAGGGAGACCGTTAGGAGTGGTGAATGCAAGATATGAAGGGGCTGTGGCAGTCTGTCCTTGGGGAACTGGAGCTAAGTGTATCCGGGGCCCATTACAAGACATGGCTCAAGCCGACGTACGTTATTTCCAATAGTGACGGCCACATAGTAGTGGGCGTGCCGAATATTTTTAATAAGCAGCGCTTAGAGAAGCATTATCACACCGATATTAAGGCTATTCTGGCCCGGCTCGACAATACTATTCACACCGTAGAGTACAAAGTGGTAGGCAAGGCACAGGGCACACCGACGCCCGGCACCGCGCCGGCGGCGCATTCCGGAGGGACGGCCAAACGGCCCGAGGTGCGGCGCAAGAGCGAGCAGACGGCGCTGCCGACCGCTCCGCCGAGCCACTCGAACCTCAATCCGCGTTATACCTTCGAGAGCTTTGTGGTGGGCTCGTCGAACGACTTCGCCCACGCGGCGTGCCAGGCGGTGGCCAAGAGCCCGGGCACCAAGTACAATCCCCTCTTTATTTATGGCGGGGTCGGCCTGGGCAAGACTCACCTCATGCAGGCGGTGGGCAATGAGATTTTGCGGCGGGACCACTCGAAGCGCATCGAGTATGTATCGATTGAATCGTTCACGAACGAATTCATTAACGCCATTCAAAAGAAGAAAAACTCGGCCTTTACCGATAAGTACCGGAACGTGGACGTGCTGATCATTGATGATATGCAGTTTTTAGCCGGCAAGGAGAAGACGCAGGACGAGTTCTTCCATACCTTCAATGCCCTGCACCAATCCAATAAGCAGATTATTATCTCGAGCGATAAACCACCTCAACAGCTGATGCAGCTGGAAGACCGGCTGCGGTCGCGGTTTGCCATGGGAATCACGGTGGATATCCAGGCGCCGGATCTGGAGACGCGGCTGGCGATCATCCAGAGCAAAGCTCAAGCGCAGGGCATTATGCTGCCGCTGGATGTGATTGACTACATCGCGCGGCACGCCCAGAGCAACGTGCGCGAGCTGGAAGGCAC
The DNA here is from genome assembly GCA_028288925.1 of Patescibacteria group bacterium. Lineage (GTDB taxonomy): Bacteria > Patescibacteriota > Saccharimonadia > UBA4664 > UBA4664 > RYN-427. The sequence goes on along the minus strand of JAQGHG010000003.1, from coordinate 3,565 downwards.
ACTTACGAAAGTGCTGGCCGAGGGTGAGCACCGGGGTGGTGAGCTGACCTTGGCGCGCGTACAGCAGCTACTGGCGTCGGAGGCGGCGGCGCGGCCCAAGCTCAAGCCGCTGTCGCCCAAATCGATTCTGGAGCGGGTAGCGGGCTACTACGACCTGCCGGTGGCGGATATTTGTGGTCCCAAGCGTGACAAAGAGATCGTAGTGCCGCGACAGATCACGATGTATCTGATGCGCCACGACATGGATTTGAGCTTCCCCAAGATCGCGGCGGCGGTCGGCGGACGCGATCATACTACGGCCATGCACTCGGTACAGAAAATCGAGAAGCTGATTGAGGTGGATGATAATCTGCGGTCGGATGTTCAGGCGATTCGCGAGCGGATGAACGCGGCGGCGGGTATTTAGCGAACAATTATTGTGCACAGACTTGGGGACAAGCGGTGGGTAAAAGCTGGGGACGGCCTGTTAATGCATAAGCTTTTTGAACACCACCGGAGACAGGCAAAAGCGGTTTCCCCCATTCTCTCCACGGAACGCCCCCACTTGACCACACAGGTTATCCAACGACCGGGGAATGGTTTTTACTTAGCGCTTAAGCCAAAATTGGAGTTTTACCCAGTATCCACAGCGCTTATTATGATTACGATTATTTTTAATTAATATCTGTATAATGAAGAAACGTGGATAAGGGGAGGAAAAGTGAAACTAAGCCTAACGCAGGAAAATCTATCTAGGGCTCTGGGTAGTGTAGGTAGAGTGGTTTCCTCTCGCAGCAGTCTCCCTGTCCTTTCCAATGTCTTATTAGCGACTGATGGCAACCGGCTGAGGTTGTCGGCGACTAATCTTGAGATTGGTATTAATTATTGGATTGGTTCGAAGGTGGAGAGCCAGGGATCGCTGACGGTTCCGGCCCGGTTGTTTTCGGAGTTCGTGTCGAATTTGCCGCATGGCGCTATTGAACTTGCCGCTACCGATAATGTACTGACCGTGAAGAGCCCGCATTATGAATCGAAAATCAATGGGATCGCGGCTGATGAATTTCCGCTGATTCCAACCATTAGCAACGATCCGGTATTGACGCTTGATGCCGGCATTATGAAAGAAGCTTTGGTCCAAGTAGTGATCGCGGCTTCGGCGGATGAGGCCCGGCCCGTATTGGCGGGGGTGTATCTGTACACAGAGGACAACACGTTGTTTCTCGTAGCTACCGACTCGTACAGACTAGCTGAGAAGCGCATAGAGCTTCCAGGAGACGCGCCACAAGCGTTTTCGGCCATTATACCGGCCCGGACCATGCAGGAGCTGGTACGGCTTCTAGGTGAGGCGGAGGGCGATGTGGAGGTGTATTTGGACGAAGGCCAGGTAATGTTCCGGATAGCCGACGTGGAACTGGTGTCGCGGCTGATCGAGGGGCAATTTCCGAATTACCGGCAGATTATCCCCGAGAACGCCGAGACTTCGTTTGATATCGAGACGGCGGAATTTTCGCGGATCACTAAGGTGGCGAGCTTGTTTGCCCGGGAGAGTGCCGGGAGTATCAAGGTGGATATTCGGGCCGAGGGTGAAGTGAGCGTGGTGTCGAGCGATTCGGAGGTGGGCGGTAATACTTCGAAGGCTGAGTGTGAAGTTTCGGGTGATGACGGCGAAATTTCGCTGAATGCCCGGTACCTTACCGATGCCTTGGGGGTGATGAAGTCGCCGGTGGTGACGTTCGCGATTAGCGGCAAGTTGAACCCGTGCGTGCTGTCTCCCGCTGGCGAGAATGCGAGTGATGATTATATTCATATTGTGATGCCGCTGCGTACCTAGGGAGGTACCCCTAATGGCCAAGACGTATGCCGTAATCGATAGACGCGAGAACGCCACCAATGAGAGCCCGGTGGCGTTCTCGTTGGTGGCGTTAGGTGGCCACACAGGTGATCACGATCTGCCCGGAGCCGGTGGCGATGGTTTGCAGGTAGGGTTTTCCTGGTGTATGCGAGCGTTCTCCCATGCTGCCGCCTTCGGCGCTGCCTGAGATTGCTCCTACGGTTAGGGAGCCGTTGGAAGTGGTGCACCGGATCGGTTGACCCGCGGGGGTCTTGGATTCGAACATCAGTGGCGTGGGGTGCTCAGGGGGGTCTGAAGCTTTCGCCCAGAACTTCAGTGGGCTTTCGGGTACCGACCAGACGGCCAGCAGGCCGGCCCGGCGGATGGTGCCGAACTGGTTGAGTCTGGGGATCGGAGGGCGCTGGTCGGCCTTGGGACCTTTGAAGCCGTTGGCTTCGGGATCGTTTGGGCTGGGCAGGCCGCCCACGATGCCAAGGGGTTCGGGGGCGGCGGTCGTTGTGGTAGCTGGGACTGCGGATACGGCCCTGGACGGAGTTGTGGCGTCCTGGGTACCGCAACCGGCGAGGAGGCTCACACAGGCCATAGCGGCGACGGGTATCATGAGGAGTCTCAAATGAGATCCTTTCGTAGGTGCATACAGGGTACTATACTAGTATGTAACTTAAATACAATTTAGTCAATTCGTGATAAAGGGCGAATCAGGGATTTATCGATGAGGCTGGTGATAGGGGTTCGCGAGCGTACAGGCAAATCAGATACAATAGGGCTATGAAGATCGAGAAACTGGAGCTAACAAACTTCCGCTCCTACGAGGGGGCGGCGTTTGAGCTGCATCCGGATGTGACGTTGGTGGTGGGACCGAACGCCAGCGGGAAGACCAACTTGCTGGAGAGTTTGTATGTGTTGGCGTCGACTAAGAGCTTTCGAGCGAAGGACCGGGATCTGATCCGGCACGAGCAGGATTTTTTCCGGCTGGTGGCGCATACGGACGAGGCGGAGTACGCGCTGGGGTTGAGCGTGGCAGGCGGTGGTATGGAGAAGCGCATTACCCATGACGGTACACGCCGGACGCTGGTGGGGCATGTGGGTCAGATTCAAGTGGTGTTGTTTGAGCCGACGGATCTCGAGCTGGTGAGCGGCTCGCCGGAGGGGCGGCGGCGGTATTTGGATTTTTTGTTGTGCCAGACGGACCGGGGGTATCTGAAGACCCTGCAGCAATACCGGCGGGTGCTCAAGCAACGCAACGCGCTATTGGACGGTTTTGAAATTGGGCGCATACAGGAGCAGATGTTTGCTTGGGATATGAAGTTTGCCGAGCTGGCCATAGAGGTGCACGCGCGGCGGCAGACGTTGCTGGGTTCGCTGAATGAAGCCATTCCCCTCTTGTATGGCGATATCGCGGGCAAACGGGAGGCGCTTGAGCTAGTCTACGTACCAAGCGTGGCCGGTGTGTATGCTGAAGAGTTCGTAGAGGCGCTCACACGCAATCTGACGCGCGACTTGGGCGCGGGCTTCACTACGATCGGGCCGCACCGTGAGGACTTTAAGGTGCGGTTTAAGAATAACGACATTTCGGCGGTGGCGTCGCGGGGCGAGGTGCGGACGGTGGTGCTAGCGATGAAGCTGGCGGAGCTGACCTACGCGCAGGAGCAGACGGGTATCCGGCCGGTGCTGTTGCTCGACGATGTGTTTAGTGAGCTGGACCGCGACCGGCGGAGTTTTTTGTTAGAGCGC
>JAQGHG010000024.1 GCA_028288925.1 Patescibacteria group bacterium | reverse complement strand
CGCAAGAAGCCCTCAACCATCTCGGCGTTGATCTTGCGCTTAATCGTCGGCCAATGCGCCAAAATCGCTTGGCCGCCGGCCTCGCGGATCAACTTCACGCCCGCGTCCATATCGAGACTATACAAATAATCCACATAAATTCCTGGCAAGTACGCCGCGTCGCTCAAAAACAACGCGTACGGTTCGTCACTAGCATCGCGTTGCGCCATGCGCATATATTTGTGCGCCACCTCCATACTACTTACCGCGTCCTTCGCCATATCAGCCTTAATCCCAGCCAAAACCGTCGCGTTCTCCGCGTGCGAGTTCAACGCCCGCACAATATGCGGCCGGCCCACGCTCTCGCCGCCTGACGCCTGCAAACAGTCATCGACCGAGATCGTAAAGCCCAAGCCCTTCAGGTTCGCCACGATCCGTTCCATCCGCTCCGTCCGCGCCGCCAAAGCCCGCACACAATGCTCGCGCAGCGCCTGGTTCGTCGGGTCGGTAAACAGCCCCAAAATATGGAACATACTGGCCGCGCCGCCCCCCAGCTCCTTCGGCAACCCGCTAGTAATCTCGCAACCCAGCAGCCACTTCACCGGGCCCTCGTAGGCCCGCAGCCACGCCAGATCCTTCTCGCTCGGCAACATATCGTGATCCGTAAACGCCACCACGCCAAACCCAGTCCGGGCCGCCGTCTCCAACACCTCCGCGTAGGACTGCATGCCATCCGACGCGGTCGTGTGATTATGTAAGGATTCAAATTTTAAACTCATTGGGAAAATACTCGCGTTATCAGAAATTACCTATCAGCCACCCGGTACACAAACTTTAGCCCCGACCAATCATCGGTCACGGCCGCCACCTTCACATCCACCAAACCCGCCGCCAGCCCCAGGCGCCGCACCACATTCTCATCCAAACCGGTATGCAACGACGACGTTCGCTTGGCCCAGCTCACCCACAACATGCCGTTAGGCACCAAATGCTGCGCCAGATTCGGCATCACGGCGCTCAATTGCTCCTCACTCGTAGCGAAATATTGAATAAAATCAAATCGCCCCACCAACCGCGTGCTCACATTCGCCCGGTCGTCCAGCTCTAGCAGCAGCTCCAGGTACCCTTTGGGCGCGCGCATCACGATCACCCGCGCTCCCGGCTTTACTCCCAGCTTATCGATCAATGATTTGGGTGAATAACCTGCCATCCATTCATCCTACGTCATCCGGGTAACCTGAAAAAGCCAATTCTCGATAAATTATGGTTTAATACCGGTAGGCAGCCCCCCCTACCCGCTTGAGGGAGAGCCAAATAACATCCTACCCGCCGAACAGATCCGCCCCCTCAACCTCGACCTCGACACTGAAGCCAAGAGGCCCTCTCCTACCTGGCGGCGTTCGCCCAAGAAGAAAGCTGCTGGGTAGGCCTCAACCTTCAGGCATTCGCTTTCACGCTGGGCAAACATCCCATGTTCACGATAAGCGTTCCCTTGGTCTGGCTCCGTCTCTCTACCCATGCCGTTCGGCGCGACTTTCAAGCCTTGGAAAGCCGCGGATGGGTCACCATCGACTCCGACACCGCGGTCGCCTACCCCACGCAGGCCCTGATCAACCGCCTCCTGGGCCTCACATAGGCCCCACCGCTTTTTTGCCATTATTAGTTCTATTTCAAACGATAGAGCCCATCAGTCGCCGTTATGAATCCCTCTTTGGTCAGCGTCGTTAACACCCCATCGAGCCGATGATCACCCAATCGCGCCAACTCCTCCGCCGTCTTCGACCCCGCCACCAGCTGCCGCAGTACCTCTCCGCGCAACTGCCGCACGCTCCCCTCGAACTTGCTCTGCACCGCGTAATGCTTGCTCCGCCGGTTCGGATTCGGCACCCGCTTCGCCAAATCCGCCCCATAATCCATCAGCGCGTAATACCACTCGCGCGGATACTCCCGGTCCAGCGCCGCCTCAATGAGCGGCCGCAGCTGAGCGTCCGATACCACCTCGGGAGGAGAGACGGACAGCGTTCGCTGGCCGGAGAGATCGCCGACGCTCCCGCCAAAGCTAGAGATAAGCTCCTCATAATGATGTATAAACACCCGCCGAATATTCGTCTCGATGAACACCACCGGCGCGTCATAAGCGAACGCTACCACGCTCCCAGCCGTATTCGGCCCAATCCCCGGTAGTGTCATCAGCACCGCCGGGTCCCGCGGCAATTCCCCGCCGAAGTCCCGCGTCACCATCTGTGCCAGCCGCCGCAGCCACAACGCCCGGCGGTTATAGCCCATGCCCTGCCACTCCTCCAGTACTTCAACCACACTCGCCGCCGCCAGCGCCTCGAAGCCCCCAAACCGCGCCAGCCACCGCGGGTACCGTTCCAGTACCCGGCTCACCTGAGTCTGCTGCAACATCACCTCGCTCACCACCACCTGGTACGGCGTCGGATCGTGCCGCCACGGCAAATCCCGGCCATGTTCGTGGTAAAAATCCCACACTAGCTCCCAAAACGGCCCCATTTTGCTACTTCTTACCCTCAAAGTCCAAAGCGCACGAATTAATACAATACCGCTGCCCCGTCTTATCGGCCGGGCCGTCATCAAACACATGGCCCAAGTGTGCCCCGCACCGCGCACACGTCACCTCGGTGCGCTTCATCCCCAGCGTGTTATCCTCGTGCAGCTCTACATGGCCCTCGGCCGCCACATCGTAGAAGCTCGGCCAGCCCGAGTTACTTTCAAACTTCGTCTCGCTCGAGAACAATTCCTGCCCGCATGCCATACACCGGTACATACCATCGTCGTGATTATCCACGAGCACCCCTGCCCACGGCGCCTCCGTACCCTTCTCGCGCATCACCCGGTATTGCTCCGCCGTCAGCTTCTCCCGCCAGTACGAATCCGGCTTACCTTTCCAATCTTCGGCCATCCCGTTCTCCTATTCCCTATAATCCTACACCGCCCAACAAAAAAGCCCCACCGGGGCTCGAAGAAATAATTCCTGGCGGAGAGGGAGAGATTCGAACTCTCGGAGGAGTTGCCCCCTCACGCGCTTTCCAAGCGCGCGCACTAGGCCACTATGCGACCTCTCCGCGACCGGCATATTATACCGGGCTTATCAGATTTCGGCCAGCCCATGTTGCAAGAATACAATTACCCACCCTCAACCTGCTACAATCAGAGCATGAACGTTATCGAGCTCAAAAACATCGGTAAAACCTTTACCGACCGCGACGAACCCACCGTCGCCCTCACCGACATCAATCTCACCATCAAATCCGGTGAATTTATCGCTATTATTGGCCCCTCCGGCTCCGGCAAGAGCACCCTCATGAACGTACTCGGCTTGCTCGATTCACCCAGCGACGGCAATTATCTGCTCGATGGCCAAGAAATCTCGGGTTATTCCGACCGCCAGCTCGCCCGCCTGCGCCGCGACAAAATCGGCTTCGTCTTCCAGAGCTTCAACCTCCTCCCGCGCCTTAGCGTCGCCCAAAACGTCGAGCTGCCCCTGGTGTACGGCGGCATTCGCGGCAAGCAGCGCCGGGCCCGCGCTCTCGAGCTACTCAAGCTCGTCGGCCTGGAAGACCGCGCCAACTACCGGCCAAACCAGATCTCTGGCGGCCAGACCCAGCGCGTCGCTATCGCCCGCGCGCTCGCCAATCGCCCCAGCCTCATCCTGGCCGACGAGCCCACCGGCAATCTCGACACCAAATCCTCCACCGCCATCATCGATGAGCTCCGCCGCCTCAACCGCGAGACCAAAGCCACCATCGTCATCGTCACCCACAACCCCGAAATAGCCGGCCAAACCGACCGGGTAATCACCGTCCGCGACGGCGGCATCGTCAGCGACAAGAAAGGAGCCAAAAAATGATGCTCTTCTGGGAAAACCTCAAAATGGCCCTCGTAAGCCTCATGAACGCCAAGCTCCGCTCGCTCCTGACCATGCTCGGCATTATCATCGGGGTAGCCGCCGTGGTCTCCATCCTGGCCATCGGCGCCGGCGTCAAAAAAGCCGTGCAAGACCAGATCACCGGGGTGGTCAATGCCAACGCCGTGGCCGTAGCCTCCGGCAAAATCAACGTCGGCAAAACCTCTGGCGGCCAAGGCGCGGCCTCCTCGCTCGGCGCCTCCACCCTCACGCCGGCCGACATCGCCGCCCTCGCCAAGGTCAAGCACGTCACCGCCGTCGCGCCCATCAGCCTCGTTTCGGGCATCATGGCCCACGGCGCCATCACCGCCAACGGCGCCCTGCTCCTGGCCACCACGCCCGACTTCTCCAAGACGCAGACCCTCAAATTCACCGGTGGGCGCTTCCTCGAATCCGCCGACAGCGGCAAAAAAGTCGTGGTGCTCGGCGGCCAAGCCAAACAAGACCTCTTCGGCGACGCCAGCGCCATCGGCCAAACCGTCACCATCCGCGGCCTGCCCTTCACCGTCATTGGCAGCATCAAAGCCTCCGACTCCGGCGCCTCCAGCCTCACCGGCTCCAGCTTTGACAACGCCGCCTACCTGCCCTTCGAGACGGCCAAGACCTTCGCCGGCGGCACCACCCCCCAAATCCTCCGCCTCATCGCCCAAGCCGACGCCGCCGACAACGTAACCGCCGTCGCCGCCGATGCCAAAAAGGCCCTCCTCAAGTCCCACGGCGGCCAGGATGACTTCACCGTCCTTACCCAAAAAGACATCCTCTCCACCGTCGACACCGTCCTCAACCTGCTCACCACCTTCATCGTCGCCATCGCCAGCATCTCGCTGCTCGTCGGCGGCATCGGCATCATGAACATCATGCTGGTCTCCGTCACCGAGCGCACCCGCGAGATCGGCCTGCGCAAAGCCATTGGCGCCTCCAGCTTCACCGTTCTCAGCCAGTTCCTCATCGAAGCCGTCGTGCTCAGCATCATCGGCGGCGCCCTTGGCATCCTCGTAGCCGTCGCCCTAGCCACCGTCGCCGGCAAGCTCGCCCACATCACCCCCGTCTTCACACCCAACGCCATCATGCTGGCAGTAGGCGTCTCGGCCGCCGTCGGCATCATCTTCGGCATCATGCCTGCCATCAAAGCCGCCCGCAAGCGCCCCATCCAGGCCCTCAAAGCCGAATAATTGACCGTCAGCCCATTGTTCGTTTTTTCACACACGACCACCCGCTCGACATGCATCTTGCCACTTTACTTAGATTTCCGATGCATCGATAATCTAAGTAAAATCGAGACCTACATATGCCCGCCCCACTCCCTAAGGCCCTATCAACCTACGAATTCTATATCCTTCTCGTGTTATCCCGCTCAGAGCTCTACGCCTATGCCATTGCCCAGGCCGTTACCAACAGCTCATTTAACGCCGTATCACCCAAAGAAGGCACCCTCTACCCCCTCCTCAAAACCATGCTCAAGGCCGGCCTTATCACCGAAGCCGGCCTCAAACCCGCCGGCCCCTCCGGCCAAAGCCGCATGCACTACACCGTCACGCCGGAAGGTCGCCTCCGCGCCAAAGAGGAGCTCCTGCGCCTCCGTCACGCCGTCGAAATCGGCGAAGCCGCCGGCTACTTCGATGACGAAACGCCACCCGAGATCCAACGCCTCTTAAATCAGTTAAAATAGCTCTATATCAAAGGATCTACTATGCCCAACACCAACTTCTCCACCGAAAGCTACGTCAAACGAATCGAAAAGCCCTGGGGCTATGAGCTGCACTTGGCCCCACCCGCCAGCCCTTACACCGCCAAAATCATGCACATCAACGCCGGCACCCGCCAGAGCCTCCAAGTCCACGATGAAAAAACCGAAACGTACCTCATAATGAAAGGCCGCGCCAACGTCCTCATCGAAGACAGCGAGGGCAAAATGATCGAAATCGAGCTCAAACCCGAGACCGGCTACACCACCAAAGTCGGCCAAAAGCACCGCCTCATCGGCGTCACCGACTGCGACATCGCCGAGTTCTCGACACCCGAAACCGGCACCACCTGGCGCCTCGAGGACGACTACTCCCGCCCCGACGAAACCGAGGAGCTCCGCAACTCTCCCGGCCGTGGCTGGAAGGCTTAGGCTTCCGCCACCGGCAGCCCGCCATCGTCCACCGAACCTACCGCCTCATACCGCGGGTTCCGCGCCAGCGCCGGCGCGCCGTCATGCTCCACCACATAGTAGGCGAACCCATGCATCTGCTCGACCATCGAGTAATCCGCGTGGCCCGGCAGGCTCACCGGGTCGCGCTCTTCGAAGTCCACCGGGCTATCGTCGACCGTCACGAAGAACGTCGGGCCCACATTAGCCACCAAGTGCCCAAACCCGGCCGGAATAAACACGCTATCCCCCGCCTTCACCCGCTGGGCCTTAAACTCCGCCACCCGCGCCGGCTGCAATTTGCCATCCGCCTCTTCCAGCTTTTGCATCAACAGCACGCCCTCGCCCTGCACGATCCAATATGTCTCATCCAGCTTGCCGATGTGGTAGTGCCCAAACGTTTTAATGTACTCCCCGCCCACCGTACCCGGCTCCCAAGTGGTCACATTCCGCTGGTCTTTGCCGCCCCGAATCATATAGTAGTGCACCGCCGGGCCTTCGGCTTCCGGGTGCATCAGCACCTTCCGCATCGCCTCGTGGCTGCGCGTCGCCAGATGTTTGCCCACATTCTTAAAATCGATATTCATTACTGCATTCTCCCTACGTTAATCGTTCTTTGAGCTTACCTACGAGCGGCAACGTCCCAATCTCTACCTGGTTGAGCATACCCAAATACGCCGACGTCATACTACCCAGCATATACGCCCACAACATCTGCCGCAGCTTAGTCTCGCCCTGCACCCGCACCTCGATCGGCGCGAACCGGCTCGAGAGCAGGCTATTCATCGCCTCAAAGCGCTTTTGCACTTGCGAGTGGTCCAGGCTCGAAATCAGCTCCACCACCTTCAGACCCGGCCGCCGCGGATGTCCCCAGCCACTGAACTCATTGTGGTTCATCTCGGGCAAATTATTCCAAAACGCCACATTCTTGGCATTCTCGTTCAGATCCAGCTTCCATTTGAGCGTAATCGCCGGTAGTATCAGGCCGCCATATACTACCACGCCGTGGCCCAATAGCTCGGTCGCGATCTGCTTAGCCTCATTCGTCTCGGCCGGCACTTCCCCCAGCCAAGCCGCGACTTCTCCCCTCACCCAGCCCGAAGCTTCCTCTAGCTCATCTACAAGGCCCTCTAGGCCCGCTACAGTCTCCAGTAGCTGCGCCCACGCCCGCAGGCCGTATAGCACACCATACCGGCCTTGCACCTCGCTAGGCAGCTCGTAGCCCGGCACGCCATCGGCCCGCGCCGCCTCCAGCAGCTTGCCGCCCGAAGCCATCACCACCACCTGCGCCTTTCGTTTACGTGCTTCCGCGTAAGCGGCCAGTGTCTCCTCCGACCCGCCCGAGTAGCTCACGCACACCACCAGCGTCTCCGGACCAGCATACGCGGGCAGAGTATAATCCCGCACCAGCTCAAGCGGCACGGCTAGCCGGTCACCCAGCCAATTTCGAGCCAACTCGCCGCCCAAGGCCGAACCACCCATGCCGGCCATTACGATATTGGCCACCTTCCGGCCACCCAGTCCCTCCGGCCGCGCGAACTCATGCCGCAATTGCTCCGGCTGCCCCGCCAACACCCCCAAGGCATCATCCTTATCGTATCGCGCCCGAAAATCTGCCTCATCCAGCATTACCGTTCTCCTCATCTTTTCCCATTATAAATGCGAAAACTCCCCACAGATACCTGTAAGGGAGTTGGGGTGAAACCCGGCGACGCCATTGGCGCCGGGTTTCGAATCTTGATCATCTGTTCGTACCCGATTGTCAGGTTGGGTTCTCAGCCCCCAGAACTTCGAAAGCTGTGGGCTCAGTCAGACGATCGGTCTCGTCGTGAATATCCGCCCCGCCGGCGCGCAGCTCCTCATTGAACTTGCGCCCATGATGGGCACAGAATAGCAGTTCGCCACCGCCGGTGAGGGTAGCGCGAACGTACGCCGGAGCGCCACAGCGATCGCAGCGGTCGGCCGCCGTCATGGGCTTTGATGGGGATGTGACGGTTCCGCTCATTTGAACTCCAATTCAAGGACTTGGCGAATTATCTGATCCTACCCACACTACTGGCGCACGATCAGATTGAGACTTCTAGTAGGGCAGAACCCGGCCGCTCGGCGAACGGAGGTCCGGGGTGATGGGCTGCCGGGGCGGCTTGGGCCGCTTCACCAGCTGCTGCCGTGCCATATTTCCTCCTCGATCAAATCGGGTTGGGACCAACCTGGCCTTGAACCACCTCAAGACCAGATTGCTCCCAACCATCTTCCAGATACAAAAAATCGGCACACCCCTCCTCAGCATTACGCTAGGAATAGAGTCGCCGCCCGAAGGTTTGCCCTTTTCTTTCCACGATGGAAACGAACTTTATTTGTAAATGATCAATATTAACAAAAATAATACCAGATAAGCTTATCTGTTGCAATCCCCTAGGCTTGCTGCCACGAATGAGGTCGGAAATGCCCCTGCTCTCGTGGCGCCGCCACCTCCACATGCACGTACAACGCCTGTTGCACCTCCCGTCGCAGTAGGCTCAATCCCCGCCGCGTTACCCGGAAGTCCTTCACCGCCTGTCGCGGCACCGAAATCTCTAGGTGCAAATGCCCATGCTTACGTTCTGTCAGGGGCTGGTAATAGCCCGTTTTGGCGTCGATGGTCAGCAACTTGCCCTGCCATTGGCCCATGAAGTCATACCCGGCCAAATCCTCCTCGACCGTCGCGTAACGCAAACCAGCCAGCTCCGGCATGCCCTGCAGCGCCGCGTGCAGCGCCACCTCCGACATCGCCCCCGTCACCTCGGCCTGCGCCCATTGCGCCCGGCCTTGGCTCGCCGACACCAGCCAACCGGTCAACTCGTCGCGGGCGAAATACTGCCGGCACGATTCGATCAGCCCCCGCAGCTTGTGATTGTACTCGCAAGCTTCATGCCGCAGCATCTCGTAGTGGTGCCCCGTCGACACCAGCTCGTCGTGGCTCAAGCCCCCATGATGCAGCTGCTCACGATCGTTATCTAGCTGATCCTGCAGCAAAGCCTGCCGCCGGGCCATAGCCAACACGTCCGAAAACCGCTGCAGCTCTGGGTGCCGCTCATCTTCCACATATTTCTGCGCCACCTGCGTAATGGCTTCGTGAAAGCTCGATTCGGACCGCAATCGATCAATCATACTCAAGATATCTTCCGCCCGGCGCGCGAAAACATCATGACTCAACGTCATATACGACCGTTCGGCTAGCTCGTCATCGACCAATTTCATACCCTAAGCCTAGCATTTTCAACCCTAAATCAAAACAAACAAAAGAGAGGCCTTTGCCTCTACCAAAAACGATTACAGTTCTGGAGGCGGGCACAAGCCACGCCCCCAGAACCACTCGACGGATACCGACCACTCATGCAGCCCTCGATTCCGCATCCTGAGGGCGCGCGTACCAGCAGCAGGCCTTTCGGCCGTCTGGCAGCAGTTGCCAACTCAGAGTACCCAGCACACTGGCCATGAACAAGCCCCGGCCGTGCTCGGCGCTCCAGTCTGGAGCTACACCTGGGGTAATGGGTATCTCGGGGCTGCCGTCACAGACCCTGAGGCAGGGACCGTTGGCCCAGATGACCGTCAGAGTCACCCAAGTATCTGAGTGCTCCACGTGCTCCACGGCATTGGTTACGATCTCGGAGAGGACGAGGACAAACTCGTCCTTGGCCGCCTCATCCACCCCCCATTCCGCCAGAATAGACGCCACCATATGGCGGGCCTGATTCACAGCTTCGGGACGCGGAGTTACCCGGAACTGGTGAACTCCAGGGTCGGACTGCCTGCCATCTGTGGACGGCAGAACACTGTGTAGCATAGGCCCCTCCTAGGTCGATCGATTGTCAAAAACCCACTGAATGCAGGTGTGAACATCCTCACCATGCCATATTGAGTCGAAAATTACAAGAACCTAGGCGCCAAATCTCGAACCCTTGCCGAGCAAACAGGCAAGGTCCGACCTTGAGCGAGCCACCGAAAACAGCAGTCAGTCTTGGTTACAATCGTTCGCTCAAGGTCAGACCTCGGCAGGGACCGAACCTCCAACCTCGTCAAAAACCCAAAAGAAAAAGGCCCCACAGGGCCTCTTTCTTGCGATTAAGCTGGGTTGCGCTGGACTAGTAGTCCATACCGCCCATGCCCATCCCGCCGGGCATGCCGCCGCCCATGGACGGAGCACTCTTCTCTTCGGGAATCTCCACGATCAGCGCGCCCATGGTCATGGCCGTGCCGGCGATCGAAACCGCGTTCTGCACCGCCTCGCGGGTGACCTTGGCTGGATCCACGATACCCTTGGCCTTCAGGTCGACCAGCTGGCCGGCGTCGTTTACGTCGAAGCCCTGGCCACCCTTAGAGGCGATCACCTGAGGCAGCTTCTCGTCCGGGTTGAGGCCGGCGTTGCGCATCAGCTCGCGGAAGGGCTGTACCAGCGCGCGCTTGAGCACCAGGTGGCCCGCCTCGGCGCTCGAGCCAATCTTGGTCGGCTCCACGGCCAGCTTCTTGCTCAGGTCCACCAGGGTCACGCCGCCGCCGGGCACAATGCCTTCGGCTACCGCTGCCTTGGTCGCGGCTACAGCGTCGTCCACGCGGAACTTGGCTTCTTCGATCTGCACCTCTGTAGCGCCACCAACCTTGATTACGGCTACCTTGCCGGCCAGCGCCGACAGCCGCTTCTCCAGATTCTCTTTGTCATACTCGCTGGTAGCATGCTCGACCTGAGCCCGGATCTCCGCGATCCGCTGCTTGACCGCCTTGGGGTCGCCATAACCCTCAATGATCGTGGTGTCATCCTTGCCGGCGATGATCTTGCGTGCCGAGCCCAGCATGTCTACCGTAGCGTTTTCGAAGGTAAAGCCCGTCTCGTCCGAGATCACCGTGGCGCCGGTGAGCACCGCGATGTCTTCCAGGATAGCCTTGCGGCGGTCGCCGAAGGCCGGAGCCTTGATCGCCAAGGCGTTAAACACGCCCTTCAGCCGGTTCAGGATCAGCGTGGCCAGAGCCTCGCCGTCCACATCCTCGGCGATGATCACGAGTTCCTTCTTGCCGCTCTGAGCGACCTTCTCGAGCAGCGGCAAAATGTCCTGAATGCTCGAAATCTTCTTGTCGGTCACGAGGATCAGCGGCTTCTCGTAGCTAGCTTGCATCCGCGCCGTGTCAGTCACCATGTAGGCGCTCACGTACCCGCGGTCGATCTTGAAGCCTTCTACGATCTCCTTCTCCAGGCCCAGCGTCTGCGACTGCTCCACCGTCACGGTGCCGTCCTCGCCTACCGCTTCGATCACGTCGGCGATCAGCTCTCCGATCCCGGCGTCGCCGGCCGAAACCGTCGCCACCTGAGCGATCTTCTGCTTGTTACCGGCGATCTTCTCGGTCATACCGCCGATCTCACCCAGCACTACGCCGGCCGCCTCGTCCAGACCCTTCTTGAGATCCATCGGGTTGTGACCGGCCGCGATCAGCTTGTTGGCCTCGTTCAGGATATGGTAGGTCAGCACCGTAGCGGTAGTAGTACCGTCGCCTACGACATCGTTTGTCTTGCTCGCCGCCTGCTTTACCAGCTCGGCGCCTACGCTCCGGCCCAGCGTCTCGTCGTTGCGGGCTTCGATCTCCACGGCTTTGGCCACGGTCACACCATCATGCGTTACGGTCGGGCCACCGTAGCTCTTGCTCACTACCACATTACGGCCCTTCGGACCCATAGTTACGCGCACAGCTTCGTACAACTCCTTGGCTCCGCCCAATACGCGGGCCCGGGCGTCGTCATCATAAAAAATCTTCTTTGCCATAATCTCTCCTTAACCTTTCACGACGGCCAAAACGTCTTCTTCTTTGACGATCAGCAACTCTTCACTACCCTGCTTAAAGCGGTTAGGACCATACTCCGAGTGAATAATATTATCTCCGACCTTCACTTCTTTGACGTCCTTGCCGACGGCCAATACCTTGGCGACCTGAGTCTTCTCCTTGGACTGCTCAGGCAATAAGATCCCGGCCGGACTAGTGGATTCAGCCTCGACTGACTTGGCTACGATACGATCTGCTAGCGGATGTAATGCCATGTTTCGCTCCTTGTTGTTAATCTCTCAAACAATGTAACTCTATATTAGCACTCCTGAATACCGAGTGCCAAACCAAGCGTAGCGTTATGCTTTTTGAGCGTCAAGAGGCACCAGTGCCTCTACATTCGTACTAATCTTCGATTCCCAATCTACTTGCTCAAACCGATGCAACACCTCCGAGATGTAAACCCGCAGCTCCTCATAGCGTTCCTGGGTCTTAGCCTCAAACTTAATCGTCAAGTAAGGACCATTCTGCGAGTATCGCACCACAAACATCGCGTCCGGCAGATCCAGACGGATACCATCCCCGGCCCGCTCATCACTAATCACTTCAGCCGTGGGATAATCCTTCTGCAAAATCGGCTCCAAACCTTCTACCAAAGCTACTTTTTTGGTGTCATCGCACGACACCTTAATCTCCGGGCTCGAAATATAATGCGGCAACTTCGCTACCGCATCGCTCAGCTTCTGATCAGTCCGCGCCAAAAACCGCAACAACCGCAACGTCGAATAAAATCCGTCATCATGGTTATGAAAATCCGCCGAAAAGAAGAAATGGCCGGACAGTTCCCCGATAAACGCCGCTTTCACCTCTTGGTTTTTCTTCTTCAAGAACGAGTGTCCCGTTCGCCACATAAACGGTTTGCCGCCGTTGGCCTCAATAGTCTCCACCACCGCCTTGGAACATAGCGTGTTGTACATAATCGTAGCGCCGGGATAATCCTTCAGCACGTCCGTGGCGAACAGCGCCACCAGCACATCGTTCCAGATAATCCCACCTTTCTCGTCCACGATCCCAATCCGGTCTCCGTCGGCGTCGTAAGTAAAGCCGATATCGGCGCCAGCCTCCAGCACTTCCCGGCTCAGGCGCTCCACGACACGAGTCTCGGTAGGGTCGGCAATGCCCAAAGGAAACGTCGGGTCCACATTGGTATTTCGCTCTATCACCTCGCAACCGGCCTGCCGCAGCAAGTCCGGCGCCAACGCCCCAGCCGTAGTGCAGCTCGGATCCACCAACACCTTGAGCCTCTTGCCAATCGGCACCCGCTTCAGCACGTCGTCGTAATAATCCTGCTGGATGTCCTGTCGCCGCGAGGGAGCCGAAGACTCCGCCAAATCATAGTCTTCTTCTTCCACCAGCCGCCGCAACGTCTGCATCCCATCCGACACCAACGTCTCAGAATAACCATTGGCGAATTTAAAGCCGTTGAACTCAGGCGGATTATGCGAGGCGCTCACATACACCCCCGCTTCCCGCTTCAAAAAATACTGCGACCAATAAAACATCCCGACCATCAGCATGCCGATATCAACCACATCCACACCCGCTTGGTTCAGACCCTTTATCAGCCGCTCACTGTATACCGGACTCGTCTCGCGACAATCCCGGCCCACCACCGCCTCCTTGATACCATGCCGGGTCAAATAAGTACCGTATGCCTTGCCCAAATGCTCAACTATCTCCGGGTTCAAGTCCTCGCCCACCAGCCCCCGCAAATCATAACCACGAAAAATATTAGGGTTAACCTTCATCAAAACTCCTTAAATCTGGGATATGAGCTTCACTACTTCGGTTCGTTTCTTGCTCAAAGTAGCGTCATTCTCAGCCTCGATGTTCAGCCGCACTACCGGCTCCGTATTGCTGATGCGCAAATTGAACCACCAATCCGGGTAATTCACCGTCAACCCATCGAGCTCGTCAATTTTGCCGTCAGCATAAGCCGCCTTCAGCCGGGCGATGACCACCTTCGCGTCAGCTACCTCGAAGTTCGCCTCATTATCGGTAGCGTAGCGGTGGTATTCATCCACGAGCTCAGACAGTTTTTTGCCGCTTTCGCTCAAGGCGACTATCGCTACCAAGGCTCCAATCAGACCGGAGTCGGCATAAAAGTTCTCCCGGAAAAACAAATGCCCTGTCGTCTCGCCGCCGAAAGGTGCCTCCCGCTCACGCATCACCGTACCGATGCTCACACGCCCCGCTTTGGTCCGAAACGGCTTACCGCCCCACTCCTTGATCAACTCCTGGGTCCCCCGGCTCGTTCGCACCTCGTGCACAATCTCGGCCCCGGGATACAGCCGCAGATAATGCTGCGCCACGATCGAGAGCAAATCGCTCCCATTCACCGGCCGCCCCAGATCGTCCACCAGCGCCGCCCGGTCACCGTCGCCGTCGAACGCCACGCCGAAGTCCAAATGATCGCGCTTGACCGCCGCTATCAGGTCTTCCAGATTTTCCATTTTCATCGGATTGGCTTCGTGGTTGGGAAACGTTCCGTCCAGCTCATAATACAGCTCGGTTACTTCAAACGGCAGCTTCGACTGAATACGCGGCAAGATCGCTCCCGCCATGCCATTTCCGGCGTCAATCGCCACCTTGTACGGCTTGAGCGGCGAGGTCACAAACTTGAGGCAATGCTCCACCCAGTCGGCTATAATATTTTGCTCCCGCACCCCGCCCGGCTGGGCCGCCGGCGCTTTGAACTTATCCGCAGCAATAGCATCACGAATCTCGGCCAAGCCCGAATCTAACCCCACCGCCCGAACCTTGTCCCGGTAAATCTTAATGCCGTTATACTTGCCCGGATTGTGACTGGCCGTCACCATAGCGCCGCCGGCAAAATTGTAGCGCCCGATCGCAAAGTAAATCATATCGCTTGTCACCTGGCCGATATCGACCACTTCGCGCCCTTGGCGCGTCAGCCCAGCCTTCACCTGGGCAGCCAGTTCCTGAGAATCCGGCCGCATATCATAGCCGACGGCTACCGGCCCTTCCGTCGGCAAAAAGTCAGCCAGAGCCCGGCCCACAGCTTCGGCGAGCTCCGGAGTTAACTCGGTTCCGACCAAACCGCGTATGTCATAAGCTTTGAAGATAGATTGGGTAAATTTCATGTGCTTAGTGTAGCCCATATCTGACATATCAGGCCATACTCAGGCGGGTCCGCCCTTGACAAAAGCACCTGTTAATCGTATGTTAAAAGTGTTCCGCGTAGCATGGTTACGCCAGCCACGCCGAAAGCTCCTTCACCCGAAGGTTTGCGTTTGGCCAGCTAACCATGCTCGTGCGCCTTAGCACAACATGTGGCTAGGCCTCAAAACAACCTCCGCGCGTTCAGCACGAGCAAGTGGCAAAAGGCCAGGCTCAGGACCATTCCTGACCTGCCTGCCCGCCGCCTCACCGCCGTGAAACGCCCGCGCCCCGACTGCCACCACGGCCTGCGACACCGAGTGTCAAAACGCCGTGATCGCATCACAAGTCCTCGCCCCTCAGGCAAGAGTTGAGACCTTTGTCTCCTCTAAGCCGGCCCGCTAAGTTTTGGCTCCCAGCCAAGCTTATAGCCGCCCGCTTTGCCTAGGATGTCATCCTTGTTTGGCCCTCCGCCAAGCCTCAAGATGCACATCTTACTTGGATCTGTGATCCACCTGTGGCCACCGGCCACCGCGGGACTCGCGTTCCACCCCTTGGTCAGGTCTTCTCGGACCCGACTGAAACGGAGTAGCTTCGGCTGCTCCTTCTTCTTTTTGAACTCATTCCATGCTACCTTCTAAAACTATGAGCCATACCACTATCGCCATTTCCGCCATCGCCGGGTCTTTCACCGAGGAAGCCGCCCGCGAATACTTGGCCAATACGCACCAGGAAGCCGAATTCGTCTACGTCGGCACGGCTCATGGCGCGTTCGGCCAGGTCGCCTCCGGCAAGGCCGGTCTGGGCATTGTGCCCATCCGCAACTCCAACGCGGGATTTGTGCTGGAGAACCTCTACGCTTCGGCCGATTACACATATAAGATCCTCGAAATTATCACTATCTCCGTCCACCAGAACCTCATGGTATTGCCCGGCACCAAGCCGGCCGATGTCACCGAAATTGTTTCCCAGCTTCCAGCGCTCGTCCAGAGCAACAAATACCTTCACCGCGCTTGGCCCGATACCCCCCAAGCCGAATACGCCGACACCGCCCTGGCCGCCCGCGACCTCGCCGCCGGCAAACTCAAGCCCTCTACGGCCGTGATTGCCTCTCGCTCAGCCGCCGAGCGCTTCGGTCTGAAAATCCTCAAGACCAATATTCAAAACGACCAGTCCAACCACACCGAGTTTATGGTCTTCACCAAGCACGCCTGACTTATCGGACAGCACATGTATCAGAACGTATAGGTATTTTTAACCCATATATGGTATACGCAGACCTAATTCAAGCGTGCTCAGTTTGAAATCTCTATACCATATATGGGTTAAATATCGCGAGCCTACACCAGTCCATCGTCCCGCACAACTCAGTGTAAAATAACCCTATGACAAAACCCTCCACCCCCTACTCGCTCATCGGCGTGCCGCTCGACCTCGGCGCCCAAAACCTCGGCGTCGACATCGGCCCGGATGCCTTCCGCTACGCCGGCATTATCGACAAGCTGGCCGGAGCCGGCCTGGCAGTGCGCGACGAAGGCACCATCACCGTCGCCGACCGCGCCCAGCTGGAGCCCGGCAATCCCCGCCTGCGCTACGCCGGGGAGATTATTCGCGTATCAAACAAATCCGCCAAGCTCACCGAGCAGCTCGTACGCGGCGGCCGCCGCGTCATCGGCCTCGGCGGCGACCACTCCATGACCCTCGGCCTCGTTTCCGGCGCTTCGACCGCCCTCGGCGGCGAGCTCGGCCTCATCTACCTCGACGCCCACGGCGACATGAACACCGCCGACACCACCCTCAGCGGCAACATCCACGGCATGCACCTGGCATCGCTCATGGGCTTCGGCGCGCCCGAGCTCGCCCACGTCCACACCCCCGAAATCAAAATCGCCAAGCAAAACCTGCTCCATATCGGCGGCAGCGACTGGGACCAGCCCGAGCTCGACCTCATCGGGCGCGAAGACCTCGCCACCTTCAGCCTCTTCGACCTGCTCAAGTCCAACCTGGCGCCCCTCCTAGCCATGGTCGACGACCTCGCCACCCGTGTCCCGAACGTCTGGATTAGCCTCGACCTCGACGTCATCGACCGCCTCTACGCGCCCGGCGCCGGCATGCCCAACGCCAAAGGCCTCACCTACCGCGAAATCGCCACCATCGCCGAATACATCGGCCACCACGCCAACGTCGTCGGCGTCGACGTCGTCGAGTACAATCCCCTCCACGACGAGCAGTCCAAAACCGCCGAACTCGGCATCGAGCTCATCGCCAAGTTCTTCGGCCACAACTATTCCTGGTACACCAACTACATGGCCCGCAACCAAATCAATTAACCTGGAGCCAAACAATGCCTAGCTACATCGACAAACTCGCCTATATTCACCTCAAAGATGGCAAAATCCTCGGCACCGTCAGCAAGGGCAAGGACACTTGGTACATCCCCGGCGGCAAGCGCGAAGCCGGCGAATCCGACCAAGACGCCCTCATTCGCGAGGTCCAAGAAGAACTCACCGTCGGCCTCGTCCCCGAAAGTATCAAACACTACGGAACCTTCGAGGCCCAAGCCCACGGCAAAGCTGAAGGTCGCATCGTCCGCATGACCTGCTACACCGCCGATTACCATGGTACGCTCACGCCCAGCTCAGAAATCGAGAAGCTTGATTTCCTCAGCTACAGCCAGATCGAACTCACCAGCCCCGTCGATCACCTCATATTTGAAGATTTGCACGCCAAAGGGTTACTCAGCTAAATCTTTGCCCTTAAACACATGCTTCTGCGCCCACGCCATCATGGCCGTAAACACCGGCTCTAGCTCGACGCCCTTGGGCGTAATGCGGTACTCCGTCCGCGGCGGGTATTCCTTGAATTCGTGCCGCGTTATCAGGCCCTCATCTTCCAGAGCCTGTAGGCGCTGCGTCAGTGTGCGCGAATTAATGCCTTGCACGCTCTTCTGAATCTCCCCGAACCGCCGGGGCCGCTCGTTGATACTCCAAAGGATGACGGCCGACCACCGGTCGCCCAAAATATCTAAGGCGCCTTTGAGCTCGGTACATTCTTTATCAAATTCGTTCATAAAAATACTTTACTTTGTAAACTAATAGCCGTATAGTGACATTACTGTACCAAATACAGTAACGCATGTACTGCTAATATTCAAGGAATCTTACTATGTCTGACCAGTTCAATACTATACCCAGCGACGCCGTTATCGCTACTACCGCCAAGGCCCTGGAAGCCAACGGCTTTGCCGTCACCATCGCGGCCGATCTGGACGACGCCAAGGCCAAGGCCCTCGCGCTCATTCCCGAGGGAGCCGAGGTTCTCACCTCCACCTCGGCTACGCTTGATGCTACCGGCATCGCCGTTTCCATCAACGAGTCGGGCAAATATAACGCGGTGTACCCACGCTTCGTCGCTATGATGAGCGACCCCGCGCGCCGCGGCGAAATGCGCAAGCTCGGCGCCGCGCCCGACTACGTCATCGGCAGCGTCCACGCCGTCACCCAGACCGGCGAAGTGCTCGTAGCCTCCGCCACCGGCAGCCAATTCGCGCCCTACGCCTTCGGCGCCGGCCATGTAGTCTGGGTGGTAGGCGCCCAAAAGATCGTCACCGACCTCACCCAAGCCGGCAAACGCCTCCGCGCCCACACCTTCCCGCTCGAAAACGCCCGTGCCCTCAAGGTCTACGGCGGCCCCAGCAGCATCAACAAAGAAGTGGTCTTCCACCGCGAAATGCCCGGCCGCATCGACATCGTGCTGATCAAAGAAGTAGTCGGATTCTAGACCTAATACCGTTCCAGCGAACCCTCTAGCTCATCCAACCCCTGCGTAAACCGCTCTCGTACAGCGCTCGCGTAGGGGTTGAACTGTTGTATGGTCTCGAATAATTCCGGCGTATCATTAGCCACAATCCGCTGCAAATCCAGCAAATGCTGATACGTCGCCGTCTTGAGCCGCGAATCCGGCAGCTCCATGCCGCCCAGGGCCCGGCCCAAGAAGAACGTCAGGGCCTGCACATAGGCCATCTCGCGATCATGCGCTTCCGGCGCCACCTCAGTCACCTTGAGACCCAAATCCTCGCCCAAGAACCGCACCATCCGGCCATACCGTTCGTCGTTCACCCGTACCGGCCACGTCACCATGGTGAGCCCGGCGATGCCCTTGGCCCCACTCTGTGGCCCAAACAACGGATGCGTCGCCAATATCTCGCAGCTCTCGGGCAAATACTTACGCATCAGCTCTACGGGCACCGTCTTTACACTAGATACATCCACTACCAGTGCATCGGGCCGTATCTTGGGGCCAATCTCGCGCAGCAACCCCTCCAGCACCTGTACGGGCACCGCCAAGATCACCACCGGCTGGCGTAATACCGCCTCCGGCGGCGCCCATTGCACTCCCTCGCCGGCCGCTACCGCCGCCATATCCTGCGTGTCGTACGCCAACACTTGGTCGTGACGCGCCAAATGCTTAGCCAAAAACCGCCCAAACGTGCCGTATCCAATAATTCCAACCGGACCCATATTACTTGCCCTGCTTGAGCCGTGCCGCGATTGCCTTCCGCGCCGTACCAGCCTCGTCCCAGGGATGTTCGCCATCAGCCCGCTCGATCGTCTTCTCGTGGCCCTTGCCCAGCAGCAACACCGTATCGCCCGTCCGCGCCTGCCCGATCGCGAACGCGACCGCCTTGGTCCGGTCGTGCACCAGGAACAAATCCTTATCACGCACCTTGCCGGCCCGTTCCGCCCCCCCGGCTATCTGGTCCATGATCTTCACACCGTCCACATCGCGGTCGTCCTCTTCGGTTACCACCACCACATCGGCCCACTTGCCCGCCGACGTACCCTGCTTACCCCGTTTGGCCTCATCACGCCGGCCGGCCGAGCCGAACAGCACGATCAGCCGGCCCTTTGTCAGCTCGCGCATACTACTCAAAATCTTCTCAAAACTATCGGGTGTGTGTGCAAAATCTACGATCACGCCAAAGTCTTGCCCCTCCTTGAGCGCGTTCATGCGCCCCTCCACACTCTTGAGCGCCGCGATCCCCCGTACCACCTGCTCCGAGGTCAAGCCCACGGCCAAACCCACGCCGGCCGCCGCCATCGAGTTGTACACGTTAAAGCTCCCCGGCAAGTTCACCTTCACCTGGAGCTTCTGTCGTTCATGCAGCAAGTCATACTCATTGCCTGCCGCGCTACTGCGGATATTCGACGCCTTCAAGTCCGCCTGCGCCTGCCGCACTCCATAGCGCATCACCTTGGGCAGTGCCGCCGCGAAGTACGGCGCGCTTGGGTCATCGGCGTTCACGATGCCCACCCGCAATCCGTTCGCGTTCTCGGCCGCCATCCGGAACAATTTCACCTTGGCCTCGCGGTACCGCTCAAATGTCCCATGATAATCCAAGTGCTCATGCGTCAGATTCGTCATCGCCACCACGCTGTAGGGAATCCCCCACACGCGGTTCTGCGCCAAGGCGTGGCTCGTAGTCTCCAGTACCAGCCATTCGATGCCCTCCGCCCGCAGCTCCTTGATCCGCTGCAGCATCGCCCGGGTCGGCATGGTCGTCATATGTACATAATTCTCGTGCCAGTTTCCCGGTACGCCGTAGCCAATCGTCGTCATCAGGCCGGCCTTCACGCCCGCGTCATTGAGCATCGTGTAGATCATAGTGCTCGTCGTGGTCTTGCCATCCGTACCCGTCACGCCAATTACATTGAGACCGCGCGCCGGGAAGCCCATTACAACTTGCCACAATATCGACTCCAGCAAGTGACCAGTCGGTTCCACCGCCTTAAATAAGTCCTTCGGAATCAATGATTTCACAACCTTACGAAACATGAATATATCCTGAATTTAGTGCTACCTACGAGTATACCCCGCCGGCCTTAATCCTCACGCCGGCCGGGACTGCCGTCGCTAGTACAGAAACTTCTCCGGCCGGCCCATCGCCATCCGCGCGGCCACCCGCTCGCCCACTTTGTTCCACGCCTGATACTTAAAACTACTAAGCGGCAGGTCCCAGCATCCAATAAACTCGGAAATCTCCGGATTAAACTTCGACTTAAAGGCGTACAAGCCGTCGCGCGGATCACCCGTACCTACCATGTCCCGGTTCGGCACGCCTACTAGGTCGTAGCTCTCGATGCCGCGCTTCATCAGCCAGCGCATCACTTCCCACTGCAGCAGGTACGACGGGCTGAGCTCACGTTTAACATCAAATGAACCGCCGTCCTTGTACCAGGCCCGCTTGCCTACAAACGTCACAAACACACCCGCCAGCACTTCGCCGGCGTGACGCGCGAAGAAGAGCTGCGCCTGACCAGCCCGAATCTGGGCCGTCCAATACTCCTTGAAGTACTGCTCCGGCCGCAAGCCGTATTGTGCCCGGGCCTCCGTCGCCTTCATGAGCTCAAACATCGTCTGCAAATGCTCTGGCGACGGCTCTACCGCCGCCACTTTCACACCGCCCGCCTCGGCCTTGCGGATGTTGCGCCGCGCGGATTGGCTAAAGCCCGCCAGTACTGCCTCCGCCCCCGGCGCCAAATCCACCACGATCGTCGACTTCGAGCCCGGATCGCGGTTGGCCCGCACCAAACCCAGGCCCTTAAACGTCGCCTTGTCGGCATTATCATCCGGCACTTCCGATTCGAACCGGGCAAAGATGCCTCCCAATCCGGCCACCGCCGTGTTTTGCACGATCTCGGCAAAGTCACCCGGCCGCGTCACGCCCGGACCCTTGGGGCAGTACCAGATCTCACCCTGCAGCGGCACATTCCGTACCAGCCACTGGGCCGCGACCTGCCGCCCGTCCGACAGCTCATACACGTACCGCCGCGGCTCCCAGCCCCACAGCGCCTTAAACTCGCCCCACACGCGCGTCTGCAACGCGTTACCACCGTCCGGATTGGCCGCTATCAACCGGTCCCACTGTGCTAATTCCGCTTCTCTCGCTCGCCTCACTATCGCCTCCGCCCTATTAATCGGCCCACCGGCTTGGCCATCGGCCACAAACGTTCCCACAAATGATATCCCACCAGGCTCAGGGGATAATCCCATGTCCCCATATAATCCGTCTCGTCCGGCCCAAATCCCGCCTTAAACTGTGACACGCCCTCGCTCACCCGGCCGTTAAAGTCATACACCTGCCGGCCCTGCGCCTTCATCTCGGTAATGGCGTGCCACTTTAACAAATAATTCGCTTTGATATCCTGTCCCTCCGGGGTAACTCCGCCGTATAGTTCATAGGCTACAGGCCCGGTCGCCACCAGCCACAAGAACGCAACCGGCCGGCCCTCTACCCGCGCGTAGTACAAGAAATTATGCTCGCCCAGCTCTTTAAACAATCCCGCGTAATATTCCTCGGTATGAATCCCAAAACCAGCCCGCTGCGCCGTCTGGGTATAAATCTCGTACATCGCGGCCAAATCACCGCCTGTCTGGCGCTCTACCGCTACGCCATCGCGCCCGGCCTTGCGAATATACTGGCGGTGCTTGCGGATCATCGGCTCCAACAGCTGCTCCTCGGACTTGGCCAGATCAATCGTATACGTCTCGTTCATCTGGAGCGTATTACCAGCCCGGCGCCAACCCTCGGGCAACTTCGCCTTCAGCCAAGCCGGCTCCACGCGCACATACAGCACCCGGTGCTGCTTGGCCCAAGCCACCAATGCCTCCAGCAGCCGCGCCGCTTCCGGACTCGCCGGATCCACCACCGGCCCCCGCGGTACATACGCGATGCGCTTACCCAGCCGGGGAATCGGCCACAGTAGTACTTGCGCCGCCGCCTTCCATTCCTCGCCTTCCACCAACGCTAGCCGGTACGGTGTCCAATTATTTGCCCGCTTCGCCTCGCCCCAACCCCATAGCTGTAGGGGGTGGCCCTGAGCATGTCCGCCCACATACGTATCCCACGCGGTCCGGTCCGAAATCTCCACGAGTTGCATGATTCCATTGTAGCCGACCCGCCTCAGGTGCGCTACAATGCGACACATGTTAATCCTCGGTCTCGAAACCTCCTGCGACGAAACAGCCGCTGCCATAGTCGAAAACGGCTCGCGCGTACTCAGTAACGTCGTCGCCAGCCAAATCGACATCCACAAAGAATACGGCGGCGTCGTGCCCGAGGTAGCCGCGCGCAGCCACATCGAAGTCGTGCTGCCCGTCATCCACGAAGCCCTCGAAACCGCCGGCGTCACCTGGGACGACATCGACGGCATCGCCGTCACCCAAGGCCCCGGCCTGCTCGGCAGCCTGCTCATCGGCACCCTCACCGCGCGCACCATCGCCCTCATCCGCCACAAGCCGCTCTACGCCGTCAATCATGTGGTCGCTCATACGTTCGCCAACTTCCTCATCGAGCCCCAACCTCAATTCCCCCTCCTCGCCCTCTCCGTATCAGGCGGCCACTCGCACATGTTGCTCTTCGAATCTCCCCTGGAGTACCGCCTGCTCGGCCGCACCCGCGACGACGCCGCCGGCGAAGCCTTCGACAAAGTCGCCAAAATGATGGGCCTCCCCTATCCCGGCGGCCCCATCATCGACAAAACCGCCCCTCTCGGCGATCCTCATGCCTACAAACTCCCCAAAGCCAAGCTCGGCGATTCGCTCGATTTCAGCTTCTCCGGGCTCAAAACCGCCGTCCTGCGCACACTCCAATCCGAAATCGGCGGCGACTTCCGCACCCACTCCTCCGAAATCCCCGGCCGCCTCACCGAAACCCAGATCAACGACATGTGCGCCAGCTTCCAGCTCACTATCTACGACACCCTCGCTGCTCAACTCTATCGCGCCTACCAACAACACCAGCCCAAATCAGTCGTTATCGCCGGCGGTGTCGCCGCCAGCCGCCGCCTGCGCCAAATAATTTCCGAAAAAATCCCCCTCGAAATGCACTACGCCCCCATGCAATACTGCACCGACAACGGCGCCATGATCGCCGCCATGGGCTACCACCTCGCCCAGGCCGGCCGCACCACCGACCCGCTCGAGTTCAAGACCGATCCCAGCCTCGCGATTTAACCCCAAAACAGCAGAGGACCCGCTCGCATTACACGAGCGGGTCCTTGCCTGAAACATACCTCGAGCCACACCGGCAGCCTACTGGCCGCCGAGCGTCAGCTTAATCCCATCCTTGCCGCCAATGCGGACGTGGGTGTGCCTGTGGGCCATGGTCTGTCCCACCTCGGTGCCGTACAGGCTGTAGGCGACGTACGGAGGCCAATCAGCCTCGTCGGGTCCGAAGCCGGGGATCTGGGAGATGAGGTAGTATTCCGCCTCATCCCAGCCCTGCGGCATCTTGGACCGGATCGAGATGTGCTCCCGCGGGACCAGTAGCCAGTGCTCTTCTTCGAGAACCAGCGTGCCATCCACCATGCGTCCGGCCTGAGTAAGATACCCAAGATCGTTCTTGGCGGTCACCTCTCCAGCCGGCACCTCGTCATTCGAGTTGGGGCAGAAGATGCAAAATGCCCAGGCGTCAGGTAGCGTTGCGGGGGCCATGACAATCACGCCCTTCTCGTTTGTTTACTGATCAGGCGATCTGATTCAGACTGGCATATTATACTACAAAAACATAAATTAGTAAAGCTAGACTTGGTTCACTTCGTCAATCAGCCCCACAAAACCCTTACCCGAAGCCGCCTCGCCGGCAGCCCGCGGGATCACCCAAAAATGCAAATGCTTCACCGTCTGTCCAGCCAGCTTTCCGATATTGATCGACAAATTATAATCCTGTGCCAAACCCGGAACTTGCGCCAATAACGCCTTAAGATCCACCCACCAGGTATCCGGCAGCTCGGTCAGCGCTTCGACATGCGTCTCGGGAATAATCAAATAATTACCGGAATTCGAGGAGGAATCGATCATATAAGCCCCCTCCGAGGTCGCAACAATCTCACCCTTCAGCCGGCCGTTACTCCGGCAGAACGGACAATCCTGCCGGCTCGGCAAAATATAGTGGGTGCCGTGCTCATCTATCTCCACCGCCCCCTGGCGAATAACCTCGATCTCATCCGCTACCAGCCGGATAATCGTCGAAGGCGCCCGGCCCGACAGATTTCCCCCATCCACATAGAAGTCCACCTTGTCCTCAAAGTAGTCCTGGGCCTCACTCAAGTTCACTGCTCCCGGCTCACCAGGTTGGTTTGCACTAGAAGTCACCAGGGGCCCCGTCTGCTCCAAGATCTCCCGCAGCTTCACATCCGCCACTACCCGTAGCGCCTGTCGACCTGTCTCCTGGTGCAGATAAGCTAGCTCCTCGCCCAAGGGAGTCTCTACGCTCAGAGGATTCGGCCATAAGTGCTGCACCCGCTTCAAGTGCTGCTTATCCACTCCCAGCTCCGCCAGCTGCTCTACGCTGGCCGCGATCACCGTACCCGGCTTGTGTTCGCGATGTTTGAGCGCGTAAAACCGCTTCACAGCGCGTTTATCCTGCGCCCGCGCCACCAGACCGTACACCGTATCCGTCGGCATCACTCCGGCACCACCATCCAGTAGCAGTCTCACCGCTTCTTCAGTTGTCGTTACCGGTAACATCGGCATTATATTACCATCTATACCAAGAAAAGCTAGCTTACTAAGCTCTCTACAGCCTCAATCAACCGCATCCCCAACCGTTCAGTGCTCTCGTAGGTATTAAAGGCGATGTGCGGCGTCACCACTACATTATTCGAATTCACCATCTCCTGGATCCGCAAATCCACCGTCCGAATATCAAATGGCTCGTTCTCAATCACATCCAAAGCCGCACCCGCCAGCTTCTCGCGATACAAAGCGTCTGCCAAAGCCAACGTATCAACCACACTGCCACGCCCAGCATTCACCAAAATCGCGGCCGGCTTCATCGTGGCCAGTTCCTTGGCGCCAATTAAATGCATCGTACTTGCGTCAGCCGGCACCGCCACAGCCAAGAAGTCCACCTCTCGCAACAGCACCGCAAAGTCCACAAACCGCTCAATCCCCAATTCTCGTGCCCGCTCCTCAGATGGATGCTTCGTAGTGCACAGCACCCTCATCCCAAGACCCAAAGCAATCTGTGCCATCTCGCGCCCCACATTACCGGCTCCGACTATCCCGAACGTTTTGTCAGCCAGTTCGCGTCCTTCAAAATACTCAAAGTTCCATCCGCCGCCCCGCACGTACATTTGCGCCATGGGCACCTTCCGCAATAACGAAATTAAAATCGCAATCGACATCTCCGCCACCGACCGTGCGTTATAGCCGGGAAAGTTCACCACCTGGATACCCCGTTCCCGACAGTACGCCACATCGATATGGTCAGTCCCTACACTTGTCGTCACGATCGCCTTCAGCTTCGGCCACCGTCGCAACACCGTCGTATACTGCGTCATATCAATGATGATGATATCCGCATCCTTACCCCGGTTATAGAGCTCTTCTTCATCAGCCGCAAACCCCTCATACGACCGCACGGTCACACCGGCCAGCGCTTTCACTGCCTTCACCGTCTTGTCCGCAAGCGCTAGCGGCGGATCCGTAAATACAATCGTCTTCATTGCCGCGCCAGCTCCAGGTTATGCAAAATCTCCCACACCTGCTGGTTATTCAGTTCCATCGATTGTCGCGTCAGATAGCCAATCTCCGGCGTAATCACCACGTTCGGAAAATTCATAATCTTACGGTACTGGCTCCGTGGAAAATCCTTAAACACGCCCGCTACATCCGCAAAGTAATCCAACGCCAGAGCCGTAATATGCCGTGACACAATCAGCTCTCGAATCGTATCCAAGTGCAGCTTCAATGAGTAGCTCAAAAACAAGAAATACCGTGGCCGCATCGTTGCGTTCATCAAATCTGGTCCCAAATCCAGCATCTCACTAAAGTCCTCCGGGAATATCACGACATCACACTCCTGAAATATCGTTCCCAAGGTCACAAACTCCGCTACACCCACATCGCTTGGCGCTACGGTCGCCCCATCCGGATTACATACCTCCACTCCACATCCAAACGCTCGCAACAAAGGAATAATCTCTCTCCCCTCCCGCTTTACCCCCACCACGCCCACGATCTTGCCGCGCAGTTCCTCCGCCGTAAATCCGCGATGCTCAAACTGGCCCAACCGCAACGCTTCTGCAGCTGGATACAGCGGCCGCAGCACATTAAAGAGCGAGGTAAATACAAACTCCGCTCGCGCCGCCTTCTTATAATTCCGGCTAGCAGGCAGCGACTGCACCTGCACTCCCAACGTCCGGCACGCCTCCACATCAATCATTTCGGTCGAAATCGAAGCCGTCACGATGCACTTCAAATTCGGACACTGCAACAACATCTCCCGCGTAATCATCACCGAAAAACTCGTCACCGCCACATCGGCGTCCTGACAGCGCAACACAAACGCCTCGGGACTAATCCGCGCCGGTGAATCAGGGTGCATTACCACCTCGTACTCGCCAAGTTGAGCCATCAGCTCGTCTGTCAGCCTATACGAATCTGTGAACACTAGTTTTGGCCGTTTGCCCCGCAGTTGTGTCCGCGGCGAATCCAACAGAAGCTCAGTCAACGTCTGCCGCTGGGCTTCTACCACCTTCTCCAGACGCTCGGTTGACACCAACCGGTACACCGACCGCCGCGACGACAGCTTCACCTCCTGCAAAATCCCCTTCTTCACCAGCGATTGCAGCTGGTAATACAGCGTCGAACGGTGAAGTTTCAAGACTTTCGTCAATTCCGGCAAGCTCAATTGACCGCTGCGGCGAACCTCTGCAATCAATAACGTTTCTTCTGGAGTAAGGGAAAACATGCCAGCAAGCCTAATGGATTATGGCCTTTTAGTCAAATAGGCCCAAACATCTGTATTGAATTTATATTAATTGTACGAATAAATTCGTACAACCATTGATCCCGACACCATTTCTTGACCGTAAAGCCGATGCGGTGTAGCCTTCACCTATGGTCAAACAAATCGTAATTATTCAGCTGGTACTCACCTCGCACCGTGCGCGGCCCTAGTTGTTGATCTAAAAAACACTAAAAGCCCCGCACCAAGTGCGGGGCTTTTCATTTATCGCGAAAGGATAAACCCATGTCAGACCAAACCCCCGTTTACGGCCCTTACTCCCCTATCCGCCAAGCCGGCGATCTGTACTATGTGTCTGGTCAAGTCGGCCTCGAGCCGCAGACCAAAACCGCGCACCCAGATGTCCAAAAGCAAACCGCCCAAGTCCTGGCCAACCTCACCAGCGCCCTTGCTCAAGAGCACCTCACCATGAACGACGTCATCAAAACCACCATCTACCTCACCGATATGGCCGATTTCGCGGCAGTCAACGAAGAGTATCTCAAACACTTCGCCACTCCCCGCCCGGCCCGCTCCACCATCGGCGTTAAAGAACTGCCCCGGCTGGGCGGCGATGTGCCGCTGCTCGTCGAAATCGAGGCTATCGCCGCCCGGGGTACGGCCTAATATGGACGGCGCCACCGCCCTCATCAAAACCCTCGAAGCCCACGGCGTCGAATACATCTTCGGCTACTCCGGCGGCGCCGTGCTGCCCATCTTCGACGCGCTCATCACCAGCGGCACCAAGATCAAGTTCATTCAGGTCCGCCACGAGCAAGGCGCCGCCCACATCGCCGACGGCTACGCCCGCGCCTCCGGCAAACCCGGCGTCGTCCTGGTGACCTCCGGCCCCGGCGCCGGTAACGTCGTGACCGGCCTCATGACCGCGCACATGGATAGCGTGCCGCTCGTAGTCATATCCGGCCAACAGATCACGCCCATGCTCGGCCTCGACGCCTTCCAGGAAGCCGACACCTTCAACATCACCATGCCGGTGGTCAAGCACAACTACCTCGTGCGCCACACCGGCGATCTCCCCCGCGTCGTCATCGAAGCCTTTCACCTCGCCACCACCGGCCGGCCCGGCCCCGTACTCATCGACATCCCCAAGGACGTCAGCTCCGGGCCCTTCCACGGCTCGCTCCAGCCGGCCCTCGACCTGCCCGCCTACACGCCGGTGCCCAAACCCGATCACGCTCAAATCAAGCGTATCGCCACCGCCTGGTCCCAAGCCAAGCGCCCCGTCATCCTGGCCGGCCACGGCGTACTCATCGCCGGCGCCGAGCAGCAGCTCCAGACCCTCGCCGAAGCCACAGACACCCCCGTCACCACCACCCTCCTCGGCAAGGGCGTCCTGCCCGAAACCCACCGCCTCTCACTCGGCATGCTCGGTATGCACGGCACCGCCTACGCCAACAAAGCCATGGTCGAATGCGATTTCCTGCTCAACATCGGCTCCCGCTTCGACGACCGCATCGTTGGTAAGCCCTCGCAATTCTGCAAGGATGCCTTCATCGCCCATATCGACATCGACGCCTCCGAGCTCAACAAAATCATCACCGCCGACGTCCCCGTCCACGCCGACGCCAAGGAAGCCCTCGTCACCCTGCTCCAGGCCACCAAACCCACCCGCCACACCGCCTGGAACACCCATCTCGACGCCTACCGCCAAAAATACCCGCTCCACTACGAGCCAGATAAGCGCGGCCTCACCATGCAGGCCGTCATCGACGCCGTCTACCGCCTTACGGGCGGCGACGCCATCGTCACCACCGACGTCGGCCAGCACCAGATGTGGGCAGCGCAATTCTACAAGACCGGCCGCCCCAATCGCTGGATTAGTTCCGGCGCCGGCACCATGGGCTTCGGCTTCCCCGCCGCCATCGGCGCCCAGTTCGCCAAGCCTCAGGCCACCGTCCTGGCCATCGTCGGCGACGGCGGCTTCCAGATGACCCTCTTCGAGCTCGCCACCGCCGTCATCAACCAATTACCCGTCAAGATCATCATCCTCAACAACCATTACCTCGGTATGATCCGCCAATGGCAGGAGCTCTTTTTCGACAACCACGAATCCGGCTCCGATCTGGTCGGCAACCCCGACTTCGTCAAACTCGCCGAGGCCTACGGCGCCGCCGGCTTTCACATCCAGGCCCCGGACGAGCTCGAAACCAAACTGGCCGCAGCCTTTGCCGTCACCGGCCGGCCCACCATTATCAACGTCGAAGTCGTCAAAACCGACAATGTCTTCCCCATGATCCCGCCCGGCGCCCCACTCGAAGACATGATCATCGAACCGCCCACTACCAAACTCGCTAAACCCACCGGGAGCACCTAGACCAATGCCAAACACCACCTACAATCTCTTACTCGAAGTCCGCGACGCCCCCGGCGTGCTCGTGCGCACCACCCAAGTCTTCGCCCGCCGCGGCTGCAACATCAGCCGCATCCACGTCGAACACCCCGCCGGCACCCCTTGGTCGCACATGACCATTACCGTCCACAACGTCACCGATATCGGCCAAATTACGCGTGCTCTCGAGAAACTCATCGACGTCTACAGCGTCACCGTCAAACAAACCCTCCTGTCCCCTGTCTACGACGTCGCTATCGAAACTCCCTGCGAACCCGCCGCCAAGCTCAGTGCCAAGCTCGGCTGCCACGTCTACCTCAAGCGCGAAGACCTCCAGCCCGTACACTCCTTCAAGTTGCGCGGGGCTTACAACAAAATGGTCAGCCTCACGCCCGCCGAGCGCCACCGTGGCGTCATCGCCGCCAGCGCCGGCAACCATGCTCAGGGCGTCGCCCTCGCGGCCCAAAAGCTCGGTCTCTCCGCCCTCATCGTCATGCCGCGTACCACGCCGGAGATCAAAATCGAAGCCGTCCGGTCCTACGGCGCCAAGGTCGAGCTCGCCGGTGACAACTACTCCGACGCCGCCGAGCACGCCGCCCGTCGCACCAAAGACACCGGCCGCACCTACATTCATCCCTTCGACGATCCGCTCGTCATCGCCGGCCAAGGCACCATCGGCCGCGAGCTGCTCGAGCAGCTGCCCCACCTCACCCACATCTTCGTGCCGGTCGGCGGCGGCGGCCTCATCGCCGGCATCGCCCAGCATGTAAAGGCCCTGCGGCCGGACATCCAGATCATCGGCGTCGAGCCGGCCGATAGCAACGTCCTGCAAGCCTCCCTGGCCGCCGGCGAGCGCGTCATGCTGCCCCACGTCGGCATCTTCGCCGACGGCGTGGCCGTCAAACAGCTCGGCGCCACCACCTTCGATATCTGCCGCGACCTCGTCGACAACAGCCTCACCGTCACCACCGACGAGCTTTGCGCCGCCATCAAAGACATCTTCGAAGCCACCCGTAGCATCGTCGAACCGGCCGGCGCCCTAGCCGTAGCCGGCATCACCAAATACGCCGCCGCTCACCCCGCCGCCGGCATACACGCCGCCGCCATTTGCTCCGGCGCCAATATGACCTTCGAGCGTCTGCAATTCATCGCCGAGCGCACCCTCCTGGGCAGCGGCCGCGAAGCCCTATTTGCCGTCACCCTCCCCGAAACCCCCGGCGCCCTCCAACGCTTCTGCCAAACCGCCGTCAAAGGTTATAACATCACTCAGTTCGCCTATCGCCTCGCCGGACGCGCCCAGGCCCATGTCTTCGTCGGCATCAACGTCAGCGGCGCCACCGACAAAGCCAAATTCACCGCCAAGATGGTCCAATCCAACTACCAATACACCGATCTGTCCCTCGACGGCACCGCCAAAGAGCACATCCGCCACATGGTCGGCGGCCCCGCCCCCGAAGCCCGGGACGAACAACTCTACCAAGTCACCTTCCCCGAACGTCCCGGCGCCCTCAGTGAGTTCCTCAGCCACATCCACGACACCGCTAACATCAGCCTCTTCCATTACCGTGGCATGGGCGGCGACACCGGCCGCGTCCTCATCGGTTTCGAGACCCCCGACCGCCACGAGCTCGAAACCCGGCTAGCCGCCGCTCATTGCGACTTTAAGCCTATCAATTCCGCGGCAGCAGACATCTTCCTCGAAGCCGCGCCCAGCCTTGTGGCCTAATTGAGTCCGCTCATCAACTCAATATAGCGTTTGATAACCCATATATGGTATAATTAATTCACTCTAAGTACGGTCGAATTGCATTTGTACATACCATATATGGGTTAAAATCACTGAGCATTCGGGCCACCACCCCACCCGCACATTTATCAAGGAAACATATGCCTCTCATCCCCATGTCTCCCCAAAAGCAGCTCGCCCTCCGTGTCTCGCAGCGGCGCAAGATCCTCGGCCTCACCCAAGCCGGGCTCGCCAAGCTTGCCGGCACCTCCCAAACCGGCATCGCCCGTCTCGAAGCCGGCCACGGCAACCCCACCATCAGCCTCATTCAGCGTGTCTGCACCGCCTTGGATCTCACGCTCACTCTTTACATTCGCCCCGAGCTCGATACACTTAACCGCACATAACGACAAACGTTGACAGGAGTCACCACATGAGCCACCAGCTCGACAAAACCTACGATCCCCAGAAATACGAAGCCAAGCTCTACCAGCAATGGGAAGACTCCGGCGCCTTCCAGCCGGACATGAAGGCCCCTAAAGACCCTTTTAGTATCATCATGCCGCCACCCAACGCCAACGGCGATCTCCACCTCGGCCACGCCATGTATGTGGTCGAAGACGTCATGATCCGCTACCGCCGCATGCAAGGCCACAAGGCCCTCTGGCTCCCAGGCGCCGACCACGCCGGCATCGAAACCCAGGTCATGTACGAGCGCCAGCTCCAAAAGCAAGGCAAAAGCCGCTTCGACCTCGGCCGTGAGCAGTTCTACAAAGAAGTCTGGGATTTCTCCCATCTCAACATGACCAATATGCAAGACCAGGTCCGCCAGCTCGGCTTCTCCGTGGACTGGTCGCGCTTCAAGTTCACCCTCGACGAAGATATCGTCTCTACCGTCTACGACACGTTCAAAGAACTTCACGAAGCCGGCTACATCTATCGAGGCAACCGCATCGTCAACTGGTGTCCCTTCTGTCGCTCCGCCTTCGCCGATATCGAAATCAAATACCGCGAGCAAAAAGACCCGCTCTACTACATCAAATACGGCCCCTTCGTGCTCGCCACCGTCCGCCCCGAGACCAAATTCGGCGACACCGCCATCGCCGTCAATCCGAAAGATGAACGCTACGCCAAGTACGTTGGCCAGACCATAGAAGCCGAAGACCTCAACGGCCCCATTCGGCTCCGCGTCATCGCCGACGACTTCGTAAATCCCGAGTTCGGCACCGGCGTCGTCAAGGTCACCCCCGCCCACGACCCCAACGACTATGCCGTCTGGCAACGGCACAAGGGTCAGGCCGATGAGATCGACCTGATCAACATCCTTACCCCCGATGGTCGGCTCGTCGACGACTCTCGCTGGCAGAAGTACGCCGGCATGAAGCGCGATACTGCCCGCGCAAAGGTGGTGGAAGACCTCAAGGCCGCCGGGCTGCTGGAGAAGGAAGAGCCGTACGAAACCCAGGTCGGCCACAGCGACCGCAGCAAGACGCCGATCGAGCCGTACCTGAGCGATCAATGGTTCGTGAAGATGGCCCCGCTGGCCGAGCCAGCGCTGGAAGTCGTGCGCGAAGGCACCATCAAATTCACCCCGGCGCGATTTGCC
>JAQGHG010000015.1 GCA_028288925.1 Patescibacteria group bacterium | reverse complement strand
GTCAGGCAGCGCACCGATGGATCATCGGCGAAGTAGTCGCGGTAGGTCTCGATGGCCGCCGGGTCCTTGGCGATGATGCCCAGCTGCGTGCCGGGCGCGCGCGTGAGCCCCACTATATATTGCAGCGCCTCCACCACATCCCGCGCCGGGTGCTCGGCTACGGCCGGGCCCTCGGCTACACCCACCGGAATCTCCACATCGTAGCCCCGGCCGCGAATGTACTCCAGGATCTGGCGTGTGTTACGGTAGACCTTCTGCAGCTTAATTGTCCGCTCCGGCGCCACCGCCTCGCCGATCTGCGCCCAATCGCGCATCGCCCCAAACTGCGTTTGCTGCGCCAAGTCGCCGATGTACAGCATCGACTGTTTCTTGTCGGCCGCGCCGCGCAGTAGTCGCAATTGCTCCGGCAAATAGTTCTGAAACTCGTCCACCAGCACCAGGGCGTACTCCAGTGGCACCTTGCGCGGGGTCTTCTTGGTAAGGCCGCCGCGCAGGTACGTTACGTCCTCCACCGTGGTCATGAGGGCGCCCTCGGCCCGCCGTTTCGCCATTAAGAGGAGTGTGAGGTCAAACCGGTCGAGCGCGCTTTCTTCGAGCTCGCTGGCTAGCAGTCCCATCTGTCCATCGTCCAAATAATCGCGGTAGTGAGCCACGAGCAGCTTGTCCGGCGCCTTCAACTCGCGTGTGGTCGCCGGCGCCATTTCACCCGATAATGCCTGTAATTTGGCAAATTCATAGCGGTCCCGTTCCTGCTCGTTGTGCCCCGGCCGCGCGTGGTAAAAGTACCGCCCCAGCTCCAGTACGCCAATCGCCCAGTGTCCAAACGTCGTAATCTGCACGTCGTGGATACCCAGCTCTGGCAAAAGGTGCGAAAAATAATCCTCGGTGCTACCGTCTTGCACTAGCACGAGAATCGACTCGGCCGGATACTGCCCGGCCGTCTCCGGCGACTGGCGCAGGAACGCCACCCGGTGCAGCGCCAGTGTGGTCTTGCCCGAGCCGGCCGGCCCCGAGATCACGAACGGCCCGCGATGGTCCGCCCGGATTACCTGATCCTGCGCTTTCTCCATCTGCGCCACCACCTCCGGTAACACAAATCCCGTCTTGCGGCCCGAGAAGTGCTCTTGGTAAACCAGCTCGCGCTCGCGGCCCACGGCTTCCGTCGTCATGAAGTTCAGGTGCCCGCGCGCTATCATGTACTGGTCGCGCCGCGTCATCGCGCCGGCCCGCCGCCCGCGCCGGGGCGTCTGATAGCTCACCTCGCCGGGCGCCTCAAACCGCAGCGCCGCCACCGGCGCCGTCCACGAATAAATCCCCAGCTCGCTGGCCGCGTGCTTAGCGATGTAATACGGCCGCTCCGGCTCGTCCGCGAACCCCACATCCAGCCGCGCGAAGTACGGCGACAGCACCAGCTGCGTCAGCCCCTCGCGGGTCTGCGCCGAGTTCGCGCTCATTGCCGTCGCCAACATACGGTCCTCGAAGGCCGTCTCGCTCTCGGTGTTGTCGATGGCCCGCTCGGCCGCCGCGGCCTGCCCGATCGACTCGTCCAGCCGCTCTACCAGGCCGCCGATCACGCTCGTGGTTCGGACAATATCAGCTTTCGCGGCGCGCAGCAGCTCATCTTTTTCGGTTTGATCCATCGGTCTATAGTACCCCACAAACCATTCTCACGCTCGAGCGATGGCAATCAGCTGCGGCTCGGCGCCTCGTGCTTCGCCAATGCAGACCGCAAAGTCTCGCTCAACCGCCGCCGCAAGTCTTCTTTTGTAAACGACCGGAGCGGCTCGTTGTAGATCAAATACTGCTCAATATCCAGGTACGCTTGCAGGAGCGGCGCCTCTACGGCCGCCGGCATAGGGCCGCCCGGCTGCACCTGGGCCGTAATCAGCCGGACTTTTTGCAGGGTGGTGTCGATCGCCTGTGAGCTGGAGGCCAGACCCGCCGCGTATATCACGAGGTCCAGGGCTGAAGTAATCTCGGCCGCCGGTTCCTCCTTGCCCGCGAGGCGAGATAACCATGACATAGTGCCTAGTACTCCCGCGTTTTAGCGAAAGCATAGCCGGCCATCAGATACAAAACTCCAGAAATCAGGCCCAAGACGCCTATCAGGATAGCCGAATCGCCCTGCTCGGCACTTATGAGGAAGGTGTGGCTGATCGCTACGGCGAGAACGAGCGACGAAGTAGCAAGGCCACCCACGAGCCACGCCATCGCCTGAGTATAATGGGCGCCCACCGAGCGCATTATTTGGGCGGCCGTCAGAGCGCATACCGCATAAAACAACGATACCCAGATGATAATAGCGCTAGAAATATCAAAAACTATCTCGGGGCGGTTCGCCGCTACGTGCGGCAAAAACGCCGAGAGCGCACAGAGGCTTGCGATCATAGGGAGAACCAAGCCAAACCGGGTGAGCCAATGCCTGATGTTGATGAGCCGGGCGAAGGAACGAATACCGCTATAGGTGATAATTCCCGTCAGCACGAACGGCAGCACGATCCCGCCCCGTGTCGCCCAGGCCGAGTTCCACAAGTTGAAGGCACTAATAATGGGGAGTTGGATCGATGCCAGCCCTAGCAGCATAATCCCGGCCGCGATCGCGGCGTACGCCCGCCGCAATCCGGCTTTGTAAACATCCAAAGTAGTTAAAAACAACAACCCCGCCGCTAGGTGGAACACCACGTACACACACGTCAGAACCAGCGGCAAGCGAAAGAGCAGGGCACTACCCTTCCAAGAAACCGGCTGCGGAATCGCGTATAGAGCCAACACGGCCACAAACGCTGCTGCTGCCAGTACGCCAATCATAATAAGCCGGGCCGATTTCATAAGCGTAACCATTATCTAGTGGCAATATAGCACGCGACGACCCCACGTGCGGCTTTTAGCCTGGTATCATAGGAGACATCAACCGGAGCCCTCCCATGAAAGTAGCCAGCATCTATGTCTTTGGCGACAGCCTGGTTGCCGGCACGTACGATTCGCAAGGTGGCTGGTGCGACCGCCTCAAGCGCGATATGCACCGCCTTACGCAAGACGCCACCGACGGCACCAAGCGGCAAATGTACAATTTGGGCATCGGCGGCGAGACCTCACGTGGGCTAGCAGCGCGCATCAAGCCCGAGCTGGCCGCCCGCCACTCCGCAGCCTGGCCGGCTGTAGTGATCATCGCGACCGGCAAAAACGATAGCCGCCTGACCAACGGCCAGCCCGAGGTCGCGCCCGAGGAATACCAGCACAACCTGGAGACCAGCATCGCCGCGGCCCGCGAGGTAACCGACAAAGTGTTGCTGGTGGGGATGGGCCCATGCGCCAAAGCAGAAGTTACCTTTAAAACCTATACCTACACCCGCGAGCGCCTCCGCGAATATAACGCCATATGCACCAAAACAGCCCAGCGGCTTGATGTGCCCAAGGTGGATGTATTTGAGCAAATCCTGGCCGCCGACCCGGCGCAAGTGTTTTACCGGGACGGATTACACCTTAGCGACGAGGGATATGAAATTGTCTATCAAGCCGTAAAACCCGCTCTCCTTAACAGCCTCGAAGGTTAATACGTATGCCCTCCCTCCCCGAACTCGAAGTCTATAAGCGCCAATTTACCCGCGAAATCGTAGGCCAACCCATCGCCCGGGTCGAAGCGGTGGATCTTCGGGTGGTCCGGGCCGAGACGCAAGCTCTC
Source organism: Patescibacteria group bacterium (assembly GCA_028288925.1). GTDB lineage: Bacteria > Patescibacteriota > Saccharimonadia > UBA4664 > UBA4664 > RYN-427. Next base: position 33,130 of record JAQGHG010000015.1, on the reverse strand, counting down.
GAAGGTCTTCTGGTGGGGCGCGCCATCACCAGCATTAGTCGCTACGGCAAGTGGCTTGTATGGGACGCCGGCGCGCCGGAGCAGCTCATCACCCACCTCGGCCTCACCGGCAAGCTCCGCCTGCTGACGCCCGGCGATGAGCTCCCCAAGTTCGCCTGTTTCGTCCTCCACTTCGCCGACGGCCGGCGCCTGGTGATGAGCGACCAGCGCCATCTCGGCAAAATCTACGTGCGCGAATTCATTGGTCTCAAAGCCGAAAAAGCCCTCGGTCCCGACCTCCTGGACATTCCCGAGGAATATTTCGTCACCACCCTCCGCGCCAAACGCCGCGGCGTCCGCGACGTGCTGATGGACCAGAAGCTCATCGCCGGCATCGGCGGCAAGTACGCGGACGAGTTTCTGTGGCAGGCCAGGCTCAATCCTCACACCAAATTCAGCGCCCTCAGCGAGGCCGAATCCGCGCGCCTCCACCAGCTCACACGCCGCCTCACCGACGAAGCCATTACCCTCGATGCCGACCCTGAGCGCTTCCCGGACGATTGGCTCATTCCGCACCGCCACACCGACCAAATCTGCCCCCGCTGCCACGGCCCGCTCACAGCCCAAGGCACGGCCTTCCACTGTCCGCGTTGCCAGCCGGAGCCCGACGCGCATTCCTAACCCCTTATGCTGTAATAATGCACAGATACATCTGGCCGTCCTCGCGCTATACTGCTCTCGCTGTAAGATACGTCGTGGGAGTACAACTTAAGGAGCTCTAGATGAAAATCGCCACCATGGCCCGTGGTTACCTGCCCGCACCTCATCCGACCGACATGATTAATGCCCCTAGCGACATTGCCGTCGCGGTCGCCGAAGGCCTGTCCAAGGCTGGGCACGATGTCACCTTCTTTGGCCCTAACGGCACCCAGCTCGACACCGCGGTCGAGACTCTTAACCTCGCGCCCCTCATCCGTAATATGGGCGATCTCGCGACTATCGCGGCCGAAGAGGCCAAGACATCGCACAATATTCTCGGGCTTTGGGACCAATATATGGCGCACGAGATGTTTGAACGCGCCAGCCGCGGCGAATACGATCTCCTGCACTTTCACCACCCGGAAGCCGCCCTTCCGTTCGCTAGACTTTATCCCACGGTTCCGGTGGTCTACACCACCCATGACCCGATCGCCGCGCGCTTCCGCGAAGCCACGCAAATGTATGGGAGCCCCAATCAGTTCTATATTTCAACCTCCGATAGACAGCGAGTCACCGCCCCCGATCTGCCCTACCTGGCCACGGTCCACAACGGTATCGACCCCAATTTCTTTACCTACTCCGAATCAGCCGGCGATTATCTGCTCTTCGCCGGACGCATTATGCCCGAAAAAGGTGTCAGAGAGGCCATTCAGGTAGCCGAAGAGACCGGCAGCCGCTTGCTGATCATTGGAGCGGTGTACGCCAATCAGAAAGACTATTTCGCCACCCAGGTAAAACCCCACCTGAACGACAAAATCCTTTATTTGGGCTTCATGGAGCGAGATTCCATCGTAGCTTACTATCAAAAGGCCCAGGCCTTGCTCGCCCCCATCCAATGGGAAGAGCCCTTCGGCCTCACCATGATCGAGGCGATGTCGTGCGGCACCCCCGTGATCGCGACGCGCCGGGGGGCGGTGCCGGAGATTGTCCGCGACGGTAAAACCGGCTTCATTGTCGACACCATCGCCGAAATGGCGGCCGCCGTGGGGAAAATCGACCAGATTCCGCGCACGCACTGCCGCAAGCATGTAGAGAAGAACTTCTCCAGCGCCCGGATGGTAAAAGACTACGCCGCCGCCTTCGAAAAAGCCTATGCTCAGTTCCATGCCCCGGCCACAGAGCCGCTTGCCCCTGTCTGGACTCAGGTATAGATCTTCACAAGGCGAGCTTATCGCGAAGCAGCTCTACATACTGCCGCCGCTCATCTTCGGGCATGAGGTAGCGTTCGCCATCTTCGGCATACTCGTACATCCGGTCGTCCGAGTAGCGGGGGATAATCTGCAGATGATAGTGCAGCACATCTTGTCCTTTACACTTCGCTCCTTCGATCGGCTCATTATGCTGGCGGATCACGTTGCCCACGCATGGGTAAGCCTCCCGCACGGCAATGCACAGCCGTTTCTCGAGTTGGTGAATCTTGGCGGACAGCTCATCCGGCAAGTCATAAATATTCTCAACATGCTCGTTGGGAATGACAATCACGAGTCCGGGATTATTCTTTAATTGATGCGAGGCAATAAAAGCCGTCACGAAGTCATCCTGGTAGATAATGTCGGCCGGCTTCGAATAAACTCGTTTGTCATCCTCTCCCGCGAGCAACGAGCAAAACAGACAAAAATAATCCACAGGGGCGTGGTTAAACATTCACGTGTTCCTCATATATCCATTATAATAAGCGATATGCAGCGATTAATCAGCGACATTGATCAGCTCAACCAAATCCTCCACGGCATTGCCCATGGCATTACCGTCCAGGACCCTTCCGGTAAGCTCGTATTTGTAAACCGGGTCGCTGCCCGTATGATGAATTGTGCCGGCCCCGAAGATGCTCTGCGCAAAGGCGGTGCGAAAATTATCGAAGGGTTCAGATTCTACGACGAGCAAGGCCGCGCCATTCCCGTCGCGCAACTCCCAGGCCGCCAGGCGCTGCAGGGGGTAGAGGAGCCGGAGATGATCGTCGGCTACGCCGCCCCTCATTACGAAGGCATGCGATGGACGTCGCTCAAGGCCATGCCCGTCGTAGACGCCGAGGGCAAGGTTATTTTGTCGGTAAATGTAATGCAGGACATCACCAAGCTCAAAGAAACCGAACGCCAGCTCAAGGCCGCCAACGACCGCATCACCAAGCTCCTAGAACAGACCTTGCGGGTCGACAAGGCTTAGTGCCCCCCCCATGAATTATTCTCCAAAATGACACTGTATTAAGAAGTAGCTCCGCGCCATAATACACGCGGCCTTTAAAAAAACCCGGCAGTTCGATCGAAGGAGCCGCACCCGTGGACGCGATATCCGAGGGATCCTTTCACCCTCTTCTGGCCGATGGAGAGGCTTGGGAGATCTTCCTCGCCATGTGGAACTTTGCCGAAATCCTCTCCTGGAAGTTCACCCAAATCGACCGCAGCAACCTACCTAAGTCCAACGAGCTGTGGAATACTCGGGGAATCCTCTTCCTGGCATGGGACGGAACCCTGATCGTAGAAGCCCCGTGGGGCGAATGGGAGCTCGGGACATTCAGGCCGGTCTCAGGCTTTCAGAGCAAGCTCACAAAACATCTGGGAAACCACGGAGTTGGCCTCAGGGAGGGGAGTTACCCACAGATCGGTTACTACGTTTTGAGCCAAGTGGGCGACATCGAGCTTCCCAGGACCCGCCTCCTATTCACGAGCGGTTCTGGCGCTTGGGAAATGGGGGAATGCTGGCTGAGACTAGTTCGCCGAGTCAACCCAGAAGGCTAGACCTTCGCGATATGGGGTCGGAACTCGCGGAGGAGCCCCCAGTTGCTCCGCGAGTTCTTATGCGAGACATCGTGCCGGTCCGCCTCGCCGCCGAGTTATATTTGCTATCATGAGACCATGCACATCGATCTCTCCGTCAGGCTCACCAATCAGACGCCCGTGTACCCCGGCGATCCGGCGGTCAGGGTCAAGCCGGTTACCAATATTGAGCAAGACGGCTTTCAAGATCATTTGGTGACTCTCGCGACTCATGTAGGGACGCACATTGACGCGCCTTCGCATATGATTTCTGGAGGCCATAATCTCGACGCCTATCCCGTCGAACGCTTTGTCGGCCGGGGGGTGTATATCGATGTACGCCAGGGATACAATCTGGCTGACATTCGCAAGCTCGGCTTAAAGGCCGGCGACATAGTGATATTTCATACCGGTATGATTGAGCGGTACGAAAAGACAGATTACTTCGAGAAGTTCACTCCCATCCCCGCCGAGGTGGCCCATTATTTAGTCGAACGGCAAGTGAGCTTAGTAGGTATGGACATGTGCGGTCCCGATTATCCACCCTTCCCGATTCACAAAATACTGTTGGGCGGGGATGTGCTCATCATTGAAAACCTCACCAATCTCGATCGGCTAGCCGGCCGCACATTTACTATCACTGCTCTGCCGCTCCGCCTCGACGTCGATGCCGCGCCGGCTCGCGTGATTGCGACAATCCTATGAAACTCATCTGGTATCCCGCCGTGTCGCTCGACGGCTATATCGCCGACGCGCGCGGCAGCTCCGACTTCGTGACGCCCGAAGACGACCGCCAGTTTACCAAGCTCGCCGTCAGTGCCGGCGCGGTGGTAGTGGGCCGCCGTACCTTCGATCAGTACCGCGGCCAAAACTATCCCATCCCCGGCACCACCACCTACATTCTCACGCGCAACCGCGACATCCTCAGCTATGATCCGGCCATCGTTTACGTCACGGGCGGACCCATGGAACTCATGCGCCGCCTCCACGACGACGGCCACGCCACGGCCGTGCTCTCCGGCGGCGGCCAGATCAACGGCCTCTTCGCCGAGGCCAACTTCATCGACGAGGCCTGGATCAGCGTCTATCCCATCATCCTCGGCGCCGGCACGCCCCTCCTCGGCAGCTACAAGGGGAGCCTGCGGCTGGCTTTTCGGGCCGGCTACGCCTTTCCTGGCGGCGTGGTCCACAATCGCTACGAGGTGACATAACGCTTCCCTAGTCTCTTATTATGAGGCCATGAATTTTACCGTACGAACATACCGCCCCGCCGACTACGACCAACTCGCCGCGCTCTACCGCCGGACCGATACGTATGGCGGCGTTTTTAGCGAAGAGCGCGATTCGGCCGCGCGCCTCCGTAAGCGCGTCGAAGCCGACCCCGATGCCATCCTGGTAGCCGAGCGCGCCGGACGGATCATCGGTACCGTCTCGCTCATCGAAGACGGGCGGGTGGCCTGGCTGTTTCGATTTTGCGTCCCCGCCACTGACGACGAAGCCAAAGTGGCGCGGGCCCTCTCCGACGCGGCTCTGGCGGCGTTACGGTCCAAGGGCCATCACGAAGTATTGGTTTACACCTCGACCAGCGATTCCAAACTCCATGACAGGTATGAGGCGCTCGGTTTTACCCGCGGCAGCGATTATGCCTGTTTTTGGAAAGAACTCGGCTAAAGCTACACCATGCCTAGGCCGCGCACAAAGCCGGCCAATTTCTCGCCTTGTGCCATATCCGTGGACCCCGTCAATTACCTCTATTGTACGCCGTCTTCCGGGTGCTTGACGCGCTCCATCGAAAGGAAGAGGATGAGCGTAAGCCAAATCATAACCCCTAGCTTAGGAGTAATGCACCACATGCAGCGCGCAAAAGTAACCGTATGGGGGGTTGTTGGGACCCTCATCGCCGTCATGGCTCTCTCGTTCATACTGCCCACCCCTCAGGGCAACGATTGGCTAACCTTTCACGCCTACTTCGCCGTGGCCATCGGTACCGCCGTCTCCTTCGTAGGGGCCTCGGTCTTGTTTATTATGGGGCTGGGCGGGTTTACTAGTAAGCTCAAGCGTGTCTACATCCTCATCTGTATCGCGCTTACATTCCTAGGTATCGCCTTTCTGCAGCTCCCGCTGTTTCTTTATTTGGTCACCTTCAGCACGTATTGGAAGGATAATAGCGTGAGCGCCATACCCTTTATGATAGCTATCATAATGGTCTATGTGGGCACCCGCGCGCTTGCGAAACTCTTCGGCATTCACAACTTTACGACCAAGATTTGGTTCGAAGTAGTTGGTCTCATCATCGTCTTAACCGCTGTCGTGATGGCCCCCCATGTGCCGACTGTTACATCGGAGTTTAAGCTTGATGCCGCCAATGGCCTTACGATCATTGATGTATTTAATATGGCCATGGGCGCGGCTTTCGTCTTACAGGTCAAGCGTATCGCCAGCGTGATGTATGCGAATGCCCTGGCCTGGATGACGGTGTCATTTATCGCGCTGGTGATTGGCGGCGCCGGCGACATCTTGGCTATCCTATCGGTCGGCGACCAGCAGTGGTTTCTCATCGGCGCCTTTCCCATGATCCCGCTCTTCATCGCCGGGATCTTCATGCTCCGGGCCGCTTACAGCTTTAGTACCATCACGGCCGGCGCCGGCGACACGCAGGGCTGGGTCGCGCGCAACTTCTTTGGTAAGCCCATTCACCCCCAGAAACAGTCCGATCTGTCTTCGGTGGACATTGTGGTGTACGCGGCCAACCTCGCCTCGAGTACTCAGTCTATCGACTCGCTACTCGATCGTTTGCGCCACGTGACCGCCCGTATGCGGCCCGGCCAGAAACTCTCCGCCGCCGACGAAGCCATACTCATGCAAGTCTATCTGGATATCGAGCGCTACTTACTGGAACGTGAACAGGTTCGTAAGTTTAGCAAAGAATCATTGCGCCAGACCATTGCTCAAAAGCTCCGTCTCACCGATGGCGCCCAGCAAACCTTCTGGCCCAAATTAGTCTAAGGAGCATGTATAAAAGCTTCACCATCTCGCTTACGATAATTGTGCTGGTTGTCGGCGCGGTCTTCTTATTGGCTCCCAACACCGTCGAAAATGGTTTCTACCTCCGCAACCAAATGGTGATGTCGGCCGCCCTCTTCGTTACCCAAGTCTGCGCGGCCTGGTATTTTCTCACCAGCCTTCGCACCTTCCGGACTCAGTTCAAAATCGCTTATGGATTCCTTTCGGCCGGCATCATATTGCTGGGGGTTGCCCAGCTACAACTACCTCTGCTGGTGTTCTTCCACATCACCGACACCAAATGGGTGAGCTGGGGCTTCATCCTGCTGCCCTACATCTTTTCGGCCGGGGCGAGTTACTTGGGTATGCGGCGGTTTGCCAGGATTCTAAGCGTCAAATCGCCGGCCGGCTCCCGTTGGCTGGTCTTCGGGCTGGCGGCCATGACCGCCGTCCTAGCTACCCAATTGCCGCACCTGCGGGTAACGGACACGCCCGCCGCCGAAGCCCAGCTTCATATCTATGTCGCCCTAGTAGCCTGGAATCTCGTGCTCACCTCCGCCTCCCTGATGCTCGTCTTGCGCATCATCCGGGCCCTAGGGCCGTTCTATGCCGGTGCCATCAAGTGGCTGGCCGCGGCTAGCGCCATTGGCGTGGTGGGTTGGGGTATCGAATGGGTCATGAGCAGCTCGCTACCCATCAACAACTGGTATGCCCAACACGCGCTAGGCGTAACGCCGGGGCTCATCGCCGGCCTAGTGCTGCTGGCCGCCGGCACCGCCTTCAAGGCTCTGTCGCATCAGCGCCTGGCCTCCGATGCCAGCTACATCGATGTCGTCATCAAAACCGCCCAGCTAGTATCAAATCCGCACGATATCCAGCCGGCCATCAATAAGGTGCGGGCTGTCACCGCTCATTTGGGCCCGGCCCAAGAACCCAACGCCCACGATAATAACGAGCTCATCCAAGCGTACCGGGAAATCGAAGATTACATCATCACCAAAGAAGTCTTACGAAAATTCTCCCGTGCCGAGCTCCGGGCCCGGCTCCCCGAAGCCTTCGAGAGCGCCCTCGTGAACCCGCGGACCATCCCGGCCTAGCGGCCGGTCAGCGAGCCGCTTCGCCCCAACCGCGCATCTGGTCGAGAATTCGCTGCAGCGAGCGGCCGCGCTGGGTCAGCCGGTAAATAGGATGGGAGGGCCCCCGGCTGCAGTCGCGCGTCAACACGCCGTCGTGTTCGAGCTCCTTGAGCCGGAGGGCTAGCGTCCGGGGCGAGATGCCTTCTAGCGAATGTTCCAGTTCGCCGAACCGCCGGGGCGCGTCAAGGAGATCGCGGATAATCAAAAGCGTCCATTTGCCGCCGATTACCTCCAACGCCCGGCTCACGCCACATTCACTAAGAGGCTGCTTATTATTCATAATCATCAGTATACTACCTGGGGCTAAGCCTTGCCCCGGCTAGCCAACCGGTCCACAATTAACCTAAGTAGACCCCCCAATAGCTATGCCATTTGTCACCACCATGCCGGTCACGTTCCCCTGTAGCAGAGCTACGGTCTATCGGGCTCTCTGCGATCTTAAGTCCTACCCGCTCTGGAATAGCGGAATGATTACCGTCTCGGAGCCGGGCCCCCTGCGGGAAGGCCTCGCGTATGATACCTATTCCATACTGCCGGGTGGCCAAACCAACCGGGCCCGGATTAATGTGGTACGCCTCGAAAAAGATGAAGAAATTGAGCTAGCCAGCAAGACCGGCGCCATTACCTATAATGCCATCATTCGTCTATCCAGCGAGCCTTCCGGTCATACAACGGTAGTCTGCGAACTTAAATTCGAATTCACAAACTTTGTCCTCAATCTCACCAAGGGCGCGGTAGAGGCGATAGCGGGAGCCCGCATGCAGGGCGACTATGAAGCCTTGCGGGCCCTCATCTGCCCGCCCGCCGAGTAAAACGTTGGAACTTTCTCCAGCTTGTTTTTGCGCCGCGTAGTGCTATTGTTTGGCTATATAAGAGAAGGTAAAGTTTCATGGTGTTTGAGATATCAATCTGGCGGATCATCGCCGCCGTAGTGGTCTATTTTGCCGTGGGTGCGCTCTGGTATTCGCCGGTGCTCTTCGCTAAGGCCTGGATGAAAGAGTTAGGCAGAAAGAAAGAAGATATGGCCGGCGCTCAGGCCGCTATGATAACTACCTTCTTGGCCATGGTGGTACTGGTACTGGCAGAAACCTACTTGGTCCAAGCTACGATGACCGAGGGGATTTGGGGCGGTGCCGTGCTCGGATTGATCCTCTGGGTCGGGTTCGCGGCCACCACCGGCCTCATCAATAATTCCTTCCAGGGCGCTTCCAAGAAGCTCTACGCCATCGACCAGGGCTACCACCTGCTGGGGATCGTGTTGGCCGGCGCCATATTGGCCTCCTAAGCCGCCTCTCAACTCTTGGTCATAGCAGTAGTCAAAGCTCGAATGCTGATCTCTATCCGCTCGTCGACGAAGGCGCCGTTCACAGTACGGCCTTGATTGACCCATATCTTTTTCGGCGTCGCCTTATAAATTCGCCGTAGGTGGCCACCCCCGAAGTCCTCAGCGGGCTGGGTCGCGCCTACGGCTCGCGCTTCTCGCAAACCGCAGGCTCTCGCTACCTCCGTAGAATCGTTTACCTCCGCGGCTTCAGCCTGAATAAACACGCCCTCACCTTCGCCCCACGGTGTGCTTGAGTCATAAATGGCCAAAAATACTCGTGCGTTCGTCGAAATATTTAGCGAATGCTGGCTCGACCTGCTGGACGCCCAGTAAAAAATTAAGCGATCATCGTATACAACGTATACCGGCGAATTCCAAGGCTCCCCGGCCACCGTGCTCGTCGCGACGGCAGCGTAGAGGGTCCTCCTGATAATGTACGCGGCCTTATCCTCCATCGGCTAATTATAGCAAAGGGCTGAAAAGCTAAGCCGCTTCCTCGAACGCTTCGGGCCGGATGTGGCGGGGCAGAGCAAAACTCAGCAGGAATACTATCCCCAGCAGGCCGGTCATGTAGAGCGCGCCAATCTTGAAGGCATGGGCGAAGTTCACGCCGTTGGCGTCTTTGGCTGAGTCGGCGACGATCTTGCCAAGCGTGGGGTTGACCGCGGTGGGCTGCTTGCAGCTTTCGGGCGTAGCGGTGCTGTCCTTCTGGCTCACGCGGTCGTGGTAGCAGACCTTAAAGCCGTCAATAATGGCCGTCTGAGCCGGCGCCGGTACGTGTTGGGCGGTCATCTTGTCGCGCAGCGCCGGGGCTACCTGGTCGACGCTCTGGCCGGCGTAGCTGGTGAGCTGGCCGAAGAACACCACGCCGATCGCGGCGATGCCGATGGCGCCACCGACCTGCTGGACGGCGTTGAGGATCCCCGAGGCCGATCCGGCGTGGTTGTGGTCCACATCATTGAGTACTACCGCGAAGATCGGCGACATGACCAGGCCCATACCTACACCCACTACCAGCAGGGGCACGGCTAGCAGCCAAGGACTAGTATGTACGCCGCCGTTATGCACGGCCCAGGCGATCAGCGACAAGCCCACGCTCATGACCACCGTACCCACGGAGATGGCGTAGCGGCCCAGCATCGGAATAACCTTCGGCGCCAGCAGCGCGAATGTACTAGCGATACCGATGGCCGTCGGGATACCAGTGAGCGCCGCCTTGATGACGCCGTAGCCCAGGCCGATCTGCAAGAGCAGTGTGGAGAGCAGGAAGAATCCAACCATGGCGCCCTGGAAGACCACGTTGGTAAACAGGCCCAGGCTAAACGACTTCTTGGCGAAGAGGGCAGGCAGCACCAGCGGCGAACCGTCGAGGGCCTGCTTGCGGCGCTGCCACCAGGCAAAAATTCCGAACACCGGCAGCGAAGCAACCATCATGGCAAACGTCCAGACCGGCCAGTCCAGCTCGCGGCCCTGGATGAGCGGGAAGACGATGAGCGACAGTGCCACCATCACCAGGCCGGTGCCGATGAGATCGAGCTTGAGCGGGTGAGCCGACTTGCCGGCCGGCAGGTACTTGCGCGCCGCCCACAGCCCAATCAAGCCAACCGGCACGTTAATCAGGAAGATCGGCCGCCAATCCAGGCCAAAGATGTTGGCGTGGATCAGCACACCGCCGACCACCGGCCCGAGCGACGCGGCCACACCGGCCATGGCGCCAAACATGCCGTTGATCATCCCGCGCTCATGCGGCGGATACATTACCTGCATCAGGGACATTACTTGCGGGACCATCAGGGCCGCCATGGCGCCCTGCAGCAGCCGCGCCGCTATCAAAATGCCCGGCGTCCAAGCGAGACCACTCAGTAGCGAAGCGATCGTAAAACCGGCCACGCCGATAATGAAGATCTTGCGGTAGCCAAACACATCGCCCATGCGTCCGCCGGTGATCAAGAGCAGCGCGAAGGCCAGCGAATATCCCGCCACCAGCCATTGGATAGTAGTGTAGCTGGCGCCCAGGTTGGCCTGGATCGAGGGGATCGCGATGTTGACGATGGTCGAATCGAGCAGGTCCATCACGAAGGCCAACGCCACCACGAACATCGCGATATTACGGGTGCGGCCGGTCATGGCATTAGAGTGTTGGCGGGCGGATAGTACGGGCTCGGTTGACATAATTTCGTTGAGTTCCTAAAATAGGGTAAATATTTCGCGATCTAATCATCTTAGATACTAAGATAATTCCATGGAAGCGTCAATGGCCAAAGAGCGGGAACAATTAGTGCATGAATTGAACCTGGCGGTTCAGCGCCAAGGCACCTTAACTGTGCTGTTTACCCATGCCATCGCCCAGCACATCGGGCTGTCGGCCGCCGAATTCGAGTTTTGCGACGTGTTGCAGTGCCGCGGCCGCATGCCCGCCGGCCAGCTCGCCAAGGCTCTCGGCCTCAGCACCGGCGGCGTCACCGGTATGGTCGACCGGCTCGAGAAAGCCGGTTTGGTACGCCGCGTAGCGGACCCCAACGACCGCCGTCGCGTCATCGTCGAGCCGATCGAGCGCGGCGACTACAAAAAAACTATCGGCGAGCTCTACGGCCCGCTCAGCCAAGCCTTCGAAGACCTCATGGCCTCCTACTCGGATGCCGAAATCGCGACTATCCTGGACTACACCAACCGAGTGGGAGACATGATGGAGCGGCTGCAGGCTGATCTGAACACTTAGCGACAATCCCGAAGCCGCTACGTGCTGGAACGTCCCAACACTAGAGAGACTTGGCACAAAGCCGGGCTCAACCTATACTTATCGCATGTCAAAGATTGGAACCACCGAAGTCGCCCGCATCGCCAAACTGGCCCGCATCGGCCTGAGCGAGGAAGAGACCGCCAGCATGTCGGCCGAAATCGGCCAAATCATGGAATTCGTCGAACAGCTCCAAAACGTCGACGTCTCGGACACCGAGCCCACCGACCAAGTCACCGGCCTCGAGGACGTCTGGCGCGAAGACGAGGTGCGGCCTAGTATGCCTCGTGAGCAATTATTGGCCAACGCGCCCGAGCAAAAAGACGGTTACATTGTGGTAAAGCGGGTGCTCGGGTGATTAACATCACGCGTCCCATCGCCGAGCTCGTGGCCGATGTAAAGGCCGGCAAGCTCACGGCCGCCGATCTGGTACAGGCCAGCCTGGCGCGCATTGCCGAGACCGAGGATTACCACGCCGTCCTGGAACTCAACCCCGCCGCGCTGGAGCAGGCCAAAGCCGTCGACGCGCGCGTGAAGGCCGGCGAGGACCTGCCGCTAGCCGGCATTCCCTTCATCGCCAAGGACAACTACCTCACCACAGGCACCCATACCACCGCCGCCAGCAACATCTTGCGGCCGTTCCGCTCGCCCTACGAAGGGCCGGTCATCCGCCGCCTCAAGGCCGCCGGCGCCATCATGGTGGCCAAGGCCAACCTCGACGCTTTCGCGCACGGCGGCTCCACCGAAAACTCCGACTTCGGCCCTACCAAGAACCCCCACGACCCCACGCGCATCCCTGGTGGCAGCTCCGGCGGTTCGGCGGCGGCCGTGGCACTGGGCCAAGCCACCTTCGCCGTTGGTACCGACACCGGCGGCTCCATCCGCCAGCCCGCGGCCATGTGCGGCGTAGTCGGCCTCAAGCCCACCTACGGCCTCGTGCCGCGTACCGGCGTGGTGGCCATGGCCAGCTCCAACGACGTACTCGGGCCCCTCACGCGCTCGGTGGCCGATGCCGGTCTGGTGCTCGACGTGATGGCCGGCCCCGACCCGACGGATGCCACCACCATCCCGCGCGACAAGGGGAGCTACGCCGTCAAAGCCGGCTCGCTTAAAGGCCTCAACATCGGCCTCATCAAAGAATACCTCGGCCAAGGCCTCGACCCCGAGATCAAGGCCAAGCTTTTGGCCACCGTCGCCCGTCTCAAGGCCGCCGGCGCCGAGGTTCACGAAATCAGCCTGCCCGCCACCGAGCTCGCCCTAGCCGCCTACTACATCCTGGTGCCGGCCGAAGTCTCCTCGAACCTAGCGCGCTACGACGGCGTGCGCTTCGGCCACAGCTCGCCCAAGGCCACCAACCTCGAAGAAACCTACCGCCTGTCCCGCGAGGAGGGCTTCGGACCCGAGGCCAAGCGCCGCATCATGATCGGCACCTATGTGCTCTCCAGCGGTTATTACGACGCCTATTATAAACGCGCCCAAAAAGTCCGCACCCAGCTTATCGGCCAATTCAATGAAGCCTTCAAGAAATACGATCTACTCCTTGGCCCCACCTCGCCCAACCCGGCCTTCCCGCTCGGCTCCAAATCGGGTGATCCGCTGGCGCTCTACCTCGAAGACGTCATGACGGTCGCGGTCAACCTCGTCGGCATCCCGGCCGTCTCGATTCCTTTCGGTACGGCCAGTGGCAACTTGCCGGTCGGCCTGCAACTCATGGCACCCCAACGCGCCGAGCGCCGCCTGCTAGAGGCCGCCGCCGCAGCCGAGGACCTCATCGGAGATTGGAGCGCGCGGTGAACACGATCATGATCTTTTTGGTCATAGTGCTGGTGTCGGCCATCGTGCTCTTCGCGCTCGTCAGCCAAAACCCGCGCGGCAAGCAGCGCCGGGGCGGCCGCGGCGGCGGCTACCGGGGCGGCTCCGGCCACCACCAGCCCGCCCCCAGCCTCACCCGCGATCAGATCGCCACCCGCTGGGTCACCATCCAGGGCATGGCCGCCCAGGGCGGCGGCAACGGCCTGCGCAACGCTATCATGGAAGCCGACAAGCTCCTCGACCACTACATGCGCTCCTCCGGCGCCGCCGGCGACACCATGGCCGACCGCCTGCGCTCCTCCCAGAACCGCCTCTCGGACCGCAACAGCGTCTGGCGCGCGCACAAACTCCGCAACGCCCTAGCCCACGAAGTCGGCTTCGACCTCGTCGCCAGCCAGGCCCGCGAGGCCCTAGCCGACTTCGAGCGCGCGCTCAAAGACCTCGGAGGTCTGTAGTGGCCGAGATGCTCAACGTTGTAAGTGAAGCCGGCGACATCATCGGCACCGAAACCCGCGCCAAGATCCACCGCGACGGGCTGCTCCATCGCGAGGTCAATGTTTGGCTCTACACCGGTAGAGGCGAGCTTATATTCCAACACCGCGCACCAGACAAAGACACCTTCCCCGACATGCTCGATGCCTCCGTCGGCGGCCACGTCGAGCTCGGCATGGATTGGCTCGACGCCGCCGTCGCCGAGCTCCACGAAGAAGCCGGCCTCGCGGTAAAGCCCGAAGAGCTGCAATTCCTCCGTCAAAATCGAGTAGACTTCCAAGACGCTGCCACCGGCGCCCACAACCGCGCGCTTCAAAACATCTACGCCTACCGCTACGATGGTGATGTCAAAGACCTTCAGGTTGAGCAGGGGAAGGCCATGGGTTTTGAAATCTGGCCGATCAAGGACCTCTACGATCTCTCGCCCGAGCAAGCTAAGCGCTTCATCTTCTCTTTAATGAAGCCTTCATACCTAGACGTCTTTCACCAAATCGAATCGCTCATCGCAAGCGAAGCGGCCGCGACCTCGCTCGGTTCGCCCCACGGGCACTCCAAGAAGCCTACGCCCCCTACTTCGGCCGCGATGAGTCAGATAAATAAAGGCCATACTATGAGTTTAGAAACTGTCACCAAAGAATATACCGTAATGACCTTGGTTCTCACCAAAGGCCAACCTGTCAAAGTATTGCTACTCCATAGCGTTCGGCACGACCTCTGGATGCCACCCGGCGGTCACGTCGAGCCCGGCGAGAATCCAGTTGAGACCGCGATTCGAGAGGTGCAGGAGGAGACTCAGCTCGATATCGCGCCCTATCTACCACCAGCCACAAAGATCGACGATCGCTCTACGGTTCTTCCCACCCCCCGCCGGCTCGTCGAGGTGAAAATCCCCGCCAAAGGAGGCCAGCCCGAGCATTTTCACCTCGATTTGCTCTACATCGCCTTCATACCGGAGCAGGTGGTCGTTAAGGACGACTATGAAACCAGCGATATCGGCTGGTTTACCCTAGAAGAAGCCGGGCAATTAAAGATGCCGGGAGATATCCGCGTGCTACTGAGGGAGGAAATGACAAAATGAAACCCGAAATCCGCGACAAATACGAAGTAGTCATCGGCATCGAATGCCACGTACAGCTCGCCACCAAGAGCAAGCTCTTCTGCTCGTGCGATAATGACTCCCGCGAGGCCGAGCCCAACACCAATGTCTGCGAAGTCTGCTTTGGTATGCCGGGGACGCTACCCGTGCTCAATAAGCGCGCCGTTGAACTTGCAATGAGGCTTGGCAAAGCCCTAAACTACGAATATCCGGAAAAGCTCCATACCAAATTCGACCGCAAAAATTACTTTTATCCTGATTCACCCAAGGGCTATCAGATTACCCAGTTCGACGAGCCGATTGTGGGCGAGGGCTTCGTGGAATTCCCGCTCGAAGGCCGTACCGTGCGCATCGGCATCACCCGCGCGCACCTCGAAGGCGACGCCGGTAAGCTCACGCATCCCGAGGGCAAAGATTACTCGCTGGTCGACCTCAACCGCGCCGAGACCCCGCTGGTCGAGATCGTCAGCGAGCCTGACATGCGCACACCTGCCGAAGCCAAAGGCTATGCCCAAGAGCTGTACAACCTCGTGCGCTACGCCGGCGTCAGCCAGGCCAACCTGTACTACGGCAATATGCGCTTCGATGTGAATGTGAGCGTGCGGCTCAAGGGCGCCAAGGAGCTCGGCACGCGCACCGAGACCAAGAACCTCAACAGCTTTAAGGCCATCGAGCGCACCGTGGAGTACGAGACGCGCCGCCAGATCGTACTCGTGGAGCACGGCGACCGCGTGCGCCAAGAAACGCGCGGCTGGAACGACGCCAAGCAACAGACCTACCCCATGCGCTCCAAAGAAGACGCCGACGAATACCGCTACTTTCCCGAGCCCGACCTGCCGCCGCTCGTGATTCCGCGCGCCATGGCCGCCGCCCAGGGCCACTTCGACTTCTTGCCGGCCGACCTGCGGGTACTCCTGGCTAAGGTGGGCATCTCGCCGCGCGACGCCGAGGTGCTAGTGGGGGAGCCGGAGCTGGCGCGCGTCTGGTACGAGGCCCACAAGCTCGAGCCCAAGCACGCGCGCTTCGTATTCACCTGGCTGGCCGGCCCCGAGATCAAGCTGCGCGAAGACCATGGTCCGGAGTCGCAGCTGACGCCGCGCATCCTCAACCAAGTCGCCGCCATGGCCGCCGCCGGCCAGCTCTCCAGCACCAATGCCAAAGAACTACTCGGCCTGCTGCGCGCCCATGCCGCTGATCCGTCCAAGCTTGCATCGGAGCGCGGACTCATGCAAGAATCCAACGAGGGCGAGCTGGCCAAGATCGTCGAGCAGGTCATGGCCGACCATCCGCAGGCCGTCGCCGACTACCGCGCCGGCAACCAGCGGGCCTTCGGCGCCCTCGTCGGCGCCAGCATGAAAGCCACCAAGGGCAAGGGCAATCCGCCGCTCATCAACCAGCTCCTCAAGGACCGGCTCGGCTAGCCGGCTAGGTCCGTCGGCAGATCGTAAAACCGCTTCCAAATGTACCGCAAACTCGGCGCGAAATGCTCCGGGTGCAGCTCCAGCGCCGTCCGCAACTGGTCCGGCGACAGTACCTTGAGGCTCTCGATGCCGATGGTACTGTAGGTTTGTGGGGGCTCAGCTATCACGTAGAACGCGCTCAAATAAGTACCGCGCCCGTCTTCCAGCGTCACCATGCCCTCGCCCAGCAGCCGGACGTTTGCCCGGTGCAAAAACAATTCCTGCTCCAGCGCACGCTGGCCGGCCTCTTCGGCTGTCTCCTTGTGCCGGCGAATTGCCGCGACCGTAGTGCCCAGTTGCCGGGTGTACATGTTCGGAAGTTCCTGCCGCCGCGGAATTCCGCCCAGCACCACCTCGCCTTGAGGTGTAATCATTAACACGTGCACACCATGATAGAGATCGGTGAGCTTATCGATTGCTCGCCGTGGCTTTTGGCCTATTATCTTCCCATCCGGGTCGAGAAGATCAACTAAGTAGTCCGCGTGTTCCATAACAGTATTGTAACGTAGTAGAATAAGAATAAGCACTATGGCTTCATTTGATCTCGGAACAAATTTCACCAACCACGTAGTGGGAGCACTCAACACCGTCTTACCACGGCTTCCCAACGCGCTCTTCGACTTGCTCGTGGGAATTCTCGTAATCCGGGTCCTGGAGCGGGTTTTGCGCTTCATCATGAAGTACACCAGCATGCAGCCCGCTCTGCGCGACGTTATGGTATCGGTCATCTCCATCATCATGTGGATATTCCTCTCGGTCACCTTGCTCGGTGAGCTCGGCTTTAGCGGCGTCATTTACTTCTTTACCGGGTCGGTCGCCGCCCTCGGTATCGCCATGGCGGCGGGCGGTTCGACCTTAATCGCCGACATCATCGCCGGCATTTTCCTGGCCCGCGACAATGACTTTAACGTCGGCGACGAAGTAATAGTCGGCGAACGGCCCACCCTAGGTACCATCGAGAGCATGGACGCCCGCCGCACCCGCTTGCGCGACGACCGGGGGATACTGCACATCATTCCGAACTCCGTGGTGGAGCGCAAAGAGTGGATCGTCATCAGCAAACACCCGGAGGTGGGCGCGCTCGTGAAAGCCACCAAGGCCGCCAAGCGGTTCCGGGCCGCTGCCCGCAAGCGCCGCAGCGATGCCGCCGAGAAGGCTGCCACGGTTCGTGAGAGTGCCCAATAGTCATGTCGGTTGCGTCAAGTATCATAAGGCGGTACCTTAGAAGAAGTAACGAGAGCCGTAATTCATGAATGCCGTCGAAACAGTTCTAGTGGTGCTCCTGGCGATTGGGTTTTTGACCTTAATAATTCTCACCGTAGTCTTGGTGAGTCTAATGATCGGGGTCATGCGCAACCTTCGCCGCATTTCGCAACGGGCCGAGGAGGCGACCGCCAATGTCGCCGACATCGCTTCTATGATCGGTACCAAGATAGCGCCGGTAGCAGCCTCGGCGGTCATCGCGGCCATCGTACGCCGGTTTACCGGCAAAAAGGGCAAGGAGTAGTCAAAGAAGGAGTAGAGTAGTATGGAAGAATCAGAAAACGAAAGGAGACGCGCGATGAAGAAATCATTTTGGAAAGGCACTTTTACAGGGGCGCTCGTCGGAGCGGTAGCCGCGCTGTTGCTCGCGCCCAAGAGTGGCAAAGAGACCCGCGAAGAGATCAAGGGCAAAGTTAAAGGAACCTATCAGGACATTCAGCTACGCCTCGAGAAGATGAGCGACGAAGTCGGTGGCCGCGTTGACTCGCTCAAAGAAGCCGCTAAGGACCTCAAGGGCGAGGCCCGCGAGGAGAGCCAGGAGCTCGTCCGCCGCGCCGAAGTTCTCAAGCAGGACCTTCGCATCTCAGCCGCCAACATGGCCCGCAGCGGCAACCAGACCAAGGACGTGGCCGTCAAGCAAGTTAAGCAGCTCCTCAATGAGGGCGCGTCGGTAATGACCGAACTCGAGCGCGTCACTCGCCACCTGGCTACCTCGGCCAAGACCAAGGCCGGCGACGCCATTGAGAAGCCACGGGACTAGCCGGATCTATGATCACCGAACGACCCGACGCCAACAAGAAGAGCGGCGTAAACTATGAAAAGCTCGGCAAGGCAGTCGAGGACGCCCTGATCCTAGACTATCTATATGTGCTTCACAGCACCAGGCGCCAAATCTGGAGCTCATTCGTGCGCGGGCTCTTTGCCGGCCTCGGCGGCGTCATTGGCGCCACCGTCGGCGTAGCTATTCTCGTCGGTCTCCTGCAGATCTTCGGCGGCGCGCCCGTCATCGGCCATTTCTTCCAGGATCTCGGCCAGACTATTCAAAACCGCGGAGTTCAATAACTCCATTAGTTAGAACTTCCCGTCGCGATAGTTTACAGTTATATGCATGACTACCTCAGACCTCCGGCCGCTCGGTTGGAACAAAGAAGCCGAAGCAGCTTTGCGCGATGCCGGGCCGGCTGATTATCAGCCGGCCCGCGTCATCGCCGACTTCGGACTCAACTACCGGCTGGCCGCGCCCGATGAGCTAATCGCCGAGATGGCCGGCCGGCTGCGTCACGAGCTCGCGCCCACCCAGCAGCCCAAAGTGGGCGACTGGGTGCTGATCGCCCGGAGCGACACCGGCGACGCGGTCATCCAGGCCGTCCTGCCGCGCCGCACCGAGATCGCGCGCCTCCTCTCCGACCGCTCGCGTCGCCACCGCCGGCCGCAGCGCCAAATCCTGGCGGTAAACGTCGATCTGGCCTTCCTGGTGCAGGCCATGGACCAGGATTTCAGCCCGGCGCGGCTGGAGCGCTATTTGTTTCAGCTCGCCAAAGACGGTATCCGCGCCATCATCATCCTCAATAAAGCCGACAAGGCCGACGATATCGGACCGGCTGTGGCCCAGTTAGAACAGCTAGGCCTGCCGGTAATCGTCGCCAGCGCCCGCACCGGCCTCGGTATGGAGGCTATACAGCAGGCCATCACGCCGGGCCAAACCGCCGTCTTCCTGGGCTCGTCTGGTGTCGGCAAGTCCACCATCACCAACCGGCTGCTGGGCGAAGAGCGGCAGACCACCCAGGAGGTCCGCGCGAGCGATTCCAAGGGCCGCCACACCACGTCACACCGCGAACTCTTCCGACTGCCCGGCGGCGGCTTGCTCATCGACACGCCCGGCCTGCGCGAGCTCCAGCTCTGGGGCAGCGAGCGTGAGCTCGAAACCGTCTTCCCGGACATCGAAGCCCTCGCGCCCCAGTGTCAATTTCAGGACTGCGCGCACGACCGCGAGCCGGACTGCGCCGTTTTAGCGGCGATTGAGGCCGGCAAACTCGATCCCGAGCGCCTGGCTAGCTACCGCCGCTTCCGGGCCGAGCTCAATGACGTTTCGGTTAATCCCTAACAAATCATCGGTTGCCGCCATTCATACGAGACGCAGCGTGTGAATTTTTCCACTAGTACCGTCGTGCGTCAAAGAGTGATAGCTTACTGGCTTGGTAGAGCATTTAATCGAAAACGTATAAGACGTTTTGGCAAGTAATGGAATTATTCACATACCTATAGCAATGAGGATAACGGGAGAGAGTGGCGCGGGCAGGCGCCATCCTCCTTGTGCTAAAATAAGATCCGATAGTGAGAGGGGAGGCAGCGAGTGGCAGAAGTGAAAACGGGGGATGTTCAGACTGTGCCCAAGACCGGCGCGCAGACTCAGTTTGTCCACTTGCACAACCATAGCCACTACAGCCTACTCGACGGCCTGCAAAAGGTGCCGGGCATGCTCGACCGCATCAAAGAGATGGGCATGAACGCCGTCGCTATGACCGACCACGGCACGCTCTCCGGCGCTATAGAGTTTTATAAAGAAGCCAAAAAGCGCGACATCAAGCCAATTATCGGTCTCGAGGCCTATGTGGCGCCGCGCGGCCACCTGGACAAAGCCGGCCGCCAAGACGCCAACCCGTACCACCTCATCTTGCTGGCCTACAACAAAGTCGGGTTTCACAACCTCATGCGGCTCGTCACCATCGCCCAGCTCGAAGGTTACTATTACAAGCCGCGCGTCGACCGCGAGCTGCTCACCCAGTACCACGAAGGCCTCATCGCGCTCTCGGCTTGTGCCGGTGGCGAGGTGGCCGGTCACATCCTGAGCAACAACATGGCCGAGGCCGAGGCCGTCGCCCGCTGGTATCAGGATACCTTCGGGCCCGGCAACTACTACTTGGAGCTCCAAGCTCACGAACACCAGTGGGACACGCAGAAGCAGATCAACGACGGCAAGATCGAGCTCAGCCGCAAGACCGGCATCCCCGTGGTGGTCACGGCCGACTCGCACTACAGCCGCCACGAAGACCGCGAGGCCCACGAGATCCTGCTCTGCGTCCAGACCGGCAAGGAACTCAGCGACCCCAACCGCATGAGCATGAGCATGGACCTATACCTGAGCTCGCCCGAGGAAATCGCCGAGCGGTTCGCGCACATCCCCGAAGCCTACGAAAACACCGTCAAGATCGCCGAGCGCTGCGATATCGATATCGAGCTCGGCGGCATTCTCATCCCCACCTTTGAGGTCCCCGAAGGTTTCAAAAACGAGCAAGAATACCTCCATCACCTCTGCTGGCAAGGCTTAGCCTGGCGCTACGGCGGCATCCCCAAGGAAGACATTGCCCACATCACCGAAGAAAAAGCCCGCAAACTCGTCGAGCCGCACATTATTGAGCGCCTGGAATACGAGATGGGCATTATCGGCCGCATGGGCTACGACGGTTACTTCCTCATCACCGCCGACCTCATCAACTGGGGCAAAAATCAAGGCATCATCTTCGGTCCGGGGCGGGGGAGCGCGGCCGGCTCGATCGTGGCCTACGTCATGAACATCACCGAGCTCGAGCCGCTGCAGTACGACCTGCTCTTCGAGCGTTTCCTCAACCCCGACCGCGTCTCCATGCCGGACATCGATATCGATATCCAAGACACCCGCCGCGGCGAAGTCATCGAGTACGTCACCGAAAAATACGGTCAGGAGCGGGTCGCCCAGATCATCACCTTCGGCACCATGGCGGCGCGCAACTCGGTGCGCGATGTGGGCCGCGTGCTCGGCTACAGCTACGACGAGGTCGACCGCATCGCCAAGCTCGTGCCGCAGCCGGTGCAGGGGCGCCATATTCCGCTGGCTGTTTCGGCCGGCATCAAGGAGGGCAAGGGCGCCGAGCAAGTCCCCAACCCCGAACTTGTCGCCGAGTACAAAACCAACTCCCGGGCCAAAACGGTGATCGATCAAGCCATCAACCTTGAAGGCACCATCCGCTCCAACGGCGTGCACGCGGCCGGCGTGGTGATCGCGCCCAAGCCCATTGTTAATTACGTGTCGCTCCAGCGGGCCCAAAAGGGCGGCGTCGCTACGCAGTTCTCCATGGGTGTCATTGAGGAGCTGGGCCTGCTCAAAATGGACTTCCTGGGCCTCTCCAACCTTACCGTTATCAATAACGCCCTGCGCATCATCAAACGCGTCTACGGCCATACTATCGATCTGGGCACCCTGCCGCTCGACGACGCCAAGACCTTCGAGCTCCTGGCCCGCGGCGACACCACCGGCGTCTTCCAGCTAGAATCCGCCGGCATGAAGCGCTACTTGCGCGAGCTCAAGCCCAGCGTTTTCGACGACATTATCGCTATGGCGGCGCTCTACCGCCCCGGCCCCATGCAGTTCATCGACAACTTCATCGACCGCAAGCACGGCCGCGCCGAGATTACCTATTCCCACCCCAAGATGGAAAGCGCTCTCAAGATGACCTACGGTGTACTCGTATACCAGGAACAAGTCATGCAGATCGCCAAAGACATGTGCGGCTTCACCGGCGGCCAGGCCGACACCCTCCGCAAAGGCGTGGCCAAGAAAAAGCCCGAAGTGCTCGCCAAGATGAAGAAAGAATTCGTCGAAGGGGCCATCAAAGTCTCCGGCGCCGACCCAGCGGCCATCGAGGAATTTTGGATCCAGCTCGAAGCCTTCGCGGCCTACTGTTTTCCCAAGGCTCACGCCGCCTGCTACGCTCTCATTGCCTACCAAACCGCCTACCTCAAGGCTCACTACCCGGCCGCCTTCATGTCGGCGCTGCTCACCAGCGATTTTGGCAACATCGACCGCATCGCCATCGAGGTGGCCGAATGCCAGCACATGGGTATCACCGTGATGCCGCCGGACGTGAATGAGTCGTTCCTGGAGTTTGCGGTGGTCAAGGAGACCGGCAATATCCGCTTCGGCCTCTCGGCCATCAAAAACGTCGGCACCGGCCCCATCGAAGCCGTGCTGCGGGCGCGCGAAGAGGGCGGGCCGTTCACGAGTATCGAAGACTTCGCCAAACGCGTCAGCGCCCGCGATTGCAACAAGAAGGCTTGGGAATCATTCGCCAAGACCGGCGCCTTCGACGCCTTCATCGGCGGCAATCGCGGGCTGGTGCTCAATAACTTGGATCTCCTCACGGGCTACGCGTCTAGGGCGCAAAAAAACGCCCTCTCCGGCCAGATCGACATCTTCGGCTCGCTCGGCGCCGAAGAAAACCTGCCGGCCCTCCGCCTCGATCCGCCGCCGCACCCCGCATCCTCGCGTGAGCAATTGGCCTGGGAAAAAGACCTCCTCGGTCTCTACATCTCGCACCACCCGCTGGATGAATACGCCGGCTATTTGGCCGACACCTGCCAGCCCATTATGGCTATCACACCCGAAGCCGACGGCAAGATTGTCAAAGTGGGTGGACTCATTACTACCGTTCGCAAAATTACCACCAAAAAAGGCGACATCATGGCCTTCGTCGGCATCGAAGACAAAACCGGCCCCACCGAGCTCATCGTCTTCCCTAAGGCCTTCGAGAAATCACCCGAGGTCTACGAACCCGACAATATCATTATGGTATCGGGCAAAATCTCCGCCCGCGACCGCGAAGGCCGGCTTACCGGCGAGCCCAAAATCATGGCCGATAACGCCAAAATCATCGATTATGACACCGCCAAAGCCCACAAATCGCTGCGGCCGTCCGGGTCGACCCTCTCCTCTAGTGGGGCCTCAACGCCCGCCCGCCGCACATCACCCGCGCCGGTTTCCCCAGCCGCGGCAGCCACTTCCTCCGCGGGCTACCTGGTGCTCAAATTGGCCGATCTCTCCAACCAGCAGCTCCTCCGCGATATCAAGGAGGTCCTGGGCGCCCATTCCGGCGGTTCCGAGACCTACATCGTGGTCGGCGCCGACTCGCCCAAGAAAATCCGCCTACCCTTCAAAGTCACCGTCTCCGACACCCTCATGGCCAAACTCAGCGCTATCGTCGGCCAGGGTCAGGTAATACGTTCGTAACGCCACGCAGTTATTGCCAAATCCGCAGCATCGGATTAGCATGGCGGAGCTAGCTTCTATCTAGCTAGAGTTCCCTCATAGATTGTGGTGCTATGTCGCTATTCTCGCGCTCGTTGCTCAAGCGCTTCGGTGTTGGTTACTGCTTCAATGTCGCCGGCTATCTCGGCATAATCGTGATCACCGGCAATATCAATATCATCACCCCTAACGCCTTCATGCATCTTTGTCTCGTTGGCCTCGTCCTGCCCGGAGCGCTGTTGGGTGTTGAGCTGATAAGACTCAGCGAGGAACGGCGTCGCGAGCGAATACTGAGAGAGCATATCGAGACCCGGGCTAGGTTGTGGGCTGAAGTTCATGCGTACCGGGGTTCGCGAAGGACCGAAGTCGGGCGCGCCAAGCCCAGAAGACTCCGGCGTAAGCCCCCGCCCAAGAGGGGACGCCCAAGTCGCTGGCACAGATGAGCCCGCCGGCCTCTCCTCCAAAACTCGCAACGCGGAAGTTGCGCTACCCAGGCATCGATGGTATAACCATATCGCGCCGACATCCGTCGGCTCGAAACACCAACAGGCGGGAGTTTCAAACATGGTGGAAGTACTCACGGCCCTCATCTGGGCTGTGGCGCTCACCACGGTCGCTTTGGCCGCGCTGTTCTACCTGGGACGGCCGGCCCGGCGGGCTCTGGAGGCCATGGCGACCTCGCGCGTGGCCAACGAGGGCGATCGCGAGCTCGCTCGCGAACAGAAGCTCCTCCAGCTGGAGGAGCGCAGGGTCCAGCTCGAGAAGAGCCGGGGCGTCCTGGAGGACGAGATTGCCGCGGCAATCGCCAAGCTCCGGGCCGAGACGGCGGACTACGAGGTCGAGGCCAAGGCCGCAGACGGAGCCCTCGCGGACGCCGTCGAGGCCAAACGCCGTGTGGCGGCCGCCCGTGCCGACGCCGAAGCCCGGCTGGCCGAGGAGTTCGCACGGGCCAACCACAAGGTAGCGCCTTCTCAGCCTTCTCGGGAGATGATGGAGGGGTACACCCGAGCCTGCAGCTACTATCTCTCGCAAGGCACGGATATTCCAACCCTCGGGGAATGGCTCAAGAGCTAGCCTCGCCCCCCCGCCCCAGAACGTTCGGGAGTGCCCAGCACTCCCGAACGTTCGCCCCCTACCTCTTGATCACCGTTATTATCTGTGTTAAAGTACCCAAGTTATGAATGCAATCACTCAGCTCGAACAGAACTACCGCAAGCCCGCTCTGCCCCAGGTGCAGTCCGGAGACACCATCCGTGTCCACCAGCTCATCAAGGAAGGCGCCAAGCAGCGTATTCAGGTATTCGAAGGTGTAGTCATCCGCACTCACCGTATGAACGAGCTGACCGCTTGCATCACCGTGCGCCGGATCGCCTCCAACGTAGGCGTCGAAAAGACCTTCTTGCTGCACTCTCCCAATGTTTCAAAGATTGAAATTCTGCGCCGGGCCAAAGTCCGCCGCAACTTCTTGTCTTTCCTGCGCAACCGCCGCGGTAAGTCCGCCCGTCTCAAGGAAGTCGCCTTCGACAAGGCCGCCGCCAATGATGTCACCGCGCCGGTCGCCGAGGCCGAGGTAATTGATCCCGCCGAAAATCAAGATGCTCTGAACGACGCCACGCCCCTCCAGGACGTCGAAAAGGCCGAAAACAAGGCCGCCGGCGCCGAAGACGAGCCCAGCGTAGCCGCCGATGTCGATGGCTCCAACGAAGCCGAAGCTTCCGCCGAAGAGGCTCAGGCCGGCGTCGACAAGGCTGAGCCGGGCGAAGGCAAAGCCGTCCAGTCGTAAGACTTCTCAAAAACTCGCGATTCCTAAAGAATAATCCGCTCGCCGGATTATTTTTCTGTTATCATGACGCATATGCCGATACCCTCACCAACCTGGAAGCTAATTAGGGCGCATGTACGGGCCGGGCGCACCGTCATCGGTATCGACGAGGTCGGCCGGGGCGCTTGGGCGGGCCCGGTAGTGGCCGGCGCCGTTATATTGCCGCCCAACCTCCGCCTCCCGGGCGTGCGGGACTCCAAACTGCTCTCGCCGGCTGCCCGGGAGCGCCTGTCTCGCGATATCCGGCGCCAAGCACTCGCCATCGGTATCGGCTGGGTGGCGCCGGCCGAGGTGGACGCTCACGGCCTCAGCTGGGCGGTGCGCGAGAGTGGTCTGCGGGCGCTGGCCGGCCTCGGGTCCAGCCCCGATACCATCGTCATTCTGGACGGCCGGCACAACTACCTCCAAGACACCGCGCACGAATCGCAGGCCATCGTAAAAGCCGACGCGCTGATCGTACCGGTAGCTGCCGCCTCCGTGGTGGCCAAGGTCGCGCGCGACCGCTACATGGCCCTCCTCGCGCGCCGGGCGCCCGGCTACGGCTTCGAGCTACACAAAGGCTACGGCACGCGCGTGCACCAGGCAGCCCTGGCCACGCTCGGGCCCAGCCCGCACCACCGCCTCAGCTTTGCCCCTTTGCGGGCCCGGGCATGACCACGACCGAGCGCGGCCGGGCCGCCGAACAGCTCGCGGCCGACTATTTGACCGCCCAAGGCTATCAGGTTTTGGACCGCAACTGGCGCAACCGTTGGTGCGAGCTCGATATCGTCGCGCGCCGGGCCGCCGCCATCCACTTCGTCGAGGTCAAATACCGCGCCACCACCCGCTACGGCTCTGCCGTCGAATACGTTTCGCGCGACAAGATCCTCCGCCTGCGCCGCGCCGCCCTTGCCTGGAACCAGGCTCACGGCTACCACGGCGCTTATCAGATCGACGTCATTACCGTCGAAGGCGAGCTCGCGGCGCCGGATATCGCCTATCTGCCCAATGTTATTTCTGATTAGCCTTCCATTCGTCGATAAATGTCTGAATCTTGAGCTTGTCGCGGTCGTACCAATCGGCCTTCAATCCCACACCTTCCACCGCCTGGGCCGTCGGCCGTTTGGTGGCCGGATGGGGGTGGCTCTCGAAGAATTCTTTGATCTCGGCCGCCATAGCGTGAGTAGCAAAGCCCATGCCGGCGTACGTCGGGAAGCGTTCGAGCATATGCCCGCCGGCGCCATACCGCTTGATCCACAGATCCCAGTGGTCCTTTACCCAAGCCCAGGCTGTATCACGCGCGTGACGGTTGCGGAAGCTCCAAGCGAGCACCATGAAGATGTCCTGCGCCCGCACATCATCCGAGATACCGAGCTCCAAGTGCCGCTTGATAAGCGCCGGCTTCCGGAAACGCCCGAGCGCGGCCAGGAGGCTCATCTTTACCTGCGGCGAGGTCTCCCGGCGATATCGCTCCAGAATAGCCTCGAACTCTTCCGTGCCGCCGTGCCGGGCCGCCGCATACAGTACTACCGGTCGCAGCTCGGGGTCGACCGGAGCGCCTTCCAAGTAGGCTGTAAACCGCCGCTTGGCTTCCTTCGTCACCTTTGGATTGTCGTAACGGATGGCTTGCTGAAGCACGAGGGGACGCATCAGCGTGTCAAATACCGGCTCATTCGCCTTGGGCTCCCAGCCCAGACGCTCCACGTTGGGTTGCACTAGCCAGCCGCCAAACGCATCCAGCTGGTCCCGCAGCGGTTCGTCCTCTACGACAGCTTGCAGACTGCCGAGGCCGGCCGCCACGCCGCCCCATACTACGTAATCTGTTTCCTCACGCATGGCAGCCACGAGCTTCAAGAGCACTGTCGAGTCGGTCACACCGGCTTCGGTCGTCGCCATTACGTCGTCCATCACTCCAAAGCGGTCGACCGGGCTCAGCTTGCCCTTCCGCAAGGGCTCATTCAGCGCTCCGATCATACCTTCGGTGTAGAGCGTGCGGTAGAAGCCGGTCTGGCCCGGGTTGGGCTTAAACCAGTCCGAGGCCATCACTTCTTCGGGCAACTCTAGGGCGGCCTCCTTTATGAGCGCCGGTTCGGTCTCGCGGCCGCCCGCCAAGAGCACGCTATACGGAATCGGCCAGGCCGAATCGGCGGCGGCGCCCAGCTTAGCCTTGGCGGCTTCGCGCGGCGAGCTGTAGAACCGCCCTTGTCGCGCCTCGCCGTCTTCCAACGCCACCAAGGGGTAGCCCGGCTGGCTCGTCCAGGCCGACATTACCTCATCCACCGGCTTGCCTGATGCCTCGCCCAGCGCCTTCCAGAGGTCGTGCGTCACGGTATTACCGTACTTGTGGCGCTCCAGGTAAATATTCAACCCCTTCTGAAATGCCTCGGCTCCCAAGTAATGGTGCAACATATTAATAATGCTCGCGCCCTTAGAGTAAGAAATAGCATCAAAGATCTCGTCCAAATGCCGCGGATCGTCCACCTCCACCTGAATCGGGTGGGTGTTGGCCAGACCGTCCAGCTCCATGGCGTACGACACGTTACTGCTGGCAAATTCGGTCCACAGGTTCCATTCGGGAAAGAGGTGATCTTGTGCCAATACCTCGATCCACGATGCGAAGCCTTCATTAAGCCACAAATCATCCCACCAGCTCATAGTTACCAAGTTGCCAAACCATTGGTGCGCCAGCTCGTGCGCCACCACCTCGCCCACGCGCTGCTTGTGCGACAGCGAAGTCTTGGCCGGGTCTAGCAGCAGCGCCGTCTCGCGGTAGGTCACCGCGCCCCAGTTTTCCATGGCGCCGGCCGCGAAGTCCGGCACCGCGATCATATCGAGCTTGGGCAGTGGGTAGGGGATGCCAAAGTACTCATTAAAGAACGACAGCGTCCGCACCGCCGTATCGAGCGCGAACGCCAGCTGGCCGGTTTGTCCCGGCGTCGCGTAGGCCCGCACCGTTACGCCTTCCGGCGTTTGGGCCTCGACGTGCTCAAACTCGCCGATCAAAAACGCCACCAGATACGTGCTCATCTTAGGGGTGGGCGCGAACCGCACGCGCTTATGGCCACTCCGCGCCGGCTCTTCGCCCGTATCATTCGTATTGGAAATTACCGTGAGGGTATCCGGCACCGTCAGGCTCAGCTCAAACACCGCCTTCGCCGACGGCTCATCGATGCACACGAACGCCTCGCGGGCGTGCGTCGCCTCAAATTGGGTTGTAACCAGCCACTGCTCTTTGCCATCGCGCTCATAGTTGCTGCGATAGAATCCGTGAAGCTCTTCGTGAATACTGCCCGCGACCACCAAACTGAGTGTATGGTTGCCGGCCGGAACCTCATCCTCAAACTCAAACGTCACCGTCTGGGCCTCGGCATCCACCGCCACCTCGGCCTTGGCGCCCGTCTCCAGCGCGGCCTGGCTGATGTCCAGACCCTGGGCATGGAACGTCAGCGACCGCGACGGCTCCTTGAGCTCAAAATCAATCGCCTCCTTGGTCTCAAACGTAAATGCCCGCATATTCACATCCAAATCCAGGTGGTATTTCTGCGGAATAATTTGTTCTAATAATCGGGCAACCTTTGCCATAGCTAAAACCTCACGCGTTACAGGGTTTCAGTATAACGGCTTGAGCGCTTGGAGGTAAGTTGCTTTTCAAAGACACAATACGAATCATGGAAGGTCAAACTTGTAATATATAGATAGCTATGATATAAATTGCTGCTATGGGAGAGTACTCGGCTCTTCTTGTCAAGCGACGGTTAGGCCGTCGCTGCTTATTAGGAGGTGCAATGCCTCGAATGTCTCGAGCGCATCACTTGCGCGCCGTTGCTCTGGCGGCCTGTGCGCTCATGTTCACGTCGCTGCTCACGGGCTGCGGCACGAAGGCCGCTCCGGCCGCCGATGAGATCGCCTGCGCCTACGGCAGCGCGAGCGATGGCAAGGCCCTCAAGGGCCACCTCGACCCGGGGGCTAAGCCGAAGAGATACGGTATGAACGACACCGTCGTCTACATGCCGGCCTCCAACCGGTTCTACATGGCCTCCAACACGGGTTCGCGAGACCCCGGCGCTCCCTTGTCGTACATCGGCTACGCCGGTCAGACGCCGATGGACGTGCAGGGCCAGCTCCGCTTCCGCTTCGACCCTCGGTACGCCTGCGACTGGTTCGCCAAGCACGGCCGCCGCAACTCCACGGACGAGTCCGCCCACGACGGCGGTCTCGGCTTCAACCTGCGGGGCAAGGCCGCCGTCGAGGCCGGCTGGTTCAAGTTCCTGGCGGAGAACTTCGGGTTCACCGCCGCCAGGGTCGTCCGGACCGTCCAGTACGTCGAAGGCACGCACACGACGTACACTTGGGCCGGGCTGCACTTCAGCTACCCGGCCAACGCCAATCAGGAGACGGGCGTACTCGATCCGCAGGCCAAGGCCGGCGAGAGCATCCAGGAGACCTACGGCCGGCAGGTCGGGCTCAAGGTCGACCAGCTCCTCACCGCGAAGCTGGGCGGGCGCTTCTTCTGTGGCGTCGAACAGCCCCCTGCGGGGCAGATGCCGCCCGACTACAACTCCAAGTGTCCACCCATCGGGTTCGACGTCCTGGACGTCACACCGCAGGATCCCAACCTGCTGACCGCCCGACAGGCCTACGAGTCCACGCGGCAGACGGCCCAGACCGCCGCCGATCAGGCCGAACTGCTCGCGAAGCAGAAGGCCAACATCGGCCAGGTCGAAAGGGACAAGGCCGCCATCCTGGTGGCCCAGCTCAGGACCGCTCAGCTCCAGGCCGATCTGGAAGCAACCCGGGCCAGGGCCGCCGCCGCCAAGTGTCTGGTCTACGTCCAGGCCGGCGTCGACTGCTCGCCGCAGCACAACGCGCTGCCGCGGTCGAGCATCACGGTCAACGGCGGCAAGTAGCCGTCTGATCGAGCACCATCCCGTACGGCGGGAACGGAAGCCTCTTCCGTTCCCGCCGTCACAGGCCCCTTCCATAGCATCATCATGGTTACCCCCAACGTTGTTGGTGGCGGGCATGAGGATACCCATCCTCGCTATGGGCCTACCCGTAGATCAGTACTTTGACCCAAGGAATATGGAGGCGGTTTCGCCAATGGAACCATCACTAGCCACTCGGGCCCACGAGGCACTCCTCCGGGCCCAGCTTCAGGTATGGGCTGCCGTTGTGGCGGCCCTCCTGGTGCTCGTCGGCGTCGCCGGCGCTACTGAGTACTCCCAGCATCGGGAGCAGCGCCAGGCAGCCATTTACGCTCACAACCGAACCGAGTTCTGGAAGGTCATCGCCGGGGTCGGGCAGTCGGGTCGCAACAGCGCCGACATCACCCTGGCCGAAGACCTCCGGAAGGCGCTCGGGCCGGTCGGTTCGAACGCCCCGCTCCCGGCCGCCATCCGCGACTTCCAGGGCGACGCCAACCTCTACGGTGGCGTCACAAGCGACCTCGGATTCAACCCCTTCGCCGGCAATCAGTGCCGGGAGTGTGGTTCACTCACGCCCTCGGTGCAATCCAAGCTCCTGCAGATCAAACACGGCGGCGTGGAGCGGATTGTGGCCGCAGAAGCCGTCTCGCAACCCGGCCGCTATGTCTTCACGCCCTTCGGCCTGTCGGCGCTCGAAGCCGCCGGCTTGCTCTGGCTGGCTGGCGGAGGAGTCGTCTTCCTCGTCGGCCGCCGCCGGGTGTTTCGGCAGTATGTCTACAGTCGAACGCGTTTCGCCGAACTGTCCTGGACGCTCGACGGCACCTGCAACGGCACCAAATGCGCCACCATCCTGCTGGCTCCCAGCTACTTTGGGCCGCACCTCGCGGCTCTCTGGTTCCGGCAGCGGAAGCTCGACCAGCAAGCCCGCCGGGTGTTCGGCGATGAGATGGCGCTGATACATCAGGTCGACGCCGCCCTTCGGGAGCTACCGCCTAGCGACGAAGCCAGCGCTCTGCGCCAGCGGCGCGACGACATGCTCGAAGGCATCTACGCTCAAATGAAGGCCGAACACCGGACCGACGGCCTGCCGTCTTCGAAGTCGCTCGACGTGGCCGGCCTGCAGGCGCAGCTCGACATGGCCGAACAAGTTCTCCAGTTCCGCCGCAAACTCACCAGCTGATCGGCCCCTCCTTGGGCCTGCAGCCGGGGTGTAGCATCTGCTCACCCCGGCTGCGTCCCTTGTCATTTCTAAGTACAAAAGCTATACTATTTGTGAAGTCGGCGCCCTGCCGGCTATTTTTCGAAAAATAGTAAAACTGAATAACAATTGAATAGGAGACAATTAAGTATGCAAACCCCCAATTTTTTAGCCGCTATTAATATGATCGCCGAAGAGAAGAACCTCCCGCGCGATATTATCATCGAGACCGTCGAAGCCGCGCTAGCCGCCGCTTACAAAAAAGACTATTCCGACAAAGACCAGGAAGCCCGCGCCGAGCTCGACCAAGAGACCGGTGAAGTCCGCATTTACGAGTCCAAGACCGTCGTGCCGGACGGCGAGGTCGAAAACGACTTCCTGCAAATCGCCCTCTCGGACGCCAAGAAAATCAACAAAGACGCTATCGTCCGCGAGGCCAACATCGAGGAAGGCATCGAGCCCTACATGGTCGAGATGCAGGCTCACCCCGAAGACTTCGGCCGTGTGGCCGCCCAGACCGCCAAGCAGGTCATCATCCAGCGCCTGCGCGAGGCCGAGCGCGAAATCATCTTTACCGAGTACAAGGACAAAGAAGGTATCGTTCTCAACGGCAGCGTCCAGCGCGTCGAAGGCAACATGGTTTACGTCGACCTCGGCAAAGCCACCGGCATCCTGTTCGCCAGCGAGCAGATCCCCGGCGAGCGCTACTACACCGGCCAGCGCCTCAAAGTCTACGTGGTGCGCGTCGAGCAGACCGCCCGCGGGCCGCAAATCGTCCTCAGCCGGGCCCACGCCAACATGGTCAAACACCTGTTTGAGCTCGAGGTCCCCGAGATCGAGGCCGGCACCGTCGAGATCATGAACATCGCCCGCGAAGCCGGCATCCGTTCCAAGGTGGCCGTGCAGTCGCACGCCGCCGGTGTCGACGCCGTCGGTACCTTCGTGGGCGGCCGCGGCAGCCGCGTGCAAGCCGTCATGGGCGATCTCGGCGAGGAGAAGATCGACATCATCCCCTTCTCCGACAACTCCGAAACCTACATCGCCAACGCCCTGAGTCCCACCAAGGTCGTCAGCGTTAGCCTCAACGACGTCGAAAAGAAAGCCATCGTGCGCGTACCCGAAGACCAGCTCTCGCTAGCCATCGGCAAGCAAGGCCAAAACGTCCGCCTGGCCGCCAAACTCACCGGCTGGAACATCGACATCCTCTCGGCCGATGAATCTCGCATCGAAGCCACCGCCGAAGCCGCGGCCGCTGCCAAGCGCGACCTCGAAGGTGATCTCATCGCCGCCATCAACTCCGGCGCCGACGAGCCCGTCGATCCGGCCATGGA
>JAQGHG010000013.1 GCA_028288925.1 Patescibacteria group bacterium | reverse complement strand
GCGTTGAACCGGGGGTCTTGCTTGAGGCTGGTGATGAGGTTCATGACATCGTAGGTGTAGACGGATGAGAAATGGCCGCCTTCGGGCGTGCCTTGGCTGGAGCCGTGGCCGCGGAAATCGGGCTTGATGACTGCGTAGCCGGCCTGGGCGAAGGCGGTGATGAACTGGCGGTAGTCATTGCTATTGGTGCGGTAGGCGGCGGGGTCGGTGTAGCCGTGCTCCAGGATGATGACCGGCCAGCCGCCGGCCGGCGGGGCGCCGTCGGGGATGCTCACTAGAGCATAGATTTTGAACCCGTCGGATTGGTAAGAGGCGATTTGGTCGCGGTAGCCGGCTTGGCCGCCGAGTTCCTGCCCGGCCGCCAAGTGACTCCCCGGGTAGTCGCGGGAGGCGATCGCGGTGATTGCCAGGGGATCGGGGACGGGCGTGGGAGCTGGGGTTGGTGTGGTGCGGGCGACGTGGGGCCGGGGCGCCACGGCGGGCGAGGCCCGGCGGCCGGCATAGGTGTTCCAGGCGATCGCGCTGATCGCCGACAGGCAGAGCAGGATGGCTAGGATGCGGGGATGCTTTATCACTTCTTCATCATACGATATGGCCATGATGGTTATTGGTGAGAGTCCGCTACTGCGGTAAGGTTAAGTCATTATGATTCATGTATCGGACGATGTATTTGAGGAGATGGTCGAGGAGTCGGTGGCGGCGATTCCGGAGCGGTTCGCGCGGCATTTGAGCAATGTGGCGTTCATGGTGGCGGACGAGCCGACACGTGAGCAGCTGGGCGTGCATGGCATGTTGCATGGGCGCGGTACGCTTTTGGGCTTGTACGAGGGCATTCCCCTGCCCCGGCGCAATGACGGCTACAACGGGGTAATGCCTGATGTCATCACGGTGTTTAAGGGGCCGCACGAGTTGTTTGCCGAGGATTTGGAGGGGTTGCGCCAGGGGGTGAACGAGACGGTGTGGCATGAAGTGGCGCATTACTTTGGCTTGGATCACGGTCAGATCGGGGCTTTGGAGCGCTAATCCGGTCTTTGGGCGGTTTGTCATGGCCACCGGCGAAAGCCGGTGTTTTTTGATGGCATGCACACTATCGCGCCATACTACCCACCATTTGGCTAGAGGGGGCGTATAACCCACTCTATATAGGTATGAAACCTTAACTGAAAATAATCTATAGTTTTATGCCATTTTTGTTCGACGATGTTAAGAGGTTTAAGCATAAGCGGTATAAGCCTAATCCTGTGCATGTACACATATAATGTAGGTATATTGTGAGATTTTTTTGTGAGAGTTGCTAATTGAACACTTTTTTTAATGCTGTAGGGTTCCGTCTTGTGTTATGTTTTCGCGTTCGGTGGGTGGATTAAGCGATTATTCTGCAGTCACCCATTGAGGGAAAGGAGTGAAGGTGCACAAGATTTTTGCAAGTTTGACCGTGAGCCTGGGGTTGGCAGTCGTGTTGAGCGGGACAGCTCTGGCAAGTAACGAGCAGGCGGCGAAGCCGGCTCCCACGCCTGAGCCAAAAGTTCATGTAGTAGCGAGTGGCGATAGTCTGTCGTCGATTGCCGAGGCGGAAAAGCTGGAGAGCTGGAAGCCACTGTGGAATGCCAATGCCGAGCTGGAAAATCCTGATCTGATTATTGAGGGGCAGAAGCTGACGGTACCGGCCGGCCCGACTACCGACCGGCCGTTGCCCGCCGGCGCGGTGGTGCGGCAGCAGACTTACGCGCCGCCGGCTGCTCAGAGCTATCAGCCACGGGCGGCAGCGGCCAATTACGCCGCCGGCGCGCCGGGTTTGCTGGAGCGCATCCGGGCCCGTGAAGCGGGTGGTAATTACGCCACGAATACCGGAAACGGCTATTACGGCGCTTACCAATTTTCTCTAGGTACCTGGCAGGGCGTAGGCGGCAGCGGTTTGCCGTCGGCGGCTAGTCCGGCCGAGCAGGATATGCGGGCGCAGATGTTGCTCAACCAGCGCGGTTGTAGCCCCTGGCCCAACACCTGCTACTAGGCTTGGTTTAACGATGGCGCCACTCCGGATCGCGGGGTGGCGCTTTACGTATCTTGCATAACATGCCAAAATGTCCATCAGATATGGAAGTTGAATTGACCAACTCACGCGTCGTTGCGATTGACGGTGGAACGGCGACTGGTAAGGGACGGCTCATAGACGAGTTGTCACAGCTTCTGCGACTCAAGGGTGTTCCCGTCATACATTTATCGACCGGTTCGCTCTACCGGGCGGTGGCCTACGCGGCGTTGGGGCAGGTCAAAGGAACCTTGAAGGGACGGCGGGGCAAGTCTGAAGCCGAACTCAACAAAGCCGCCTTGCCGGGAGTCCGGGCGATGCCGGCGGAGAGACTTCTGGAGCTGGCTCATGAGCGGCACATCGAGATGCACGGTGGCCTGGTGTGGATTGACGGCGCTCTGGCCTCGGAGGACGATCAGCTCAAGGCGCCGTCGGTTGGCATCGGATCTTCGATTGTGGCGCAGCTGCCGCTGGTGCGGGAGCTGGTAAATACGATCTCGCGCCGTCAGGTGAATGAATTTGACGGCTATGTATTGATAGACGGCCGGGACACTACCCATACTGTGGTGCCGGACGCGCCGCTTAAGCTGCTGCTGACAGTGACGCCGGAGGTGGCGGCGCGGCGTTCGCATGAGCACACCATTGAGGAAGTAATAGCACGCGACGCGAATGACCGCGGCCGGCCTACCGGTCACGGTGAGCTTCGCACAGCGGATAATCCCGGGGATCAAGTGTTGGTGCTCCCTACCGATGACCACTCACCGGAGAGTGTTCGCGATCACGTATACCGATTGATGCGTGAGATCTTTCCGGAGCTGCCGGAGTCGTAGGCTTGCCGGCGCCAAATTAAGCCGAACATTTGCCGTACAAAGAAGTATGCGTTAAGATAGAAAACGATGAGTAACGCATTGCAACAGCCATTAGCTTTTGTAGATATCGAGACAACCGGCGGCAGCCATTTTTCGAGCCGGGTGCTTGAGGTGGGCGTAGTGCGGGTGGAACATAACCAGGTAGTGGCGACGTATCGGACGCTCATCCAGCCGGATGAAGCCATCCCTCCGTTCATTACGGGACTTACGGGTATTCGCGACGAGGATGTGGCGGGGTCGCCGCGGTTTGCTCAGATCGCGAGTGATCTGGCCGAGATTCTGGACGGCGCGGTGTTCGTGGCGCATAACGTGCGGTTTGATTATTCGTTTCTCAAGATGGAGTTTGAGCGTTTGGGCGTCCCTTTCCGACCGCAGCTCTTGTGCACGGTGCGGTTGTCGCGGCGATTATTTCCCCAGTTTCGTACGCATAAGTTGCAGGATTTGATTGAGCGTCATGGTCTGAACGCGCCGGCGCGGCACCGGGCGTATGACGACGCGCATTGTTTGTGGCAGTTTTACCAACTATGCTTGGCCGAATTTGATCTGGATACGTTTGAGGCGGCGGTGCGGGCGCAGCTGGCCGCGCAGTCGCTGCCGAGCCAGCTGGACAAAACCCAGGTGGACGCGCTGCCCGAAGGGCCCGGCGTGTATGTCTTCGAAGATGCCGGCGGTGAGCCGTTGTATGTGGGCAAGAGCGTGACGGTGAGGCGCCGGGTGATGAGCCACTTCGCGGCCGATTATGGCCGTGCCGCCGAACAGAAGCTGGCCCAGCGGGTGAGGCGGCTGCGTGGTATCGCGACGCATGGTGAGCTGAGCGCGCTCTTGCTGGAGAGCGAGCTCATCAAGGATCTGCAGCCGCTCTATAATAGGGCGCTGCGTCAGCGCGAGCGCCTGACGCTGGCGGTGGCCGCGACCACGCCGGAGGGCTATGCCGGTGTGGCGCTTTTGGACGCCCCGGAGATCGCCCCGGAGGACGGCCGGCGGCTGCTGGCGGTTTATACTACCCAGGGGCGGGCCCGGCAGTCATTACATGCGGCGGCTTTGCGTTACCGGCTATGCCCTAAGCTGATGGGTCTGGAGCGTACGGAGCGGGCCTGTTTCCAATCGCAGTTGGGCAAATGTGATGGTGCTTGCGTGGGGCGGGAGACGCCGGCGGCTTATAATGAGCGGTTCGCGGCGGCTTTTGTCCGGCAGAGGGTGGTGGCGTGGCCGTACCCCGGGCCGGTGCTGATTCGCGAGCAACGGGCAGAATTGCCGGGCGCCACCGGCTTTGTGGTCGATAATTGGTGCTTGACGGCGCGGTTGCGCGAGCTGGAGGACGGAACGGTGGAAACTGATCCTGAAGCGCACCGGTTTGATCTGGACCGGTACAAGATTATCCGGCGGTTTTTGGAGGACCCGCGCAACCGGCGGGCTATTACTCCCCTCTCGTCCGCCCAGGCCGAGGCGTTAATGCCCGCGGCGTGAGGTATGATGGCTAGTATATGAGGAATTTGTATTCATGAAGGTATTAGTGGCAGGTGGCGCGGGCTATATCGGCAGTCATACCGTAGTAGAGCTGGCGGCGGCCGGCATGGAGCCGGTGATCGTGGACAACTTCAGCAATAGCCGGCGCAAAGTGCTGGAACGGTTGCATCGGATCGTAGGCCGGGAAGTGCCGCATTATGAGGCTGACGTAACTGATAAACGGGTATTGGAACGCATTTTCGCGCGGGAGCGGCCCGAAGCGGTCATTCACTTTGCCGGGTTGAAGGCGGTGGACGAGTCGGTGGCGCAGCCGTTGCGCTATTACCACAATAATGTGGTGTCGACGATGGTGCTGGCCGAAGTGATGGCAAAGCACCAGGTGAAGCGGATAGTCTTTAGCTCCTCGGCGACGGTGTACGGCGACCCGCGGCGGGTGCCGGTGACGGAAGACCAGCCACTCGCGCCGGTCAACCCGTATGGCTGGACCAAGGCCATGAGCGAGCAGATATTGCGCGATGTGGCGGTGGCCAATCCCGGCTGGGGCGTGGCGCTTTTGCGCTACTTTAATCCGGTGGGCGCGCATCCTAGCGGCTTGATCGGCGAAGATCCGCAGGGGGCGCCCGACAACCTCATGCCGTATGTAGCCCAGGTGGCGGTGGGCCGGCGGGAGTTTTTGCGGGTGTTTGGTGACAATAAGACGCCCGATGGCACCGGTATTCGGGATTATTTGCATGTGGTCGATTTGGCGCGGGCTCACGTGAAGGCTTTGGAATATCAGCGCGAGCACGCCGGTGTCACGACATTTAATCTGGGCACCGGCAAGGGGTATTCGGTGATGGAGGTACTACGGGCGTTTGAGCGGGCTTGCGGGAAGACGATTCCCTATCGCGTGATGGCGCGTCGTCCCGGCGACGTGGATGTTTGCTATGCCGACCCTACGCTGGCAGAGCGCCGGTTAGGCTGGAAGGCCGCCAAGTCGCTCGATGATATGTGCGCCGATTCCTGGCGCTGGCAATCGCAAAATCCGCAGGGATACCGACCGTGATATGATGGGTAGATGAAATCCGCCCTTGCTTCTTTGGCCTCTTTTCGCGTTCCGCTAGCGGTATTTTTTCTGGGGATTGTTTTGGCGTTTGTGGTGGGCGGCCCGGCGCAGGCCTTGGTGGTAGCGATTTTGGCGATTTTGGAGATCTCCTTATCGTTCGACAACGCTGTGCTAAACGCTACTATCTTGCGGCGCATGAATCCGTTTTGGCAACGGATGTTCCTGACGATTGGCTTGCTGATCGCGGTATTTGGTATGCGGCTGATTTTCCCGATCGCGATCGTGATGGTAACGGCGGGTCTGGACTTCGCCACGGTGGTAGACCTGGTGCTACATCATTCGGCGGAGTACGCGCACCACCTGGAGCTGGCACACCCGGCGATCGCGTCTTTCGGCGGAATCTTCCTCTTTATGATCTTTTTGGATTTCCTGATCGACGAGAGCAAGCGTGTGCATTGGCTGGAGCCGTTTGAGCGCCCGTTGGCGCGGGCCGGGCAGCTCAAGACGCTATCTACGCTGATCGCGCTCGCGGCTCTGCTGGGGGTGACGTTTACGCTGCCGCACGAAGAAGGTACGCGGGTGCTCATGGCCGGCGTGGTGGGCCAGGTCACCTATCTGGCGGTGCGGGGCCTGAGCCGGCTGTTCGCGGGAATGGGCGGTGTGAGTGAGCAGGAGGAGCGTCACGGCAGCGCGGGGGCGGCTACGATGCGGCTGGCCGGCAAGGCCGCCTTTTCGCTCTTCCTCTATCTGGAGGTGTTGGACGCCTCATTCTCGTTTGACGGCGTGGTGGGAGCTTTCGCTATTACTAGCAACGTGCTGTCGATTGCCTTGGGCTTGGGCATCGGCGCTTTGTTTGTGCGGGAGCTGACAGTGTGGCTGGTGCGGCATAAGGCCTTGGAGGCGTTTGTGTATCTGGAGCACGGCGCGCACTATGGCGTGGGCTCCTTGGCGGTGTTGCTAGCGGTGAGCCTAGAGCATCAGGTGCCCGAATTGGTAACGGGCCTGGTGGGGGCGATGTTTATCATATTGTCGCTCATCTCGTCGGTGCTGGTTTCCCGGGCTACAAAAAATGCCTAAACATAAGTATCGATCGGCAGCACATGCTGGCCGATCAATACTAGTAGTGCGTAGGTGTTCCTTGAAAAATAGAACACGAGAGGTATCTTGTCATTGTTAGATAGCAAATACTTAGTGCGAACTCACGATAAAGCTTATGCTTTAAGGGTTTTTTCTTGGGATTTTGCTTATAGCTGGCGTTAAACGAGCTTTGAGACGATGCCGGCGAGCTGGCTGGGAACGATGTCGGCTTTGATGATGTAACCGTCGGCTTGAGATTTGAGGGCTTCTTGGCTGGTCTTGTCTTGGGCTAAGTTGGTGAGAATAACGATTTTGGTTTCGGAGCTGCCCTTTCCGTCGGGGCCTCGCAATTCTTGAAGTACTTCTATGC
The DNA here is from genome assembly GCA_028288925.1 of Patescibacteria group bacterium. Taxonomy (GTDB): domain Bacteria; phylum Patescibacteriota; class Saccharimonadia; order UBA4664; family UBA4664; genus RYN-427. Next base: position 31,371 of record JAQGHG010000013.1, on the reverse strand, counting down.
CGGTTTTTTCGGGCATCATAATATCGAGCAGAATGAGATCGTAATGTTGGCTTTGGGCTTTTTTGGCTCCATCGGCGCCGTTGTAGGCGAAGTCGACTTTGTAGCCTTCGCGCTCAAGTACGCGGGCATACATTTCCGCGATCGGTTTGTCGTCTTCAATGAATAGGATGGTCTTTGATCCAGCCATGGGCTCCTCGGGTGATGGTACTAGTGGTTGTATTATCGCTGTTTGGCTTGTCTTGTGCAACCGCCTCTAGGGGGACGCGGAAGGTAAAAACGCTGCCTTCGCCGATCGCGGAGTCGACCCAGATGTGGCCGCCGTGGGTTTCTATGATTGATTTGCATATATAGAGACCCAGGCCGGTACCCCGGGAGGTGGACTTCATCTCGCTTACCCGGTAAAACTTGGTGAAGAGGTGCGGAATGGCGTCGCTGGGAATACCGACGCCATTGTCTTTGACGCTGGTTTCAATTTCGTTGCGGTGGCGGCTAACGGTAATCGTGATGGCGCCGGTACCCGGAGCGGTATGGGTGATGGCGTTGTCGACCAGGTTGACGATAACCTCGCGCAGAGCCATGGGGTCGGCCATGAGGGTGGGCAGGCGGCCCGGTACTACGAGTTTGAGCTGGCGTTCTTGTTGTTTGGCCCGGGCCTGGAGCTCGTTCATGGTTTCTTTGACGAAATCTAGGTAGTTGAGCGCCATGGGCTGGTAGCCGAGCTCGCCGTGCTCGATGCGGGCGACGTTGAGCAGATTGCGCATGAGGCCGCTGAGCTGGTTGGCGCTGGCGACGGTGCGGTCCAGGAAATCGCGGTTGGTCTTGGAGAGGCCTTTGGCTTCGTGCTGGAGGATGTCGAGGTAGCCCTTGATTTCGGTGAGCGGCGTGCGCAGTTCGTGGGCGGCTAGGGCGACGAAGTCGATCTTCATTTCCTCGAGCTGGCGGTTCTTGGTGAGGTCGTGGAAGGTGACAAGCGCGGCGATGCCGTTGGGGTCGTCGTTGAGGACGACGGCTTGGACGTCCACGTACAGACTCTGGCCGTCGGCGCGGTAGAGCTCGAGCCCGGTCCATTGGCCGATCTTGTGCCGGTTGCCGCGCTCGGAGGCTAGCCAGCGGGTCATTACGAGCTCGCCGTCCTGGCGGAAGGGCATAACCTTCTCGGCGAGCTGGCCGGCGACTTCTTCCATGGTGCGGCCGGTGAGTTGGCTGGCGGCCTTGTTGAAGAGGATGATGCGGCCGGAATGGTCGAGCGCGAAGACGCCGTCGGTCATGGCTCCCAGGACGCCGCGGAGTTTGTTGCGTTCGGCTTCGATGATGGCGGTTTCGCTGGTGGCTTCGGAGAGCGTTTGTTGGAGCTTGGCGGCGACTTGGTCGAGCGCCACGCCGATTTCCTGGAACTCGCCGGCGCCCTGGCCTCGGAACTGGGCCTTGAAGTTGCCGTTGGCCAGCTCGAGGACGGCGCGGTGGATACGCCGCACCGGCCGGGTGAGCAGCTCGGCGAAGATGAAGCTCAGAATAAGCGCCGGTAGGACGCCCAGGACCATTACCGGGAGCACGTACGATTGGAAGTCGAGGATTTGCCGGGTAGTGGTTTGGCTGTTGACGTACCAGATGGCCGCTACCACTAAGGCCGGGATCAGCGAAACGATGAAGAATAGGGCAAGACTTTGGCGGCTGAACCGGTTGGGTTGGCTATGCATATCATAATTCTAATGCTTAGCTGGCGGGTTGGCCAGCGTGCTACAATCTATGAGCAGTAAACGGAGCTAGGAAATTGACTACTAAAGTGCTCATTGTCGCCGCGTCAATCGCGGTGATCGCGCTAATTATTGGAGGTGTGATAGTGCTCAGAGGAACAAATTCGAATTCAAATGGGGCCGCGTCGCCCTCCCCCACTCCGGCGGTTTCAAGCGCTCCGTCGGCAGGCTTGCAGAAGACCGACAGCGTGGTCGGTACGGGTGACGAAGCTACGGCCGCCAGTACCGTAACAGTCAAATACACGGGCAAGCTGGCCGACGGCACGGTGTTTGACTCTACCGACAAGCATGGTGGCGAGCCGGCGACCTTTGGCCTGAACCAGGTCATTAAGGGCTGGCAAGAAGGCATCCCGGGTATGAAAGTGGGTGGCAAGCGCACGTTGGTGATCCCGCCGGAGCTCGGCTACGGCGCTCAGGGCACCCAGGGCATTCCGGGGAATTCAACGCTGACGTTTGACATTGAGCTGCTCGGGGTTAAATAACCGCGGTATCAGCTTCGGCCGAATTATAAGGCTCGCTTCGGCGGGCCTTATTTTTGTAGCCAGCGTTGGTTTTCGATTAGCTCAATGAGCTTTGGAAATCGAGTATAACTTGGGCTTTTTTCCAGATTGAAGTGACCTTGTCCGGGGATGACGATCGTATTGGAAGCGCATTTTTGGGCTACATATCGCGCCTGACCAAGTGGCACGTACGGGTCGTCGTCGGAGTGGACGAATAAGAACTGCCGGGTGTTGGCGCGGATAGTATCCCAGGCAAAGGCGACACCGAAGAGGCTGTTATTGGGCTCCCAGCCGAGCGAATTGTCGTGGAAGACCGATACGGCAGCGATGGCGCCGATGGGGTGAGGATTTTGCTGCGCGAGGATGAGCGCCAGGATCGCGCCGCTGGAATGACCAACAATGAGAGTTTCCGCGTCGATATCGAAGGGGCATTCTTGTTGGACGAAGGCGGCCCACTCGCCGAGACTGGGCTGCTCGGGGCGTGGTAGTTGAGGTAGCCATACTTGTAGGCCCCGTTTTTCTAGCTCGTTCTTGAGCCAGGCAAACCAATTGCCGCTTGGTGAGCCCAGGGTGCCGTGGAGGATGATGGCGGTTTTCAAACTATTTGTACCTGTCGTCCTTGATAAACTCTACCCAGACTCCGTCGGGATCTTGGATGAAGAAGTATGAGACTTTGGTACGGCCGAAGGTAATTTTGGTGTCGGCGGCGGCGAGGCCTTGTTCTTGGAGATTTTGGAGGGCAGCTTCGATGTCGTCGGTTTGTAGGGCGATATGTTTGACGCCGAGATCTTTGAGATTGTTGGCGTGTTCAAAATTGACCTGGGGTTTGTCGGAGTTGGTCTGATACGCGAATATTTCCAGAAATGACTCACCTAACTTGAGATGAACGATGCACATTGAACCGTCCGTCTCGTCGTAGCGGTGGACTTGTTTGTAGCCTAGACTCTTGTAAAACGCTACCGATTGATCAATATTCCGCACCGAGATTGCGGTGTGATGCGGTCGGAAGTTCATTTCTGGCCGCCGTTCCAGGGCAGCTCGAATTTTTGGGCGCCGTTGTCATCGAACTTTCCGAAGACGTAGAAGGTGCTGACGCTAATTTTGTAGAATTGGTGACCGTCGGGGCGCTGGGCGTCGTCGAGGAGCTTGTCGCTGAGCTGGAGGCGTTCTTGGAGGCAGGTGCGGGCGGTGGCCTGCTCCTCCCCCGCTCCCAGGAGTTTGGCAGTGCCTTCGAAGTAGACGCCGACCGGCATTTCGCCGAGGGCATGCTGCCTGACGATATTGCCGGCGACGCGAGGGCTGGCGGCGATTTCTTGGCTGTGGCGGCGCGATGGAAGCGAGCGGAAGTAAATATTAAGGTCGTTGTCGTAGGCAAAGTGCACTTCACAGACCCAGGGCGCGTTGTCCTTGGACGTGGCGAGTGACATGTGGACGATTTGGGGCAGGTATTGGCGGATGATTTGCTCGGTGTTCATGCCTACCAGTATAGCAAAAGTCGACTAATCGCCCCGCCCAACGATTATTCTTGGCGGTGAGCGTCGCAGAACTGCGAAGTGTGAGCGTTCTTGCAGAGGCTGTAGCCGACGATGGCGGCGTAATCGGTGCTGAGGGGCAGATTGAGGCCGGTGGGGCCGGAGACGAGCTTGAGCTCGACGGGGATGGTACCGGCGCCCAGGTCTTCGACTTCGCGGAAGCTGCCGCGCGACAGGTCGATGATGCGGCCGGTCCAAGCTTCGGGGCCGTAGTCGTTGACGCGGCAGACCATGGTACGGCCGTTGCGCAGATTGGTGACCTGGATGGAGCTGCCGCGCGGGTAGGTACGCGAGGCGCAGGTGAGGGCGTCGGGGGCGGGCAGGCCGAGTGCGTACCAGGAGCCGCGACCGACCATGCCGGCGGCGGGTGTGGGCGTGGGAGGCGGTGTGGGCGCGGCGATTTGCTTGCCGCCGGGCGCGCTGCTATGGACGGCGACGTTGATGGTCGGCTTGGTCATGGTGATGGCGTAGGCCAGCGAGCCAAACGAAATGGTGGCCAGGCCGATCAGAAAGGTTCGCAGGACGCTTTTGGAGGTTTTGCGTGTGACGAGCTTCTTTTTGGTGAGGACGTGTTTGATGCGTCTTTTGGTTTTAGCCTTCATGTATGGTCTTTATACCATAAGCGAGATGCGGGGTCAAAACGAAACGTTTTTGCCCGCCGGCACGATCGAGTACCAGGTGTTGCCGGCGTCGAGCGGGACGTCTTTGCCGTCGGCGCCGATGAGCTTGGTGCGGACGTTGCGGGAGTCTTTTTGCCAGGTGACGGGGATGGCGTCGCCGTCGCGCAGAACCCAGCCTTGGCCTTTGCCGACGGTTTGCATGATAACGGTTTGCTCGCCGATGCGGGTGGTGCCGTAGGAGGTGGGCATCATTTCGACCACGATGTTTTTGACGTGGATTTGGGCGCCGGTGTTGCGGTCGACATGCGGCGCGCCGGAGAGCGAGCGGGCATAATCATTGGTGGCGGGGTCGTACTTGTAGTCGACTTGATAGCCGTTGTAGGAATAATCGATGTGAACGTTGGGGTGGGGCGGATTGGCATTGGGAGTATCGGCTTTGCGCGGGCTGGGAGTGAAGCTGGCGGGCTTGGCAAAGCCGAGGCTGGCGTCGAGGGCGTCGAGCTTGTCCATATTGGTGTAGAGGTTGTGGGGCGCATAGCGGTCGTTGGTGCGATAGAAGCCGCCGCTGGCGAAGCTGAGGGCGTTGATGTCCTTCATGCCCAGTGGGCCTACTTGGTCGAGGGCGTCGGCGTTGCCGCCGGCGTGGGCTACGGGGGAGTTGAATTCGAGCGCCCAATCCAGGAAGTAGGTGCGAAGTGAGCGGACGGGGCCCAGGCTGGCCGGCCGGTTTTCTAGGAAGAAGGCTATGAAGCGGGTGATACCACCCTCGGCGTTGGCTTCGTAGACCACGCCGGCTTGGCTGAGGCCGGATTGGGGGCGGGCATCGGGATGATTCTCGATGATCACGCCGGTGACGGGACGGTCGGCCAGGGCTGGAGGCATCAGAACGCCCGTCAGCGGCGACGCCTTGGTGATTGGTGTGGGAGCCGGAGTGGGACTGGGCTTGGCCTTGGAGACGGTCGTGGCGGTCTTGGAGGCGGGTTGGCGGTGGGTAAGCGCCCAGCCTATTCCTCCGCCACCGGTCGCGAAGACCACGGCTGTCGTAATGGCAAGCACGCGGCGGTGGCTCTGTAGCCAGATAACCCAGGGTTTCTGCAAGTTTTCACCGGTTGTGGTACGGCTGGATTCGGGCTTTTCGGTTACTTCGGTCATACAATCACTATACATCAACCCGCTTACGCTTGCAGGACGCCGGCATCAAAAAGAGGACCCGAAGGTCCTCTTTTTACTTGTCGCGAAGTTCGAACTAGACGACGGGACCGTTGAAGGCATCCCAGTCGGCCTGGCCGACGAACTTGGTGAGGTTGCGGCCTTCGTACACGCCACGGAGCGCGTAACGGACCTGAACCTTACCCTCTTTGGTGGTGCGCTCGTATTTGGTCTTGGAGACGTCGCTTTCCGAAACATCCACCTTTTGGCGGGTTTTTACGTCGTAGAAGGAAATACTCATGGGGTTTTGACCTCACTCATTTAAGTGATTGCACTATAGGCCACGGGGCTTTGCCTTGTCAAACCTGTTGGCTTGGTTGGGGAGTTTTTGAGGGTGAATGAGCCTATCTTTCCACAGGCTATAAAATTAAGCTATGAAGCGCCAAGATTTGGGCAAAAGAAAAGAGGCCATGCGCTGGCCTCGGTGCGGCTCGTTTTGGTTGGGACGAGCGCCCAAGTGGATAAGGTGTTCCTTACTTACGTTCCTCGGCCGCAGCCAAGATGGCCTCTCGGAGGCCGGGGGTCTCCATTTTTCCGATCAATTCCTCGATCGGGAAAATGTTGGCGTTGTGGCCGTAGGACTTCCATTCAGCCGGTTGTATGCCGAACCGCCAGAGCCCTTCCGCCTTCACTCCCCAGCTGGAGAGTGTGGCCAGGGCCACGGCCAGTTCCTCGTCGCCCTCGTCGTAGATGCCGACGACGGCGGGGGCGAGCGACCGGCTGTGGTAGGAGAGGTCCTTAAGGACCTTGGCGGGTCCGATGTCGCCCGCCATCGCGCGCAGCGCGACTGGGACGGACACCTGACTGCTCCAGCCATCGGCGCTCATGATGTAATGACTGCTCTCGTCGTCCTGACACACAATGTGCCGGGAGTCGACGACGCATACATTGGGCGCCGCGGCTTGCAGCGCCTCGGTGTCGGATACTTGCCTGCGGGTGTATCGCTCGCGGGCGATACCTCTGACGATCTTGAAGACCGGCGCGCCGTCGCCTTCGCCGAACGGGTAAAGACCCATTCGGCGGAAGAACGCTGCATCCGGCTGGTCGTCCTCGAACTCATTCGGCCACTCGAACCTGAGGAACTCATGGTAGAGTGCCTCGATGGTTCGCCGAAGCCGCTTTCGGCAGACTCCCGCTGAGATCTTCATTTTGGCATAGAAGGGCGACGGGCTGTCGCTCTCCGTGTTTACGAAGCGCTGAAAAACGATTTCCTCGCTTTCCAGCGCCAGCGTGCCTTGCAGCAGGCTGGCTACCTCACCTGCGGAGATGAGGACGAACTTCCCCTCTGTCTTCGCGATGACGGGCCAGGAGCCGTTGAGCCCTTCTTCGTAATATTCGAAGGGTACGGCGACCCGATGCTGCCCTATTTCTGGCACACTCTCCCAAAAATCATCTGGGAGAGACCTGACGTCCATGTCGACGCGGTATGCGCCGACATGGACGAAGGCCGGGTTGTCGGGGATCCATCCGACCAACCGAGCGTGTCCTCGGTAGTACGTCTTTCCGCCGAAGTTCGCGTGGAACTCCTCGGATCCGTTGTACCGATGGACAACGCCCGTCCGGGCGTCGAGGATGATGGTGGGGCTTCCCCCACCGGCGGCGAAGACTTCCATTTTTCACCTTCCGATTTTGATGAGGCTCCCTTTTTGTTTGGCCTCAATCCGATGCGGTGTGGCCTTGCGGGAGAATTTCAATCCGATTCGGAGGTGTTAGACACGATAACATAAAACAATACTTTATGCAAGAGCGGTGGAATTCGATGAAAAAGTTGATGAAGTCGTGGATGCGTTGAATGGCTTAAAATTGGTTATTGCGGAGGCGCCGGAGGGTGGTGCCGTGACCGAGGACGTGGAGTGTCTCGAAGAGGCCGGGGGCGGCGGTGCGGCCGGTGACAGCGTGGCGGATGAGGCCGAAGAGCAAGCCGGGTTTGGTGTCGAGCTCGGTGGTGAGCGCGCGCAAGCGGGTTTCGAGATCGGCTTCGGTGAAATCGCTGGGTTCGAGGGCGGCGATGATCTGGGGCAGCCATTCGTGAGGCTCGGCGGACGCGGGGTCGGCGAAGAAGAACTCGGTGAGTTCGGGGAGTTCGGATAAGAATTTGAGGCGCTCTTGTACGAGGCGCAGGACGGCTTTGAGGTACTGAGCGTCATAATGCTTGGCTTCGGGCGGCAGAAAGGCTCTGGAGCGCTCCAGGAGCTCGTCTAGGGGCATCTGGCGGATGAGGAGGCCGTTCATCCAGGTGAGGCGCTCTTTGTCGAACTTGGCGGGGCTCTTTTGGACGCGGTCCAGGGTGAAGCGCCCGATGAGCTCGGGGGTGGTGTAGACCTCCTGGGTGGTGCCGTCGTTCCAGCCGAGCGAGGCGAGGAAGCTGCGCAGGGCTTCGGGTAGGTAGCCTTCGTCCAGGTATTCCTGGACGGATTGGGCGCCGTCGCGCTTGGAGAGCTTTTTGCCGCCACCCGGTCCGAGTACGGCGGGCAGATGGGCGTAGGTGGGTGGCTCCCAGTCGAAGGCTTGGAACAGCAGGAGATGTTTGGGGGTGCTGGGCAGCCATTCGTCGGCGCGCAGGACGTGCGAAATCTTCATGAGGTGGTCGTCGACGACATTGGCGAAGTGGTAGGTGGGAAAGTTGTCGGCCTTGATAGCGACGAAGTCGTCGAGATCGGCCAGCTTGAAGTCGAGGCGGCCGCGCACGGCGTCGTCCCAGCCGATGGATTCGGGGACCTCGGGGATGCGGAAGCGCAGGACGTGGGGCTCGGCTTCGGCCAGCTGATTTCCGGGCTTTAGGCAGTATCGGTCGTATTTGAAGGCGGTTCCGGCTTTTTGAGCCTCTTGGCGCAGGCCGTCGAGGCGCTCTGGGGTGCACCAGCAGGGGTAGAGCGCACCGGACTCTAGGAGCTGTGTGGCATAGCGGGCGTAGATTTCGAGGCGCTCCGACTGAATGTAGGGCCCGTAGGGACCGCCCTGGACCGGGCCTTCGTCGGGCGTGATGCCGAGGGCGTCGTGGCTGGCGTAAATTTGATCGGCGGCGCCTTCGACGAGGCGCTTGCGGTCTGTGTCTTCGAGCCGCAGGATGAATTTGCCGTCGTTGTGGCGCGCCCAGAGCCAATTAAACAGCGCTGAGCGGATACCACCGACATGCAGGTGGCCGGTGGGGCTGGGTGCGAAGCGGACGCGGACGGGGGTTTTGGTGCTTGACATGAGGTTTATTTTAGCGTGATGAAGGCTTTAAGACAAGCGGGACGGGCTAGGCTCCGTTACAGACCTAGCGCGCTCGGTTCGATGGCTTCCCATTCTACCCCATCGTGGCGGTAGAGATTGGTGCGGAAGCTGACTTCGTCGGGGTCGTAGACGTTTTGGGTGCGGATGACGGCGCCGGCGCGGCGGGCGCCCATGGTTTTGCGGTCGATGATGGCGGGGCCTTGAACGCGCTCGAGCTTGTAGCGCTCCCCTTCCCGCTCAAAGATAATGAACGAAACGTGCTCGGTGAGGTCTTGGTCATCTTCGAGCGGGCGCTTGCTACGGCCGTGGTCTTCTATGCCAAATTTGGTCTCGATGGCGTCGGTGATGCGGTCCCAAGCTTTGTCGTCTTGCATGTGTGTCCCCTTTTGCCCCAGTATAGCGCTCTAGAGGCTATACGCAATCTTGAGAATCTGCTCGCGGCTGAGGCGGGTGGCGCCTTCGATGCTGTAGCGGATGCCGTGATTGACCCAGGTAGCTTGGTTTTGGCCGAAGAGGTAGATGGTGAGGCCCTGGCCTTGGACGGTCGCGTAATCGTCGGTGTTTTTGATGACGTAATTATCGAGCAGCGAGCTAGAGTCCCAGCTGGTGCGGGTTTGGGCGATTTTGAGTGCGCTGGAGGCGCTGGGGCTGGCAAAATTGAGCGTGACAAGGCCGGGCTTGGTGTCGGTATGGGCTAGGGTGTAGCTGGAGGGCATGTAGCTGGGCAATGAGGCGGTTAGACCGGCTTGATTGCTGGCGTTTTGGAGGGCGAGCTTGGGATAGTTTTGCATCCAGACATAGCCGGCCATGATGGCTACGGCGGCGGTGGTGGCCAGGGCCCGGCTAGAATGGGGCGTGAGGCTCATATTGAGACGCCGGCGAGGTTTGGCGACGGGATTACCGGGAGCGGGCGTGGGGGCCGGAGCGGGTTGGGCTAGGCGGGTCATGGCCTCGTGCTGGGTGGCGGTGATCTGGGGGAGCTCGAGGGCGGCGGGCGTGGGGGCCGGAGCGGGTTGAACCGGAGCGGAACGCTGCGGGGTACCGGAGGCTAGGCCGTTGGCAAACTTGTTGATGTGGGGGCTGCGATCCACTCGTTTGGCGTGCTCGAGCCGGTCGGTGACATGGGCGGTGTGGCGCTCGTGAACGGTGGTTTTGGGAGCTGCCGCCGGAATGTGATTGGCGGCGCGCTGGACGGCCGGCGCGGGTTTGGGGGCGTTGGCGGCGCGCAGATCCAGGAGATTTTCGCCTTTGGCGGTTCTGACGCGGCTGTGGAGAGCGGTGGCGGGTTGGGAAGTGGTGCGGGCAGACGTGGCGGCCGGCCGGGTCGTGGACTTGACCGGAGCTGCCCGCCGTGGCGATAGGTCCATGGAAAGCCGCCGGGCGGGCGTGCCATAGCGATTGCCGCAGACCGAGCAGTAATCTTGACCGCTTATCTTTACGGGCGAAGTTTCTTGATTGCAGACGTCACACTTCACGCAGCCTCTTGCCCCAACGTTATTGTGCTTATGGTATAACACTTCGGTGTAATTTGAAAAGAGGTTGTGGTTAACGCGAGCGCCAAACGCGCCACATGAAGCGCGGGATGGCGAGCTGACGCCGGAGGCGTTTGGGCTGCAATATGAGTCTCCAGAGCCATTCGAGGCCGGTGCGTTGCATCCAAGCCGGAGCTTTGCGTTGAACGCCGCCGAAGCTTTCGTAATCAAAAGTGCCGCCCTCGCCGATGAAGATGCCGTGGTCAAGCTGGGTGGAAAGGTGGGCGCAGACGCGTTCTTGGAGCGGGAAGCCCATGCCTACGAGGATGAGGTCGGCTTTGGTGTCGCGGATGGCGGCGGTGGTCTGGGCGAGCCACGTGTCGGTGACGCGGCCATAGGCGCTGGTGGTGTCGCGGCCGGAGCGGGCGCCCACGATGGTGATGCCTTCGGTCTTGGCAGCGATGAGCGCCGCTACCTGGTCGATGCCGGTTTGGCTCTCTTTGCCGATCAAGTAGACGCGCAGGTGGTTGTCACGGGCGGCCGCGAGGAGAGGCCAGGTGAAGTTGATGCCGGCCGCCCGGTCGGGTAGCGGCCAGAGCAGCTCACGGGGAGCGAATATGATTTGCGCCAAGGTGAGCCAGAAGCGTCCGATGCCGCGGCGGCCGGCGTAGAGATAGGCGGCGGCCCATACCAGGGCGATGCCGTCGGGGATAGTGAGCTCGGCGCCGTTGAGCAGATCGCGCAGGGTCTTGTCGCGGTAGGCCCGGTCGAGGAATTCTACATAAGGTTTCACGATATATGCGGCGGGTTGGCCGGGCGCGGCGCGGTTTATTAGATAGTCAATAGCGCCGGAGTTGGAGACGGCGTCGATTTCGACACCGAGTAGATCGAGTTTGTCGTAGAGAGTTTGTTTAGACATGGGCGGCCTTGAGTTTTAAGCCGGTGATCGCGCCGGCGATGATCCAGACGATGAGGCTGGTGCTGGAGTCGGTCCAGGCCGGCAGGAGTAATGACACGAGGCTAATGCCGATGACGGCGGCCGCGGCAGGTATCGCGGCGGGATGATTGGGGGCATGGCGCCAAAGGCTGTAAAGCAGGCCGGCGAGCATGATCATAAAGATAATCATGCCGAGCACGCCGGTTTCGTAGCCTACCTGGAGATAGTAATCTTCGATGATGTTGGTGGTGCCGGCGTGGAAGGTGGCGGGTCCGGCGGTACCCAGACCGTGTCCGAACGGCATGCCCAGGAGGGACGCGGTGCCGTCACGGAGCGAGGCGGCGTGCTGGGTGTCGGAGGTCTTTTGGTCGTGGCTGGCTACGCTGGAGTGTAGGAGATAATATTGGAGCTGACCGTTGGGCTTGAGCGCGGCCGGGAGGGCCAAGACCGCCAGGATGACTATGCCCGCCAGGCCCCAAACGAGCGGCCGGCGGAGCCTGTGTGGGACAGTAAAAATGAGCGTGATGACGATGGCGGCGAGCGCTCCGGCCCAGGCGCTGCGCGAATGGGTATTTAGGAGCACGATGAGCCCGCCGGCTACTAGCGCCAGCAGCCAGGGCTTGCGCCGTTTGAGGCCGATGACTAGGGCAAGACACAGAGGCAGTATCAGATAGGTCCCGAGCTGGTTGGGCCCCCCGAGCGTCGAGGGAAAGCGGAGGGTGTTGGTGCCCTTGGTGATGTGCTGGAAGGGCTCGATGGTATCCGGACCGTAGCCGAAGTGAGTAAGAAAATCAGGGGGCAGGACAAAGGCTTGAATAAGACCGAATACGATCACTACGGCCGATCCGGCGAGCACGGCGATGAGCGCTTGGCGGACAAACCGGGTGGAAGCGACGGTGGCGGCGATAGCGCCGGCGAGCAGGAATTCCAGATCGGTCTTGAGGCCGAAGGCGGCGGTGGTGAGAGGCGGGTGGTTGATGAGGGTGATTACGGCCGCCAGGAGCGCGAATCCGCCGGCCCAGAAAATCCAGGGTTGGCGCAGCCGCTGAAGCCGGGCGGGATCGCGCCAGACGAGGATGATGGTGGCGGCGGTGAGTATGAGCAGCAACGCCTCTTTCCAGGCCTGAATGACGGCTTGGTGGCCAACCATATGGCCGAGCCAGACACTCAAGAACGCGTGGATGGGCATGAGGGCCAGGATGACGAGGAGGCTTTTTTGGATGAAGGATTCGAGTTTGGCTCCTGGGCTATACGATTTGATGCTCTTTTCGATTCGTTCAGTCGGCTTCAAGGATTGGGTACTCCTTTACTACCTCGTGGGCTTGGGTATACATCTTGGTTTCATGTATGAGCTGTAATCGATCTAGCTCGAATGGGAAGTTGATTCGCAGACTTGCAGTAGCGGAATGGAGTTGGTCCATATCTACCGGTTGGCGGAATCGAGCGATGGTCGCATGTATGATGTCTGGTGGTTTTCTGGTGCCCATAGGAAGATTGGTGTTTTCGGTAAACTCATTACGGGCTTGAGCGATTGATCCATCGTCAAGACCAGTAACGATGATGGCCGCGGGAAAACATCTCACTTCATTAAAGGTTACGATTTCGTCTTGCAGACCGGAAGCGATCTTAGGCATTATGGCATCGACTTGTGGAGCAGCTTGCTGGAAGAGATCCGCGCGTTCCTGAAGATAATCTGTATCGGTACTGATTACGCTGGCAAACGTTAGGTGTAATTGGTCGCCTTGCGGTAACCATAGTGCTGACTCGGGAATGTGTTGAGCTAAAGCGGCCTGGAGCCGGTTAACCTCTTCTCTTGCTTCTTCTGGTAGGGGCGCAATGACGATGTAACCTTCGGTTTCGCGATCGAAGTCCCCGACCTCGGTGAGACGTGGGGATGATTGCTCTTGGGGCGGTGTGCCTTGTTTTGGGCCGTTCATTTCACCGCTACCAAGCTGCGTTTGTACTCGGCAAGATTGTCGAGGGCGATGCCGGTGCCGCGGGCGACGCACAGGAGGGGCTCTTCGGCGACGACGCAAGGCACGCCGGTGACTTGGGTGAGCATTTTGTCGAGGTTTTGGAGGAGCGCTCCCCCGCCGGTGAGGACCATGCCGCGGTCGATGATGTCGGAGCTGAGCTCGGGTGGGGTTTGTTCGAGGACGACGCGGATGGCTTGGAGGATTTTTTCGAGCTCGTCTTGGAGGGAGCCGGCGATTTCGTTGGCCTTGATAGTGATGGTTTTGGGGAGGCCGGCGATGATGTCGCGGCCGCGGATTTCCATGGATTTGTCGCGGGTGAGCATGAGGGCGGTGCCGAGGGTTTGCTTGATGCGTTCGGCGGTGCGGTCGCCGATGGCCAGGCCGTAGGTGCGGCGGATGTAGTCCATGATGGCGGCGTCCATGCGGTTGCCGCCGACCCGGATGCTGTGCTGCGCCACCACGCCGCCGAGGCTGAGGATGGCGATCTCGGTGGTGCCGCCGCCGATGTCGACGACCATGTTGCCGGCCGCGCTGGCGATGGGGATGCCGGCGCCAATGGCCGCGGCCACGGGCTCGCGGATGATGTAGGCGGCGCGGGCGCCGGCGGCTAGCGTGGCGTCGATGACGGCGCGCCGCTCGGTGCTGGTGGCGCCGGCCGGCACGCAGACCATCACGTCCGGCCGGCTGAGGCGGAAGCCGCCCGACACCTTGCCAATGTAGTGGCGGATCATGGCCGAGGTGATGCGGTAATCGGCGATGACGCCGTCGCGCAGCGGCCGGCTGGCGGTGATGCTGTCGGGCGTGCGGCCGAGCATTTCCTTGGCTTCGGCGCCGATCGCCACAATCTTGTTGGTGTCGTCGATGGCCACTACACTGGGCTCGTTGATGACGATGCCGCGTTTGGGTACGTATACCAGTACGTTGGCGGTTCCGAGATCGATGGCGATGCGTTTGGAGAACATATCCATAGTATAGAGGCTCTGCTATACTATCTCCAGTTCAAGCTATGTTGCGTCGCATATTCATCATCTTTGGGTACCTTGCTCTCACCATTATCGTGGTGGGTGTTACGTTTGTTTTGGTCGCGTATGGCAAGGATTATTCCTACGATTTCCCGACGCGGCAGATTATTCAAAAAGGGCACGTGATTCTGGGCTCGCTCCCGAGCGGCGTTCGCGTATACGAGAGCAATCGCGATCTCAAGAAGAAAACCCCCTACCAGGCGGCGTACAAGGTGGGCTCGCACACCTTCCGGCTGGTAAAGGATGGCTTTTGGCCCTGGCAGAAGACGTTTGAGGTCGTAGCCGGGCAGGTTAGCTTGGCGCGCTACATTATTTTGTTGCCCAAGCAACCGGCTGTGACCGTGCTCGATACCAAGCCGCAGATCGTGGCGCAGAGTATGTCGAAGGACCACCGGCATCTGGCGTATGTTACGGGTGGTCCAGAGGCGGCCTTGTATACCCTGGATATGGGGGACCCGAAGCCGGTAAAGATCTATACTCCCAAGCTCGCGACTCCTACGGTGGGGGCGGAGGTGTTGACGGAGGTGACTTGGTCGGACGATGCTTCTCATTTGCTGGTGGTTACCAATGTAGATGGATTGCCGGTTCATAAAATGTTGCCTGCTAGCGGCGGCGATGGTGTGAACCTGACCGAGATGGCCAAGCTCCCGTTGACCGGCTTGCGCTTCTCCGCTACAAACTGGCGGCAGTTGTATTGGGCAACGCCCGAAGGTTTGCGGCGCCTGGATGTCGAGAGCAAGTCGGTTTCGGCGGTGCTGGCCGACAAAGTGACTCAGTTTTGGCCTGAGCGCGACCATGTGTTTTATGTGCGGCAGACTGAGCTTGGCCGGTCATTATGGAGCTTGGATAACCGTGACCGTCACCAGGAGCTGATCCAGGCGCTCGCCGAGAGCGACACGTATTCATTGGATTACATTAATTATCAGGGTCATGACCAGCTGGCGGTGGTACCCGCGCGTACCCAGACCGGCACGCTTTATACCGATATTTTGGGTGATACACCGGTAGCCAAGATCGTGGCGCGGGGAGTGACGGCCGTGAGTTTCGCGCCGGATGGTCACTTGGCGCTCTTTAGTTCGCCGACGGCGATTACAGGGTATGATCTGGAGCGGTCTTCCCTGGGCGAGCGGGCGGTGGTATATAGCATTACCGGCCAGCCTGGGCAATTGGCCTCGTTGAGCTGGTTTGATAGCTATCATTTGCTGCTAAATCGCGGTGGCCGGCTGTACTGGAGCGAGTTTGACGGCGCTAACCGGGTGGATCTCGGTGCGGTGGCCGGTAATCTGCCCGGCTACAGCTCGGCCGATCAGCGGTCGGTGGTGACGTTTCGGCCTGACGGCGTGAAGACTCAGGTGGCTCAGATCAAAATTAGGCCTTAGTCTTTGAGCTGATTGATGATGCGTTGGATTTCGGTGGGACTTTATCGTTAGTCAGAGCTTTGGCAAGCGGGGAAGGCGTATGGGGTAGTCTGTTTTACTTAGATTCTCGATGCATTGATAATCTAAGTAAAATTGCGGGCTGTGTCTCCCCCCCCTCCGACCACGTTATTTAATAGCGGGGAGCTGGCCGTCGCCGGTAACGGCCGGGCCGGCGTTATCGCCGCCAAACAGCGACTTGAAGCCGTGTACCACCCCGTTCCAAGCCGTCTGGATCTGGGTAAAGAAGCCTGGCGCGGAGCTGGGCAGGCTGTTGCCTGAGCCGGCGGCGGGAGCGGTCTGAGCGACGGTGGCGTGGTGCGGGTCAGGGCTGACCTGCTTGGCCGTTACCACCAGACGGCGCAATGAGGTGCCGGGTGGCGTACAGGTAATGAGGGTAAGGGTGGGCTCGGCCGTGGGGTTGAGCACGTCGACGGCCGTCGGCTCGACTATCCGGCTGCCGGTGACTTCGTAGACGAAGCGCTGGGAGTTGTAGTCCATGGTGATGCGGTCGCCGGG
The DNA here is from genome assembly GCA_028288925.1 of Patescibacteria group bacterium. Classification (GTDB taxonomy): domain Bacteria; phylum Patescibacteriota; class Saccharimonadia; order UBA4664; family UBA4664; genus RYN-427. The sequence continues at coordinate 15,199 of JAQGHG010000013.1, read as the reverse complement.
CGCGAGCTTATCTAGCAGTACAAACACAAACTTGAAGTTGCCCGGCTCCCACCAATCGTTGGAGGAGTGGCCGAAGAGCGCTACATTGCCGGTTTGGCCCGGCGCGGCGGTGTTGCCATAGTGCACCACACCGCTCTGGAGGGCGCGCTGCACGTCGGCTTCTTTGACGCTGGGTTCGTAGATTACCGGCGCCTGGATATTGATCTTGGGGATGCTAAGGGTGTTGGCGGCGGGTACTACTTCGGAGGCGGCTATCGGTGGTATGTTGGCGGCCGGCGCCGGCTTGGAGCCCAGGCTGTAGCCGAGCTGGCTCAGGACCACCGGCGCTTTGAATAACAGCAGTACCAGCGCAAAGATCCCGATGGCCATTACTAGAGGCTGCAGCGCCGAAGGGATCTTGGGGCCGGTCACGATAGGCTCGGCCTTGGCTTGTTTGGCCAAGGTAGCTTTGTCGGTGATGAGATCCGCTGTGGGTGTGGCCGGTACCGTTTCGGGGTGCGGCAGCGGATGGCGCTCGGGGAGCGCCGCAATGCGGGCGCGCGCCGCCTCGGCCGCCACGGGATGATTGGCCGGCTCGAACAGCCGCTGTCCTTGGGCGGATTGGACATCGGCTACGGGGAATTCCTTGCGCAGGCGGATCGAGCCGATATTTAAGGTATCTAATTCTGATGCCATATGTGGTATTATGACATAATTCGCCGCTGTGGTGGAATTGGTAGACACGCGGGACTCAAAATCCCGTGCTAGCAATAGCGTGTCGGTTCGAGCCCGACCAGCGGTACCATTGAACTTATGCTTATCTTTGGGCTTGTGTGAGCCCTTATTTTGATTACTGTGGTCCGAGTCCGATATGGGGTAAATCGGGGGCATTCGAACTAGTGGGATGAGAAGTGTCGTTTTTTCGTTTGCTATGATATTCGTAACGAAGGATGGGAGGGCTCAGACGTGAAGGCCCAATACTATGAAGACCCACACACAAACGACTATGATTCTTGCATCTGTAAGCGTAGGAGCATCAAGCAAGGGCAATTACATATCTATCGGCTCCATCTGCTTGTTCCTATCGTCGGAGTGATAGCTGCGCTCGCCGTATGGTGGCATTTTCAGAGTCGCATTGAGGGCCTGGTGACGCTTGCCATCTTTCTTGTTCCGATTGCACTGCTAACTCTTGGACGCATGCTATTTTGGCATAATGTTCTCTGCTCGCTTCGATGGTCAAATATTAAGATTCTAGAATTGCTGGGTGAAATGGTGTTCCAGGCACTGATTAACCTTCCGTTCGGTAGCTAGCACGTGCTGGATTTCCGTATATTGGTTCGAACATCCGATACTGTGGTGTACCATACGGCTCGAACTAGAATAACGCCTTCAGAGGGGTGTTACTCGCATCTCAATTACTTCTCAAACAAGCTATACTTATGAAATGAACTTATTGATTGTATTAATTGCCAAGTACTTATATTTAGTAGTTGCAAAGCTCAAGCTAGCTATTCGCAAGCTTGGTGTGGGTCTATTAGATATTATTGGAAGCATCGGGTTCGCGGTTATCGGCGGCGTTTTTGCTTATCTTGTGACACCGCACCTGGCGGCTAGGGTGTATAGACCGTGAGCTGGTACCACCCTTCATCCCTTCTAGATAAGGTCTTTGAAGGCGGAATCATCGTAAAAGGAATAAGTGGCGCACTCGAGTTTATTGGGGGCTTCCTATTATTTTTCGTCGACACCTCTCAAATACGTAGATTCATCGCATTTTTGACCCAAAAGGAACTTCTAGAAGATCCTCACGATAAAATTGCCACAATATTACTCCATTCTACGCAGCATCTTGGATCCGGTAATAAAGCATTTATTATCGCCTATCTATGGATTCATGCCTTTATCAAACTTATTGCCGTCATTGGCATACTGCGTAACCTGCTATGGGCTTATCCTTTTTCCCTGATAACACTCGGGCTATTCATGCTATATCAGCTCTATACTATCTTTTTTGTTAGTCCATCTATTGGCATGATCCTACTTACCATATTTGATGTGTTTATTTTGTGGCTCATATGGCGCGAATATGGCAAAGCGAAAATACTCCTCAATGCAGGCGTGCCTGCTAAGACGGCATCATCGAGTTAATAACTTTCCATTATCCTGCTTAATCGTAGTTTGAACATCGTTGACGGTGGCGTATCAGCAATGCAGCTTTTTTTTTTGGATTAGTTGAACCTCACCCTCGGGACCACGGCTTTGGCCGCTTCATTGAGCGCTTCGTTCCGCAGATGTATTGACATAAGCAAGCACATGTGTTATATTTGCTCTCGACTAATTTTCGGTGTTGTGCCGATAGGAGATTTTCTAAATGAACTACACTAATGCTATTAAATTTGCCAGTCTTTCAGTAGCGGTTGCCGGCTCGATGTACGCCCTCGTACTTCCTGCTAGCGCCAGTGCTACTACTGCTCCGGCCTGTAACGCCGCCCCGGTTGCCGGTAACTTCACCGGCCAGTACTTGGCTGGTTCTCATACTTCGGCCAAAGTGGCTTACGTCGGCTCGATGCCGCTGTGTAACGGTGTGAGCAAGACTTTCTCGCTCAACGCCTATACTACCGACGGCGCTACCTGGGCCACCTCCGGCAAGCAGGTCTTAGTGGATCATCAGTCGGTGACTTTGACCAACGCTAAGACTTCGGCCGTTCTGACCGTTCAACTGCCTGGCGCCGCTTGCTTCTACCAGACCGACCTGTATGGTAACGGTCTGCGCTACGACGGTACTCCCGGCCAGGGCACACTGCCCGAATACCCGAAGACGATGACTCCGGGCGCCCTGATCGTGCACAGCAATGGTGGCTCGAAGGTCTGCGCGGTTCCGACTCCGACACCGACACCCACCCCTACCCCCACACCGACACCGATCCCTACCCCCGTCCCTACTCCTACGCCCACTCCTCAGGTCTTGGGTACTTCTACCCTGCCTGACACTGGTGCTGGTATCTCCGGGCTCATCGGCTTTGGCGCCATGACCACCGCGGCCATTGGCTACCTGCGCAGCCGTCGCGCTCGCTAAGTTTTAGAACAATCTAAGCTTATTCACACTAAGTCCCCACAATCGCAAGGTTGCTGGGGGCTTAGTTGTTATGCTTTGACATCTGGTAAGATTAAGGCTCGCCAACCGGCGTGCTCTTAAAATATCAAACTGGAGGGGGGGCTACGAGGCTATGAGACCGATCATTGGCATAACGCCCAACAGCATTTGCCACGAACCGTGGGCGCCGCTCCAGAACGGGCAAAATGATACGTATGTCCGGGCTGTCTTGCTCGCGGGGGGTGTGCCCGTCATCTTGCCGCTCATCGATGACGAGGAAGTGCTGCGTGAGCTGTACGACCTCTTGGACGGCATCATTCTGGCCGGTGGCGAGAATATAGCGTCGCCTCCGAGCGCTCGCGACCGTATGGAGCGGCTTCTGGTGACATGGGCCAGTGAGGATGGTAAGCCTCTTCTCGGCACTTGTCGCGGAATGCAGGTCATAAACTGGGTCCGTGGCGGGGGTCTGCCCGAGGATATCACCGCGGCGGCCTATCCCGAGATGCTCGATCATGGCGCTTCCGAGAAGGCTCAGGACATCAGCCATATCGCTCACCGCATGCATCTCGCTCCTGAATCCCGGCTGTATAAGCTGCTAGGGCCGGATCCCGATATCAACGAGTACCATGGCCAGGCCATCGTCTATGTAGGCGAGGGGCTCGACGTGGTGGGCTGGACTAGTGACGGTGTCCCTGAGGCCCTTGAGGGCACCAATGCCGAGACTTTTGTGTTCGGCGTCCAATGCCATCCCGAGTCGCTCGTCGTAGGCGGGACCGCAATGGTCTGGTGGCCGCTCTTTACCGGCCTGATCGCGGCGTCGGCGAAGTGGCGCGATGCCGGTATGGCAATCCGTCCTAGGCTCGCGAGCTGACTCCCCCGCCGTATATGCGGCCACAAGCACGCCCCCGACCGAGAGATTGGTCGGGGGCTAGCTGATTTTTTAGGCTAGTTGATGGTGTAGCTGTCGCCGTAGGTCTTCCAAGAGAGGGGCGTATTGAGGCCGAGGTTGTCCTGGGTAAGGAATAGGCGCTGCAGGGTGTCGACACGGCTGGTGTCGTCGTGGGCGGCTTCGGTAAGCATGGCGGCTTTGCGGGCGGCCAGGAAGGCGTTGAGATAGGTTGTTTCATCGCCACCCTGGGCCGGCGTCTTGGCCTTGGCCATGGCGGTGGCGCGGATGCCGCCGAAGCTTACTCCGTCGTTACCGGGACCATGCATTACGATCGCGTCGTAGTACATGAACTGGCCAAGTGCTCTGAGGCCGTCGGCCTTGGCCTGCTGTACGGATGGGTTGAAGTAGACGGTGTCGCGTTCGTAGTCTTGGGCGGCTTGGAATTTGGGATCCTTAGCGGCTGTTTTCCAATCGGCGACGAAAGCGGTGTCGAGGCCGGCGTGTGAGCTGGTGCCGTCGACTTTTTGCAGTGCCGGGATGTACTTCGCGAGGATATTGCCCGGCGCGATCTTGGCGTAGTACGACACGAGCTCCAGCATGTCATGAGTGCCGGAGGTGAAGCCGATGATACCGCCGGTGTAGCCGCGGCCGTCGCTGATGTCTTCGATGTAGGCGTATTGGGCTCTCCAGTCGAGGGAGGAGTTTTCGGCGCTGGAGACGAGCTGCATCGCAATGTCTTTCTTGCGCGGGTCCGTGAGATCGGCGGAGGCATTGAATACTATCGAAGCGGCCGTGGACGCGATGCTCGCGACGGGGTCGGGAATGCCAGGGGCAATATAGGTCAGCTTTTTGTGTGAGCCGCGCTTGGGGTGGACGGCTTGGGCCGAAGAGGGGTTTACGCCGCGCAGTGCAGACGCGTGATTTTTTGACGCCTCGGGTTGGTTGGTTACCATGACGGTTGTGGTTATGACCGCCACCACGAGGATGAGCGCGAATGCGGCCGAGGTTACCAAGATTATCTTGCGGTGAATGGGTGTGGCCGCGGGTACAGGGGTGGGTTGGGCTGGAACTACCCGGTGGCTCCGGGGTGGCCTGATATCGTTTTTCATGCTCAGTAGTATATCAGATTAGGAAAGTTCGCGTTCGCCGGGGCTGACAGGCAGGGAGAAATAGAAGTGTGAGCCCTTGTTTACTTCGCTGATGAGCCAGATTTTACCATCGAGGGCTTTGATGATCTCGTGGCAGACGGAGAGCCCCAATCCCAGCCCAGGGTACGATTGGGTGACGCGGCTGGAGCGGAAGAAGCGGGTGAATATTTTGGGCTGTTCGGCGGCTGGGATGCCCATGCCGCTGTCCTCGACCTCGACGGTTACCAGATTGTTCTTGGAGCTGAGCCGGACGGTGATGACGCTGGAATTAGGGGAATATTTGGAGGCGTTGCGGATGAGATTGGTCATGACTTGGCTGAGACGGTCCATGTCGCTGGTGATTTTGTGTCCTGTGGCGCCCTCGAGCACGATCTTTTGCTGGGTGGAATATTGGGCGTTTTCGATCTCTTGGTGGATGAAGGTGTCGAAGTCGAATTCGACGCGGTTGAGCTCGATTACCTGGCCGCCCTTACTGGCCTGGTACATATCATTGATGAGGACGGTGGCTTTGCGGGCCTGCTGGCTGATGCGTTCGGTCTCGGTGAGTAGGATTTGCTGGCCGGTGCCTTCCTTGAGCAGGTCGGCGAGGTTTTCGGTGAAGATGTGGACATTGCCGACTGGTCCTTTGAGCTCGTGCGCGGCGATGGCTAAGAACTCACTCTTGGACCGGTTGAGCTCCACGAGCTTACTCTTGAGGAATTCGGATTCTTGGATGGTCATCTTCTGGCGGTAGAATTGCTGGATGGTTTGGGCTAGGCTGCCGAATTCGGTTTTTTCTTGGGCCATGCGGTCGAGGAGTTCGGGCTTTTGACTCGTGAGGCCGCGAACGACGAGCCGGATTGGTTTGAGCACTAGGAGCCAGATGGAGAGAATAATTATGAGCACCGAAGAGACGGTAATAATGAGTAGCAAGGAGAGCTGACGGTAGTAGAGGTTTTCGAGGTCCTTTACGACGGGCACGTTGGCGCTGGAAGTGACGCGTGCCACGGGATGGCCGTCCCAGCTTTGGAGAGAGCGGCTGAGCGTGACCGTATCCTTGCCGATGGCACCCGTAGGGCTGGAGGACGGCGGCCCTAGCTTGACCTCACTCTGGGTAAGGTTGCCGAGTTCGCTTAGCACGTCGTTGTCCCAGAACCGGCCGACCAGCCAAAAGCCTTGCGGCGTGGTCTTGCGGTCGGAGTCGTCGCCGGGGTGAACGGTGGCGGCGCGGATTTCGAGCAGGCCGTCTGATTCCTGGACGAAGAAGTGCTCGAAGTGGTCAGTGGTGAGTTTTCGGAAGAAGGCTGGGGGCAGATCGAGGTTTTGGAGCGATTTGCTGTTGTCGCCGGCTTTGAAATAGACGAGTGAGTTGTCGGGCCGGTACACCCAGGCCATATCGACGTTGTAGGTACCTAGGCCGGTGTCGATGTTGTCGGTGGCGAATTTGAGATCGCGCTTCTTGATGAAGCTCACCATCTCATCCCAAAACGAATAGTCGACTGAAAGGGTTTCTAGGGGCTGGCCTTCGACTTTGGAGATCTTTTCGAAGTAGTTTTGGCGTTGCTTGAGCTCGTTTTGAAGCACGGTGCGGGAACGGTCGAGGTCGAGCGTCCGTTGGAGTACGATTACAGAGGCCACGGCGCCAAATAGGAATAAATACAACAAAAGAAAGCGCGCTTGTAACTTCATACTAGTTATGTTTATACGCTAAATGAGGGGTTTACGCTACGTTTGAGCATGAAGAGAGGGGTGTACCGCCGCGTGGCAGTACACCCCGGGGCGTGCGTGGTCCGGTTTGGGTGGAGTATGGCAATTACGTCGTAGATCTCCCGGATGCCGGCGCGTACGCTTTCGGTGGCATTACCAGCCGGTGGTCGCATTTTTTGACCTTTTCAACTGTGGTTCGTAGTTCTTTCCAGGCGACGAACGCCATGATGTTGAAGGCCGTAACGGTGATTAGCGGGTTGAGGCTGGCCGTGAATGGTACGAGCAGAGCGACAGCGATGATAGCTGTTGCTCCAACGACATCGGATTTGAGGTGGGCTGAGAGCCCGCCGTGGCCGTGGTGGACGGTGCCGCGGTGACACCAGATGTTGACGCCGATGCTGATGATTCCGAGCCATATCGCGAGGCTGGTTTGTCGCGCCGTGAGGAGCGTTCCGTCCGGTTTGCCGTGCGTGAGCATGCCTATGATGAGGCCAATGCCGTATGAGCCGGGTGCGAAATATCCCAGAAGGATTTTCAGCCGGTTGACGCCGCAGCAATTTAGGCCCCTTCGCGGGGAGTTCATCCATTTGCGCTCGAGCCAGTTTGTGCCAATGAGCACAGCGGCGTCGGCCAGGTTGTGGAGCCCGTCGGCTTGCACGACGGTGGCGTTATCCTTGAGGAACGCTCCGACAACGAGTTCGAGCAGGCCGAATCCGATAAAGGCCAGGGCGGTCAATAGGAGTGGGCGGCCGGAAAGGGCGTGGGTGTGAGCGTGGTCGGACATTGTTATCCCCCATCGGGATGTCGAGGTTGATACCGGCCTTGGAGCCGGCACGAACTCAAGGTTATGCCTAAGTAATACCATGTGCAACTAAATTGCATATGCGACTACTTATGCATATAATGATCATCATGTCTCAGGAAGAAACCTATAAACATACTCTAAAGAATGCTAACGAGCGTCTTACGTCGCCACGGCTGATTTTGTTTCGAGCGTTGCTTCGCCATAGTCCGGTGAGCACAGTGAGCCTGACTGAGCTGGGGCGGAAGAACGGCATTGATCCGGCCACTACCTACCGGACGCTGACGTTGCTGCGCCGGTTAGGTATCATTGAGGATATTGTGGCCGGCGGGAAGCGCTTAGTGGAGTTGAGCGATGATTATACGGGGCACCACCACCATTTTTGGTGCCGGAAGTGCGGGCGTTTAATCGACTTTGACAGCAAGGTGGTAGAAGTGAGCCTGGCGAATGTGATCAAGGTGATGGGTGCTAGCATGTCGGCGCATCACATTGAAATCCAGGGGGAATGTGGAGACTGCTCGACTAAATAGCTAGCATGAGTGGTATCATTAGTGAAATGGATGGGCGCGAACCAGAACCCGAACAGGTTGGACCGGAGCTTGTAATAGCCGGGTTTTTTGTGGCCGGGTTGATTATCATATTTGCTCTCATTACCTTCTTTAAAGACCAAATTACCGGATTGGGCTTATTGGCTGTATCGGGTGGCTTGTCTCTGAATAATCTGCCCAACTTAATACCCGAGCAGCTTCAAACGTTCATTACCCTTACGCTTAGCTTGGTGGTGGAGGGGCTACCGTTTGTAATCTTGGGTGTGCTCTTGGCTATGTTGATCCGGGTATTTGTGCCGGCTTCGGTGATGATGCGGATATTGCCGAAGCAACGGCATCTGCGGCGAGTGGGTTTGGCCTTGCTGGGTATGGCCATGCCGGTGTGTGAGTGTGGCAATGTGCCGGTGGCGCGTAGCTTGATTAGCCAAGGTATGAGCCCGCAGGATGTGACGGTGTTTTTGCTGGCCGCGCCGATCATTAATCCCATTACGTTTTTGGCGACTTGGGAAGCTTTCGGGTTCGCGCGCTGGGTGGCGGTGACGCGGTTGGTGGCAGCGCTGGTGATAGCGCTGGTAGTGGCAGCCGGGTTGGACCGCTTGAAGCGGCCAGAGGAGCTACTGGAACCGGCGTTCGTGGCTGCCTGCCGGATTCATGCGCACGCGCAGCGAGTGAGCCGCTGGCGAGAGTTTTTGGAGGGCTTTCAGACTGAGTTGTGGCTGATTGTGCGGCTACTGTGCATCGGGGCACTTATCGCCGCCGCGACCCAAACCATTGTGCCGCGCGAGGTGATCGTGGCGATCGGCTCCAATATGTGGCTATCACTTTTGAGTATGCTGGGCTTGGCTCTAGTAGTGTCTATTTGCTCGGGTGTAGATGCTTTTTTTGCTCTGAGCTATGCCAACAGCTTTCCGCTGGGCTCGGTGGTAACCTTCTTGATCGCTAGCCCCATGATTAATGTGAAGTCACTGTCACTTATGAAGAGCACGTTCAACTGGCGGTATTTAGGGGCGGTGGTCCCGGTGGTGGCAGTGTTGGCGGTGCTGGTGGGGCTAGTTGTTAATATGGTGGTGGCTAAATGAGACGGAATTTGCTCAAGCTTGGCGTGCTAGTGGCTATTAACGGGTATTGTCTGAAATTGTTTCTGGCGGGCGAGCTGCTTAATTATATTAACCCCCGCTATGTCACATTTACCGGCGTAATGAACCTACTGTCGCTGATTGTTTGTATTGCGGCGGCTATTGCGCTGGTGGGGCGAAAGCTGACCGTGATTGAGCCGTCGCGGCACTGGTGGGCGGGGGTGTTACTGACGGTGCCGGTGGTGTTGGTGCTCTCGGTGGGCTGGATTTTGCCGCCGCAGCCGCTTACCCGTAGCAATGTTGCGAGCAAGAGTCTAGCTGAGCTGGTGGCCAACTCCAATGGGCAGCGGTTGAGCTTCGCGTCCGAGCGACCCGAGGGCGATAAGGGCATCGCGGAGTGGATCAGCGAGCTCAGCGGACCCGTGGACGAAGCCAGCGTGGTTTCGCAGCCGGTTGATGTACTTGGTTTCGTGCACGCGGGTGCCAAGTATCAGCCCAATGAGTTTGTGCTGTCGCGCTTGGTGATTTATTGTTGTGCTGTCGATGCGACGCCGGTAGGGCTGGGCGTGCACGAAGCCGATTGGCGGGGTCATCTCAAAGAAGGTTCATGGGTGCAGGTGCATGGTTCGTTTCGAAATTTTGGCGATGCTATGCGGCCTAACTATATTCTCGTGCCGAGCTCTATTGAACCGCTTGGCCAGCCGGGCTCGTATCTGTACTATAAATTTTAGCTCTGACGCGTGATACACTTAAGCTAATATTAAGGTTATCTTAAGGAGTAATATGGATTATTCGAATTCGTATGACGCGTCTTCGTCCGCAGGTTCGGGGGTCTCATTGGTGATAGCGCTGGTGTGGCTGGCGCTGGTCGTGGTCGCGGTCGTAGGTATGTGGAAGGTTTTCACTAAGGCCGGTAAGCCGGGATGGGCGTCCCTTGTGCCGTTTTATAACACCTACGTTCTGCTTAAGATCGCCGGCCGGCCGGGTTGGTGGCTGGTGCTCTTCTTCGTCCCTTTTGTAAACATCGTAATATGGCTCCTCCTAGCCATTGATCTGGCTAAGGCGTTTGGTAAGAGCACCGCGTTTGGCGTGGTCGGCCTGTGGCTGTTTAGCCTGGTGGGCATCTTGATGCTCGGCTACGGCAAAGCTGGGTATCGCGCGCCCAAGGTTGACTCCCCTGCTGCCGCCTAATTAGGTGGTGATCTTGGAACGGAAAAGGGCGCTCTGTGGAGCGCCCTTTTTACGGCAATCGGAGCCTTACGGAGAGGCACGATTGCCGGCAGGGTTGGGAGGATGTCACCATCTGACGACGCCCTTGATGAGCAGTACCGCCGGAATGGCGATCAGGACGGCGAGCAGCTTGAGCCGCAGATTGGTCCTTTCCTTGAGCAACCAGGCGCCGAGGGCGACCGATATGACGACGTGAGTGTTTAGGAGTATGACTATCGTTCCCTGGATATCCTTCGGCACCCCCTGGTACACATGGTAGGACCATTCGAGGTATAGGAAGCTGGTGCTTCCGGTGCTGAGGCCCGTCAGGATGGTGGTTTTGGGCTGTTTCCGCAGGATGCCTAGGTCTCCACGGATCTGGGTAAAGCGGGCAACGCCGACTACCAGCGCGGTCACGCCGTAGGCCAGTATCGCGTAGGTGCCGCCGCTGATGTGCTCCGATAGCTGGGCGCTCTTGACCTGGAACAGCGAGAAGAGCCCGGCGGCTATCAGGATGAGCGCGAGGCCCCGAACGGGGCTCCTGGCTGCCCCTTTTTCGTAAAGCCCCAAGCCGATCGCGCCTATCAGCATTGTTACACCGACCAGCAGGTGCGGCGAGAGCGGTGTACCGAGGACCCAGTGTGCCAGCCAGGTGCCGATGGGCAGCGTGCAGGCGAGCATGATCTGGGTGGCGCTGGCGGTGAGCTTCTTGAATAGGCTCTGCGCGTAGAAGACCGCCACATTGGCGAGCGCGAACGACAAGCTCACGATCGTGGCGTCGGGCCAGGCTTTGTCGAGCCCGTGGAACGATATGCCTCCAATCAGTGAGGGTGCGAAGACGTTTGTCGCGAGTGTTAGCAGGAGCGCGGTGATCGAAAAAACCACACAGCAGGTGGCCGGGTGGATGTCGAGGCGATCGCGCATGTCCTTTTGCGCAACGCTGAAGCTTCCTCTGGAGATGGCGGCAAAGAGCGTGAGTGCAACATTCAGTGGACTCATGGCGGGCTAGTCGCGTAGGAACTGGCTGATGGCTTTGGCGAGCTGGGCGACGCTAGGCCGCTCGGTGGGTTCGAACTGCGCGCCGATGTGGCGGATGAGATAGGCGCCGGTGGCGAGGCCCGCCCGGCGGTTGGTGGGATTCTGAAGCCAAAAGGTGCCAAGTACGGCGTAAAATAGGGCCGGCGTGAGGGCGAGGTGGTAATTGATGGGCGTAACGATGAACCCGGTGTCGGCGGCCACGACAATCTCGGTGCCATAGACGGCGTAGCCGGCGCGGGTGGCGGCTTTGAGGTTTTGGATGATCTCGAGTTTGTTGACGAGGCCGGCGCCCTGGCGGATCTGGATGGGGATGCCGAGCTGGCCGCAGAGTTTAAAGACCTCGGCCATGGTGAGGATGATGAGCGCCTGAGGGTTGTCGGTGATGGCGGTAATGTTGTGCTGCATGGTCTTGAGCGCGTCGTCGAAGACGATGACCGGCCGCTCGATCTGGCCGGCCAAGTTTTCGGTGAGCATGGCGGTGGTGGAATTATTGGACAGGCTGGCGCCGAGCGCCACGGCGTCGGCTTCTTCGGAGAGCTCCAGGATGCGCCCGAGAGCTTCGGGGGCGAGCGCGCCGGAGGGATTGGAGGCTACGAAGAATGTGCCCGGCGCGCCACCCAAGAATTTGGCGAGATTGTCGGGCAGTACCACGTTGCACTCCCCTAGCCCGCAGGCGGTGGCGAGTTGGTGGATGGCTGTGGGCAGACTGAATTCGCCGCTATGACCGCCCACGATAAGTAGCCGCCCGGCGGCGTGGCGGCTGACGGGGCGGTTGTAGAAGATATTGGGGAAGAGCGGCTTGTCTTCCTGGCGGATGAATTGGGGCGTGGGGTTCATGTGGGTAATTATTATAGCTCTATTTGGAACATTATCCACGCCACATAGGAGCAAAGACTCTCAAGGTCTTCACTCCCGGGTGACAGATTATAGGCTTCTGTCTTTTTCCCCTACTTCGTGTGGCCGCTCTTCTTCGGCCAGCGGAGTGGTCGGCTCCTCTAGATCGTCGTCAAGGTCGGCGAAGTCGAGGCGCTCGTAATAGACGGGCGATTGCGTGCCGATCTGGTGCCGCTCGACGATTTCGTCGGCTATCTCTGGGTCGAAGCCCAGCCGGATTATTTGTTGGGTCTTGCTGACGAGGTCGGTGTTTGAGAAAAGAATTTCCTCTAACCGACGCTCCTGCCAAACTACGTCTCGTTCACTCATGGCTGGTCCCTCCACCATTACTCTTGATGAAGCATAGCGGTTGGGTGTATGGGTAAGCACTGGTGGTTTATCCAAGCGGGATGGATTTTTGGTGGGTTTTTTTGGTGTTTGGCGGGGTCTGACCTCGCAGGGCGTATAATCACCGCATGACGTATGTGCTATCTCCAGATCAAGCAGCCGCGCTCCGCCAGATTGGGGCGTGGTACCGGAGCCGGTCGAGTCCCTACCTGACGCTAGGCGGCTATGCCGGCACCGGTAAAACCACGCTCATCGCTTATTTGCGCAAAGGGCTGCGGGAGTACGACGAGACCGCCAGCGTGGCGTTTTGCGCCTATACCGGCAAGGCGACGCGGGTGCTGCAGGAGCGCCTCAAGGAGCAGCGAGTGGCGGTGCAGGGCGATTCGGTGTCGACGATTCACAGTTTGATTTATACCAGCGATGACGCGGCGGGGGCACTGCCGCGGTGGGTGCGCAAGGAAAAGCTCGGGCGTGATCTGATAATCGTGGATGAGGCGAGCATGGTGGACGATGCTATCTGGCAGGATTTGCTGGCGTTTGGGATACCGATCTTGGCCGTGGGCGATCATGGCCAGCTGCCGCCGGTGGGATCGTCGTTTAACCTGATGGCTAGTCCAATGGTCCGGCTGGAGCGGATTTTCCGGCAAGAGGTGGATTCGCCAATCATCGAGGTGGCGACGCTGGCGCGGGAGTCGGGTTTGCTGCCGGTGCGGGACTACGGCACGGGGGTGCGCAAGATCGACCGAAACTTGCCGGAGACGGGCGTAATGGTGCAGGAACTACTGGACAGCTGGCGGCCGGATTTGATGATATTGTGTGGGTATAACGCGACGCGCGTGAAGCTCAACCAAGCGATTCGTGAAATGCGCGATATGGGCTCGCCGGAGCCGCGATCGGGCGACCAGGTGGTGTGTTTGCGCAACAACCGGGGCAAGCATATTTATAATGGCATGATTGGGCGGATTATTCGGGTGACGCCGGCCACGGATGAGAACGGTGGGCAGTGGTATGAGGCGGAGATCGCTTTGGAAGGCGAGGATTACACCTACGTGGGGTATATATGGCGGGAGCAGTTTGGCGCGCCGGCTACCATCAAGGATGTGCCGGTGGCGCCGGATGGCGAGCGGGGTGACTTGTGGGACTTCGGCTACGCGCTGACGGTACACAAGGCGCAGGGTTCGCAGGCTGAGCGCGTGCTGGTGTTCGAGGAGCGGTTCGCACGCTCCAGCGAGGAAGACTGGCGGCGATGGCTCTATACGGCGGTGACGCGGGCGCAGCTGGAGTTGACTGTGGTGGGGCCTAGTATTGACGCGTCAGCCGAATAATAGCCCCGCGAATCGAGAATAGAGTGAGCAGGACGAGGGCGGCTAGAAACGCGAGCGGCTGGGCCAGCCAGAGGCCGGCTCCCAGGCTGAGCGCCATGAGGATGATAAGCGCGGTCCAGACGAGGCGGAGATTCTCGATATTGGCGGTGGAGAGTTTGACCCGCTGAATCTCAGCGCCGCAGCTTGTGAGGCTAAATGACATGATGAAGGCTAGTAGGATGGTGAGGCCGCCGCGCACGATGCCGTTGCCGGCGGTGGCCGCGGCGCCGCCAAAGAGCACAAAGAGCGTCGTAAGCCCCGTGAGGAGCATGAGGATGAGCCCAATTCCGGCGATTAATGTTCCAATGATACGAACTTGCTGGATGTCGCGATCGTGCATAGGGTAGCTTCCCTTCTTCCTCTAGAGTAACATGTTATATGATATCGCTAACGGTTTAATCTGTAGGAGTTTATGGAAGACAAGACCACCCTGGAGGCTGTTCACCGCTTAATGCTGGAACTGGCCGAGACACGCGGAAAAATGAAGACGATTAAGGATCAGCTCAAGGATATTGCCGAGCAGAATGATGAGTTCCGGGCGATTCAGGAGGAGCTCAAGGAGGCTTCGGTGAAGCGCCAGACGGCCAAGAAGCTGCTGGAGGCCGACAAGGACTACCAGCTGGTGAATTCGGAGCTGGAAGAGCTGAAGTTCAAGTTTAAGGACTTGCAGGAGATTATGAGCCACCATTTGGTGACGTATTTCTCCGAGACGAACGAAACGCAGATTCAGACGCCCGAAGGCGACAGCATGCAGGTCGTGGTGAGCGCCAAGCTTGGTAAGGAAGTGGCTAGTTAGGTTATTTTGATCCGGCTGTTTGTTTGATCTTGGTCGTGTCATTTATGGCGCAGCCGGCCCAGAGCCCGCGATTTTGATCGCGGGCTTCGCGTTCGAGGGCGCGGAATTCCTCAAGCTTGGCGAGCGGGAAGACCACGTAGGCAAAGGCGTAGCCGTCGCGTACGAGCTCGGCGTTGAAGAGCGTGCCGTCGGGCAGATAGACATAGCGCAGAAGCCGGCCGTATTTGTCGCGGTCGGAGTTGGTGGGGTCGGGTTCGAGACGGACATTTTGGCCTTCAAGAGTGGCTTTGGTGTGCGTGGCGGCGGCGAGGCCGAAGCATTGGACGGGTTTGCGCGGGTCGTGGGTTTCGGG
>JAQGHG010000010.1 GCA_028288925.1 Patescibacteria group bacterium | reverse complement strand
ATAATATGAACTTCACCCACGCCACCTCAACCAAACCGGCCGTAGACCATCTCGCCCAAACCATCACCGAGCACTTGGAGGCCGGTGATCATGTATTGTGGCTTCTATCCGGCGGTTCGGCCATTAACGTCGCGATCGAAGTAGGGGAGCGCTTGCGCTCAGCCGGGGCAGACCTCGCCGGCCTCATCGTCACCCTCACCGACGAGCGCTATGGCCCTGTGGGCCACGCCGACTCAAACTGGCGCCAGCTCGAAGACGCCGGCCTCAGCCTACCCGGCGCCACCCTGCTGCCGGTGCTGGCGGGGGTGGACAGGGACGCGACGGTAGAGGAGTACGCCGCCATCCTCAAAAATCACCTTCACAGCGCCGATTACCGCCTCGGCCTCTTCGGCATCGGCCCCGACGGCCACACCGCCGGCATCCTGCCGCACAGCCCCGCCATGGCCGCCACCAAGCTCGCCGCCAGCTTCGACGGCGGGCAGTACCAGCGCGTCACCATGACGGCGCCGGCCATCACGCTGCTGGACGAGGCCGTGGTTTACGCGGCGGGGGAGCCCAAGTGGCCCACCCTGGCACGCCTAGCACGTGAAGACGCACCACTCACCGAGCAGCCCGCCCAGGCCCTCAAATCCGTGCCCCAGCTCACCATATTTACCGACTACCAAGGCGAAACCTCATGAACACCCCTCCAGCCCAACTCATCATCTTCGGCATCACCGGCGACCTAGCGCGCAAAAAGCTCCTGCCCGCCCTCGAGCACCTCGCCCAAAACCATCTCTTGCCCGAACCCTTTGAAATCATCGGCGTTACGCGCCAGAACATTCAGCCCGCCGACCTGATCGGCCCCGAGTCGGCCCTCACGCCTCTCCTGAGTGTCGTCACGCTCGATATGACCGACCCGGCCGACTATGTCCGCCTCAAGGCCACCCTCGACGCCGGCGAGGCCCAGCACGGCGTGTGCATGAACCGCCTCATCTACCTCTCCATCCCGCCAAACACCTACGCGCCGGTGGTGGAGCTGCTCGGCCAGGCCGGCCTCAACGCCCCCTGCCCGCACGGCACCGGCGCCGCCCGCCTGATGGTCGAAAAGCCCTTCGGCTACGACCTCACCTCGGCCCAAGAACTCATCCAACAGCTCACCCAAACCTTCGCCGAAGACCAAATCTACCGCATCGACCACTACCTGGCCAAAGAAACCGCCCAAAACATCCTCACCTTCCGCTTCGCCAACCCCATCTTTCAGGCGGTGTGGGACCGCCGGTCGGTCCGCCGCGTTACCATCACAGCCAGCGAGGTCATCGGCATTGAGGGCCGGGCGGCCTTCTACGAGCCCATCGGCGCCCTGCGCGATCTCATCCAAAGCCACCTCCTGCAGCTCCTGGCGCTGGTGACCATGGAGCAGCCTGCCGAGATGGGCGCGCCGCACATCCATGCCGCGAAGTTAAAACTCCTCAAGTCCATCAAACCCATCCCGCCCAACCAGATCGCCATCCAAGCTACCCGTGGCCAATACCAAGGCTACCGCGACGAGGTCAAAAACCCCGATTCCACCACCGAAACCTTCGCCCGGCTCAATCTGGCCGTCGACAACGACCGCTGGCAAGGCGTGCCCATCGTCCTCCAGACCGGCAAACGCCTCGACCGCAAAACCACCGAAATCACCCTCGAATTTGGTGAAGCACCCAATATCAACATTCTGACCCTCCGGATCCAGCCCAATGAAGGCATAATAATCGATCTACAAGCCAAAAAGCCCGGCTTCGACGACCAAACCCAAATGGTCGAAATGGAATTCAATTACAAAAACAGCTTCGGCCCCGACGCCCACCCCGACGCTTACGAGCGCGTCCTGGTCGACGGCCTCCGCGGCGACCAATCCCTCTTCGCCACCAGCGCCGAAGTCCTCGCCTCCTGGGCCGTCATCGAACCGATCTTGCGCGAATGGACCAAGGATGATGAGGGGCTCATCACGTATGAACCGGGCACGTCCCCTGCTGAATTAGAATAAATACCTTAAAAAAAACGAAGGCCCCACCTCCAGCGGTATCCCCTCGGAAGAGAGGCGCTGAAGGTGGGGCTAAGCCCGTCAGACCGCAGACGCGGCGACAAGCCTCAGGCGGGGGACTAGCTCTGTTGTCGGTCTGTTGTCCTCGCCAAAGATGATCCGGTGGACCTCGACACTGACCGGCATGTGTATGCCGAATTCCCTCTGGAAGTCTTCCATCACGAGATCTCTGGCTGACCCGCCAACCTCGTAGAGTTCTTCCTGGGAGGTGGAGTCAAAGAGGCCGTGGAACTCGCCACCTTCGCCGCACATAAGTGCGAGTTTGCCACAGTCCAGATGAATACGTAGGACGACTCTGGGGAAGGGCGAAACCCGGTAGCAGTCGGTGATCTGGCCTCGCGCGGATTTGCCGTCCCGCTCAGTCAGAATCGCCAGGCCACCGCCGACCATGCGAACCAGAAAGCCGCCGCCCTGTCTTTGTACATACCCGGTCTGCGCATCGAGCAGGCGGTCGTCGGGGCAGCCCACAACCAATACATGGGGGTTGTGCGGCGGAACTCCGTTTGAAGCTGACAAGGCAGTCCCTCTCGAGTATTGAGCTCGTGCACGTGGCTTGGACGGCCTCAGTACAGCGGTAGCTTCCAGCCCGGACGAGTTGACGCGCTGCAGATCAGGCGCAGTGGCTTGTCGCTGTCGCCACGGTACTCGAGCGCAGAAACTTCGGCCGAGCAGTACCTATAACGCCATCCGCCCAAAGCATGGGCGAACTCGCGCAAGGCTGGCTTGAGCAGAGGCCGGAGCTCGGAACAGCCGCACTGGGAGCCCTGGTGGGTCAGCACAGCAACTTTGCCTCTCGTCCCACCCCGCGGGGGGAGAAAGAGCGGATCCGAGCACAGTTGCCGAAGCTCCTGGTCCTTGAGGGTCAGCAGCTTCGGCGCAACCGGCTCGAAATACACGTTGCGGCAGTCCGACCACTTGGCCACCTGCCGGAGGGCGTCATCGAGCGCGTCCCCGGTAAGGTACGAGCATACGATGACCAGCATGGGCTGCTGGGCAGCCGCGGATCGTGCGGTTGAGACCATGATGGGGCTCCGTTCTGAAGGGGCGGACGGCTGGGACTAACTAGGACGGGAAGATACTACCTTCGAAATATTGGGTGCTGCGACATCTGTCGAAGACCACCGACAATAGTAACAGAATGATTATTCTTTTGTCTACTATGTGCAAAACTCCAAAAACGATACGGCTTGCAGCGGTTGTAGTTATAATATTTGTGAGGAAGATTCATAATATTCAATATGCCCTTAAACACGAACGACCCCGCCTACGGCAGCGCGGGGTCGTTCGTAACCATGGTTAAAAACCCAAAAATCGCGAGATTTAGCAGCGGTTTAGTTGTTATTTCTGTTAAATAAAGGAATTATTATTCCCAGCATTGACACACCCATGCCGCTTATGCTAAACAAGAAGTGGATAGTCGAGGTGGAGCCGCGATCAAAACCGCAAAAGACGAGTTTGCTCACTTTTGCCTGGGTACTGCAGGTGCCAAATAGTCGAGACTTCAAGGACTATCAAAGAAAAGACGGCCAAATCGCCGTCTTTTTTAATGGTTCACAAAAAATGGAAGACCCCGCCTACGGCAGCGGGGCCTTTCGGTAAAGCGGAAGCCGCTTGCGTTGCGAAGCAAGCTATTTGTCGCGTCGGCGTCCGATGGTCTCGCCGAAAGTTGGCGCGCCGCGCCGGCCCGCTATCCTTGAACCCTTGGGCTGAGCTGCCGGCTCTTCGGCCGCCGCATCGTCGGTCACATGGGCCCGCTCTGTCCAGCCCGCGACCCGGTTGTACAGCTCCCCGTGCGCGTAGCCCACCAGCGTACCCAAGGCGGCGTACACCAGCGTCAGCGCTATCACCGCCGCGAGCCCCGGCGTCATACCCAACATCAGTCCCCGCAGCAAAATATCGAAGTTTAGGTCAAACCCCTGCGCTGCTCCGACCCAGCCCAAGATACCGACCGCCAGGCCTACGATCAGCCCCAACGTGCCTTCCAGCAAGGCTAGCGAGCTGGGCCGTACCCGCATAAATTCTTCTCGTTTCTCCACAATTGCCTCCGCAAGTTACCATTGGCATCATCTTGCCCCGTCCCATCCCGCCTTACATTGGCGTAACCTCTATTTTCCGCAACCGCTTTGAGCGATATCTTTGGCACCTGCCCCCATCTGACTTAAACTAAAGCTATGAATCCTGACGCACCCGCCAATCAAACCGCCGTACTGGGCGGTGGCTGCTTTTGGTGCCTGGAGGCGGCCTACCAGGAGATCGAGGGGATCGGGCGGGTGGTGTCGGGCTACGCCGGCGGCCAAGTTCCAAATCCGAGTTACGAACAAGTATCGGGTGGCGCTACCGGGCACGCCGAGGTCGTGCAGCTGACCTTCCACCCCAACGTCGTCACCTACGCTGATATCCTCGACATCTTCTGGGCTATCCATGATCCCACCACCCCCGGCCGCCAAGGCCACGACGTGGGCCCGCAATACCGTTCCATTATTTTGTACGCCGACGATGAACAAAAAAGGCTTGCCGAAAGCTCAAAGCAGCACATTCAAACATTATGGCCGCAGCCCGTCATCACCGAAATCGTCCCACTCGAAGCCTTCTATCCGGCCGAAAAATATCACCAAAATTACTTCCGCAGTCACCCCGAGCAGGCCTATTGCCAGGCGGTCATTAACCCGAAACTACAGAAACTCCGCGAAAAATTCCACGACCGGCTTAAGCAGGAGGCAGCATGATCAACACCCTCACCCAGGTGACGCCCGCGGTGCTCAAAGAAATCGCGGCCGAGCAGAAGCTCCGCCAGACCCGCGAGGTGTTTCTGCTCTTCGCCATGGGCAGCCAGTTTGACCACCTCATCAAGATCGCCCTCGACCGGCTCGGCGTGTATTGCCTGGTGGCCGATCCGGCCCAGGTGACGGCCGCCGACGTGCAGCGGCTGGGTCCCACCGGCATCATCGTGTCGGGCGGGCCGTCTTCGGTGCATACTGACGCGCCGCCCTTCGACGCCGCCATCTATGAGCTCGGCGTGCCGGTGCTGGGCATTTGCCTGGGCTTCCAGATGTGGGCGGCCCACCATGGCGCCAAAGTGCGGCCGGCCGAGCGGCGCGAGTTTGGCGTACACGCGCTCAGCCTCAACGCGCCGGACAGCCCGCTGCTGCGCGATATCCCCGGCGGCTCGTCCGTGCTGCAAAGCCACGGCGACCGCATTGAGCCGGGCGAGCGTATCCAGGTGCTGGCCGCCACCGACAACGCCCCCGTCGCCGCCGGCCACCTCGGCCACCTCTGGGGCGTGCAGTTTCACCCCGAGGTCTCGGCCAGCGAGCATGGCGCACAGTTGTTCGAAAACTTCTGCTTCGGCATTTGCGGCGCGCGCGACCGCTTTCCGGCCGAGGACGCCGCCGCCCGCAAGGTCGCGGAGGTCCGCCAAACCGTCGGCGCCGGCCGCGTGCTGCTGGCCATCTCCGGCGGCAGCGATTCCTCGGTGGTAGCGGCCATCCTGGACGCCGCGCTGGAGCCCGGGCAAGTCCGCGCCGTCTACATCCGCGGCATCGACCGGCCCGACGACGAAGCCTTCGTCAAGCAATATTTCGGCCACCTCGACCTCGTCATCCACGACGCCACCGATGAATTTCTGGCGGCCCTGGCCGGCCACACCGGCATGCACGCCAAGCGCGTCGCCATGCGCGGCGTCTACAAGCACATCCTGGAGAGCGAGGCCGCCAAATTCCAAGCCGCCTACATCGCTCAAGGCACGCTCTACACCGACCTCGTCGAATCCGGCGGCGGCCACACCTCCGGCGCGCGCAAAGCCCAAATCAAGCTCCACCACAACGCCAACCTGGGCTTTGCCCTACCCGAGCTCACGCCGCTCGACGACTGCGTCAAGGACACCGCCCGGGCCATCGGCCGCGGCCTCAAATTGCCCGAGGAACTGCTGGTGCGGCACCCCTTCCCGGGCCCCGGCCTGGTCGTGCGCGTCGAAGGCGAAGTGACCGCCGAGCGCCTGCGCATCGCCCGCGCCGCCGATGCTATCTACATGGCCGAGCTGCGCGCTACTCGCCTCTACGAAACCGTCTGGCAGGCCGGCGCGGTCGTCACGCGATCCATCCACACCTACTCCAAGGGCGACGACGCCGGCCAAGGCCTCGTGCTGGCGCTCTGGGCCGTCTGGAGCGTCAACGTCTTCACCACCGAATGGGCCGAGCTGCCCTACGATTTCCTCCGCCGCGTCTCCCGCCGCCTCACCAACGAAATCCCCGAAATCGCCTCGGTCGTCTATCGCATTTCCGACAAGCCGCCGGCCACGGTCGAGTGGGGTTAAGACGCCAGGATCGCGTTGCCTACTCTCATGCCAAGTACCACCGCTGTAATACGTCTGGTGATTTGACATCCGAATGGGGCAGGTGGGTGAGCTGCATTCAATTCATTTTCAGTAAAAACATGCCGCCAACAGCAATTAGGCTACCTATGATCTTTCGTGTTAGATCCTCGCGCTCATGCAAAAATATTGCTGCGAATACAAAAATAATGACTACTTTGAACGTCGTTACCGCGGACACGAGGCTAATATTGCCGGCGGCATAAACGAGTAAGACCCACGAGAGGAGTTGGAAGAATCGGAGTGTGCCTGTTATGAGCGTTTCTTTTAGTGTGTAAGCGGTTTTAGTTTCAAATAATAATGCCGCTATTCCGGTCGTTAAGACTTGCGCCCACCAGCTTAGCAGTGTGCCAGTTGTGAACCCTGTTGTATTAATAAGTGCACGTTCCGCAGTTAGAGCGATTCCGAGAGCGATCCCGCTTAAAAGCATTGTTAAGAAGTATTTGTCGAATCGCTGTTTACCAAGGTGATGTTTTTTTGAGACCACTATCATTGCAGCAAGCAGTAATAGAGTCCCGATTGCTTGCAGTGGTGTGAGTCCTTCTCTTAGCAATAAGGACGCCAAAATAATTGTCACTGGAGTGTATATGTTTCCAATGAGGATGGTAGTGCCTGCCTCAACGTGTTTTTGTGCCCAATATTGACTTGTGATTGAGATGGTGCCGAATATACCACTAGCAAATGCCAGAACCAAGATTGTTGATGATTCTCCCTTGAATTCCGCTGGTGAGAAGAAAGGTAAGAGTAAGCCGAGGCAACCTACTACAAGTGAAGTCCTAAAGGCGAAGGCAAATGTGTAACCGCTAGTAGGGGATGTGAGTGAAAGTTTACGCCGTTGTAGCGGCGAGAGCGTAGCCGCAATGAAGTAGAAGACGTAGCAGAGCAGAAGCATGAATCTTTAAATTATATACCAACACCAGCTGTTTCTCTAATTTAAACTCGCGCAGGTTCAACCCGCCCTCAAAAAGCTCACAGGGGGCATTCACGCCAGCTTCACGCCCCTCGTGTAAAATAGGCTCCATGAAGATCCTCATCGTCGAAGACGAAGCCCCTATCCGCGAGGTCGAAGCCGCCTACCTCAAACGTGCGGGTTACGACGTGGCCGAAGCCGCCACCGGCCCGGCCGCCCTCGAATTATTCGAGCAGTCGAAATTCGACTTAATTGTCCTCGACCTCAACCTCCCGGGCCTCTCCGGCCTCGAAGTCTGTCGCCGTATCCGCGCCGATTCCCTGGTGCCCATCATCATGCTCACCGCCCGCGCCGAGGACACCGATGAGCTGCTGGGCCTAGACCTCGGCGCCGACGATTACATCAAAAAGCCCTTCAAACCGCCCATCCTCGTGGCCCGCGCCCAGGCCCTGCTCCGCCGTCACGCGCCCGCCCGCCTCGAGTTCAAAGATATCGCCATTGAGCCCGCCGCCATGCGCGTCACCCAAAACAATCGCGCCATCGCCCTCACTACCACCCAGTTCAACATTCTGCTGGCGCTGGCCAAGCAGCCCGGCCAGGTCCTCACCCGCGACCAGCTCCTGGACCAGTCCTACGACGACCCCGCCGGCCACGCCGTCTTCGACCGCACCATCGACGCCCACATCAAAGCCATCCGCAAGGCCCTCGAGCCCGATCCGGCCCACCCCGTCTACATCCAGACCGTCATCGGCCGTGGCTACCGGTTCCGCGAGGTAGGGGAGTGAAGCGCCTCTTCCGCCGCCTCTCCGTCCGCATCGCGCTGCTCATCGTGGTGGTCGGCCCCACGCTGTTCATCGGCGCCCTCATCATCACCGCCTTCTACGTCCGCTCCGGCCGCACCCACTTCCCGCTCGTCTTCCTGGAGCTGCCCACCCTGGCTATCCTCATCCCGCTCATTCTCGGCATCCTGGCCGCCCGCCTGGTGTCCGAGCCCCTGCGCAACCTCGCCGCAGTCATCGCCTCCCTGCGCCAAAACAACTACCAGGCCAAGCTGGGATCCAGCGACGTCCAGGAATTCGACGCCGTCATCGCCGAAGTCAACGAGCTTGGCACCCGCCTGGCCCACGAAGAAAAACTCCGCCGCGACCTCATCTCCGACACCTCCCACGAGCTCAACACCCCCGTCACGGCCCTCTACGCCCAGCTCAAAGGCGTCAAAGACGGCGTCCTCAGAATGGACCAAGACCGCGTCCAACTCCTCTACGAACAAGCCGAACGCCTCAGTGACCTCGTCCAAGGCCTGGGCGACTACGCCTCCATCCGCTCCTCGGCCATCCGCCCCCACCTCGAGCCCGTCGACCTCGCCAAACTCGCCCGCCGCCTAAGCCGCCACTACGCCGACGAGCTCAAAACCGCCAACCTCACCCTCGACCTCAATCTCACCTCCCAACCCCTCCAGGCCGACCCCAAACTCCTCGAACGCCTGCTCGGCAATCTCATAAGTAATGCCATCCGATACTCCCAAGGCACCCAAATCACCCTCACCTACGACGGCAGTATGCTATCTGTCCAAGACAACGGCCGAGGCATCCCGGAAGAAAGCCTCCCCGACCTCTTCGAACGCTTCTACAGAGTGGACGAATCCCGCTCCCGCGCTACCGGTGGCCTCGGTTTAGGGCTTGCCATAGCCAAAGAAATCACCGAAGCGCACGGCTGGTCCATTTCTGCCGAGAACATCCGTCCTGGCGCGACGTTTATCATTGAGCTACCGATCCCTCACTAATATCCAGAAGTTTCTATCTGGCCGACCGTGAGTTATAGTATCTCTAATCTGGAGCCGGTGTGGATACTATGACTCGAAAACTCAGGGCTTATGGCTCCACGGCCATCATTCTGGTAGCACTAGGTTCACTTTGCTATCTGGTAGCTCGTTTTCGTCCCAGTATGCCTATACTTAGTCCCCTAGGACAGCAATCAGTATCGTCAGCTCTCGGCGGGCTAATCGGCGCCCTTGGCGCCACTCTGGGTATCGTCATTAACGACTGGTATAAGGACCAACGAAAGCTCAAAGCTGACCTGGCGGCGGAAGATCGGCGCTTAGCCCACGAACGACGCGTATTGCACTACAATGACCTGATTAAGCTCAATCGTGAATTGGTACTCTTGTACGCCATGCTCGGTGACAACATTGTGGCAATCAAGTCGCTAATCCAAGCAAGTGATCAAGGTGCGGTCAACTTTCGGCGACCGGTTCACTTGCCAACGGATGAAGCCCATTTCCTGAAACTTGCGGACCTTAAACTGGCCCAAATGCTAAGTGACCTTTACTACGATATACGCCGATTGAATTTGGACAGCCAGGGTATCGGCAGAACCTTGGATGAGCTGGGGGAGTTGAGGCTGAAGGCAATAATGTCCCCCGAGATTTATAAAAACCACACAACTCACATCCGTAGCCAGATGAGCGGAATCGTTGATTTCATCGAGTACCTAATCGCCCATAGGCTCAGAGAGATTACGGCCTATGTGCGGTTGGCCACCAACGTCGACAAGACCCCAGATATGATTAAGCGGTCGAATGGGATCGTCGCTAGTCGTAAAAGTTCGATTACTGACGAAGCTGTTAAGGCTGAAATGAAGGTTGTCTCCAGGGAGGGTCAAGAGATTATGGATGCAGATGTAGCGGAGAAAGCAGCTTGGCATGCATCTCAGAGGCAAGACCAGTCATCAAGCACTGATTAGAGAAAAATGGCTACACAGAACGACTGTGAAAGAAGTACACTAAGAATATAAAGGGGCAAGCAATTATGAATGAAGACAGCAAAGAAGTTAAACTCGTAGATATTCCAACTGGTCGTGTGGTTAAAGGCTCTGATGACCGCACACCCCATGCGATTTACCCTGACATGAGTCAAGTAAGCAATCCGGCTGAAACCCAAGTAAGTGGACCTGCGGTTAGTGAGCCTACTTCTACGGCACCAGAAGCCCCTACATCAAGTGACCAGAATCAGTAGATCAAAGACTGAACGCGGCTCCTTGTCGAGTGCAACTCCCGATACCCGTCCAATATATTCTGACCTCGCCCAGAAAACGCCAGAGCTCAAGAATTTCCTGGATGGAGAAATCGAGAAAGCGGTGCACCAAAGAGACAAAGCCTTTCTAGAGGAAAACGAGACAGAGAGGGCTATGTGTGGTCAGCTAATGCTGGCAACGACTGTAATGTTGTCGGCAAACATAGTTATGCTCTCTAACGGTGAGATTCTGAAGTCGATGACGTTTGATCAGAAATGGCTGACCCTCTTGGGCGTTCTGTCGCTCGGAGTTTCCATTGCTGCTGGGCTTCAATATTATATGGTACTTGTGGGCTTCCATAAGATGTGGGGTTTTGCTAATAGCGCAAGGGCTAAATTACTATCTGAAGCAAAGTTTCGTAGTTTTGGCGAAATGGAGACTATGGAAAATGTCATCTTCAAGCCAACTCAGGGAAAAACAACACCCGAACCTAGATGGTTAAACGTTCAGAAGTGGGCTTTAAAGATAGCTCTAATCGCGTATTTCGTTCTCTTGCAGGCAGTCCTTTTTGACTGGAGATGGGTTACTTCAAACCTGCCCCTAATGCTCAAGTGAATACCACCATCAATTACCTCTCTCCATCAGGTAATACTTTTGAGCCAAGGCGCCTAGCTACGGCGTCGGCTTCTTCTAGGGTCACTGACTTGAGATCATCATGCATGAGAACATGACTAATTAAATGCAACATCACGGTACAATTGACCTGTTGCAGTAAATTTTGTTGTGCTTTTTTGAACCCTGGAATTAGGAGATAGGAAAGAGCGCCTGGGTTGGGGTGGCTCGAGTAACTAAGAAAGTCATAGATTGTCGTCATCGCTTGACCTGTCACCTTCATTCGATCGGTAATGGTAGAGGTGGTCCAGTCATTAACCTGTTTCGCCATGCGAGCCTCAAAGACGGCATCGCTGCCCAATTTCGTTATCTCTATCATCTTCTGTCTAAATGTCTCTAGACTTTCGACGTAAGCCTTAGCTCGCTTACCCTCTTTTTGTGACGAGGCGAAGATATAGAAAAGATCAGCTATATTCTCAATACATGTTCTGACAATTGCACCTCCTCCTAGGAGTCGGCTCGCTTCCAAGGTATCGCGAGCACTCAAGAAATAATCACAACCCAGGTGAAAACTTATCCATACCGCGCTTTTTGAATAATCAGATTTTAACTCGAGATTAAGCTCCGCATATTCATCAAAAATCCTCTTAGCATATGAGGAGACGTCTTGCGTAATTTGGTCAATTTCGGTATTAAACGGCTGCATATCTCGAGAATAGCAGAATCTTTGATGAATAGTATCGGGCCGTTCGTCGTTCACACCCCCTTCACATCCCCGGTGTAAAGTAAGACCATGACAAACGCATTACTCCAAACCAACCAACTCCATAAAACCTATGGCAAGCGCGATACGGCCTATGAGGCGCTGCGCGGCGTGGATCTGAGCATCGCGCCGGGCGAGAGCGTGGCCATAGTGGGCAAGAGCGGCTCGGGCAAATCCACACTCATGCACCTGCTGGCCGGGCTCGACACCGCCACCTCCGGCTCGGTAAAGGTCGGCGGCCACGATCTGGGCCACATGAGCGAGGGCGAGCTCAGCTCCTTGCGCAACACCAAATTTGGCTTCATATTCCAACAATTCTTCCTGCAGCCGCGCCTGACCGTGCTCGAAAACGTGGCGCTGCCGCTCAAGATTGCCAACATCTCCGTCGCGGAGAGCAACCGCCGCGCCATGGAAGCCCTAGAGCAAGTGGAGCTGACCGACAAGGCCAAAAACCGCGCCACCGACCTCTCCGGCGGCCAAAAGCAGCGCGTAGCCATCGCCCGCGCCCTGGTGGCCGGCCCCGAAGTGATCTTCGCCGACGAGCCCACCGGCAACCTGGATACCCAGACCGGCCATACCGTCATCAAGCTGCTATTTGACTTGCACCGCAAGCGCCACATCACCCTGGTGGTCGTGACCCACGACGCCGACCTGGCCAAGCTCTGCGACCGTACCATCATCATAAAAGACGGGAAGATCCAGTAATGAAACTCCTCGAATACGCCAAAACCGGCAGCTCCAACCTGGCCCGCTCCAAGTCCCGCACCTTCCTTACGGTGACCGCCATTTTAGTAGGCACCTTCACGCTCGCTATGGTCACCGCGCTCAGCCAGGGCGTGCGGCACTACATAGACGCGCAGATCCAGGCCTACGGCCAGCCTAATACCATGAGCGTGCAGCTCAAAGCCAACACCAAAGACGAGCGCCGCAGCGCCAATAATGTGCTCGAATACGATCCCACCCACAGCGCCGCCACCGGCACCGTCTACATGACCGACGCCGACGTGGCCGCCGTGAAGAAAGCGGCCGGCGTCACCGGAGCATATCCCGTGTATAAGGTAAATCCGGACTACATCCAGGCCGGCAGTGGCAAGAAATACGTGGTGCAGCTCCAAGCCAACTATCCCACCGCCAACAACCCAGAAGTGACCGCCGGCAAATACCCCGACCCGGCCGACAAGACCGCCATCGTGCTGCCCTACGCCTACATCCAGACCCTGGGCTTTGCCTCGGCCGCCGACGCCCTGGGCAAGACCGTGACCGTGGGCCTGAGCCAGGCCGGCGACAAGCCCGGCCAGGTGCTGCGCTCCGAAACCGTACAGTTTAAGGTGGCGGCCGTGGCCAGCGACACCCTGCACGCGCCGGGAGCGACCATCAGCTACCTGGAGCAGGCCGACCTGGCGAGCTACCAAACCGCCGGCAAACTCAAAGCCGAAGGCCTCTTCGCCACCACCGACCCCAACCAGACCTCCGCCCAAACCGCCAGCATGAAGTCCGCGCTCGACGCCGGCGGCTACAGTGCCCAAACCTTCGCCGACGAAACCGCCCACTTCAACACCGTCATCAATATGGTGCAGCTGGGTCTGAGCGCCTTCGCCGGGGTAGCCTTGCTGGCCGCCGCGCTGGGCATCATCAACACCCTGCTCATGGCCGTGCTCGAGCGCACGCAAGAGGTCGGCCTGCTCAAGGCGCTAGGCATGCGCCCGCGTGGCATCTTCGCCATCTTCCTATCCGAGGCCGTCTCCATCGGCTTCTGGGGCGGCGTAGCGGGCGTAGGGCTGGCCATAGCCATCGGGCCGCTCATTGACCGCATCTTGCTCAAGTCGGTCTTTAAAGGCTTTCCCGGTACCCACATCCTGCTGTACCCGGCTACCGATATGATCTTCATCATCGCTGGGGCCATGGCCCTGGGTCTGCTCGCCGGCACGCTGCCCGCCCTCCGCGCCGCCCGCCTCGATCCCATCACCGCGCTGCGCCACGATTAACTCCCTAGATACAATTGACACAAACCATACAACAACCATACAATTGTTGTATAACCGGGAGCAAAAATCATGTCCACCCAAACCATCAACATCTCCCTGCCCGAAGAGCTCGTCAAAAAGATCGACGTAGCCGCCAAGGCCGAATACGCCAGCCGTAGCGACTACATTCGCCAAGCTCTCGTGGGCAGGCTCAAAGCCACCGAAATGCAGAGCCGGGCCGACAATTGGCTCTTGCTCGAGGCCCTGTCCGAGGATGTGGCCATCAAAGCCCAGGCGCTAGGCTACGACACCGATGAAGATTTTGTGCGCGCTGTTAAAACCATCCGCCAGAAGCAAAAAACTCAAAAGTAGCCAATGCGGGTACTTTTCGACACTAATATCCTCATAAAGATACTGGCGCGCCGTGGCGAGCTGCTGGTGTTTCGAAACCTCCTGCTGCACAACGAGGTAGCCCATATAACCTCGGAGTTCATCCTCGATGAAACCGAGCGGGTGCTCGTAGAAGCTTTAGGTCTCACTAAGCAGAAAGCCAAAGCCGCCACCCGAGCACTCGCCAAAGTTTCCGAGGTAGTCACTCCTACCACTATCGAACAAATCTGCCGCGACCCATCCGACGACCATATTTTGGCAGCAGCTATCGCCGGACGGGTTGATTATTTGGTGACGGCCGATCAGGACCTATTGGTGCTGGGCGAGCACAAAGGTATTAGGATTATGACAATGGCCGACTTTAAACAAGTGCTCAAACACGAGTAATAGGTCTTCACGCCCCCTTCACACCGCAGGCGTAAGCTAAGTACATGAAGCAAAGTGCACTCTCCCAATTGACGGCCTAAGGAGCCCTTACTATGAAATTACCCACCTTTCGCGAAATTCCCCTCGTCCGGCTCTGGCTGCCATACTTGGTGATGAGCGTCGGCCTCACCACGCTGGTGTACGCCACCGTGCAGCAGAGCCACCGCCAGGCGGCCAACGACCCGCAGATCCAGATGGCCGAGGACACCGCCGCCGCCCTGGCCGCCGGCGAGAAGCCCAGTGCGCTCGTGCCGGCCCGCCAGGTGAATATGCGCGCCAGCTTGGCGCCGTTCCTGATCGTCACCGATGAGCAGCGCGGCGTCGTCGCCACCTCCGGTACGCTCGACGGCGCCACCGTGCTGCCTCCGGCCGGCGCCTTCGCGGCCGCCAAGGCCGACACCGGCAAAGACACCGCCGCCCCTCAGGAAAACCGCGTCACCTGGCAGCCCAACGATCAATCCCGCCTCGCCGCCGTCATCGTCCACTATCACGGCGGCTACGTGGTGGCCGCCCGCAATCTGCGCGAGGTCGAAGCCCGCGAGCAGCAGCTCACCGAGATGGCCGCCCTTGTCTTCATCGGCCTGCTCGCCGCCAGCCTCATCCTGCTGCTCATCGTCAAATAGCCCCCACGGTTCTATACTTAAGCGTATAACGAAAGGGCTCACCACGTGGCGCTCATCAACCCTAACTCGTATATTAGGCAGTTCCGGGATTTCGAGGATAAGCTGTCCGACGGCATTACAGCCTTTGCCGGCAACATCAAGTTCGTCTACTTCCACACCCTCTGGTTCGGCCTGTGGATCGCGGCCAATCTCGGCCTGCTCGGCGCCTCCTACATGTTCGATAAATTTCCCTTCGGCCTCCTGACCATGGTCGTGTCGCTGGAAGCCATCTTCCTTTCGACCTTCGTCATGATTAGCCAAAACCGCAGCGCCGAAAAAGCCGAAATCCGCGCCCAGCTCGACTACGAAACCGACCTCCAAGCCGAAAAAGAAATCGCCGTCATCATGAAAACCCTCATCCGCCTCGCCGAAAAGCAAGGCGTCGACATCACCGACCTAGCCACCGAAATGGACGACGCCCACCACCTGGCCAAGCGCGAAGCCGACCGCCGCACCGAAGCCCGCCACAAACGCGCCCGGGCCCGCCGCTAGCCCCTTAAGCTTGCACGTTCGCATTATGTTCGGTTAACCATCCCTCACTATTACGAGCAAGAGGTTTGGTGGGCAGCTGTTGGGTGTAATGTCGGGTTCGAGGAGGACGGCAAGGGCCCAGACTTCACCCGCCCCGTTTTCAACAGTCTGTATCCTACAAAACCGCATTGGTCTCACAGATCCGAGCCTTTGATGCGCGCCGGCTCATTAATCACGATGGGTGGGTGGGCGATGAAGATATTACAAAAATAAGACAAGAAATAGCAGATATCGTGAGAGCCGCTTAAAAAGTTCTCCCCCCGCTCTTACAAAGAAACGGGGGGGGCGGGGCATAGCCTATTTGTCGTTTAAATGTACATCGGCCTCGGTCGGTCGTCAAATACTGGATGAATAAGGATATAATCGCATATATGATCTCACCTAACGCACGTATTACCTGGGGCCTCAAGCAAGCCGCCGCAGCGCCCCTCGGCACGGTAGGCGGCAAAGCCGCCGCTCTCGGCCGGCTCATGGCGTACGGCGCGCCGGTGCCGCCGGGCTTCGTCGTGCCGCCGGACACTGATATCGGAGCCTCGCAAAGCCAAATACTCGCTGCCTTCGATCAGCTCGGTACGCCTTCCGTGGCGGTACGTTCCTCGGGGGTGGGGGAGGACGGCCCGGGCCAATCATGGGCCGGTCAGTTCGAGAGCTACCTGTACGTGCAGCGCGGCGACATCTTGGCGCGCATCGCCGATTGCCGCCGGTCCGGCGCGGCCGCCCGCGCCCAAGCCTATGACGCCGGCCGGAGCCACATGCCCGTGGCAGTCATCGTTCAGGCCATGATCCCAAGCGACGTTTCCGGCGTGCTCTTTACCGCCAATCCCGTCACCAAGGCCCGCGATCAGATCGTGGTAGAAGCCGTTTATGGCCTGGGAGAGCTATTAGTGCAAGGCATCGCGACGCCCGATAATTACCTTATTAATAAAACCACAGGTCAAATCATCAATCAGACCATCGTCGAAAAAACCGTTATGCTGGTGGGGGCGACCAGCGGTCTCAGAGAGCAGCCCGTAGCTCCGGACCGTCAAACCAAGCCCGCTCTCACTCCGGTCCAGCTCGCCGAACTCACCCAGCTGGCGGGCCGCCTCGAAGCCCAATTTGGCCTTCCGCTCGACCTCGAGTGGGCCTATGCCTGGGACAAACTCCACATCCTCCAAGCCCGTCCCATTACCACCCTCTAACTCAGGAGCCCTTCAATGGACCACGCCGCTTTCTATAAAAAGCAAATATCACTCACCGAATGGCTACAGAAGATGAACCACGCTGGAGCTGAGGCCATGAGTATCGAAGACAACAACAAACGCGAGCGTCTCAGACATCTCAAAGAGCTCATCGGGCTTCCGTTTGACCAACCACAGCAGTTTGAGGCAAAAACAGTTATCGAGCGCGGAACCAAGTTCCAGGCTTTCCTCAAAACCCACGGCCACGAACTCTGTGCCATTCGCGTTATACCCCATGATCCTGCATTGCCCAAACTGCGAATGCGTGGCAAAACAATAAACGATGCCCTGGATTGGCTCGCCGGCCAAACCATTAATCCCTCCGATTACCGCATCGACTTTGTACCTCATGCAGAGCGAACCAACTGGGCCACCATCTTTGTCGTCAATCACCAGGGGGTATTCGGGGAGATTACTAGGGGTGGTCACAATGAACTTACTCAAGGCTACTACGAAGCCCATACACCCATAGGCTTTTCATGGGATTTTGATACCTGGAATATGGATCAGGACGAACCGGCGGCGCTTGAGCATCTTAAAGTTCTCCTAGCTCACCTCCGGGTAGCCGACGCGGATAAACAAAGCATCCTTGCGGCTGAACTCGATGCTACGTTTGCTCACAACTATCTGGAGGGCTACTTTGAGAGTACCGCTTCGGACCAATTCGGGATCTGGTTTATCGACTACAATCGCATCTTGGGACGGCTTTATCAGACGCCCTTGGCCATAGGGGACCATACCAAAAATGCACTGGTATCAGGCCAGGCTGGTAGCCCGGGGAAGGCCACGGGTCGCATACGCATAGTTGAAGACATTAAAAACGTGACACTGAACCCCGGCGAAATCCTGGTCTGCCGCATGACCACGCCGGACTATCTGCCGCTCATGCAACAGGCCGCCGCCATCGTCACCGATCTGGGCGGCATACTGAGCCACGCGGCTATCATCGCCCGCGAGCTCGGCAAACCCTGCCTCACCGCCACCCGCGATGCCACTACCAAGCTCAAGGACGGCCAGCGCGTCACCGTCGACGCCGACGCCGGCATCGTCCGCCTCGAAGCCTAGAGAGACTCCAGTACCGCCCGCAAATAATCATCCACCGGCAGGCCCAGCGCCCCCTCGCGCTTGAGCCAGCGGTACTCCTGGTGCTCGTCGCCGAGCCGGACAAATCCCTTGGCCCGCGCCACATACGTCAGCCGTACCACATGTTGGCCCGCGCCCATGATGAAGATATCCTGGGCAGCCACGAGCACGGGCTCACCTTCCAGCGCTAGGCCGGTCTCTTTTAGCACTTCGCGTTGCAGCGCGTCGGGCAGCCGTTCGTTGGCATTGATCTTGCCGCCCGGAATATCCCATCGCATACCACTCCCGTCCAGCAGCGGCTCGGTCCGGTGCAGCAGCAAAAACCGGCCGTCGTTATCTCGAATCAGGGCTTTTACCCCTACTTGCAGATCCATGGTCATATCATACCATTTGATATACTCAGCCCATGGCTACCCCTATGACATCGCGCCACCCCATCCAGCAGGCTATTCTCGAGTGCCTGCGGGTCGCCTCAGCCGGCCTACGCTACACCGACATGAAGCCCGACGACGTCGAGAGCGATCTCTACAATTACCATCTGCAATATTTGGTCAAGAACCAGCTCGTTTTTAAAGAAGACGAAAAATACTTCCTAACTTCGAGCGGCAAGAAATATATTATTGAGCTCAATCCTCTCGACGAAAAAGGGGAGAGCAACCGCTTTAAGATCGCGGTTTTGTGCTTGGTAATCCGGGAGTCAGAGCAAGGTCCTCAGATTTTATCCCAACACCGTCTGCGTCAGCCGTTTGCCGGCCAGCGCGAGTTTATTGGCGGCGGGCTACGGCGCGGCGAGCCCGTCCTTCGGGCAGCGAAGCGTCGCCTCGGCGAGGAGGCCGGCCTCAGCGCGAATTTCACGCTCCTCGGCATGCTCCGCAAAGTGCGCTTCGATAGCCAGGGTCTGCTTTACAGCGACATTATCTATCATGTTTGTGTCGCCGATAAGTACGAGGGTGATCTGGCAGTCAAGAACGAATTTGGCCTGCATACCTGGCTGCCCCTGCCGGAAGCCGCGCGGGCTGAGGCTCTCGAGACTAACGGCAGTAAGCAATTCTCCCAGGTACTTGTCCAATTGGCCGGCCAGCCGTTCCGCGACCTTCCGCTCTTCTATATCGAAGAGATCTATCATCACGACATCTTTTAGTATCTACCGAAGACCTCTTCTCTAGATTGGCCTCACCCAGCTCGCTACGCTGAGAATATCCAATTAACGAAAAGGTCTCACCATGCGACAGATCGACACCAAGTACCAAACCTCCGGCGACATCACCAAGCTTGACGGCACGCCCATCCCGGCCGATGAGCCGCTCATGCTCTTCCGCGGCCGCGACAAGCTCCTGCCGCAGCTCCTCGACCACTACAAAGTCTTGCGCATCAACGCCGGCAGCTCCGAAAAGTTCATCAAGATTCTCCAGAAACAAATCGATGCCATCAAGCAGTGGCAAGCCAACAACCCCGATCGCATCCGGATTCCGGATTAGTATTCGTCGATCGTCAAACCGCCGGAAAGCGCGACGCTGTCCGGTGGGTGAAAGCTGGTGGCGGCCCAAAAGCTGTTTGCCAGAGTGGCCTACTGTGGCGATCGTGGTGTATGACTCTAAGGCGCCGGAGGTGGGTGATGTTGCGGGGATTACTCAGGGCCCGACGCACCCATAAGCCTATATATCGCCAAACGACATATAGAATATCGAATTTCTTACTCGAAAACGATTGACTATATGTCGTTTGACGACATATACTGCCCTGCATGCATTCCACCCGCGGGTACGACACCCCGCTCACACCTCAAATATTCCATATCCTACTAGCGCTTTGCGACGCGCCGGCTCACGGATACGACATCCAGCAGCAAGTGTCTACCGACTCGGCCGGAAGCGTGGTACTCTCATCTAGCACGCTCTACGGCGCGCTCGCCACACTGGCTAAGAGCCGGCTCATTGACGAATACAATGGGCGCCCCCAAATAGCGCCCGGCAAGCCCCGCCGATATTATCAAATCACTCAATTAGGCCGCTCCCAGCTCGATCAAGAACGCCGGCGAATGGAGCGCGCCGCGGTACTCTCCCGCCAACGCTTGCTCGGACCTACCCATTGGCGTGTAAAATAGAACAACATGAGCCATAACCGGTATATCAACATCACCCAAGAAGCCACCGGCACACCGTACCGGGCGGGAAATCAGATCACCATCCTGCAAAACGGCGATGAAATCTTTCCGGCGATGCTCGCGGCCATCCGCGGCGCCGAAACTCAGATCGAATTCCTGACCTACGTATTTTGGCGCAGCCGCATCGCCAGCGAGGTCGAGCAAGCCCTCTGCGAGCGGGCCCGCGCCGGCATCAAAGTGCGCTTGCTGCTCGACGCCATCGGCGCGGCTACCATGGATACGCGCAGCCTCTGGCGACTCGAACGCGCGGGCGTGCAGGTGGCGTGGTTCCGGCCGGTGCGATGGCCGCATCTGCACAAGTTCAACAACCGCACCCACCGCAAAATCCTGCTCGTCGACGGCGCCGTCGGATTCACCGGCGGTGTCGGCATCGCCGACGAGTGGACCGGCTCGGCCCAAGACCGGCATCACTGGCGCGAAACCCACTGCCGCATCGAAGGCCCCGCCTGTCTCGATCTCTACGCCGGCTTCGCCGAAAACTGGCGCGAAGCCACCCGCCAGCGGCTGCCGGAGCTACCCACGCCGCTGGACCGCGGCTCCGTCGCCGTCCATACCACCATCAGCTCGACCCGTTCGCGCCCCACCCAGATCGAAAAGCTGCTCGATGTGGTCTTTGCCGCGGCCGAGCACCGCCTGTGGATCACCAGCGCCTACTTTATACCCAGCCCCAAGATCGTGGAGGCGCTAGCCGCGGCGGCCCGGCGCGGCGTCGACGTGCGCGTACTCACCAACGGTCCTTTTACCGACTACAAGATCACCCTTTTCGCCGCCCGCGCCACGTACCAGCCTCTCTTGGACAGCGGTGTCAAAATCTATGAGTACCAACACACCATGCACCACTCCAAGATCATCACCGCCGATAGCATGTGGGCTACCCTCGGCTCTACCAATCTCGACAACCGCTCACTCGTCCTCAATGACGAGCTCAACATTTCCGTCACCGATCCCGGCACTATCACCACGCTCGACCTCCAATTTCTCGAAGATCTCAAGAAATCCCACTACATCCGTAGCTCGGTTTGGCCTCAGCGCAATTGGATAGCGCGCTTGCCCGAGATAGGCTCCAGCCTATTTTGGCGCCAATTGTAGTAAACTAACGATTATGAATAAAAAAGTTACCACCGCCGTCATCGCCGCCGCCGGGCTGGGCACCCGCTTCTTGCCAATGACCAAAGCCATGCCCAAAGAAATGCTGCCCATCATTGATAAGCCCATCATCCAGTACGTCGTAGAAGAAGCCGTCGCCGCCGGCGTCACCGACATCATCATCGTCGGCAGCGCCAACAAGCGCACCATCGAAGACCACTTTGACCATCAATACGAACTCGAAAACCAACTCATGCAGAAAGGCAAAACCGACATCGCCGAGCGCATGAAGAAGGTCGCCGACATGGCAAACTTCATCTATCTGCGCCAAAAAGGCACCTACGGCAACGGTACGCCGGTGCTCAATGCCGCTCACCTCCTCAACGGCAAGCCGTTCTTCGTCCTCTTCGCCGACGATTTCTTTAATGGTCCCGTGCCGCGAGCCGTCGCGCTCCTCGACGCTTACCAAAAAACCGGCAAATCGGTCATCGCGGTAACGCAGGTCGAGCGCGAGCGGGCCAAAAACTACGGCGTCGTCGACATCAAGAGTGCTCTCGACGATCATACCTTTGAGCTCAATACGCTCGTCGAGAAGCCGGCCGTGGAGCAAGCCCCCACCCACGACGGCCAAGTCTACGCCGTCACCGGTGGCTTCCTCCTGACGCCCGACATCATACCCCTGCTCGAGGCTCAACAGCCCGACCACACCGGCGAAATCTACCTCACCAACGCCCTCAAACAGCTCATGAGCCAGGACAAAGTCTTCGCCCGCCACATCGAAGGCCGCTGGCACGACTGTGGTAACAAAGAGAAATACCTCGAGGCCATCGTCGACGTCGCTCTCGACGACCCCGCCATCGCTCCGGCTTTCAAGGCCTACCTGCAGGACAAACTCGGTGGCTAAGCCCACCATAGCCTTCTACGACGCCTACGCGCCCGATCAGGCCCATTTCCAGGAGGCGCTCGGTTCGGATTACAAACTCGTCTTTACCGACCAAGGCCTCAGACCCGACACGGCCCATCTCGCCGCTTCCGCCACGATCCTGTCGGTGCATGTTTCGAGCCAAGTAACGGCCGGGGCCATGAAGCAAATGCCGGATCTGCGTCATATCGCCTGCCGCAGTACGGGCTTCGACCATGTGGACCTCGCCTATGCCAAGTCGCACCAGATCACTGTCTCCACCGTGCCGGGCTACGGCGAGGCCACCGTCGCCGAATACAGCTTCCTGCTGTTGCTGGCGGTCTCGCGCCGGCTTATGCGCACGGCTCACGCCACCCGGTTTGGAGACATCGTGCCGTCCAAACTCACCGGCCACGACCTCGCGGGCAAGACGCTCGGCATTATCGGTACCGGCCGGATCGGTCGCCATGCCGCGCGCATTGGTCTTGGTTTCGGAATGAAAGTAGTGGCCTATGATCCATATCCCAATGAGGCGGCCGCGCGCGAGCTCGGCTACGAGTACTTGCCGCTCAAAGAATTACTCGCGCGAGCCGATTGCCTTACGCTTCACGCGCCCGCTACTCCCGAGACACACCACCTCCTCGGCGCTCGGGAATTCGCCCAGATGAAGCCCGGGGCCTTCATTGTAAATACGGCCCGGGGCGAGCTCATCGACACGCCGGCGCTCATCGAGGCCCTTGAGAGTGGCCAGGTCGGCGGAGCCGGGCTCGATGTGGTGGAAGGCGAAGAATTTCTCCAGATCTCCTCCGAAATCCAGCTGCTTCAGGGGCATCATATCGACGAGCCGGCCCGGGCCGTCCTTGGTATCGACACTCTAACCAAGATGCCAAATGTGCTCGTTACCAGCCACAACGCCTACAACAGCGCCGAAGCCTTGGGCCGCATTCGCGGTACATCCGTGGCAAACATCCTGGCATTTACCGCCGGCAAGCCCGAAAACCTGGTGTCATAGCGGTGAACAAACGCGGCCTCTACCTCCTGTTCGCCGGTATCGGCGGCACCATCGGTGGCCTGCTGCCCGGACTTTGGGGCGGCAATGACCTCTCGGGGTGGGGGATTGTGCTAAGCATGGCCGGTGGGTTCATTGGGCTCTGGTTAGCCTATAAAATCTCCAATTAAGGCTCAAAAGTTGTGATTATCTCCAAATTATCCCCGAAAACGTAAGTGGTAACATATTGGTATGAGCGAATTAGCAAACTATAGCATCGAGACAGACCAAACCGTGTTACTTTCGTTTACTGACGGTCGCCGGTTGCGCGTGCCCATGGACCAGCTCCGGCGCTATCTGGCGCCTCACGACCTGCAAAAAATCACCAGTGCTATCAAGCTCCGCCAAGAGTTCCTGCGCCGTCACATGCCCAGGGCCGTCATTATTCTCATCGTGGGCGGGGTCATGGCGTTGCTATTCGCGGGCGGCCGGGCGGTGGCGCACCTCTGGCGGCCGCCGTGGTCTGTCGCTCCCGCGCCCGCCTCGTCCACCGTTGTGCGCAGCCTCAACCCACCCAGCCCCACGCTATCCCCGGCGCCGGCGCCTTCAGCCGAGGGCAGTACCACGGTAGCAGCGGCCCCGCTAAAACCAGCCTTGCGGCCGCGGCGGCCCGTGGCCAACCGCCCCGCGCTCAAACCCGCGCCACTTATTCCTCCGGTGGTTTCAAATGCGCTCCCGGTACCATCGCCCCTACCGCTGCCCATAGTTCTACCTGACGCGCCCGTGCCTACGCCAAACGTCGGGCTTCCCGCCCCTTCTCCGCTTCCGGTCCCCACCCCGCCCGCCGGCCAGGTGCTCGGTGACGCCACCGGTCCCTCCACGCCATAAGACGTACGCTTGCTATACTTGGTATAGTAGAGGTAAGGAGATACCTATGCCAAAAGTAACAATCTATTCCACTAGCTGGTGCGGCTTTTGCCGGGCCGAAAAACGATTCCTCGACGAAAAAGGCGTACCGTATCAGGACCTCAACGTCGAAACCGATCCCAAAGCCGCCGAAGAGATGATGAAGATGTCCGGCCAAATGGGCGTGCCGTTTACCGTCATCACCCACGACGATGACAGCAAAGTCGGCATCCTCGGCTTTAACCAGCCCCAATTGGTAAAAGAACTCAAGCTCGCGTAGCACCGGGATATACAAAATAACCTGCCCAATGGCAGGTTATTTTATCGTGGCGTGCGACCAGCGCTACAGAGTGTCGCGGCGGAACGCCCGCACCAGCGAGAGCAAGATCACGGCGCCCAAGATGGCCGTGAGCAGGCTGGCCAAGTTAAACCCGCTCGGTGTTCCCGCTCCCAGTAGCTGTAGCACCAAACCTCCGACAAACGCGCCGATCACACCGACCACGACGTTCATCCAGCCGTTTACTCGCGCCTCCGTGCCGGTAATCATCGAGGCGATCCAGCCGGCCAGCGCGCCCAAGACGATCCAAGTAATAATAGTCCAAAGCATAGTGTTACTCCTCACTTAATTGCTTACCCAGAATAGCGCCACGCCACGCTTGCCGTAATGGTTGTTCTTCCAATACTTCCGCCATGGCAGCAAGGGGGTTCATCAAAACGCCCAAGGTCAGCCGGCCAGCCCGGCCGTGGTACAATAGCCCCAACCAATAAATCCTGGAGATTTCCGTGAATACCATCCCTTTGGGCAAAGACGCCCCCGAAGTTGTTAATGTCGTTATCGAGATTCGCCGCGGCGAGCGCAACAAATACGAAGTCGACAAAGCCTCCGGCGCGCTCTTCCTCGACCGCGTCAACGGCACCATGCTGGGCTATCCGGCCGATTACGGCTACTTGCCCGAGACGCTCTGCGAAGACGGCGACCCGCTCGACGCGCTGCTGGTGATCGATGAATCCGTGCCGCACGGCGTGGTAGTCCCGAGCCGCGCCATCGGCGTGCTCTACATGATCGACGACGGCGAGCGCGACGAAAAGCTCGTTTGTGTACCCGTGGACGACGTCAGCAAAGACCACATCAAAGACCTCGCCGACCTCGGCGAAAACTTCCAAAAAGTCGTCACCCACTTCTACTCGCACTACAAAGATTGGAAGAAGGGCTGGAAAGGCGCCGACGTCAGCTTTAACGGCTGGGGCGATGCCGCCGCCGCCCGGAAAGTCATAGAAGAGTCAATTGCAGCTTATAAGAAGGCTTAAATACTTTTCCCGCTACCGTTACCGCAATCTCTGGGTTCTGCTCCACGGCTCCAAGTGGGTGGCGGCCGGCGCCATTATCTTTAACGAAGACGGACGCATTCTGCTCATCAAGCACCGCTGGCGGGGGGATTGGGAATACCCCGTGGGCACCACCGACGACGCTGAGTCGCCACTAGAAGCTGCCAAGCGCGAGGTAGCGGAAGAAGTCGGCCTCGCGCCCACCGGTTTCCGCCTCCTCGGCGTCGACTTCTTCCGCCGCCGCACCCCCAACGGCAACCTCGTATTTACCTTCGCGGCGCATGTCGACCGCCGGCAAGAGCGCGAGCTCAAGCTCGAAGAGTACGAGATCTCCGACCACCGCTGGGCCACCCGCCAGCAAGCCCAAGAACTTATCTCCGACCGCCTCAAAGACCGCTTCCGCCAGATGCTCGAAGCCTACGATCACGATACCACGATATACCTCCAAAATGGTGAGCCGGCCGCTCGTTAGAGTCTTGCTTTTATATCGAATATATAGGATAGTAATAATACGGCATCCAGGGCATCGCCTCTCGGAGAGGAGGAAAACCGATGAAGAAGAACCTTCGCTACGTGGCTCTCGCCTTCGTAATCTTCTACCTGCTCAGCCAACCGACGAACGCGGCCGGCGTGGTCAACAACGCCTTCAGGGCGCTGGCTGTAGCCGGTACATCGCTAGCGCAGTTCGTCAACCATCTCGGTGCTTAACGGCACCCGTTGCTCGGCTCCCCGCCGAGCGAACCGTCCCCATCCGCCCAGACCCTGACTGTCCCGCGCTCTGCGCTGGGTGGTCGGGGTTGCGTCACGTTTGTACCCCTTGCCCGAAACCGCCTGAGCTTATATGGTAATAAAGAATAATAAGGCAAAACCAACACATGAGTTACAAAATCGCTATCAACGGCTTTGGACGGATCGGGCGCAATGCCTTCAAGATCGCTATGAACCACCCCGGACTCGAGGTCGTGGCCGTCAACGACCTCACCAGCACCGATACACTGGCCTATCTCCTCAAGCACGATTCCAATTACGGCACCTATCACGAAGAGGTCGGGCACGACGACCAGCACATCATTGTAGACGGTCACAAAATCCAAGTGACAGCCGAAAAAGACCCGGCCCTCCTGCCCTGGAAAGATCTTGGCATTGATATCGTCATCGAATCCACCGGCCGCTTCACCAAATACGAAGACGCCAGCAAACACCTCACCGCCGGGGCGCAGCGGGTGGTAATCTCCGGCCCGGCCAAGGGCGAAGGCGCCGGCACCTTCGTGATCGGCGTCAACGAGCACGACCTCACGCCCGGCGACACCGTCATCTCCAATGCCTCCTGCACCACCAACTGCATCACGCCCGTGGCGGTCGTCATCGAGGAGAAATTCGGCATCGAAAAGGCCATGATGACCACCATCCACAGCTACACCGCCAGCCAAGCCCTGCAAGACGCGCCCTCCAAGGACGTGCGCGAAGGCCGCAACGCCGCCGAAAACATCGTACCCACCAGCACCGGCGCTGCCACCGCCGCGGCCAAGGCCTTCCCGGCGCTCAAAGGCAAGTTCGACGGCCTGAGCGTGCGCGTACCTACGCCCGTGGTGTCGCTGTCCGACTTTACGTTCGTCACCAGCAAGGACGTCACCATCGAAGAGGTCAACAAAGCCCTCGTGGCCGCCACCAAAGAGCCTCGGTTCCAGGGCGTGCTAGATGTGACCAGCGAGCCGCTCGTCAGCTCCGACTTCATCGGCAACCCGCACTCCGGCATCGTCGACCTGGCGCTCACCAATGTCGTCGGCGGCAACCTGCTCAAGGTTGTGGCCTGGTACGACAACGAATGGGGCTACTCCAACCGCCTCGTCGAGCAGGTCATCAACGTCGGCAAGACTATCGCCTAAGGTACTCTGCGGGCCGCTAGGCGTCCGGCGTCTTGCCATTGGACGCCCTCGGATTTGAGCATGCGACGACCCTGCCCGGTAAGGCGATAAACCGTCCGGGTAGCCCCTACGCCGCCTAGACCGCGCTCTTGGCGCACCACTTCCACTAGCCCCTGCTTGCTCAATTCCACCAGGAGCCGGTAGAGCGAGGCCGGGTAAAAATAAAACGTTCCCTTAGTATCTGTTAGGATTTGCTCGTGAACCGCGTAGCCATGCATTGGTTCTAGGCTCAACGCTAGCAAAATATAGAATTGCTTCGTATCTAGCGGTTGCGGGAAACGGGATGGCCGGCGCATGGGAGCTCCTCATTAGCATAGGTACTCGTATGTTGATACTACTCGATGTGAGGGCACCTACCCGCCCGGGCCAAACTTGCGGGAACAAAAGCCAGCCTATAAGGTGAATGTAGTAAAAAAAGCCAACCAATGAAAATCTATTTGGGCGCCGATCATGGCGGCTACGAACTCAAAAAGGTCCTAAAAGAGCATCTTGCCCAAGCTGGGCACGATATCGAAGATCTCGGCGCCCACACCTACGATCCCCTCGACAATTACCCCCAATACGCCTTCGCTGTAGCCAGCAAAGTCCTGGGCGAAGACGACAGCCTCGGCATCCTCATGTGCAAATCGGGGCAGGGGATGGCCATCGCTGCCAATCGCATCGGTGGCATCCGCGCCGCCATCGCCTGGAACGAAGAAGTGGCGGCTCACGCGCGCCGCGACGATGACGTCAACGTGCTCGTACTAGCGCCTCTCTACACCAAACAAGAAGACTGTATCAAGGCCGCCGACGCCTGGCTGGCCACCGAATTTTCCAAAAGTCCCAAATATCAGCACCGCCTTGATCAAATCGAGCAGCTCTATGGCTAGTGTCGCACCCACCATCAACGCCACCACGCCCGAGGACTACGCCCGCCGCATCAACAACGTCAAACCCTTCGCGACGCGCCTGCACATCGATGTGGGCGACGGCGTCTTCACCGACGTCAAAACCGTCGGCCTCAGCCAAATCTACGACATCGACGGCGTGCCGTTCGATCTCCACCTCATGATGAACCATCCCGAAGGCCACTTCGAAGATATCTGCGCGCTGCAGCCCGAACTCGTCATCACTCACTTCGAGGCGCCGTTCGACCATCAAGCCTTTGCCAAGGAACTCCGGTCTGTCGACATCAAGGTCGGTTTGGCGGTGAATGTCGAGACTACCATCGAGCAAGTCCGCGACATCCTGCCCACCATCGATCATTTAGTGGTCTTTACCGGCAAGCTCGGCCACAACGGCGGCGAATTCCGCGCCGACTGCCTGGAGAAGATCGCCCAGGCCCGCGCCATCAGTCCCGACCTCGAGATAGCCGTCGACGGCGGCCTCAACCAAGTGACCGCCCGCCAAGCCATCGAAGCCGGCGCCAACCTGCTAGATGTCGGCAGCTTCATCCACGACGCCGAGGATCCCGAAATCGCCTACATCGCCGTCCAGGCCATCGCCGAAGGTACGAGCTAACCCCGCGAACCCCATCGCCAAAATCGTAATTTATGATTATGCTTATGGTATGACGCACAAGCAATTAGAACTCCAAGCCAACGAAATCCGCGAAGACATCATCAAGATGCTGGTGGAAGCGGGGAGCGGTCACAGCGCCGGTCCGCTTGGCCTAGCCGATATCTTTACCGCCCTCTACTTCGAGGTCATGGAGCACCGGCCCAAGCAGCCGGAGTGGCCCGGCCGTGACCGCCTGGTGC
Source organism: Patescibacteria group bacterium (assembly GCA_028288925.1). Taxonomy (GTDB): domain Bacteria; phylum Patescibacteriota; class Saccharimonadia; order UBA4664; family UBA4664; genus RYN-427. The sequence continues at coordinate 49,820 of JAQGHG010000010.1, read as the reverse complement.
TCTCAAACGGCCACACCGTGCCTGTGCGCTACGCCACCATGGCCCGCGCCGGCTACTTTCCGGTGAGCGAGCTCAAAACCTTGCGCAAATTTGGCTCGCGCCTCCAGGGCCATCCCGAGCGGGTGCGCCTGCCCGGCCTCGAAACCACCTCCGGCCCGCTCGGCTCGGGCCTCAGCCAGGCCGCCGGCATGGCCCTGGCTTTGCGTATGGACGGCTCTCGCGGCCGCGTCTATTGCATCACCGGCGACGGCGAGCTCGACGAAGGCAATATCTGGGAAGGCGCCATGTTCGCTGCCGCCAAGAAGCTCACTAACCTCACAGTAATCGTCGACCGCAACAACATCCAGATCGACGGCCCCACCGAGCGCGTCATGCCCCTGGGCGACGTGGCGCAAAAGTTCGCCGCCTTCGGCTGGCACGTCATCGAGATCGACGGCCACAACATGGACGCCATCATTAGCGCCTGCAATCTGGCCAAGGCCATTGTCGAGCGTCCCACCGTCATCATCGCCCACACCATCCCCGGCAAAGGCGTCGATTACATGCAATACGATTACCACTGGCACGGCTACTTTGCCAATGTGCCCGGCGCGCCGCCCGCCGCCGATCAAGCCCGCATCGCCCTGCACGAGCTCCGCACCCTCGGCGGCCAAATCCGCTCCGAGCACGAATAAAGCCCCGGCCTCGGCTTCATAAAAAAGATTGTAGTATCGGTTTTTGTTCGGTAGTATAAGTGCGAAGGTGAGCAATATACTGGGAATGAATAAGGGGGTCCTCTATGCCGACGGTCGATTTCACGCTCGAAGATATCAAAAAAGTGATTGATGAGGGCCTCGATGAACGTTTCATTGCGGAACGTGAGCACACCGCACAAATGCTCCAATTAGAACGCCAACACACCGGGCAACTGCTCCGTGCTGAGCGCCAACACACCGAGCAGATGTTTCAAGTAGAGCGCGGTCATACGAGACACATGATCCAAGAAAGCACCAATCAGGTGCTAGAGCAATTCCAGAGTTTTATAGACGAGAACTTTAATCCTGCTATGCAGGCGGTGGATGATCATTTTGATCACATCGAAGACCGTCTCGACCGCCTAGAGGGGGACAGCGCCATAGTCCGGACCGATTTGCGCCACATCAAGCAGGTTCTTCGTACCCGCACAGCCTCCTCTGCTAGCGACAGAGCATAACTATTTTGTCTTTTCGGCCCGAGAACCGTATCATAAGATCATGATCGACCCGCAACAACATCTCGCCCCGGATCTTCTCAGCCCGGAAGTCAAACAAGAAGCCAACCGCATGGGCTTCGGTCGCGGTTTGCTTGAAGCCGCCCACAAGGACAAAGACATTGTGGCCCTCTGCGCCGACCTCACCATCAGCACCAAGATGGATGATTTCGCCAAGAGCTACCCCGAGCGCTTCGTAGAAGTCGGCATCGCCGAGCAAAACCTCGTGACCGTCGCCGCCGGCATGGCCCTGGCCGGGAAGACGCCGTTCGTCTCTAGCTACGCTGCTTTCTCGCCCGGCCGCAACTGGGAACAAATCCGCACTACCATCTGCCTCAACCAGACCAACGTCAAGATCGTCGGCTCGCACGCCGGCGTCTCGGTGGGGCCCGACGGCGCCACCCACCAGATGCTCGAAGACATCGCGCTCATGCGCGTGCTGCCCAACATGACGGTGGTAGTGCCGGCCGACGCCGTCGAGGCGGCTAAAGCCACCATAGTGCTAGCTAGCCACAAAGGCCCGGCCTACCTGCGCTTGGCTCGCGAAAAATCACCCGTTATTACCACCGACAAGTCACCATTCTCGCTCTCCAAGGCCCAAGTGCTGCGCGCCGGCACAGATCTCACCATCGTGGCGTGCGGCGCGCTGGTGTACCAGGCGCTCGTGGCCGCCGAAGCGCTGTCCAAGCAAGGCATCGAAGCCGAGGTCATCAACGCGGCCGTCGTCAAGCCGCTCGACACTATCACCATCGTAGCCAGCGCCAAGAAGACCGGCGCCGTCCTGACGGCCGAAGAAGCCCAGGTCGCCGGCGGCCTCGGTGGCGCCGTGGCCGAGACCCTGGCCGACCATCACCCCGTCCCCATGAGCCGCATCGGTCTGCTCGACCACTTCGGCGAATCCGGCACCCCGGCCGAGCTCATGGAGCACTTCGGCCTCACCGCGCCGCATATCACCGCCAAGGCCCAAGAGCTCATCAAGCGCAAATAATCTGCTATGCTATACGGGTAATAATCGCACGTATAGCTAACAGGAGCGCTTTTATATGACTGTCGGCAAACAATCGGTCTTCTCAGGTACAGATATCCAGTTCCTCTTCACCTTTGCCGCGGGTATGGGCGCTTTTTGGCTGAGCGGACGCCTCCCGGGATATTTACCCCTCACCACGGTCTTCCACAGCTACCTGCCCGCGCTCATCGTCACTATGGTGTTGGCGTTAGCCGTTTACGGGCTGGGCATGGCCGCCTGGGTATGGGTTACACTCGGCAAACGTCGCGCCCGCAAGCCCATTCTGGTAGCTACCGGTGTCGCCACCACGCTGGCCCTCATCTCGTCCTCGGTTCTCACCTTTACCAATCTCGGGCGCACCCAAACCACCGCCCAACTCGCTATCCTCGCCTTCGTGCTCTATCTCATCTATGGTATCTATTTCGTTATCGGCTGGGCCCTTGCCCGCAAGCTTGCCAAATGAGCTCCTAACTTGCCATCCCGCTAAAGGAAGCTTCTTCCGTGTTATGCTAAGTTCAACCATAAGCGGATCTCAATCTCAATGCATTCCAACACCGAAGCCGCCCGCGCACTCTACGCCCGTACCAGGCAAGAAAAGTTTGCCTTAGGCGCTTTTAATATCGACAATCTAGAGACGCTCCTGGCCATCGCCCGCGCCGCCGCCGCCAAGAAGTCCCCGGTGCTCGTCGAGGTCTCCAAGGACGAAGCCAAGCTCATCGGCCTGCATAATCTGCGCTGCATCGTTGATAATTATAAGACCGAATTCGACATCGAAATGTACATCAACCTCGATCATTCGCCCAGTGTAGAGGATGCAAAGGCCGGTATTGACGCCGGGTTTGAATTTATTCACATTGATGTCAGCCAAGCCAATCATGACGACACCGAAGCGGAAATTATAGCCGCCACCAAAGAAGTCGTCGAGTACGCCAAAAAGACCGGCGCGATGGTAGAGAGCGAGCCGCACTACTTCGGCGGCGGCTCCAATGTGTTCAAAGAAGCCATGGATTACGAGGTCGTAAAGAAGACCTTCACCAAGCCGAAAGAAGCCTTTAAGTTCATTGAGACCACCGGCATCGACACCTTCGCCGTGGCCGTCGGCAACCTGCACGGCCTGTATCCCGTGCCCAAGCAGCTCGACCTCGACCTGCTCGCCGCTATCCGCGAGGAAGTGCCGGGCTACCTCTCGCTCCACGGCGGCTCCGGCACGCCCGACGACCAGTTCCGCGGCGCGGTGGAGCGCGGCGTCTCCAAGATCAACATCAATTCCGAAATGCGCCGGGCCTTCCGCACTACCCTCGAAACCCAGCTCAAAGCCAACCCCGACCAATTCGCCGTCATCAAGCTAATGGGCCCGGTGCTCGATGCGATCCAGGCCGTCGTTGAACACAAGATGGATGTCTTCGGCTCGGCCGGCAAAACTCAGGGCTAGAGAGCCCTACCTCACGGTTGCTATACGCAGAGCTCTCACTATTCAATAAAACTGAACACTCTTTGCTGTCGAGGGAGAAATATTTAGCTACACAAAGCCATAACCATCTAGGGCATTCATTTTAATTGCATAATGGCAAACCGATGAAGCCGCGCACAAACAAAAAACCGCCCAAAAAGGGCGGGGGACGACGATCCACATCAGCGGGTCACTTCCCACGGCCCGGCCTATGGCCTTCACGAGCCACCAAACGAGGCGGGGGAGTGCCGTGGCGACCGCCCAAGCCGCCGAGCGACGGACATGGCGCCGGTGTCTCCCGGGACGCGCGGGCGCAGCGACGGGGACGGCGCAGCCATCAAAGATGGTGATGGTCATCTATTTCCAATCTCGGACAAGTTGTGAGCGGCCGTTAGACCGCATTACGGCGTCTGCGCAAATTCGCACACACGATAAATAAACAAATACCACAATAAGAGATAATAGTCAACCAAAAGCGCTATCATTCTCAAAGCATAACTGCTATCATCAGATGTAATGGCTGATATAAATGTCAAAATTCTAACATTCGGCGCCGCTACTCAAGACGTCTTCCTGAGCGGCAAAGCGCTGCATGCCCGGCGCGATGTCCGTACCCGGGATTACGTCGAGCAGTTCCCGCTCGGCGCCAAGATCGATGTCGACAATGTCTACTTCGATACCGGCGGCGGCGCCACTAATGCGGCCGTTACCTTTGCCCGGCAAGGCTTGCAGGCGGGATACGTCGGCAAGATCGGCCACGACCCAGCCGGCGGCGAAGTCGTGCGGGCTCTGCGCCGCGAAGGCGTGGCGCTCGACCGTCTCGTTTATGACACCAAGCTCGGCACCGGTTATTCCACCATCCTGCTGGCGCCCAGCGGCGAACGCACCATCCTAACACACCGCGGCGCCTCACACGAACTCAAGGCCAAAGAGATTGCCATCCGCACGCTCGAAGCCGACTGGTTTTACATTACCTCGCTAGCTGGCAACATGGACCTGCTCGGCAAGCTGCTCAAGCACGCCAACAATCACGGCATCCAAGTGGCGCTCGATCCCGGCAACGCCGAGCTGGCGCAGACCAAGAAGCTGCGCAGCCTCCTGCCGCTCGTGACGGTGCTCAAAGCCAACGCCGAGGAGCTGCGCGTACTGTTTGGCGGCGAAGACGTCCGCGAGACCGTCGTCCGCGCCGCCGACACCTGCCCCTATGTGATCGGCACCAACGGCCCGGCCGGCTCCTACGCCTCGGCCACCGGCAAGCTCTACCAGGCCGGCGTCTACCAGAAGGCGAAACCCGTGGACCGCCTCGGCGCCGGCGACGCCTTCGGCTCCGGCTTCGTGGCCGGCCTCGCCCGGGGCCTCGTTATGGAAGACGCCCTCAGCCTGGCGGCCGCCAACGCCTCCAGCGTCGTCGCCCAGATCGGCGGCAAGACCGGCATCCTCAAGACCCAGCGCGTCAAACGCATGAAATTAAAGATCACTACGCTATGAGTACCATCGGGCGCTTTCTCCAGGCCAAAGAACCCCTCTTCGACCACGCCTTGCACCAGCTCGAGCTGCGCACGCACCAAAAAGGCGTAGATGTAAAGCTGGGCGCCGAGATTGCCCAAAAAGCCGCCCGCACCGCCAAACAACTTGGACTTTCCGCCGATGCGACCGGACCGGAGCTCTACGACGCGCTCATCAAGCAGGTCGGCCTCCACGACGCCCATTTGGCCAAGGCCATCGGCGGCGCCGACCCCAGCGATCTGCGCGAAATGATCCCGCTCATCGTCAAAGCCGCCGAAGCCGCGCCATTGCCCAAGGACGGCTGGTTTCTCACCGAGGCCAAGGCCCGCGACATGCTCCGCCGCAACCCACCCATGGCCATCATGGACCGCCTCGGCTACCACCTGGTCTCGGCCCTGCTCGAGCACGAGGATATTTATGAGCTCTTCCTGGCCCTGCGTTTCGTCGAAGACGCCGACTGGCTCAACGGCTTCGACCGCCAATATCTCGACCTTACCCCCGAGGATTTCGAGCCGCGCCGCATTCGGGTGGTACCATTCGCAGTCGAAAAATGGGGTGACGTCGCCGAGCACTTTATCGCCAAAAAACGCCACAACATCACCCATTCCAAAGAAATGGGCGCCATCGCCATTATGCCCATGAAGGAAACCCACATGACGGGTATTACGCTCAAGGTCATGCCGCTGCTGTTTCATTACTTCAATGAAATCCGTCTCTACAGTTCGTTCTTTAAGCTTATGCAAGCCAAAAAGAATTTCGGCGCCATAGTTTCCGACACCCTCATCGCCGACCCCGCGCACGTCAAAATAACCGACAATGCCCACATCCACTGGCGCGTCATCCAGCGCTACTTCGGCAAGCTCAAGAATGAGAATCATCCCGAAATCTTCGAGCCGCACGTCCAGCCCGAAGACCTGCATTGGCGCCGCGCCGAAGACATCCTCTACGAAATCGATCCCGAACTCGATTTTTGGCGCGGTCTCGACTACGTAGCCGTCCTCAAGGGCGAATCTCACGACACCGTCACGTTCAACCTCATGGACCTCAGCCTGGGCTATTCCAATGCCATAGCCTACCCGGACCGCTACCTGTACCATTTCCGTGAGGCGCTCTGGAACGAAGTATTCGCGCGCTATCTGGGCGAAAAAGTCCTCGAGGAGCAACTCCTCGGCAAGCTCGACAACGCCATCATTAAGCCCGAAAGCCTCACGCGGGAGGTCAAATAATGCCAAAAATGCCGCCGTTGCGCTACCAAATCTGCGTATCCGGCGCGGCCCGCGGCGATAGCGTCGAGCTGGCCAAAGGCTTGGCCGGCGAGGTCGCGCACGAGATCGTCCGGCGGGGGCATCTGGTAGTCACCGGCGCCACCCGCGGTCTGCCGTACTACGCGGCCATCGCCGCCAAGAAAGCCGGCGGCGAACACGTCACCTCCATCGGCTTCTCGCCGGCCGCCAGCCGCCTGGCCCACGTCAAGAAGTACCAGTTGCCCCTCGACGCCTTCGACACCGTGGTCTTCACCGGCTTCGAGTACACCGGCCGCAACCTGCTGCTGGTGCGCTCCTGCGACGCCGTCGTAATGGTCGGCGGCCGCATCGGCACACTCAACGAGCTCACCATCGCCATCGAGGAGCGCAAACCCATCGGTGTCCTGCTAGGCTCCGGCGGCATGACCGAAGAAGTTGAGCGCGTCCTCAAGGCCGCCAAGCGCGCCCGTACCGGCATTATCTTCGGCCACGATCCGGTGGCGCTCGTCGACGAGCTCATCGACATAGTCGAATCCAAGAACAGCAAACTCCCCGAAGATCTCACGAAAGAGCTGTAGGCCACGATGACACCGCTAGCTCTCATTTGGGCCAAGCACAAGCACCGAATCATCGTATTCACGGGTCTCGCCGTCATGCTAGCCGGCGCGGTCTGGCTGCTGCGGGGCCATCCTACCGAGCCCATCGATTCATACGCGGCTTGCGCCCGGGCCGGCTACCCGATCATGGAGAGCGAACCGCCCGCTTGTGTAGCAAAGGGTCACACCTATGTGGGTCCGCGCGGCTCGCCGGTCCCCATATCCGAGCCTGGTGTCTCGCAAGAGTTTCAACTTTTGGTAGAAGGCGACAGCCGTGGCGCCTACCCCCAACGCCAGGAAATCATCACCTCCCAGGCACAGTGGGAGCGGTATTGGGCCGCGGTCCACGCCAATATTAAGCCGTTGCCGCCGCTTTTGCCCGTCGATTTCACTACCAGCAACGTCATCGCGCTCAGCGAAGGCCCTCGCGCTACCGGTGGGTACAACCTGAAGGTTACGGGTATTATCACGAGCCCCGCTGGCACTGCCGTCGACGTTACCGAGCAAATATCAGGTGCCAAATGTATCGTCACGCAGAAGGTCACCGACCGTTACTACATCGTGCGCACCGCCAGGCTTCCCGCGCCGATTAGTTTTCGCGCATCCAAAGAAACGCGCGATTGTCCCTGAGAATAGAAGTAGGGGCATAAGAAACGCAGCCGCAACATATACTTGACAATTAGACAAAAGCGGGATAACATATGCAAATGAAATTCCCTCGCAAAGCCATCATAGTAGCAGCTATTACGCTCACTATTGCCAGCGGTTCCTACGTGGCCGGCCGTAACGGCCTAGACCTCGGCCGCGCCATTACTGAATCGCGCTGTAGTGCCGGCGCCTTTGTGCACCACAGCGACAAAGCTGAGGTCGTGGCCGCCGATTCCGATACCGGCGACGCGGTAACTTCTCGAGCCACCACCGTAGCTACTCCGGTAGCGAAGGGCGCTAAGCTTAGGAGCACCGAGATTGCCGGCGCCGACCTCGTCCCGAACGGCGACGTGGAGGATACCACCGGTATTTCGCCGTACAGCTGGAGCACCAATATCTACGGTAAAAATAACGCCACCTTCGGCCTCGTGCCCGGCCACGGCTCAGCTAATGCTGTTCGGACGGCCATTACCAATTACACCGACGGCGACGCCGACTGGTACTACAATGCCGTGAAGGTACAGCCTGGCGGTTACTACCGCTACTCCGATTATTACCGTTCGGATGTTTCTACCCGGGCTATCCTGATGCTCAGAGACGCCGCCGGCCACACTCAATACATCAACCTCAAGGTCGCCGCCCCCGCGTCGGGTTGGACACAGTACCAGGCGTCATTCTTTATACCCAAGGATGTTACCGAAGCCATGGTTTTTCATCCTCTAGCCGGCAAGGGCTTCCTCGAGACCGACGACTTCTCGCTGGAGCCGGCCACGGTACAGGGCTTCAGCCGGCCCATCGTCACCCTCACCTTTGACGACGGCTGGCGCTCCATTCACGACAATGCCCTGCCGCTTATGCAGCGCTACAACATCGCTTCCACGCAGTACATCATTTCCGGCTACGTCGGCCAAGAGAAGGATTACGTTACCCCCGGCCAACTGTACGACTTCCGCAACGCCGGGCACGAGATCGCATCGCACACGGTAGACCACGCCGACCTCACGAAACAGAAGGCCGAAGCCGCCGCGTTCCAACTTGAACGTTCCGACAAGGACCTCACCAGGTGCTACGGCAAGCCGACAGATTTCGCGCCGCCGTACGGCGCCTACAACGCTGCCACCACCGCCCAAGTCCAGAAAAACTATCAGACCTCACGCTCCACCGATGTCGGGTTCAATACCGCCGACAACCTCGATCCCTACGGTCTGATGGTCCAGAACATGACCGCCAACACCTCGGCCGAGCAGCTCAATTCGTGGCTAGAGACCGCCCGCGTCAACCACGCTTGGCTCATCCTGGTGTATCACCAGATCGATAACGGCCCCAGCTCCTACGCCCGCCACCCGGCAGACTTCGAACACGACCTCCAAGCCATCAAGGTATCGGGTCTCACCATCGAGACCATGCACCAGGCATACACCGAAATCAAGTCTCAGGTTAAGCCGTAACAATCATAAGAAGTATTGTTTTAACATAAGCTTGACACAACTACAAAAATGAGGTAACGTACTAGCTAAGGAAAAGTTCAAGAGAGGGTACTTCTGAATGTAGTTCAGGGACCCTTTTCTTTTTTGAGAAAATCATGATCTTCAATCGCTACCAGTTTAAGAAACGCAAGCTCGCTCTCGTCATCCCCGCGCACAACGAGGAGATGGTTATCGCCGACACTATACACTCGGCAATCGCCGCGGGCCAGCACCCGGCCGACATCTTCGTAGTGTCCGACGGCTCCAAGGACGACACGGTCAAAATAGCCTCAGAACTGTTAGCCGCCAAGAATATTCTCGACCAGCCTCAGAGTGGCAAGGCCAAGGCCATCCTGCACGCCATCGAGCATTTCGGCATCATCAGCCGCTACGAGTGGCTGCACATCGCCGACGCCGACGGCGTCTTCGCCATCACCTATTTTAGTGAGCTGCAGTCACGCTTGTCGCGCGAATACGTTGCCGCTACCGGGTACATCCAGAGCTTGCAAGGTGGCTGGATCTCCAAGTACCGCACCTATGAGTACACGCTTGGTCTGGAGATCTTGCGCCGGATCCAAGCGTTCCTTGGTGTCATTCCGGTTATCCCTGGACCCACCTCGGTGTTCCGTACCGATATTCTGAACAAGCTGGATTTCTCTGTCGACTCACTCACCGAGGACATGGACATCACCCTGCAGATTCACCGCGGCCGGCTCGGCAAGATTGCCTACATTCCGCAGGCCAAAACCTTCACGCAAGACCCCAAAGACCTCACTGACTACATGAAGCAAATCAGCCGCTGGTACCGGGGTAACTTCCAGGTAATGATGCGCCATCGCGTGGGGCTTCACCCGCAAAAGATCGATGCCTACCTGAGCTATGTCATGTTCGAGCAGTGGATTCTGGTCGCCCAGCTTACCGTTCTGCCTTTCATGGCTTGGTGGGGGCAAAATTATCGTCCGCTAGCCCTCATGTTCCTTAGCGACCTCCTGATCTTCACCCTGTTTACGATGTGGGCCGCGGCCAAAAACCCCCGCTCCAATGTAATGGGCGCCTTTCCCTTGTTCTACATACTGCGCTTTGTTAGCTTGATCATATTTATTCGGTCCTGGTACGAAATCGTCGTCCAGCGCAAATTCAACTCACCCCAAGCCGGGTGGGATGTAGCTGGCCGCCGATACCGCATTGTGACCAATGTCGCAAGGTAAGTAATTTAACGAAAGGACATAATATGTCGAGCATTGAACCTGGCAAGGGTGGGGTTGTTCCCGCCGTTCTCGGTGCCGCCACCGCCGCCGTTCTGCCCCAGACGGGCATGCACAGCGCTGTCGCGATTGCCATCGCCGCCGCCGCCGGCCTCGCCGTTTGGGCGATCGTCTACGCCGCCATGGCCAAATTTAACAAGCGCTAATCATGAAGCGTTATGTTAAGCTGGCTGGTACCGGATTTTTGGTCGCCTTCGTTGGATATCATCTCGTGAGTACGGGCGGTTTACTGCTCTCACTCTTCGGTGTCATCCATTAAGGCGCCGGTCAAAAACCCACACCCCCTGGTATCCTGACCCCGCGCGAGTTAGGATGCCGCAATCATCACATCAACCGTCCGGGAGCATCGCGCATTCAAGAGAGCGCTCCCGGGCCGGTTGGACGTTAGGTCCGTAGGAGACTGGCGCCCGACCGGAATCTAAGCTCAAAGGAACTCAAATATGAAGCGCCTCATTGCCGCTCTTTCTGGTATCACTTTAATCCTAGCCATCATTGCCCAGCCACTCGCCGAAGTGGCACGTGCGGCCGGGGCAAACCTCATTACAAATCCGTCGGTCGAAACAGCCGCAGGCGCCCTTCCCTCCGGCTGGAGCCAAGGTGGCTGGGGCACCAACACGGCCGCTTTCAGCTATGACTCCACCGGGGCCCAAAACGGCGCCCGTTCGCTAGGGCTGACCGTTTCGGGCTATTCCAGCGGTGACGCCAAGTGGTACTTTAGCCCCGTAGCCGTAGCTGCTAGCACCAAGTACACCTTTAGCGACTGGTATCAGTCGGGTGTTGCTACCGAACTTGATGCTCAGGTCCAAGATGCGGCCGGCAACTACAGCTATGTCTGGCTGGCCGACGTGCCGGCTAGCGCGAGCTGGAAGCAGCTGAGCGTCGACTTTACTACCCCGGCCGGCGCCAAGAACGTCACGGTCTTCCATGTGATTGCCGGCAACGGTACACTCAAGACCGACAACTACTCGTTGGCCGAGACCGCCGCGACCCCTAGCCCGACTCCCAGCCCCTCTCCGTCGCCCACCGTTACGCCCAGCCCTTCTCCTACCGTCACCCCCTCTCCCTCGGCCAGTCCCAGCCCTTCGCCTACCCCCAACCCTTCTGCCTCGCCTACGCCGAGCCCCACGCCCAGCCCGTCTCCTACGCCCACACCGGCAGCCGGCATACCCAACCCTGGTCTTGAGACGGCCAACGGCGCCACGCCTCAAGGCTGGGCCTCCGACTATTGGGGCACCAACACCCCGGCCTTTACCTACGAAAACACCGGCCATGCCAGCTCCCGCAGTGTAAAAGTAAACGTCACCAGCTATACCAGCGGCTCGGCCAACTGGAACTACGCCCCCCAGCCGGTCAAAGTCGGCGGTCACTACCGCTTCACCGACTGGTACCAGTCAAACACCGACACCGAGATCGATGTGGGCGTCACGATGAGTAACGGTACTGTCCAATACTTCTACCTCGGCAAAGTTCTGCCGTCCACGACCTGGGCCCAAGCCTCAGCCGAATTCGACATGCCGGCCGGTGCCGTCTCGGCTACTGTCTTCCACCTCATCGCCGCCAAGGGCTACTTGACCACCGACGACTACAGCTTTGGGATCTACCAGCCCTCACCGTTTAGCCGCGGCCTCGTCACCCTCACCTTTGACGACGGCTGGACCAACCAGTACACCAACGCCCTGCCGTTGCTCAAGAAGTACAACGAGCCCGCCACCTTCTACATCATCTCCGGCGAGCTCACCGACCAGCCCGACTACATGAGCGTTACCCAGATCAAAGCCCTGCAGGCTCAGGGGAGCGAGATTGCTTCGCACTCCGTGACCCACCCGGATCTCACGACGCTTACGGCCGCCAAGCTGACCGCCGAAATGAAAAACAGCCAGACCACCCTTAAGGCCAACTTCGGCGGCACCATCAGCAACTTCGCCTATCCCTTCGGCGCCTACAACGCCAAGACTATCACCGAAGGCCTCAAGTACTACCAGACGCAGCGCTCCACCGACTCCGGCTACAACACCAAGGACAACCTGAGCCTCACGACTCTCAAGGTCCAGAACATTTACGCCAGCACTACGCCGGCGCAGGTGCAGGCATGGGTCAACCAAGCCGCGCGTGACAAGACCTGGCTCATCCTGGTCTACCACGAAGTCGGAGCCACGCCGATCGACCCCACCGATACCGACTACCTCACCAAGCCGGCCGACCTGGACGCCGAGCTCCAGATCATCAAAAACTCCGGCCTTGGTGTCCTCACCATCGCCCAGGCTATCAAGGAAGTCCTGCCGCAGGTCGGCAAGTAACACCTTCCTGGTCCAGGAATCAGTCCGATGCAATAAAAACCCCCCGCCCCAAGCGGGGTTTTTGCAGGCCTGTAGAGCTGGCATTCGCGCCTTGTGATAATGCTTATGCCAAGCCCGCAGCTTTGACTCTGAGGGCCAAACGTGATAAAAACGGAAGCTAGCGCTACCATTCAAAATAGCCGCGTATAGGTTGGAGAAACAATAGTGTCCGTTAGCCCTTACCAAGCCCTGGTCGTGCTGTTCGCTTTCTTTGTGAGCAGCGTAGTTATTGTAAACGCCGTCGTTCTCCTCATCCTATTCGTGCTAAAGCTCAAGAAGGTGCCGCAACGATGAAGCGTCGACGCCACGTCAGTGCCCGCCGTGTCTTCGGTCGTACCATTACGACCCTCTTGATGTTGGCGTCCGGCGTGCTCACCGTTTACATCTTTACTAATAGCTATGAGACGGCCTTCGATCAAGACTTACCGTTTGCTACCGCTGTCGCCAAAGTCGACGCCAAACCCTTCGCCCCCAGCGTTCCCAAGTCGGCCTACGCCGCCGATCCCTCCAAGCGCATCGGCGGCTATGGTGCCCCCACCACCTTGCGCATCGCCAGCCGCCAGGTAAAGCTCCCTCTGGCTCCGGCTATCACCACCCCCAACAACACTTGGGAGGCCCGCTCAAACACAGGCCACTACCTTCTGCTCACCACCGCCAAAAGCGGTAACCTTGGCGATCTCCTGGTGTACTTACGGCAAGGTTGGCGTACTATCGACGACCCAAGCGCACTCACAGTGGACGGCAATATCTTTGTCGACACCGACAAAGGCTGGCGCTACATGTATCGCATTACGACCGTAAGCCATATGGAGGCCAAGACGGGACAGTACCTTCTCCCCGAGAGCCGTCAGGGGCAGCTCTTACTTGATCTAGAAGATACTACCACGGGCACTATCACTACCGCCAAAGCAGAGTTTGTTAGCCTGCAGAATATAGGACAGTAGAACATTGGATACTCACTGGTTTGAAATTTTGCGGGGCTGGGCGGTCTTCTTCGCCAGCGCCATGCTCATCAAATACTATGTGTTCTTGCTCATCTCGCCATTACACACCGTCAAGGAAGCGTTGCGTCGCCGCCGGGTCGCCCGTCTGCACCTCCAGCCCTATGAACCGCGCGTATCGGTGATCGTACCAGCCTGGAACGAAGAGGTTGGTCTTCTCAAAACTGTCCGGTCACTCTTGCGCAATTCATACCCCAATCTCGAAGTTATAGTGGTAAACGATGGTTCCACAGACCGCTCGCACAACCAGATGATGAGGTTCCTATCGCAACACCCGGAGCTTGTTCGGCGGACTAACCCGCGGGTCAAATACTTCTACAAGGAAAATGGCGGCAAGGGGCACGCCCTCAATCACGGCATCGAGCATTCCCGCGGCGACATCGTGGTAACCATGGACGCCGATACGGTTTTTGAGCGCGATGCTATCAGTAACCTCGTAGAATATTTCAAGGACCCTAGCGTGGACGCGGTTGTAGGCAACGTCAAGGTCGCCTACAATGCTACCCTCATCGGGCGTCTCCAGTCGCTCGAATACCTATTTGGTTTTTACTACAAACGAGCCCACTCCGTTCTGGGAGCCGAATACATCTACGGCGGAGCCTGCGCCGCCTTCCGCCGTACCACCACCTTCGATCGCCTCGGCCTATTTGACGGCGAAAACAAGACTGAGGACATCGAGATGTCGCTGCGCACTCGATACTACGGCCTCAATTCCGTCTATGCCGAGGACGTGATCTGTCACACGGAAGGAGCATCCACCATCAAAGGCCTTATCAATCAGCGCTTGCGCTGGAAGAAAGGCCGATTCGACACGTTTATGAAGTACCGCCGCATCTTCTTCTCTCGGGATAAGCGGCACAATCGTTCATTGGCGTGGTTTGTGTTGCCATATACCTTACTGGCCGAACTTCAGCTCCTATTTGAACCCATCGGCATCAGTCTCTTGCTTACCTATAGCTTCTTGTCGGGCGATTTCATCTCACTTGCCCTAGGTGTTATGTTTGTCTCCGTCACATACCTTGTGGTGGCCCTGTTTAGCCATCAAAAACTCCAGCTGCACGTGCTCGGGCTCTTTCCTCTAACCTGGCCATTGTTCTATGTGCTCGTCTGGGTTGAGTACATCGTGCTCCTAAAGAGCCTGTTTATGGTTATGCGCGGCGAAGATATAGAATGGCAGCGCTGGGATCGCAAGGGTGTAGAGGGCGTAGGATGAAACGCCGCGATATTATCATCTGTACCCTTATTTTCTTTCTTGTGGCGCTCTTTGCCGTGGACACTGCTTCAGTGGGACTACGCGGCCAGCATATCGTGAGCCTTCCCAAACTCTGGCTGCATAAAGCCAAGACTTACACCGTCAGCAGCAGATGTGACGCCCGGGATCCTGTTCGTGGGCTTGAGAAGGCTAGCGCCCCCGAGCTCCGTACCTTGCCTGCTTTCCAGACTGCCTGTAGCTCATATGCCGCCAGCGCCATGATGACATTCACCGATATGCCAAAAGACGCCCTAGAGGCCAAGCAGATGGCCGCTGATATGGCTGTGCGTCTGAAAGAGTTTAAACATTATGGCGTTATGCCACTAGTAGTGATGGAGCCGGTGGCTAGCTGGGGGAGCGTTGACTTTACTGAATTTCGCGATGGCCTCTATGACCCCTGGATTACAGCTTACTTTACAAACCTCAAGGCAAACGGTGTCACCGACGAGCAGATGGGCATGTGGGTGGCCTTCCCTGAGGCGAATCTCCCGTATTGGAACCACCATAACTCCACCCCCGCCGACTTCGCCGCCAATATCAACCGTTTCGTTAACATCCAGAAGACCTACTTCCCTAAATCAAAAGCTAGCGTGATGCTCAACTCCGCTACGTACACTAACGACGACTTCGACTGGGCCAAGGGCGAATATGTCAGCCTCGTGCCCTATGTCAAAGGTATTAGTCGCGGCCTCATTGATAGTTTCGGCCTACAGGGCTTCCCTTGGACGCCCCGTGCCAAAAAGCCAGGTGCCGGCATCTTTGACGCCAGCGAGTACCTCAACGCGACTTTGGCCAAAGAAGCGGCCGACCAGCTCGGCGTTAAGCAGATTTGGCTCAACACCGGTTCCTTCGGCCGTAAGTACACCTTAGACGAACACGACACGGTCACGCTCACACCCGAGAAGCGGCAGGCCATTCTGGGCGGCATCGTAGATGAGGCGCTCAAGCTCAAAGGCCAGGGTTACCAAGTATCTATCAATCTGTTTTCGCAGGACAAAAGCGCCGTCGACGAAGCCACGAACTGGTCGTATTGGAAAAAAGACCAGCCGCTTAATTCTCCCGACGCCATTGTCTTCCATGACTTCGCCAAGCGTCTTTATGATGAAGAAATAGGGCTCTGGTTGTTTGACCGCTAGGCACGAGCCAAAAACCGTATACAATAGCCTTAAGCACAAGGCTTTTTATATCTAATGAAGCATCCGTCCAAAACTTTCCGCCACATCCGCCATTGGTTTGTCCCCCACAAGCACAATAATCACCGGCCGCATCTCATCCGCGCGCACGGCCTGGCGGTTATGGCCGTGCTTATATTGGGCGTGCAGGCCTCGGCCTATGCGCTGCAGCCGGCCTCGGCTCGGCTGGTGGGGGGCAGCGGGCATGTCTTGGCCTACGCCAGCGATATTACGCCGGTCGACCTGCTCAACCAGACCAATGCCGAGCGCGCCGCCGCCGGGCTCCCCGCGCTGCGCCTAGACTCGCGGCTCAACCAAAGCGCCAGCCTCAAGGCCGGCAATATGTTCGCCGAAGACTACTGGGCGCATGTGAGCCCCAGTGGAATCCAGCCGTGGTATTGGTTTAATCAAGCCGGCTATCCTTACAAATACGCCGGCGAAAACCTGGCCAAAGACTTCGACACCTCGGCCGGCGCCACACAAGGCTGGATGAACTCGCCCGGCCACCGTGCCAACATCCTCAACGCCAACTACACCGACGTCGGCTTTGCTGTCCAAAACGGCACGCTCGTGGGCGGCCAGACTACCCTGGTAGTGGCGCACTATGGCTCCACGGGAGCTAATACGGTGACCGCGACCGTGGCCGCGCCACCCACCCCGGCCGCCAAGCCCCCCGTCCAGCCGGCTGCTACTCCCGCGCCTACCACCGAACCTACCCCGGCCCCCACGGTGGCAGTGGCTACCCCGGCCGCCACGCCTGTACCTACCTCTACACCGGTAGTGCCGGCCGTCAAAGGCCGGGTGAGTGCCGGCACCAGTGCTCCCGCGCCGGTCAGCTACAGCCTCTTCAAGCCACTGTCGCTCGGCCGCACGCTCACCTGGGGCACGCTCGTCACCATCTTCCTGCTCATCATTCTCCTGGCGGTCTACTTCCACACCCACATGACCGTCTGGCGCAAAGGCCTCGCCCGCTGGCGCACCACCCATTACCGCCTCACGGCTGCCGCCCAGATCAGCGGCCTAGCCGTCATCATCGTCTTGCTGGCGGTTTCCGGCTTTGGTAAGGTTAGCTAATGAATGAATACGGCTTTCGGCCCGATCCCGGCGAGCGCATATTGCGGGTTATCCGCCGCCATATCATTGATATTATTCCGCCCGTAGCCGCTTTTGTCATATTAATTATCCTGTCGGTTCTCTTGTGGTTCGGCTACACTCAATTTCCCGCCACCATCCCGTTTCCGCCCGCCATGGTAATAGCCATGGTCGTCATTATGCCCATAATCGGCGCCCTCATCCTCTTTATCGGCATTTTCAATTACCGGCGCAACGTGCTCGTCTTTACCAATGTGCACCTCGTGCAGGTCGAGCAGCAGGGGATCTTTAGCCGCCGGGTCTCACAGCTTAGCTATAAGCATGTACAGGACGCCACTGGCAACAAGGCCGGCATTTTCCCGACCATCTTCAACTATGGCGACGTAGAAGTGCAGACGGCCGGCGCGCTCGAGAAATTCATCTTCCACAAAGCGCCCCGCCCCGACGATGTCGCCGATGCCACGCTTCGCATGCACGAACTCGCCAACCGCGGCGAAGACCCCAGTGAAATCGCGCTCGCGCTCTAGTTCTGTACCAAACTAAAGTCATCCATCGTCACCGTCCCAACCTTGCGCAGGCTCAGGCCGAAGCTCAATCGCACCGCCGCGCTGGGCGCCACCGGAGTAGTCCAGCTCGCCCGCGCGTAAACCGTACTGGCCGGCAGCGCCGGGCTCTGGTCCCAGAAGTTCCACACCCCGGCGGCGTCCTGGTAATACGCCACCAGATATACCGGCTGGTCCGACTTGTACCAGGCTTGGAGCGTGTTGGTGCGCCCGGCCTTCGCGGTGGGCGCGCACGTGTTGTCGTGCTGCTGGGTGACGAGCTTGCGGTCGCCATCCGTAATGCTCGTGATCTGCAGTTTCTCCGCGAAGCTACCGCTATGCGCGTCGGCTGTGCGCGTCCAGGTGGAGGCATTGGTGCCATAGCCGCCCAACTGCCAGCAATCCGGCGTCAGATCGGCGCTGGCGTCGGTCTCCAAGGAGGGATTCTGGAGCCCCGGCGTGGGACTGGGGCTCGGCGATGGCGACGGGCTCGGACTTGGGCTGGGCGACGGGCTCGGACTGGGTGAGGGCGAGGGAGTGGACGTTGGCGTTGGGCTGGGCGTCGGGCTACTACCCAAAGCTTCACCCACCGTCCGCGCCACCGTGCCGCGGCTCGCGCGCGCCTGCAGCCAGCCCAAGAACGCGTCTAGGGTCGCCGGGCTCACCGAGTACGTATCGCAGCCGCCGCCGCTACAGATGTGGTGCATCACCAGCACTACCCAGCCACCCCCGGCCTCAGCCTTGGTTACGTACGCCTCCATCGTGGCAAGCGTTGTGTCGGATTTAATGGAATCCGGTGTCTGCACCCCGTAGGCATCGGCCGGGGGAATCGATTCGGCCGGATCGCAGCCGCTACAGCTGATGCCGCCCACGCTCCGCGCACTCGCGTAGCCGCACTGGCGGACGATATTTTGGGTCGTGCCGTCATAAGAGCCGAAGGGATAGGCGAAATTATTGATAGTTAGCCCCATGTTCTTGAGCGCGGTCCGGTCGTCGCAGATTTCGTGCTGTTGCTGCGCCGCGCTCTGTGTCGTGAGGTCGGGATGGCTGAGCGTATGCCCGCCAATCTCCTGGCCGGCGTCCTGTAGTTGCTTCACCCCGGCGGAGGTCAGGTAATCACTCGTGCCGAGCCGGGCACTATTGACGTAAAACGTGCCGTGCATACCATGGTTTGCCAGTAGTTGGGCCGCCGTGGCCTGATCGGCCGAGCCGTCATCAAACGTCAAGCTCACCACCGTCTGCGGAGCGGCCTGTGCCGCCGGAATTGTATGAAACACCAATGGCGCGAGAAGTACTGATAACGTTACCAAAAAAAACCGGCCCGAACGGAATATAGCTTCTCTCACTGGTGTCATTTGTGTGCCTCCATAAGCATAGAATTAACCATACTCAAGCCACAAAAGCTTTAGTTATTTTAACGATTTAATTCCGAAATAGAATATTGGCGTAGACTTACGTCCATAAAATCTGTGCGGACACCGCCGTAGCCATCAGCGGTAATCGGCGCGCCGCCAAAGCCGCGGCCGTCATCGGTCGCCTCCAGCAGCGGCTGCCAATTTCCAGTCTTGCCGAGGTCGGACCACAATTGCACATCCACCGTGCCGTTTGCCAGCGTGGTCACGACGCTGCGGAGCCCGATCCAGGTTTGCTTCGGCAAAAGATTTGGCTTTGTAGCACGATTATACTCGCCTTCGAAGACTGGCTTCTCGGCCATGGTAAAGTACGTGCCGCCCGCCCCCTTGGTTAAACTCTGTTTCTTCTTAATAACCGCGTGCCCGTCCACGCGCAGACCAGTGTAGTAGAGATTATTGCCATCTTGATACCGGTTGAAGAGCAGCACACCGTTCGAAGCGGCCCGTTGGGAGCTCGGAGACAGCTCGTCGGCGTCGACGCGGAAGAAGACCTCTTGCCGCAGTTGACGGAAGCGCGAGCGCGTCACCAGGCGAAAAATATTCTGAGGGTGCAGCCCGCCGTCGGTATCGGCCGGATTATTCTTGTCATATTGCTGGCGCCAGCGGGAATTCGCCGGCAGCGCGCCCTGGATGGTCTGCCCGTAACCGTTCAAAAACGAAACCAGGCCACCCGAATTGAGCCACCAATTCGGGCTCGCGCTCTCGCCCATGCCGCCGGTCTCCGCCAGCGTGCCGCTAGTACGAAAGGTATCGCTAAAGCTGCGCGAGATCTCCGGCCGCGCACCAGGAGACCCTCCGGGAGCGCGCACAGACTCCGTGGATGGCGGGCTAGCCCGCCCCGAGCGCTGATGCCGGGCCAGGGCAATAGTCCCCAGTATTAAACCTGCCAGCGCCAGTGTTACGGCCGCCGTCAGAGCCATGGTTACAAATCTCCGCTGCACATCAACCCTCCTTCGCCTCGTCCGCGTCTACTCTAACGGTTCGACACGCATGTCGCTAATCCGCACCTGGCTGTTATGCTTGGCGGGATCATACGAGGAAAAGCCCGCGCTTCCATACCCCAACACCGGAGTTAATCCATCATCGTAGGTCACAATCTTACCATCAATCTTACACTCTACGCGCGATCCATTTACGCCCAGTTCCGCTCGGAAATCACCCGTGGGCACCGGCATATCAATATCTTCGAGTTCATGCGTCACGCCGTCGACCGTCTCTTCCATGAGCACGCCGCGGGAAGAATAACTGCACGATACATAGTTGCGGTCATCGCGGAAGCGGCCCAATACCCGGGCCCATTGGCCGCGCTCCAAGTGCAGCCGGGCATTCACCAAGTAATCGCGCCAGGCCCCGCCGCCGTCTACAAACATAGCCGCGCCGGTGCCGTCCGGGCTGGCGTCGATGGTCAGACCGCCCGGTCCCCAATGCTCATCGCCCCACGTACTTAGCCAGTCGCTGGTTTTGCGCGTCATATCGTTGGTATACGGCAGCGGTTTGGCCCCGCTGGTATGCAGAATCTTGAGCAGCTTTGACGCGTTCAGGTCCGATTCAATCAAAATACGCTTCATCAAAAACGACGGGTCCTGCGGATAATTCTGCGAATTACCCTTGTTGGGCCAGATTTGGTAAAACGCTATGGGAAAAACTTTCCCGGCATTATTCGTCAGCGCCGCCTGAGCACCGGGAAAGTTCAGCGACCCGGCCCCAAATTCATTAAACGGGAACGCGAACGCGATGCCGCTGCTGCCCACCTCCTGCTTCATCTCGCGCTTGGCCAGCTCAAGGTCGCCCAGCGTCCGCTCCGACACCTCTTGCCCGGTCTCCAGACGCTTGGCGTCCGACAGCCAGAGCTTATTGTCGTAGAAATGCCCCAGCGTTCCCTTGGCGTCCACCGGGTAGAGATAATGGCCGTAAGCGGCGTGCGGCTGGAGGTCCCAGCGGCCACTATCACGCATACGCAAAAGTTCAGCCTTGTCCAGATAAAACTTGTTTTCTATCGGATCAAACGAAGACTTTGTAATAACAAACATCGTGGCATGGAAATTCAGCGCCGCCAGCAGGGGATCCACCGGGTAATAACTATCCTTGCGCGCGTCGTCGAATGTAATCACAAACGACTTGAGCGGCAGCTGCTTGCCGTGACGCATAAAGTCGTAATAATCCTGGATGCTCACTGTCTGCCAGCCGTCGCGTTTGAGCGCGATGAGCTGCTCGGCAAAGTTGGTAACGTCGATATTCTCGCCCTCGGGCTTCGGGCGCACCCCATGGTACACCAGCACCGGCACCGATACGGCGTGGCCCGGCCTGGAGCTGGCCTGAACCGGCCGGTCGAAGTACTTGCCCAATAGGCTCCCGGCTTTGTACCGGGCTATCTGTAGGTAGAGCGCCGCGTAGTATGGCTGCTGGTGCATCAAAACCATGCGGTTGCGGTGGAACGCCATCAGGCCGGCCGTCATCATGCCGGCTATCAGCAGCAGCAAGACCGACTTGCGCGCCACCGCCCACTTGCTCCAGCGCCTCATCGCGTCCCCCAGCGGCCGTCCCGGATGTTGGCCAGCGCGTAGGGGAATTGCGCGATCAGCACGATGGCAAAGAACGACGTCGCCAGCGTCCCCGCCACCCAATCGCGCTCATCGGTGTACAGCCGGTAGTACAGGCCGTAAATCAGACCCATTAGCCCCAAACCAAACAGATAAAAAACCGGCAAATGATGCGTAAACGAGGGGTAATACACCACCGCCCGCAGAATCACCAGCGGCGCCAAAAACGGCAAAATCAGCCCCACATAATACGACACCGCCATAATGGGATGCTTGCGCCACATAAACAAGCTCGCCCGCAGACTCTCGCGGATCCACGATTTCTTCCAGCGCATTTGCTGCGTCATGTACACCCGCCAGGACTCCGGCACCTTGGTGTACACCCGCGCCTCGGACGCGTAGACGGCCTTCAGGCCCTGGCGCAGCACGAGGTTGGTCAGCGCGCGGTCGTCGCCGAAGGTGCACAGGGCGCCCAGGAACCGCTGCTGCCGCCACTCATCCACCACCGCCGTCAGGCTCTCGCGCCGGTAGGCGGCGCCACAGCCACTGCAACAGGTCACACAGCCAAACAGCGACTCGGCCCCCTTGTACGCCCGAAACGAGACAAAGTACTTCATGGCCTGCATCTTCGTCAGTAAATTCTTTTCGGCGTTGGCCACATAGCCATGAGCCGTCACGGCGCCGATCTTGGGATCGGTGAAGTACTTGACCATCTCGCGGGTGGTTTCCGGCTCGATTAAGCTGTCCGAATCAATAAAGATGATGATTTCATGGTCCGAGCGCCGGATGCACTCGGCCATACCCTCGCGCTTGCCGCGGTTGACCGCCCAATCCACCACTTCCACCGCCACGCCCATGGCCTGGGCCTCCTTTTGGGCCGCGTACATTTCGGCCAGCGTGTCGTCGGTGGAGCCGTCATTCACCACCACGATATTAAACCGGTCCTTAGGGTAGTCGGCGGCGGCGATGCCCATAATGGTCGAGCGGATGCCGGCCGCTTCATTCTTAGACGGAACGCCAAACGTCACCGTCGGCACATACTCCGGATCCGTCTCCCAATAAGCGGCGTCGTAATAATAAGCCAATACAAACCGGCTCAAAATATAGAGCGAAATGGTAATGCTGTACACATTGAACAATGGGTCGGTCTGGTACTGCTGAAACGTAATCAATTTAACAATCAGTACCGCGTATATCGCGACGAAAAACAGCATCCACAAGCTAATCCGGCGGCGGCTAACCGGCGAACGGACCGCCATACTAATACGTAACTCTCATAGCCGCACCTTGAAAAATATTGCTCTACTAAGCCATTTTACGCGGGTGTCCTGGGTGCATGAACTGTGCAAAGTAACTAAAATAAATCATCATCTTGGCGCAAAACTTTGTACCATTGCACTATAAGGAGTGTCTGGATCCCACCTCCCCCATAGGCAAATAGCCGAGGTCCGACCTTGAGCGAGCCACCGGGCTAAGCTTAGTTACAGTCGTTCGCTCAAGGTCGGACCTCGCCAGAGGCTTTGAGATTCAGACAATGGTATAATCGGCAAGATATGTCCCTATTCAATCTCCAAAGCAAATACCAGCCGGCCGGCGACCAGCCCAAGGCCATCGCCGGCCTTAACCAGGGGCTGCGCGACGGCATGCGCGAGCAGACCCTGCTGGGCGTCACCGGCTCGGGCAAAACCTTCACCATGGCCAACATCGTGGCCGAGCAACAGCGGCCCACCCTCGTGCTTTGCCACAACAAGACTCTGGCCGCCCAGCTCTATGGCGAGTTCAAGCAATTCTTCCCGGACAACGCCGTGCAATACTTTGTGAGTTATTACGATTACTACCAGCCCGAAGCCTACATCGCCCGCTCTGACACCTTCATCGAAAAAGACTCGAGCATCAACGAAGAAATCGACCGTCTGCGCCACGCCGCCACCATGAGCCTGCTGACGCGCCGCGACGTGCTGATTGTGGCTTCGGTAAGCTGCATTTACGGCCTCGGCAACGTCTCCGATTACACCGCCATGACCGTCGACGTCAAGGTTGGCCAGACCCGCCAGCGCGACAAGCTCCTGCGCCAGCTCAGCGACATCCAGTACGCCCGCAACGATATCGACTTCACCCGCGGCAAATTCCGCGTGCGCGGCGACGTGGTCGATATCTTCCCGATCGGCGAAGAAACCGCCTACCGCCTGGAGTTCTTCGGCGACGAGCTGGAGCGCATTCGCCAAGTCGACCCGCTCACCGGCGAAGTGCTGGCCGAGCGCCAGGAGCTCAAAATCTTCCCGGCCAAGCACCACGTAACGCCCCAAGAGAAGCTGCAAATCGCCGTCCGGAAGATCAGCGACGAGCTCGACGGCCGCCTGCTTGCTCTCGAAGCCGACGGCAAAAACCTCGAAGCCCAGCGCCTCAAGCAGCGCACCAAATTCGACATCGAGATGATCTCCGAAACCGGCATGGTACCCGGCATCGAAAACTACTCGCGCTACCTCGGCAACCGCGAAGCCGGCGAGCAGCCCGCCACGCTCCTAGACTACTTTCCGGACGACATGCTGCTGTTCGTCGACGAATCGCACATCACGCTGCCCCAGGTGCGCGGCATGTACAACGGCGACCGCGCGCGCAAAGAAACCCTCGTCGATTATGGCTTCCGCCTGCCCAGCGCGCTCGACAACCGCCCGCTCAAATACCCCGAATTCGATGCCCACATCAACCAAGTCGTCTACGTGAGCGCCACCCCCGCCGAGTACGAACTGTCGCGCAGTACCCAAGTCGTCGAGCAAATCATCCGCCCCACCGGCTTGCTCGACCCAGTCCTCGAAGTCCGGCCCATCAACCACCAGATCGACGACCTGCTAGCCGAAATCCGCGCCACCACCGCCAAGGGTCAGCGCGTGCTCGTCACCACGCTCACCAAGCGCATGGCCGAAGACCTCACCGAGTATCTCAATGAAGCCGGCATCAAGGTCCAATATCTGCACAGCGAGGTCAACACGCTTGACCGCATCGACATTCTGCAGGATCTGCGGGCCGGCGTCTTCGACGTGGTGGTAGGCATCAACCTGCTGCGCGAAGGCCTCGACTTGCCCGAAGTATCACTGGTCGCCATCCTCGACGCCGACAAAGAAGGCTTCCTGCGCGGCGAAAAAGCCCTCATCCAAACCATCGGCCGCGCCGCCCGGCACGTGGAAGGCCGCGTCATCATGTACGGCGACCGCGTCACCGACTCTATGAAGACCGCCATCGACACCACCACCGCCCGCCGCAAGGTCCAAGAAGCCTACAACATTGAGCACGGCATCACTCCCGAAGGCATCCAGAAGGCGATGGGGGAGCGCATGCAGGCCCAAGCCGAGGCCGAAACCGCCGATGTGCGCGACATCAAGCCCGAAAACATCCCCAAGGAAGAGCGCGCCCGCCTCATCAAAGATCTCACCGCCCAAATGCAGCTCTCGGCCGAAAACCTCCAATTCGAAAAAGCCGCCCTCCTGCGCGACCAGATCGACGAGCTCAAAGCCGTCGCCGGCGCCAAAGAATCGCGCAAAACCACCCGCGGCCGGTAATCTTGTAGGAATACACAAAGAGAACTTTATCCAACCTCGCTAAAATACTAAGTTGTAAGCGAAAGGGATAAGGTATGGATCCGGATCTCGACCGTAAAGCCACTGAAATGGAAGATGAGGCTCGTGCCAAGACAGACCAAGCTGACAGTTTAGAAGACCAAGCACGGGCGCTTCGTGACACGGCTACCGAACTGGAGCGTGGGGCGTCTAGCACCCGTGATACAGCCCGAAACGTAGCCCGGGACGCCCAAGCCGCTCAGGACCGCGCCGATGCCGCCGCCCGGGACGCCGACAGGGCCAGCTCGGGGACTTCCACTTCGATCTTTTAGCCGCAGTCTAATTTGACAGCGCAAGTACTTTAGCCGCACAATTGCTCCAACACAATGGGAGCTCTCCGTGAATACTGCGCTGCATAGCTACATCGAGTCTGCCCGCCGCAAAGGCCACAAAGACGAACGTATCAAAGCCGACATGGTTGAAGCCGGCTGGGACCCAGGTATGGTAGAAGTCGCCCTCTCGGGCGGCGGCGAGCTCCAGGTTCCGCCCCCGCCACCGGCCTACGCCCCCGCCGTCCCGGCTCGGCAACCCCAGGCTGTCGTCCAGAACTTCACCACCCGCGGCCTCGAATACATCATCATGTTCATCGCGCTGGCGGTGTCGGCGCTGTCCCTTGGCTCTGTACTGCACTCGAACGTCAATACCTTGTTAGGCGGGGATACTTCGATTGATAACTATTTTGCTTCGTATGCTATAGCTGCCCTCGTGGTGGGCCTGCCGGTCTTCGCGGGTCTGTTCTTGCGCCTCCAGAGGGCCGAACACCGCGATGCTAGCCTCCACAATGATCCCTCGCGCAAGCACGCCGTCCAGCTAACGCTCGTCATCACTTTCCTGGTCGGTCTTGGCAACATTATTTTCTTCGTCTATAGCTTGATGTCCGGCAGCAATAACGCCACCGATTTTAACATCCTCGGCAGTTCCGCCGCTACCGGCCCCCTCGGTAACTTCATCCACCTACTCATAACGCTTGTCATTGCCGGCGGTATATTCGCCTATTACTGGCACGATGAGCACCGGCGCGGGAACAATTAGCATGAAGCGGTATTATATATTCTTCGTGGTGCTGGCTCTCGTAACGGCCGCGGCCATTGGCGGCAATATTATGCTGCGCCGCGGTCCGGCGCACGACACCGATGCGGTCGCGGACCTAAACATCCTTCAATCGGGCGCTGAGACTGATTATTCGAACCAAAATATGCTTCCGTCCAGCCTGAGTCAGATCAATACTGGCAGCGAAAAGCTCAAGCGGTCTCTCTCGGAATACTCATACGCCCGTTTGGACGACACTCATTATCAACTTTGTGCCACCTTTATGACAGTCCATCACGTAGATAAAAACTCGACCGGCCCCACCGTACCCGAGCTTCGGACGTCGCCCGATCCCAGTGAACACGGCCTGGGCCGGCAGTGCTTTACCTACACCGTAATTACCGCGACCTCCGACCTCACACCGCTCAACCGCTAGGGCCGCGATCCCTCTAAACCATTGATAAAACGCTTGGTAATGGTGGCCGTGGCGGCCGGCCGCTCGATGGGCGCCAGGTGGCCTTGGTCTTCCATGACCGTCAGCGCGCCGTCGGGCATTAGGCTCACGAGCTGTTCGAGCTGTTTGAGCGGCACAATGATATCCCGCGCGCCGGCGACGATCAGCACCGGCATATCCACCGCCGCGGCATAGGGCTCCAGCGGAGTCTGCCGGGCACTCATGTATTCTTCGGTCACTACTTGCACGTTGAGGATGGGCAAGTTGCGGTCACCGCGCCTCATGAGTGCTTTGCGCCGCCGGGTGGTGGCGGTCATAAACAGCCATCGCCCCGTGGCGTGGTCTACGGTGCGGCTGGCAATCCAGCGCCGGCGCACTCTATGCGGCAAAAATTGACCGACCCAGTAGTACAGCGTACTCACCGCGCTCGCCACATCGCGCCGCACCGCCGCCAGCGACACGCTCACCACGGCGGCCGGTTTGTGGGCGCCCTCAGCGGCCTGAATCAGCGCGATACTACCGCTATACGAGTGGCTCCAGCTCACCCAATCTTCCAAGTCCAGCTCGCCCACGAACTCATCCAGCCACCGCGCGTAATTCGTGAGCGTGTGCGGCACAAACAGCGTCTCGGACTCGCCGTACCCCGGCAGGTCTGGCATGATCAGCCGAAACCCGGGGAAATGCTGCACCATATCTGTGAGCCCCTTATGGTTCCCACGGAAGCCATGCAACATCACAATCGTCCGCGGCATACTGGGATTGCGCTCCCAATAAGCAACTTCCTTACCCATAACGGTGACAGTGTGGCGAATCATTACCCTTATGCTACCTGGTTGTGACGCTGGGGACAACTGAAGATCCGCCCTCATTGCGGCTGACGGACTGGGGCGCCCCCGTCATTATCATATAGATCAAAAAAACTCCCAGCTCGTTAGGCGAGGAGTTTTTTGAATAATTCCATAGGAAGGCGCCCCAACCAGCTGAAGCAGCCGGCCGGGACACCACACCCCCCTTGGATCACCCAGGGCGGTAGGGGCCGCCGTAGTCGAGCTTCTGGGCTCTCATCTTCAGGTACTCCTTCATGTTGGGGAGGTTTGGAATCGATGGGATGATCGACCTGCCGTGTTGGTCGATCTGGGCGTGGAGGAGTTCGCGTACCATCCTCCACTTGCTGCCGACCAGCTTGGCCCGTTTGAGGTCAACCTGACCCAGTCCGAGCCACGACAGAACGAGTACTGACACCAGCACCGGCACCGATATCAGGCCCCAGTGCCCGTTGATGAGGAGCGGGATCGCACCGAAGAGCACGGGAACCGTGATCACGATCATGTGTGCTCCCACATCATGATACGTTTTGCCGCGCCCGTGATACCGCAGCGGGTCGAAGTTGACGCGTTCGCCGATCCGGACTGCGGCCGTGAAAGCCGCGCCGGCCGCGCTGCAGACGACCGTCCACTGCCAGGTGTCGTACCACTGGTCGGGAATCCAGTCGGGGACCCAGCTAGGGTTTGGACCAAGCGAGTCCCACTGAGACGCTTCGAGCCACGTCAGGGGCCCTAGCACGAAAGCCTGGGAGAGGAATCCCCAGGACAACTTGCGCAGGTCCCAGAATTCCCTCAGCTTACCGCCCTCGTACTTGGCAAGGGCGAACACCATGATCGGTCCCGCGAATGCCACAAGGGCAAAAGCAACCGGTCCGGCGCCGTGGCGGATGCACCACATGAGCGTGGCTATTACGGCCGCGTCCCAGATGAATACACCGATCCGGAACTGGATTCGACGGGCGCGCCCTTCGTCGTAGATGAGCAGCCAGTCGGGCTTGGGCATAAGACAACCTCCCTTCGGGAGGGTAGTAGGGGCTACTTCTCGAGAGGATCTCGTGAAAGCACTGTAACTATAAACTAAAATTGCAAATATGACAATACTTGTATGTTCGGTAAACGTTCGGCATAATGGCGAAGGTAGGCCGGTCGTTTCGTCACAGCCTACCATTGCAAAATGCACTAAATATGTGTACAATTCCTGTTCGTAATGTCCGGGCCATTTTGCCCGGGGTGGGGAGGTATATGACAGATAAGATCGTTGTCCGGGGCGCCCGGGAACACAACCTCAAAAATATCGACGTCGAGATACCGCGCGATAAACTCGTCGTTATTACCGGCCTTTCCGGCTCGGGCAAATCGTCGCTTGCCTTCGATACCATCTATGCCGAAGGTCAGCGCCGCTATGTCGAATCGCTTTCGGCCTACGCGCGGCAATTCCTTGGCCTTATGGAGAAGCCCGACGTCGACCAGATTGACGGCTTAAGTCCGGCCATCTCCATCGACCAGAAGAGCTCCTCGCGCAACCCTCGCTCTACCGTCGGTACCGTCACCGAAATTTATGATTACCTGCGTTTGCTCTATGCCCGCGTGGGTATACCGCATTGTCCTATTTGCGGCAACGAAGTCACCCGCCAGACGCCCGGCCAGATCGTCGACCAAATCCTCGAACTCCCGGCCGGTACGCGGGTTATGCTAATCGCGCCGGTCATAGACGACAAAAAAGGCGAGCATCGCCAGGTAGTGGCCGAGCTCAAGAAGGCCGGCTACACGCGGCTGCGCGTCGACGGCGCCGTTATGGATATTGATGAGTTCCCGGCTCTCGACAAACAAAAGAAGCATACCGTCGAAGCCGTGGTCGACCGCGTGGCCGTCGACGCCGAAATTCGCCAGCGCCTCACCGAGAGCGTGGAGCACGGCCTCAACCTCAGCGACGGCATCATCAAAGTGCTCCAAGCAGAAGACGGCACCGAGCACATTCACTCCGAGCACTATGCCTGCCCGGTACACCGCGAAATCTCGCTGCCCGAGATCGCGCCGCGCAACTTCTCGTTCAACTCGCCCCACGGCGCCTGCCCGCACTGCACCGGGCTCGGCACCAAGCTCGAGGTCGATCCCGAAGTCGTCATACCCAACCGCCGTCTCACCCTGGCCGAAGGCGCCATCCGGCCGTGGGCCAAGACCACTAGCCGCCTCAGCTGGTACACCAAGCTGCTCGAGGGCGTCGCCAAGACCTACGACTTCTCGCTCGACACGCCGGTCCAGGACATGAAGCCGGCCGACCTGCGTGTCATCCTGTATGGCTCCGGTGACGCCGAGATCACCATGCGCGGCCCCGGCGGCCGCACCTATCACACCGTCTACGAAGGTGTGATCCCCAATATGGAGCGGCGCTACCATGAGACCGATTCGGAATTCGTGCGCAAAGAGATCGAAAAATACATGGCCGAGCGCGAATGCCCCGTTTGCCACGGCAAGCGCCTCAAGCCCGAAATCCTGGCCGTGACGGTGGGTGGCAAATCCATCGTTGACCTCACCATGCTTTCTATCGGCGAGGCGGCCAAGCTGTTCGAAACACTGGAATTAGGGCCGCGCGAAGCTCAAATCGCCGTCCAAATTCTCAAAGAGATATGCGCCCGCCTGACCTTCCTACGCGACGTCGGCCTCAACTACCTCACGCTCGACCGCAGTGCCAACACGCTAGCTGGCGGCGAGGCTCAGCGCATCCGGCTGGCCACCCAGATCGGCTCTAGCCTGATGGGCGTGCTCTACATCCTCGATGAGCCAAGCATCGGCCTCCACCAGCGCGACAACGACCGCCTCATCGCCACACTCATACGGTTGCGCGAGCTTGGTAACACCGTCATCGTCGTCGAGCACGATGAAGATACCATCCGTATGGCCGACTACGTCATCGATGTGGGCCCCGCGGCGGGCGAGCACGGCGGCGAGATCGTGGCGGCCGGCACCCCCGAAGAGGTAGCCGCTACCCCCGGCAGCCTCACCGGCCAATACCTCTCCGGCACCAAGGCCATCATGACGCCCACCAAGCGCCGCCCAGGCAACCACAAGCAGCTCATCATCAAAAACGCCCGCGAGCACAACCTCCAGAATGTCGACGTCACCATCCCGCTCGGCATGCTGGTGAGCGTGACCGGCGTGTCCGGCTCGGGCAAATCCAGCCTCGTCAACGACATCCTGGCCAAGAAACTCGCCCAAGTTTACCACCGTGCCGGCGACCTCCCCGGCAAGCACGATGAGATCCAAGGCCTCAAAAATCTCGACAAGGTCATTAGCGTCGATCAATCGCCCATCGGCCGCACCCCGCGCTCCAACCCCGCCACCTACACCGGCGTCTTCGCCGACATCCGCGAGCTGTTCGCCCAGACCCCCGAGGCCAAAATACGTGGCTACAAAGCCGGCCGGTTCAGCTTCAATGTCAAAGGCGGCCGCTGCGAGCTCTGCCGTGGCGACGGCATCATCAAGATCGAGATGCACTTCCTGCCCGATGTGTACGTGACCTGCGAAGAGTGCAAAGGCAAGCGCTACAATCGGGAAGCGCTCGAGATCCACTACAAAGGCAAAAACATCTCCGACGTGCTCGATATGACCGTCGAAGAAGCCGTCACCTTCTTCGAGAACCATCCGGCCATCCGCCGCAAATTCGACACCCTCAACAAAGTCGGCCTAGGCTACATCCACCTCGGCCAGTCCGCTACTACCTTTTCCGGTGGTGAGGCCCAGCGTATCAAGCTCGCCGCCGAGCTCGCCCGCCGCAGCACCGGCCGCACCCTCTATATCCTCGACGAGCCCACCACCGGCCTCCACTTCGAGGACGTCAACCGCCTGCTGGGAGTGCTCAACGCGCTGGTCGATACCGGCAACACGGTGCTCGTTATCGAGCACAACTTGGACGTCATCAAATGCTCCGACTGGCTCATCGACATGGGCCCCGAAGGCGGCTCCGGCGGCGGCATGGTCATCGCCCTCGGCACACCCGAGCAAGTCGCCAAAGAAACCGGTAGTCATACCGGCAAATACCTCAAGCGCATCTTCGAGGCAGCGGCTGCCAAAAAGACTTCCAAAACAGCGGTTCACACATAGGACCAGCTTCATCAATGGTTAAAGCGCTTATACTGTTATGACAGTATTATCTTCCATGGTCCACCGTCCACTTTGTGAGATCACCAGTTACGCTGCGCCGCTCAAGCTGGTAATTTAGGTACCACGTAAGGAGGAAGATAATTATGGCAACCAAGAATGACGACCAAAAAGACGACACAATGACCACGGCCGAGGCCGGCCGCAAAGGCGGCGAGAAGGTCCGCGACGAACGCGGTCCGGAGTTCTACTCGGAGATTGGCCAGAAGCAGGGTAAGGAAAACAACCCCGGCAACTTCGCCAACCGCGACAAGGATGAGGTACGCAAAGTCGCTAGCGAAGGTGGCAAGAACAGCCACCGCGGCGATAGCAACACCG
Organism: Patescibacteria group bacterium; assembly: GCA_028288925.1. Classification (GTDB taxonomy): domain Bacteria; phylum Patescibacteriota; class Saccharimonadia; order UBA4664; family UBA4664; genus RYN-427. The sequence goes on along the minus strand of JAQGHG010000010.1, from coordinate 17,667 downwards.
CCAAAGAGACCCAAGAAGACTTCGACCAGGCCGCTTAAGGCAGCCGCCTCGTCAGCACAAAAAGACCCGCCAGGCGCGGGTCTTTTTTGGTATAAGTGCTGGGGTGGCCTCTCCCCGCACAGCCATAGGCGGCTGGATGGGGAGAGGCGGGTGGGTCACATGGCGCTCTTGCGCGTGACCAGGAGCGTGAACACGGCACCTTTGGGGCCATCAAAGGCGATGTACTGCAAGTCCACATCCGCGATGCCGAGGCCGGTCACCCTTAGGAGGGAGGCCAGAGCCTGCTTGAGACTCGTAGTAGAGGGCGCCTCCAGGATGTCGAATTCGAACGGCCTCGGGGAGTCTGCGCGGTCGGCCATTTTTTCAAGCCTTTCGTCAGCGGCCATCAGCCGCATGAACAGGGGGGGTACTCTTTCGAGTAAACACATAGTAACACAAAGCGCTATCCATGTCAATAGAAGTATGAGGTATAATACTCTCATGACCGACCACCTCCGCGACAAACTCAAGACCCTCCCGGCCGAGCCCGGGGTGTATTTCCACCGTGACGCCAAGGGTAAAATTATTTACATCGGCAAAGCCGCCGTGCTCAAAAACCGCGTCATGAGCTATTTCCAAAACAAGCACCGCGACCCCAAAACGAGGCTCCTGGTAGCCGATATCGCCGACACCGAGTGGGTCACCGTAGGTAGCGAGGTCGAGGCGCTATTTCTGGAGTCAGAGTTCATCAAACGCTACAAGCCCAAGTACAACATCGATCTCAAGGACGACAAAAACTTCCTGTACGTCAAAATCTCGGCCGACGACTTCCCGGTCGTTAGTTATGTGCGGCGGCCGCTCGACGACCGCGCTCATTACTACGGTCCCTTCACCTCCAGCGACTCGCTGCGCCGGGCCATGCGTATGCTGCGCAAAGTCTTCCCTTACATCACCCACGCCAACTGGCCCAAGCGCGGCTGCCTACAATACCACCTTGGATTGTGCCCTGGTCCCGAAGAAGGCGCCATCGACGCCATCGATTACCGCCGCGGCATCCGCAAGCTCGAGCTCTACCTCAAGGGCGAGCAAACCAAGCTTATGACCCAGCTCGAAACCGAAATGCAGCGCGCCGCCAAAAAGAAAGACTTCGAGCACGCCGCCCGTCTGCGCGACCAGCTCACCGACCTGCGCTCGTTTGGCAAACAAATGGTATTTGGCGACAAAGAAGCCTTCGACCTCACGCGCGACCAGGCGCTCACCGGACTGGCCGAACGCCTGGAGCTCAAGAGCATTCCGCGCCGGATCGAAGCCTACGACATCTCGCATCTCGGCGGCGTCGACAATGTGGCCAGCATGGTGGTGTTTAACGACGGTGTGCCCAACCGCGACGAGTACAAACGCTTCAAGATGAACCTCACCGGCAACGACGACTACGGCCATATGCGCGAGGTCATCACCCGGCGCTTCAGCCCCAAAAACGCCGCCGAATGGCCCAAGCCCGACCTGCTCCTGATCGACGGCGGCCAAGGCCAGCTCGCCGCCGCCCTTAGCGTACTCGATGCCCAAGGCCTGAGCGTCCCGGCTATCGGCTTAGCCAAGCGCGAAGAAGAAATTATTCGCCGCCACCTCAAGCAAGAGGGGGTCGCCGGCCACTGGGACAACGAGGCCTGGGTCACCGCCAACACAGACTTCGAGAGCATCCTGCTGCCGGCCTCCAGCCATGTCCTCCAGCTGCTCCAGCGTGTGCGCGACGAAGCCCACCGTTTCGCCATCACGTACCAGAGCATCCTTCGCGGCAAGCGCGCCACCCACAGCCTCCTCGACGAGATCCCCGGCGTCGGCCCGGCTACCCGCAAACTCCTCATCCGGCGCTTCGGCTCGGTGCGCGGCGTCAAGCTCGCCACGCTCGAAGAGGTCTCAGCCGCCATCGGTCCGGCCAAGGCTCAAGCCATCAAGGAGCACCTGGGTCAAACGCCCGCGCCGACCCTCGAGGCTACTTCCGACGACATGTCCACCGAAGAACGCTAATAGGGTCTTTACATACGGCTTTTGTTCGGTACAATAGATACAAAATTAAAGGGTATACTCGGATGAGAACAGGAACCAAGTCATGGCAACGGTAGATTTTACTCTCGATGAGCTCAAAATAGCGATCCTTCCCGACATCCGGCAGATCGTCGATCAATCGGTCGATACTCGGTTCCGGGTGTTTGAGAATCGTTACGAAGACGATATGGCGGCTATCCAGCAAGACTTCCTGGCCGTATATGGACGGTTCGATAGCATAGAAAAAGAGTTGGGGGCAGTTAAACAAGACGTCGCCGAACTTAAACAAGACGTCGCTGAACTTAAACATGACGTCACCGTGCTTAAACACGACGTCGCCGGGCTCAAACAAGATGTCATTGGGCTCAAGCACGATGTTTCCGAACTCAAGCAAGACGTCGCCGGGCTCAAACAGGATATGAGCAAGGTGAAAAAAGATCTTGTCGAGATCAAACATGAGATGAAAAGCCAAAACCGGCTCGTAAACCGCCACTCCCAAGACATAATGCGGCTTCGGGCTGTTCAGGAGGGCTAAATGGCAGATTCTTTCCCCCGTCAAAACGCCCGTACTCGCAACTTTACCTTGGGCCATCCCCGGACTGTCACCGTTACGGGCGGGGGTGGGCGGATTTACTTTTTGCGCTCACGGCACGGCGAAGATACCGTAAATTGTCTCTGGCGCATTGATATAACCAACGACCAAATGGCCGCAGCGGTGCTGGTGGCCGATCCGCTCACATTGGCCGCGGGCGAAAGCGGCGAATTGCCCGCCGAGGAGCGCCGCCGCCGCGAGCGCCTGCGGGAACGTTCGGCCGGCATCACTAGCTACAGCGTATCCAAAGATGGGCAGCGGGTCGTTTTCGCGCTAAATGGCGACCTGTACCTGGCGCCGGAAAAACCCGGCCGGCAACCGGCCCGCGTCTTAAAAGGCGAATCGGCCTACGACCCCCGCCTGAGCCCCGACGGCCACTACGTAGCATATATATCCGGCGGAGCGCTCGGCCGTCTGGATGTTTCGGCCGCCGAGCCCCAAGTTAAACAGCTAGCCAAACCCGACGTCCCACACGTCACCTGGGGCGTGGCGGACTTTGTAGCGGCCGAAGAGATGGACCGCCAGCGGGGCTATTGGTGGTCGCCGGACAGTACCCGGCTGATCGCCGCCCGGGTCGACAACCAGCCGGTGACGGATTGGTTTATCAGTGATCCCAGCAACCCGGCGGCGGCTCCCACCACCATTAAGTACCCAGCGGCCGGCACGGCCAACGCCGGCGTCACGCTGAGCCTCATCGACGCCGCGAGCGGGGATAAGACCGCGATCACCTGGGACCACCGCGATTATCCCTATCTGGTAGCAGTCAGATGGGCCTCGGCATCACCTCTGATAGTAGTTCAGTCGCGCGACCAAACGCGCATCAAGCACTACCTAATAGACCCTGTTTCGGGCGATGCCCAGCTCCAAGCCGAGCAAAAAGATCCCCGTTGGATCGAGATTCACGCTGGGTTGCCGGCCCAATTCCCAGACGGCCAGATCGTGGATCTGGCCGACACAGACGTCCGCCACCTCACGGTAAACGGTAAAGCCGTTACGCCACCTCACCTCAATGTGCGCCAGTTTAGCGGGCGGACAGACGACGGTACTCTCATCTTCGAGGCCTGGGACCCGACCCCTCGCTCTTGGCAGGTTTGGGCGGTGGCGCCCGAGGGTAAGCCCACCCAGCTCACTCGGGGCGAGGGCGTTCACGGCGCCACCGTCGGCGGTTCCACCGTGATCATCCATGAGAATACCCTGAGCACCTGCCGTTACGAGGCGCCGCAGGTGCACCTCTGGATGGATGGCGCGCTCAAACGGATAGGGGAGATCGCTACGCATGCCGCCGTCCCGCCGCTCCAGCCCCGGCCCGCATGGCTTACGAGCACCAAGCGCCACCTCGAAGCAGCCGTAATCCTGCCGGAACATTACGACGGCACGTCTCCGCTGCCGGTGCTCATGAGCCCCTACGGCGGACCACACGCCCAGTATGCTGTAGCTGCCAGCCACGCCTTGCTGTCGGCCCAATGGTTTGCCAACGCCGGTTTTGCCGTGATAGTGGCGGACGGCCGCGGTGCGCCTGGGCGAGGGCCGGCCTGGGAAAAAGCCATCCATCGCGATCTCCTAAATCCAGCTATCGAGGATCAAGTAGAGGCTCTGCAGACGGTCCTGGCCAAATATCCTCAGCTCGACAGTCGCAAAGTCGCCATTCGGGGCTGGTCGTTTGGAGGCTACCTGGCCGCCGCCGCAGTCATCTTTCGACCGGACATCTTCGCGGCCGCGATAGCCGGTGCCCCCGTCAGCGACTGGCGGCTCTATGACACCCATTACAGCGAGCGGTACTTGGGCGATCCCCAGGCCAACCCGGCTGTCTACGACCAAACCTCATTACTCACCGCCGCCGCCCGGCTGGAGCGACCGCTACAAATTATTCATGGGCTAGCCGACGACAATGTAGTAGTGGCGCACTCCCTGAGGCTCTCGGGCGCCCTGCTCGCGGCCGGCCGGCCGCACGAGGTTTTGCCCCTCTCCGGCGTCACACATATGACCCCTCAAGAGGAAGTCGCCGAAAACCTGCTCAAGCTGCAGCTCGATTTCCTCCGCCGCCATCTGGACGTGATCGCGCCGGAGGCAGCCTCATGAGCCGGGCTCACCAGATCGACCGGGCCCTCCGCCGCGCCACTAGCCGCGACCGCAAACGCCAGCCCAAAATGAAAATAACCGGCGCCAGCGTCTTCGCCATCCAAAAACTTCTGCGCAAGAAAAAGTAAATACTCGAAAACAACGCCTAAAAATTGACAATCATATTCGCAACTGATTAAGTAACCTACGTCATCGCACTCGTGATGATGCCTTGAAAACGATCGTTTTTGGTCGTTTGGGAGGGAACATGGGATGCTTCGGATTGGCCCTCGGATTTTCTGGGATCGCGTTGTTCATTTTTGGGGCATGGCGAGTCATGTCCACCGAACAACCACCTGGAGCCACCGATTACATCATCTTTGCGGTAAGTGCACTTCTCATCTTCGTCGGCGTAGTGCTCCTAGGCTGGAGCGGGCGCCGTGCAGGGATAAAATAGGCGGCTTACCGAACCCGAGGGACGAAAAGGCAACCAGCGTAGGGGCGGAACGCAAGTTCTGCCCCTACGAGCCTCATTACGACGCCACCGCAGCTAGCCTAGCGGGACGGATTATGCTATCATAGGGGGGTGATTCGTAAGTTTATCCTGCGTTGGCTGGTTAACTTCCTCGGCCTTTGGGCCGCGGCTGAATTAATGACCGGTAGTATCAACTACAATGATAAGCTGCGGGTGCTCGTCATCGCAGCTCTTATTTTTTCCATCGTCAACGCTGTCATCCGTCCATTGGTGATCTTGCTGTCGCTACCGGCCATCGTCCTTACCCTCGGCCTCTTTACCCTCGTGATCAACGCCTTTATGCTGTATTTGGTCACCAAGATCTACCCAAGCTTCCATCTGCGTTCCTTCTGGACAGCCATTGTGGCTACTGTCATCATCTGGATCGTCAACTATCTGCTAATCGATATTCTGGAGTTCAAGCGTGAAAAGCCTATTTAATGTAATTACCGTGATCTCGGCCTTGCTGATGATCCTGACCGTACTTATCCAGTCCCGCGGCCAGAGCCTAGGGGCGGCCTTTGGTGGCGACACGTCGTTTTATCGCTCACGGCGCGGCGCCGAGGCCGTCATTTTCAACGCCACCATTGTTCTGGCGGTTATCTTTGTGCTTTCTGTGATCCTGAGTATTCTCTCCAAGAAATAAGTAGGATTTCGTAGCCGGCATGTTCAACTATCTGAGATTTCGCTATCGGCGGCAGGTCCGCCGCATCAGGAGAGATACCCGCATCCTGCGCAAGTGGGCTACGAATTACGTCAACCGGCACATCTGGGGCAAGTGGCACCAAATCAACCTGGTGCGCCGCTTCTTGACCCTGTGGTGGCTGGTAATGGCCATCGGTTTGATCGGCCTTTGGCAGGGGATTGGCGGCCTGCGGCGCGCGGCCGGTATCGCGGTGCCGGTGCCGGGCGGCATTTACACCGAGGCGGCGGTCGGTACCGTGCAGACGCTCAACCCGGTATTGCCCGAATCCACGGCCGCCTCGGACGTGAACCGGCTGATCTTTAGCGGCCTTACCCGCTACAACTCCCGCCGCCAGCTCATCCCCGACCTGGCCGAGTCTTGGGCTATCACGCCCGACGGCAAAAGCTACACCTTCCACCTGCGCAAGGGCGTCAAGTGGCATGACGGCGTGCCGTTTACTTCGGCCGACGTCGCCTTCACCCTCACCGCTATCCAAAACCCCGATTCGCGCTCGCCGCTGGCCTCCTCTTGGCAAGGAGTTAAAGTTGAGGTCAAGGACGATTCCACCGTTGTGTTCGTGCTGCCCCAGCCGCTAAACTCCTTCCTCGACTCCACTACCGTCGGCATCGTGCCCCGGCATCTGCTCGAAAACGTCGAGCCGTCGCAATTGCGCGAGGCCTCGTTCAACCAGCATCCCATCGGCACCGGACCGTTTCAAATCAAAACCTTCGCGCCTTCGGCACGGGAAATCGAGCTCACGGCGAACCCGCGTTATCATCTCGGCAAGCCCAAGCTCGACGAGTTCGACTTTAAATTCTACGACACGTCCGCCCAAGCCCTCGTCGCATACGCCCAACATCAAGTAACCTCGCCGGGCCGCGTCGAACCGCAGCTCGACCCAACTTCGCGCCACGAAGCGCAGCTCATCGACCACCATTTGACCCTGCCCGAAGAGCAAACGCTGTTCTTTGCCACCAACGATCCGCTCCTCAAAGACAAAGCCCTGCGCCAGATTCTCTCGCGCTCGCTCGACCGCCAGCAGATCTTGCAGCATGCGGCCGGCGACCAAGGTACGGACGTGTCCCAGCCGCTCCTGCCGGGCCAGATTGGCTATACCAACCGCTACGCGCCGGCCCCGTTGAATACCGCCGCGGCCCGCCAGGCGCTTACGGACGCCGGATGGAGCCAGGGCAAAGCCGGCGCTGTCCGGACCAAGGACGGCGCCAAGCTCCAGCTCAAGCTCGTCACGTTGGAAGGCGGCGAGCTAGAACGAGCCGCCCGCGAGGTCAAGCGCCAATGGGCCGGCCTGGGCATCCAGCTCACCATCGTCACCGCCGACAGCACCGAACTCCAACAAACCTACATGCGTCCGCGCAATTTCCAAATGCTACTCTATGGCGTCAACCTGGGCTCCGACCCCGACGTCTACTCGTACTGGCATTCCAGCCAGGCCAAGGACCCCGGCGTAAACCTCTCGGGCTACAACTCCGCCGACACCGACCGCGCCCTAGAGACCGCCCGCATCAAGAGCGACCCGGCCATCCGCGAGGCCAAATACGATGCCTTCCTAAAGACCTGGAACACCGACGCGCCGGCCGCCGTGCTCTATCAGTCCGGCTACGTCTACGGCGTGCGCGATTCGGTCGACGGCATACTAGCCCACCGGCTGGTCGTTCCGTCCGACCGCTACTACGGCGTCGAGCACTGGACAGTCCGCCAACGCTTCGTGCCCGCCCGCTAGATCTTCCATCCGCCGGGAAATTATGCTATTCTAGGCCAGTTACAGTCAGCTACTCGCGCGAGTGGTGAAATGGTATACACGCTAGTTTCAGGTACTAGTGTCCGCAAGGACGTGGAGGTTCGACTCCTCTCTCGCGCACCAGGAATTATTCTTATCTTGTCTGATAAAATGTTGTATATGCATACAATCCACCAAGACTACCTTATAAAATGTCCACGAAGTGCGGTTTGGAAGGCATTGACGAGTGCCGGTGCGGCCGAGCAATGGGGCGCGGGCTCGGCCAAAGTTGATGCGACGATCGGTGGCGAGTTTAGCTACTGGGGCGGTGATATTCATGGCACAATCACGAAAATTGAGGCGGAGGAACGCTTGGAGCAGAACTGGTACGAACACGACTACCCCAGGCGGCTTCATAACGTTACTTTTTCACTTCAGGCAGATGGTGACAATAAGACCATAGTTCATCTCACACAAACAAATGTCGGCGACGATGAACTTGTAAGTATGACGGACGGTTGGCGGGATTATTATTTTGATCCTATAAAGCAATTGCTAGAAGAGTAATTCTTTTACTCTCGAAATTAGGCCGGCTTCTCCGGCTGATACGTCCGCAAGAACTCAACCATTTGTTGTTGCTGGGCCTGGGCCTTGTGTGCGGCTTCCTCGAGTGGCGCCAGCAAGGCCTCGAGCACCTCAGGTTTCTGGATGAAGGCGGCGCCCTTCAGGGCCGCCCGGGCCTGCGTCAACTCGCCAAAAATCCATTCGTTTATCTCGCCGACGGCGTGCTCCCAAAAGAACTGATCAAGCTGTGCATACAGGTGGCGCACCGACGGTCCTCGCTTGCTCATGCCACTCAGCAAGTACGCTCCCACCGCATTAATTTGCCCCTTCTGCAAGTCGGCTTTCCAATCCTGAGCATCGTCGCATAGCTGCCGCGCGATCAGAAAGTGATGGAAAAACGCCTGCACAGCCCGCACCTCTAAACTATCCATTCCGTGGCCCAATTCCATCGTGATGGCCAGACACCCCAGCGCGTGCCCCATCGAGCGCTCCGCCAGCACCCGCCGATCGGCATATTCCGGCGGCGGCACCCGCACGAGGTCGCTCTGGCGGCGTACCCGGCAGTGGGTCACCTCCCAGGCGTTAGCGGCTTCCTGCCGGTCGAGGGCCGGCCAGGCTACGGCGCCAAACCCGCGCGTGTCCGCCGCCTCCCGGTGCAGGGCCAGTACCAGTTCTCGCAGCGCAATATTGGCCAGTGGCAGTAGGGGCGGCTCACCCTCCTCGTCCAGAAAATCGTCGTATACCGTGTAGGCCAACCAACCGTAGAAGCTGATCACGCCCAGGGCCACTACCCGCTCGTCGCTAATGCTCCGGCCGTTCTCGCCCAGTGCCTGCCGGAACAGGTAGGGAAGGAGGGCAATCTGACTCGCCGCCGTTCCGCCCAGCAGGCGGTCGTGCATCTGGCGCGCCGCACTTTGTATGGCGCGCTCGGATTGATCAAACCGCGCCATCGCTTGGGCGACTACCTGCTCGTGGATCCGGTCGTCTAAAGCGCCGGAGGCCTTAGCGGCCTTGGCCGGCGTCTTTGCGCTATCCGCCCGCGCCGCCTCGTCGTATTTCGCTATGGCCTCCAAGCAAAACGCCGCCGTCAGTGCCCGCGAACCCGCAACGTACGGCCGGCCCTCGATCGCCGGGTCGAGACAAAAGGCATACGGCGCTATATCATCTGGGCGCTGAGCCCGCAGCCAATCTACCGCCCCGGCCACGGCCGCCGGCTCGGCCCCGATGTTTAGCAAGGCGCTCACTGCCAGTGCCGTATCGAGCGGATTGCCCCACCGCCCGGTCTTCTGCCGTGCCACTATCCGCTCTTGCAACTGCCCTCGGTACGCTCCGCGGTACCAGCGCGACAAAAAATACTCAATCGGATATGGCGAGGGATAATACGGCGAGCTCAGCCGGCCCTCGGCAATGCAGGTGTCGGCCAAGTGCTCCAGATTCGGCAAGTCCACCCCGTGCAATTGCAGCATGTAAGCGATATTAGAATTCACCGCGATATCCACATCCTGCCAGTGCTCCGGTGCGTTCGGCGGTACGATCCAGGTGCGGTATGGGCCGCCTTCGGCCGTTTCGGTGTTAGTCAAAAGCGCTACGATATGCCCGAGCACCTCGCCCGTCACCACCTTCGGCCGCGCCAGCGTCAGCGCTACTATCGCGCTGCTCGTGTCGTCCCAGTCGTCGGGGTACGGCCGCGACTTCGTCTCCGGCGCCTCGCGCGCCCAATAATTAAACGACCATTCCGGCCCTCGCTGCGCCAGCAAGAAATCCGCCGCCCGCTTCCGCACTTGCTCAAGCGGCCTATCGGGTATTTTGGCCAGCGCCCCCACGATCAACGCCTGGGTAAACGTCGTCGTATAGGCCTTCGCCTCAGACCCAAACCGAGTACCCAGGGGCACCGAATAGCTCAGAAACGAACCATCAGCCTGCTGATCATCCATCAATACTCGAACGAGCTCTTGTGTCTGCCGTTGCTTCATAGTTACACTTTACCTAAAGTAACAAAATAAGCGCAAGAATCGTTCTTTTTCTCTATACTTTAGCTATATGAATACAGAAATTGTCTCCACCGAACCAAGCTTAGCCAATTTCAAACACGATATAGATCGGGAGCTCGAGCGCCTCCTCACGGCCGCGATTATCGAGGCCCAATCCATCGATGAGGTATACGTCGGTCTGCTCGAAGCGACGCGCGATACGCTGCTCGGTGGTGGCAAGCGTCTCCGGCCGTACCTGGCCTACCTCACCTACAGCGGGCTGGGCGGCACCCGCTACGATGCCTTTGTCCCGGCCGCGGTCAGCCAAGAGCTTTTGCATCACTTCTTATTGATTCACGACGACATCATCGACCGCGACTTCACACGCCATGGCGGCCTCAACGTCGAGGGCACCTACCGTGAGCGCTTTCTCGCGAAAGGCCTCCCGCCGGCCGACGCCCTCCACTACGCCGAATCCTTCGCGCTCCTGGCCGGTAATGCCGCCTGCGCGCTGGGGCTGCGGGCGGTCACCGATGCCAAATTCGGCGCCAAGCTCAAGCTCGAAGCCCTGCGGTGCATGCAGTACATGCTCTTCGAGATTATGGGCGGCGAGCTTATGGACGTGGACAGCTCCATCTCCGGCGGCACGATCTCGCCCGAGCGCCTGCTCAGAATCTGCCATTACAAAACCGCCACCTACAGCTTTCAGGCTCCGCTGCAATTCGGCGCCATCCTGGCCGGCGCCCCCTCCGGCGTCCAAGGGCAGTTACGCCGCTTCGGCCACTCGCTCGGGATCGCCTTTCAGCTGGCCGACGACCTGCTCGGCGTCTACGGCGACGAAGCCAAGCTCGGCAAGCCCGTCACCAGCGACTTGCGCGAAGGCAAACAAACCCTGCTCATATATCACGGCTTCGAACTCGCCAGCGCTACCCAGGCCAAGACCCTGCGCAGTCTGTGGGGCAATCGCCAAGCGGACGCAGATGAGCTTGCCGAAGTCCGGCGGATCCTGCGCGACTGTGGCGCCCAAGCCAAGACCGCCGAGCTCGCGGCAACCAACCTGCAAGAGAGCCTGGCGACTCTGGCCGGCACTCCCATCGCGGGACCGGCCAAGGCGGAGCTTGAGCGCATCGCCCGCTTCTGCGTCGAACGGGAGTATTAATGTCACTATCGATAATTGACATGTTATAATCCAAACAAGGACGAAGTTAGTTTTGCAAAGGCCAAAACCACTCATCCAGACATTGCCGGGAGTGGGCTCTAATCTGGACACCAGGCAGCCGCAAGGCCGAGGTGAATTTTAAGAACGAAAGGAGGGTAATATGAGCGAAGTAATGAAAAAGGCTTTGACCGACAAGGGCTCGCGTAGCAGCGATACGCTACGAGAGACTGCTGTCGAGTACGCACCCTGGAACTCATAACCAGGCCGCCAAAAACTGGACGGACTTCCGTCCAGTTTTTGGTATAGTTAAAAAATAGACTAACGCTTATACTATATTCTTTGAGCACTTATAGGTAGAACATGCATAGCCTGCACCGAGTCCGCGCGTTAATTGAACCAAAATCTACCGATGACGACGGCCGAAGGCGGGAGTTCATCCTCAACGTGCTGTTAGCCAGCTCAACGATGTTGAGCCTCGCGGCTTTATTGATTTTGGTATTCCAATTCGCGAGCTTGGGCTCTCGCTACACCGGCGAGCCACTATTAGTCGCGATACTGCCGGTAGTTCTATTCACCGGACTCTGGGTGCTCTCCCGTAAGGGATACTTCATCGTCTCAGCGTATTTACTCGTAGCAATCTTCTTGCTGCTCGCATTCTACGTGTTATTCACGTGGGGGATCTTATTACCTCAAGGCGTATTGCTTTTAGCGCTGGTTTTGGTAATGGCCTCCATCTTACTCGGCACTTCGATCGGCGCCGCGGTGACTCTGCTAGCCTCGGTTGTTTTAATCCTGCTGGGCTGGCTGCAGCAAGCTGGGACGCTCGCCTTTGATTCCAGCTGGATGAAGACAACCGGCGGGCCGGCGGATGCGATCGGCTTCGCCCTTACGCTCGCCGTAATCACTACAGTATCTTGGCTGAGCAACCGCGAAATCGAGCGCTTCAACAGCACACTCCAAGACAAAGTCGACCACGCCACCGCCCGGCTGCGCACCGCCAACAAGAACCTCAAGGTGCTTGATAAGGCCAAAGATGAATTTATTTCCATGGCTTCGCACCAGTTGGGCACGCCGCTGACGGCCATCGAAGGCTATCTTTCCATGACCCTCGACAAGGACAAACACACCATGACTACCGAGCAAAGAGAATTTGTTAAATACGCCCTCGAAGCCTCCGAACGCATGGGCGGTATGTCCAGGGACCTCCTGAACGCCTCGCGCCTCAACGCGGGCAAGTTTACCATCCATCGTGAGCCCGTCGATCTAGCCGCTATGGTCAAAGGAGAGGTCGAAAGCTTACAACCGGCCGCCAAGCGCAAAGGCCTAAAAGTTGAGCTCATCTCTTCGCCCGTTCCTATTCTAAACGTCGACCCCAGCAAGACGCGCCAAGTCGTCATGAACTTCATCGATAATGCCATTTATTACACGCAACAGGGCAGTATTCAAGTAACGCTTGAGCGGCATTTAGGCGCGGTCGTCTTGACCGTCGCCGATACCGGCATTGGCGTGCCGGATAACGAGAAGTCTAAGTTATTCGCAAAATTCTACCGCGCCAAAAACGCTACCGCCGCCCGCCCCGACGGCACAGGACTCGGAATATACCTCGCCAAGCGCGTCATCGAAGACCAGGGCGGCGCCATCATATTTAAGTCAGCGGAGAACAAAGGGAGTACGTTTGGATTCTCGCTGCCCATCGACACGCCTCCCGTATGATTTCATTCGTTTAATTTGATGTCGGCGGCGTTCTGGTAAATGGCTTTAGTGGATGCTTGCACTGAGCCTTATAGTCGGCAAAATCCCATCCCGCCAAAAACTTCTCGGCCCCTTTGCGGCCGTTTTGGTACAGTAATTCTTGCTGCGCCGGGGTAATATCAAAGTCGGTCGTCTTGACGGCCGCCGCGTCCACAAACATCGTCCGCTTCAAGGTGCAAGGGTCGTCCAGGTGCATTTGGTCGTGGGCATTGAGCATGGTCTGCAGGATGGCCTGCGCGAATTCGACCGGCCCGTCAGCTGGACGTGTCCGCGTGTCGCCCTCCGGCCGCGCCGACAGCTTGATCCCAAAGGTTGGCCAGGCCGAAATATCATCAAACAGGTCGATGGGGAAGTTGGACAACACCCCGCCGTCCACCAGCAGGCTCTTGCCCAAGCGCGCCGGCTCGTAGAAGAACGGCAGCGACATCGAAGCCCGCACCGCATCGGCCACGAGCTGCTCGTCCGGATCCAGGCCATACAAATGGTAGTCCCACGGCAGCCGCACCAGCCGGCCGCGCGTGATATCGGCCGTCAGCACCACCAGTTTGTAACGCTGCTCCGGCGGCAACTCCTGCGCCCACGGCTCGGTGATGCGCAGATCGCCAAACGTCTTGACGCCCAGCTCGCCCAGATATCCCTGGAGCAGCTTGCGCAAGTAATCCCCCTCGTAGATGCCTTCTTCGAAGAGCAGCGAAGCGCCTTTGCCCACAATGCCCAGCCGGTCAATAAAGTCTTCGTCCCGGAACTTGCGGTAATCCAGGCGCGTAATCTCGCGCCGCATCACGTCTACCGGCATGCCGGCGGCGGTCAGCGAGCCGATGATGGCCCCGGCGCTTGTGCCGGCCACCCGTCGCGGCGTGTAGCCGTGCTCGGTTAAGACGCTCAAGGCGCCCACTAGCCCAATGCCCTTGACGCCGCCGCCTTCCATTACCAAATCGCAAACTTGAGGTTTTTGAGTAGCTTTCATGGCCTCATAATACTCCACGGAAGGGCGCGGCGCATATAGCCAAAGGCCTCCCGGCGGTGTGCCGGGAGGCCTCATGATGGGGCGGACGAATGGGCAGAATCGCCCGCTCCACAGGTTACGCTTCGGGCGGCTCCTCGTCGAGGAGGTCATCGAACTCGCCGTCCTTGACGCCGCCGATGAAGGCATCCCACTCGGCCTCGGTGAAGTACAACACCGGGCCCTCGGGGTGCTTGGCGTCCTTCATCAGGATCGCCTGCTCGCCCGGAGCGAACACCTTGTTGTCCTTGCGGTGCTCGTCGGGGACGTCCGCCGCGTCGATGAACTCGATGATGACGCCGTCGTCGTGTGGCTCGCCGCCGTTGGATTGCGACATGGGGCACCTACTTCTACTTGGGGTCAGGAATGCCCTTCGCATACAGCCGAAAGACCTTTTCATAGTACCAGAAGTTCCATCCGCGCCTCAGACATAAGCGCTTTGTAATTTTGCATGCCGCACCGTATCATAAGTAATATGAAAGCCCACCTCAAAGAGCTCTCACATCAGTTGCTCGGCAGTCTGACCGATCAGGCCGATGTGCTTGAGCATTTCTCCACCGACGCGAGCATTTTCCAGATAACTCCGTCAGCCGTGGCGTATCCGCAAAACACCGCCGATGTCCGCAAGATCGTCGTGGTGCTGGCCGCGCGCGCCGCCGCCGGCAAGCCCGCGAGCCTCATTCCGCGCGGCTATGGCTCCGGCCAGGGCGGGGGAGCGCTGGGTGAGGGTCTTCAGGTAGTGTTCCCGGCTCATATGAATAAACTCATTCGCCTCGATCATGACGCCGTGACGGTCCAGCCTGGGATCCTCGGCCAGACTCTTCAGCAAACGCTCTACACCCACGGCCGGTTCCTGCCCACCGCCCCAGCCACCGCCGGCTACTCCAGCATAGGCGGCGCCGTAGCCAATGATGATAGCGGCGAGCGGTCGCTCAAATACGGCGCCGTCCGGGCGGCCGTCAAAGGCCTCAAAGTCGTGCTGGCCGACGGTTCGCTCATCAAGACCCACCGCCTCAGCGCCCGCGAGCTCAACCGCAAAAAAGGCCTTTCTACGCTCGAGGGCGAAGTCTACCGCAAGCTCGACAGCCTCATCCTAGACCACGCCAAGCTCATCGCCCGGCACCAGCCGCGCGCGGCTCAAAACGCCGCCGGATACGCTCTAGGCCACGTGCGCGGCAAGGACGGCTCGTTTGATATCGGCCAAATCTTCATCGGCGCGCAAGGCACGCTCGGCCTCATTACCGAAGTCACGCTGGCCACCACCCGCTACAACCCCCGCGCCAGCCTAGTGGTAGGCTACCTCAAAACGCTTACCGGGCTCGACGAAATTGTGAACAAACTCCGCGCTCTCAAGCCCAGCGCCGTCGAGCTGGTGGACGCCGGCGTGCTCGAATACGTCCGCGCCAACCGCCCCGGCGAGTTAGCCGGTTTGCTACCCGATCAGTTGCCCAAAGCCGTCCTGCTCATCGAATTCGACGACTTCTCGCAGCTCCGGCAAAAGCTCCGCGCCGCCCAAGCCCAACGCATCCTCGCCCGGCATGGCGCTACCGTCCGCGCCGCCACCGACCCGGTAGAGCAGGTGGCACTCTGGAAGCTCCGCCGCAGCACCGCCGCGGCCGCCATGTGGATGCAAAACAACCCCAAGCCGGCCCTGCCCTTCATCGAAGATACCACCGTCCCGCCTGGCAAGCTTGAAGAATTCTTGGACAAGACCACTAAACTCCTCAAGCAGTACGACCTGGATGCCGCTATCTGGGGCAGCGCGGGTACCGGGCATTTGCGCCTCTACCCCCGCTTCAGCCTCGCCAAGAAGAAAGATGTCGACCGCCTCCTGCACCTCAGCCGGGAATACCACGAACTCGTCATCGCGCTCGGCGGCGCCATGGGCGGCGGCCTCCTGCGCGACACCTACCTGCCCAAACTCTACGGGGATGAAATGATGGAAGTCATGGCCTCGGTAAAGCACATCTTTGACCCTCACAGCATATTCAACCCTTTCAAGAAGACCCAGGCCACCGAAGCCTACGCGCACGCTCATCTGCGGGGTGAATATTCCCTTAAACCCTTATTCGACCATCTGGTGTATTCATAAATTATCGCGGCTAGCCGCACCAAGGAGACTGTCATGCTCATCTCACATTTCTTCGTCCGCCACAAAACCCCCGAACCGCGCTTTGCCCCCGGACTCTTCCTCGGGCTGCTCTCGGCCTTCGTAATTTTGGGTGGCGCCAAGCCGGTCGTCGGGCTGGTGGGTGTCGGCACCACGCTCATCGTCACGGCCGTATTAGTCGAGCTCAACCGCCAACGTATCTGGGACGACTACCTCAAAACCTACCGTAAGCAAAAAGGCCTCAAAAGCATCTGGCGCAAACCCAACCCCATTTACTACACCATCAATATCGTCTTCCTGTGGCCGTTCATCCTCTTCTTGGGATTCATCTGCCTTTGGGCCGCATACATCTTGGCCTAGGGTCCGGATATTCCCACTAGATCAAAAATATGCTAAAGTAGCGCAGTTACGTCCGATCACGCGCGAGTGGTGGAATGGTATACACACTAGTCTGAGGGACTAGCGCCGCAAGGCTTGGAGGTTCGACTCCTCTCTCGCGCACCAAGTCATTATTACAGATAAAAAGACGACTGGCCTGCCAGCGTCTTTTTGTTTTGTGTCTGTAATTTGGTTCAAGTCCTCTCTGGCTACATTTTCCCGTATACTGAGGATATGACAACTTATTCTGCGTTCGCAAAATTCTACGATGAAGCCATGGGTGACATGTCGTGGAAGATAGACTTTCTGAAGCAACTTCTAAAAGAAAATGCTCCGGATGCTCGGTCAGTGCTTGAATTAGCTTGCGGTACAGGAACAATGTTGAAAGGCATATCCTCCGACTACTCTGTGGCAGGGGTGGATCTATCTCCTGAAATGATTGAACTCGCCAAAAAGAAACTTCTCGAGGCAGACATTCGTGTGGGTGATATGACAAGCTATAATTTTGGTAGAACATTTGATGTCGTCCTTTGTATGTATGATTCAATTAACCACCTATCGGATTGGAGCCAATGGCAGGCCCTGTTTGCTAATGCCGACAAGCATCTTGCCCACGGCGGCATTTTTATCTTTGACTTCAATACGATCGAACGACTTAAATGGCTTACGGACAATCCGCCGTTCGGCCGCGAAATAGGCGATGACTATATGTTTATGAAGATATGGAACAGGGAGGGCCGTTTCGAGTGGGATATTCGGGTTTTTGAGAAGCAATCTGATGGACACTTCATTCTCCATAAGGATCCTGTCCAAGAGGTCTCTTTCCCCGTCGACCAAGTAATGGACGAGGCGGCAAAGCGTTTTCCGATCGAGAAGATTGTTGACGCCAAGAACCTGGAGCAGAGCAATCCAAATTGGCGCCCATTCGTTGTTTGTAAGAAGAAATAGTTTCCAGTTTTTGATACATCAGCAAAATACTTGCTTCGACTTGGTTCCACCTAACGTCGCATTGGCGCACCAGCAATAATATTCCAATTTCGCCAACCGAAAATAACTTGTCCAACCCTGTTATTAGGCTGGCGTTTTGGGTTCCATCTTCACTTCTATACACGGACTGCG
>JAQGHG010000006.1 GCA_028288925.1 Patescibacteria group bacterium | reverse complement strand
CCGAAGCGGCTAGTACCCCGAGCATTATGCTGGAAACGGAAACTATGCCATCGTTTACGCCCAATACGGAGGCTCTTAGCCAGGCCGATCTGTGCGACTTGTGTTGTTCTTCTGGGTGGGGGCTGGCAAAGTTTTTCATATACTCATATTCTCATACTCTGCGGCGCTTACCAGTATGGTGAGCTACTTGTGCGCAAATGTTAGGAGAATGATTCCAAATATCGCGAACAAGAAGCCCAACCCAATACGCTGATAATTCGAACGAAAGTCCAGCTCCTTAAATACATTGATGCCAATGAGTATGGTCCAAATGGCATTAAGTTGGATAATAGTGAAGCCAATAGCCGCAGGAATATATCGGTAGGCCTGCAGCATAAAGAAGCTTGCCCCTAAGTAGATAACGCCCGCGCTGAGTCCAAGCAGCAAATCTCTTCGAGCAATGCCGCCCAACCCCCTTCTCAGTTGTTTCCGCGCCACGACATAGAGAAAGAGGCTCAAGAAGATGCCGAGGCTCCAGACCACCTGCTGCGAATAAACGCCCACTTCCGTAGTGACATACTTATTAATCACAGTGACAATGCCAAAAGCTAGGCCAGAGATCGTAGCCAGATAAATGCCATTAAGGTTCGCTTTGCGCTCTTCTCTAGAACTAGAAATAGTGAAGCAGACGGCCGATAGGAAGACCGCGACGCCAGCGAATAGCGCGAAAACTGGATTGGTACTAGCGTACTCGCCCAAGATTATGAGGCTTAGGATGACGGCGACAGGGCCTTGCAAATTTTTCCATTGGTTTGAGCGGGCTAACCCTATCGCATCAATAGACTTAACGAAAGCGACAAAGCCAATTGCCCATATTATTCCCGCTAACACCGACCACCAGAGCTGAACGGACCATGTTTCTTGAAAATGTAAGACCGGCTGGAACGCATATAACATGACCGAGCTTATAAAAAAGCCCAACCCCATAAGCATGCTGAAGTAGAGCGGCCGGAGTTTTGTGAGTTTACGCGGTATTACGTACAGGCTGAAAAATATAGAGCTGACAACAGCCAAGACGTAACCAATCATTGGTACATTTTAACATTGAAAGAAAGTGTGACCATATGAGAGAGAAGCAAAATCGCGCCGCAAAGCGCGATTTGAGAAATATATAAATTCTTTGGCAGGGGTGGCCAGACTCGAACTGACGACACGCGGTTTTGGAGACCGCTGCTCTACCAACTGAGCTACACCCCTAAATTGTGTGGAACTGGCTTATTATACTGAAAATACGGCGGGTGGTCGAGGGCGGTCCCCTCTCCTAACTAAAAAAGCGCCCGGTTGGGCGGCTTTTTTAGATGGGTCGAAGGTTACTTGGACTCTTTGAACTCGACGACTTTGCGCAGCAGTTTGGAATACTTGCGGGCGACGATGCGCTCGGTGGTGTTCTTGGGGTTTTTGCTGGTGGTGTAGACCATGGTGGGGTCTTCGGTGGAACGCAGCGTGATGAACGGACGGTTACGCTTGGGCATTATACTTCTCCTTCCTTGGGGGTAATGGCCGACGCTATGAGATAGACAAATAGGCCGGGGATGACGCCGGTCATGATGATGGTGGTAAGGGCGATGAGGCGCACGACGGTGACGTCGACGCCGGCGTATTCGGCGATGCCGGCGCACAAGCCCGAGAGCTTTTTACCTTTTTCCTTGAGCACGAGTCGTTTCATGACCGTTGATAAAATCCTTTTAGATGATAACTGGAGCCCAAGCAGGGGATTGAACCCTGGACCCCTTCCTTACCATGGAAGTGCTCTACCACTGAGCTACTTGGGCACACATGCTGGCAAAACTAACCCTAAAACAATAGCATAAACGGGTCGATTCGACAAGCTATACCGGCGCGAAACAAAAGAAACAGCGAAGGGGCGGCCTTCGCTGTTTCTTTTGGTGCCGGGTGAGAGATTCGAACTCCCGAAAGCTAATGCTAGCTGATTTACAGTCAGCCCTCGTTGGCCACTTGAGTAACCCGGCAAAATATTAAATGGAGCCGACGACAGGAATCGAACCCGCAACCTACAGTTTACAAAACTGTTGCTCTACCGTTGAGCTACGTCGGCAAAGGCAGCCAGGGGAACAGTCGACGACCGTGTTTTAACTCGGTAATAGTAACAGGTTGTGGCTATTCGATCAAGATTTACGGCGGGGCTCCGCGCGGGCCTCCTCGAGTAATTGCTGGACGCGCTTGGAGGGGTCGAGCGCGGCGGCTTTTTCGAGCGCGGTAATCGCCGCGGGGAGGTTGCTGAGCTTGCGCTGGGCTTTGCTAAGGCCTACATAGCGTTGGGCGGTGGGTTCAAACATGATGGCTTTTTCGAAGGCGGCGATGGATTTGATGTAGTTGCGGTTGTCGAAGAATGCTAGCCCAAGATTCTGGAGCGTGCTGCCGGAGGGGCGCAGGCGGGCGGCGATTTCGAAGCACTCAATGGCGTCGGCCATGTTCTTTTGCGTGGAGTAGATGATGCCGAGATGGCTGTAGGCGGTGACGTTTTTGTGATCGAGCTTAAGTACGCTCAAATAAGCTTTTTCGGCGGCCAACCACTTCTTTTCGCCGTAGAGCCGGTCGGCGTAATCGATGAGCTGGATAAGGCGGGGTGAAGTGGCCCGGGGCGCCAGGGTGGCACTGGCGCCACCCTCCAGAGCCACCAGCTTGCGACGGAGGACGATGTAGGCGGCGATAATGAGGGCAATCTCTACCATGATTAAAGCTCCAACATAAGGCGTTCAAGCGCGACGCGGGCGCTAACTTTGGCATTGAGCTGCCGACGAAAGAGCTCGAGCGCCTGGAGGCTACGGGCGGCCGAAAGGGCGGGCACGGCGCCGGTCCGGAGCTGGGCGGTGAGCTGGGCCTGGAGAGCCCGGCTGAGCTGCCAGAGGTCGGCCTTGGCGGCAATGAGACGGCCGGCGGCGAGCAGGCGCTCAAAGCGGCCGGCGGCGGGCAAGCTGACAGCGAGGCGCGCCAGCTCTAGGCGGGCTTCGGCCTCGGCCGGGTCGGTGGCTAGCCGGAAGGCCAGCCCAGGCGCGCCGGAGGCGGCCGCGGCCAGCCGCGAAGCGTCGCTGGGTTTGAGGCCAAGCTGGCGCTCAAGCAGGCCGGCGATGCCGGCTTCGCCCGGAGGGGCAAAGTGCACCGCCTGGCATCTCGACCGTACGGTCACCAGCAGCGATTCCAGACGTTCGGCCACGAGGATGAAGATGGTATGCGGTGGCGGCTCCTCTATGAGCTTCAGGAGGGCATTTTGGGCCTCGGTTGTCATGAGGTGGGCATCATCAATAATGACCACCCGGACGCCGGACGAGTAGTAGGAGCTGAGCGACAGGGTCTGCACCAGACCGCGGATTTGCTCGATGACGATGCTGGCCCGGTCTTCGAGCCCAATCGTAATGAGATCCGGGTAGGTACCGGCTTCAAACTGCTTGCAGCTGCCGCACAGGGCGGAGCCGTCGTGCCCCTGGCAGTTGAGGGCGCGAGCCAGTTCGGCAGCGGCCGTGGCTTTGCCGAGCGAGCGGGCGCCATGGAATACATAGCTGCGGTTGGAGGTAGCCGTAATGGCCTCTATCTGGCTGAGCGCGCGGGCATGGAGCAGTGTGTTCATGAGTGCTATTATATCGTTTTTTCGAGTCTAGTGACGGCTTGCCGCAGATCGGCCGGGAGCGGGCTGGTGAGCTCGATGCGCTGGCCCGACGGTCCCACCAAACTGAGGGCTGTGGCGTGCAAAAACTGGCGTTTGAGGCCGAGCGGCCGGCGGGGCGCGCCGTAGGTGGTGTCGCCGGCGATGGGATGGCCCAAGGCGGCGAAATGCACCCGTAATTGATGGGTGCGTCCGGTTTGGGGGCGCGCTTCGACCAACGTGTAGCCGGGGTAAGCGGCTAGTATACGGTAATGCGTAGTGCTGTCGCGCCCGCCGGATACCACCGCGCGGCGGAGTGGATGGGCCGGATCGCGGGCGATAGGCAGCCGGATGGTGGCCTCGGACCGGTCGAGGCGTCCTACCACGAGCGCGCTGTAGGTCTTGTGGACGCCGTGTTCGCGAAATAGCTCCTGGAGGGCGGCCTTGGCGGCGAGAGTCTTGGCTAGGATCATGAGGCCGGAGGTGTCTTGGTCTAGGCGGTGCACGATGCCGGGGCGCTCGGGGTCGGGGTCGGCGGTGTGGGCGCGCGCGAAGTCGGCTACCGTAGCCTGGCCGGCCGTTCCGCTGCCGCCGTGCACTACCAGGCCGGCCGGCTTGTCGATTACCAGCAGGTCGGCGTCCTGGTAGATTATGGGCAGATCAGGCGCGGCGACGTCGGCTGTGACTACTTCGGGCTCGTCCACGGTCAAGGCGTCACCCGGCCGCACCAGGTAGCTGGGCCGTCCGGCCCGGCCGTTTACCCGCACGTGGCCGGCCCGCAGCATGGTCTGAGCCCGGCTGCGCGTAACGCCGAGCTGTCCCGCCAAAAAAATATCGAGCCGCTCGGTGGCGGCTCCCTCGGCTACGTTAAGCGCCCGCCTCACCGGATGAGCTCCGAAGCCGCCGTAAGGTCGGGCTTAGAGCCTAGTATGATCAGCCGGTCGCCGACGTATATGACTTCTTTGCCGGTGGGACGGACACGGCTGGTGCCGTCGGCGCCGTTGATGGCGATGACGGTGGCGCCGACTTCGCCCTCGGCCAGCGTCTTGCCCAAGCGATGGCCGGCCAGCTTGGACCCCTCCACTACCACCATTTCTTCGACCTCGAGCTCGGCGGCTCCACTCTTGGACATGATGTCCATGTAGTCCACCACGTTGGGCCGCAGGGCCATCGAAGCCATGTGGTAGCCGCCGATTTGATACGGCATGGCTACACGGTCGGCGCCGGCGCGCTTGAGCTTGAGCTCATTCTCGGGACGGTTGGCGCGGGCCACGATGTAGAGATCGGGGTTGAGCGAGCGGGCGGCCAGGGTAACGAAGAGGTTGAGTGAATCCTCGGCCAGACACGCCACCAGTCCGGTGGCCTTTTCGATCCCAACCTGCTGCAGCGCCTCCTCGGTGGTGCTATCGAGGGGCAGCGCGTTGTAGCCCTTGGCCAGGGCATCATCGACCTTCACAGGGTCACGGTCGAGGCCCACGAAGGAAACTCCTTCGTGGTACATTTCGCCCGCTACTTGCGAGCCTACCCGGCCTAGCCCGCAGACGATGTAATGGCCCTTCATTTTGTCGACTTTTGATTTCACTCGTAATCTACGTACGTTACTACTAATGCCCATCATATATTCGGCCAGCCACTTAAGCAAATAAGCGATGAGCCCAAGACTAGAGAGGATGAGGACAACGACGAGCCCGCGGGCCACCGGGTCGGTCACACCAAAGTGGTCGTAGTGCGTCAGCAGGATGATGATGGTCTCGTAAAGAGCATTACCGAGCGGGATGTGCTCAAACATTGCAAAGCCGGCCGTCCCCATGAGCGTGAGGATGACGGCGGCCGCGGCCAAGCGCCGGATTGTTTTAGCGTTATGCTCCTGCATTGATAGTAGTATAGCGCTTGTGGTTGGGTTAGGTGAAGTGCGCGGAGCGGATCCTTGTTATAATTGTCCCATGAGAATCACTAAATACGTTCATTCCTGCCTTTTGGTGGAAAACGCCCAGCGGGTAGCGTTGTTTGACCCGGGCCATTATTCCTGGGAATCGGGGCTGTTTAAGGTCGGCGCGTTGAAGCGGCTCGATGACATTATTATTAGTCACGAGCATGGCGATCATATGCATATCCCCTTCCTGCGGGCACTGGTAGAAAAGTTTCCTGATGCGCGGCTGACAGTCACCCCTCCGGCAGCCCGGAAGTTGATAGCCGCGGGTTTTAAGAATGTCCGGTCCGAAAGCAGCGCGGGCATCGAATTGTTTGCCAACCCGCATGAGCCGGTTGCCCCTATCGGTACCGTCGCGGAGAACAATGGTGCGCATTATCTGGGGCGGTTTACGCACCCAGGCGATAGTTACGCCTTGGCGGAGTGCAAAGACATATTGGCTCTGCCCATTACAGCCCCGGCCTGGGGCACTCTCGCCAAGGCAGCCGAGCTCGGACAGCGGCTTCGGCCCAAGTACGTGATTCCGATCCACGACTGGCAGCTGCGCGAGGAGGCTCGGCAGAAGGCTTACCGCCGGCTGACGGAGTTTTTTGCGCCCCTAGGCACAGAGTTCATTAGCCCGACCAACGGCGTGCCGTTCGAGCTGTAGGTTGCATGCCCCAGCCTACGGGTGGCAGGAGTGAAATATATCTCTGAACAAGCGGACGCCAGTACTGATGCCGGCTACGTGTAAAGAGAGAGGGGGTAGCGTTCGGACGCGTGAAGAGATATGTTGCACTCCTGACAGGACCCGTAAAACAGGTAATTGGAACCAAAAAACACCCCATCATGAGGTGTTTTTTGTACGCGCGGGTTGAGTTACTAGCGCTTAGAGAACTGCGAAGCTTTGCGGGCCTTCTTGAGACCGGGCTTCATGCGCTCCTTCTCGCGGGGATCGCGGGTCAGGAAACCGGCTTTCTTGAGGCCGGGGCGCAGGTCGATGCTCATCACCAGGAGCGCACGAGCAATGGCGAGACGAGCGGCGTCGGCCTGGCCGCGCTTGCCGCCGCCTTTGACGTGGAGGCTGATGCGGAGCTTCTGCTCCTGGCCGGCTTCTTTGAGAGGCTGCTCGACGACGGTTACTAGCGCGTCGTTGTTGAAGTATTCGGCAGCGGTTTGGTCGCCGACGAAGATTTCACCCTTGCCGGGGTAGAGCCGGGCGGTAGCAATAGCTTCCTTGCGGCGGCCGCGGGCGTAGTGGTAGTGGGGGGTGGTTTCGGCCATTATTTGGTCTCTCCTAAGGGTTTGGGATTCTGGCCCGCGTGCGGGTGCTCGCCGTCGACGTACACCTTGAGGCGGCGCAGACGGTCGTCGTGTAGGCGGTTCTTGGGCAGCATGCCGGCGACAGCCTTCTCGATAGCCACGGCGGGGTTGCGCGCCATGAGGTCGCCCAGACTGACTTCTTTGATACCACCGGGGTAGCTGGAGTGGTGGTAGTATTTCTTGTCTTCGAGCTTGTTGCCGGTAATGCCGACCTTAGCGGCGTTGATTACCACGATGTTGTCGCCGCAATCGAGGTGGGCGCTGTAGGTAACTTTGTGCTTACCCAGGATGTAGGTAGCTACAAGCGTAGCCAGACGGCCGAGGGTATAATCCTGAGCGTCGATAATATACCAGTCATGGGTAAGTTCAGCGGGTTTAGGGGAATAGGTTTTCATCATTTGGCGGCCTCAACTTCTTCGGTCTTCTTAACGGGCTTAGCAGCCTCGGGCTTGGCGGTCTCGGCGGCGGGCTTCACTTCGTTGAGTACGAGTGAAAGCTGAGCCATGGGAGCGTTGTCGCCGCGACGGTTGGCGAGCTTGATGATGCGGGTGTAACCGCCTTGGCGGCCTTCGAACGCCGGCACGAGCTCTTGGAGCATCTTCTGAGTGGCGTTTTCAGTGAGCAGCTCGCGGCGCAGGGAACGGCCGCTGGCCAGGGTGCCTTTCTTGGCATAGGTAACGAGGCGCTCAAAGCGCGGCGCTACTTCCTTGGCCTTGGCTTCGGTGGTGACGATAGCTTCGTGCAGCACCAGAGAAGTCAGCTGGCCCCGAATGAGGGCGCGGCGTGGACCGGCAGCGAGTTGGAGCTTGCGCCCTTGGTATCCGTGACGATGCATACTAGCCTACCTTCTCCGCAGAAGCAAATCCGAGCTCGGCGATCTTGTCTTTGACTTCGTCGTAGGCCTTGGAGCCGAAGCCCTTGAGCTCGCGCAGTTCGGTGTCGGTGAGCTTGAGCAGGTCCTTGACGGTCTTGATTTCGTTGTTGATGAGCGCGTTGGTGGTACGCGGGCTGAGGTTGATCTCTTCGATGTTGATCTTGGCAGCGCTGGTTTCACCGACCGCGTCGCGGGTAGCGGCGGTATCGCCGGTGGCGAGGTTGCCGGCTACGACCTGGAAGTGCTCCACGAGCACATCGGCGGCCTGGCGGATAGCTTCGTGAGGAGTGATGGTGCCGTCGGTCTCGATCTCCATGACGAGGCGGTCGAGGTCGGTCATCTGGCCGACGCGGGTGTTCTCTACTGAGTAGCGCACGCGCTGCACGGGAGAGTAAAGCGCGTCGACGGCGATCATGCCGACTTCGAGCTTCTCGGACTCGCGGTTTTCGACCGGCACGTAGCCACGGCCCTTCTCGACCTTGATCTCCATGCCGAGCTTGACCTTGGGACCGTCGAGAGTAGCGATGACCTGGTCGGGGTTGACGATTTCAACATCCGAGGTGGTCTTGATACTGGCGGCCGTGACCTCGCCCTTACCGGAGGCGGTGAGTACGAGGAACTGCGGCTCTTCCGAGTAGACCCGGAAGCGCAAACGCTTGAGGTTAAGAATAATCTCTACGACGTCTTCTTTGACGCCTTCGATGGTCGAGAACTCGTGCGCGACGCTGTCGATCTTAACGGCTGTGACGGCAGCGCCGCCTAAGCTCGAAAGAATAACGCGGCGCAGGGAGTTGCCGAGGGTCATGCCATAGCCTGGGTGCAACGGCTCGATTGCAAACGTAGCCTTGTTGCCTTCCTCGTGAACGGATTTTAGCTCTGGGAGCTGAATTGGGTGTAACACGTACGTCGTCCTTTCCTTACCTTGAGTAGAACTCGATGATTAGCTGCTCGTGAATCTCTTCGGTGATGTCTTCGCGGGCGGGGGTGCCAGTAACTTTGCCTGTCAGTTTTTTGGCGTCAAATGTAAGCCAGCGCACCGAGGCAGTGTTACCTGCCAGGTCCTGGGTAAGCTGCTTGAAGTAGGCGTTGTCGGCACTCTTGGGCCGGACCGTAAACTCGTCGCCGGGCTTGAGGGAGATGGACGGAATGTCGACGCGGCGGCCGTTGAGCATGAAGTGGCCGTGGGTAACGAGCTGGCGGGCGGATTGGCGCGAAGGGGCCAGGCCCAAGCGGTAAACGGCGTTGTCGAAGCGCTGCTCCAGGAGCTGCAGCATGATCTCACCAGAGTTACCGGTGCGGCGCTCGGCCTCGCGGACGATCTTGGCGAATTGCTTCTCGAGCAAGCCGTACATGCGCTTGACCATCTGCTTTTGACGCAGTTGGATCGAGTATTGGCTGGGCTTGTGACGGCCGGCGTTGGGGCCGTGCTGGCCGGGGCCGTAGGGGTGCTTAACGAGGGCCTTGATAGCCTTGGGGTGCAGCGCGACTTTCTCGCGGCGGCTCTGCTTGACGATGGGGGTAAGGTTTCGTGCCATTAGACTCTCCGTGCTTTCTTGGGACGGCAGCCGCCGTGGGCAACGCTCGTGACGTCTTTGATGCTGGCGACAGCGATACCCAAAGTGCCGAGTGCCCGGATGGCGGATTCGCGGCCGCTGCCGACGCCGTTTACGAGTACATCGACACGGCTCATGCCGTAATCCTTGGCGGCCGTGGCGGCGCGCTCGGCGGCGGTCTGCGCGGCGTATGGGGTGCTCTTGCGAGAGCCCTTGAAGCCGGCGCTACCGGAGCTAGCCCACGAGAGGGCGTTGCCGCGCTCATCGGTGAAGGTGATGATGGTGTTGTTGAATGTGGCCTGCACGTGCATGACGCCGCTAGCGACCGAACGCTTGATCTTGCGGCGGCGGGAAGTACTGGTCTTGGTGGTGGTTTTGGTTGCCATATATTAGATCCTACGTCTTAGCTGATGACTTTTTACGTCCAGAGCCCATGGTGACTTTGCGACCGCGCTTGGTGCGGGCGTTGGTCTTGGTGCGTTGTCCGTGTACCGGCAGATTGGCCTTGTGGCGCAAGCCGCGGTACGCATTGATTTCTTTCAGACGCTTAATGTTCTGCGCTACTTCGCGCTGAAGGTCGCCTTCGACGCGGAAGCTCTTGTTGATGAGCTCGCGCAGTTTCGTGACTTCGGCCTCGGTGAGTTCCTTGACCCGGGTGTCGGGGCTAATGCCCGTCTCGGCCAGAATCTTGCGGCTCGACGTAAGGCCGATACCATAGATATAGGTGAGAGCGATCTCAACTCGCTTGGCTTCAGGAATGTTAACTCCGGAGATACGTGCTGCCATTAACCCTGCCTCTGCTTATGACGAGGGGTTTCGCAGATCACACGCACTACGCCTTCGCGCTTGACGATCTTGCAGTGGCTGCATATTTTCTTGACGCTAGCGCGTACTTTCACTCCAAATGTCCTCGTGGTTAGTTTTTGTGCCGATAGGTGATACGGCCCTTTGAAAGGTCGTACGGGGTCATTTCCAGCGTAACGCGATCGCCCGGAATAATGCGAATGTAGTGCATCCGCATTTTTCCGGAGATATGAGCTAACACAACATGCCCGTTCTCGAGCTCTACCTTGAAAAGGGCATTAGGTAGATTCTCGAGGACAGTGCCTTCGAGCTCTATTACTTCCTTTGTGGTCTTCTTGCCGGAAGCACCCGACTTGTTGCTTTTTCTTGCGTCTGACATATCAATGACTACAGTTGATGATTATAGGCAATTGTTTCCCGCTTGTAAACCCTTTTCTATCTGTCCGCACTGTTCGTGGCGTGCTTCACGTGTTGAGATAGGAGCCGGCTTGCTTTCCGTAGGCGTTTTTCTGTTCTTGTGAGGCGTTCGCTTTCGGCGTGAATGTCTTCTTCGAGCATGCGCCGGACCTTGGTGATCTCACCGGAAAGGTAACTCGTAGCATTTTCTACTGAGCTTTCAATCATGTGCCGAGTATACTCGCGCTCCTGGAATATCTCCTCCCGGACGACCCCTCTTACGTCTTCGAGTGTAAAATCGATTGTAGCCATACGCGTCCCTTCTTTATCAGTGTACCGGTCACTTATTCGTTAGTGTACCGAACAAATTCCGATGGTACGTCCAGCCCGGTTGCCACTTCCAGGGCGCCGTGACGGTCTGGGCGAGCGGGACACCCTCCAGCAGGTGCTCAAGGCCGTACTGGGTGGCCCGGTGGCCGATGATCATGACGCGCTTGCCGGCATACTTGCCTCCCAGATCATCCAGGAAGCTTTTGATTCGCGCCGTGGTCTGCTCGTAGCTTTCACCCCCAGGGAAGGGCTCTGTGACACGCCTAGCCTTCTCCTGGTCGACTTCGGCCTTGGAGTGCTGTGTCAGAGCGCCATAATCGCACTCGCGCAGGCGTTTATCCTGAAAAATGGGGATATTACGGCCGGCGAAGGCGATTTCGGCGGTTTTGTAGGAGCGCTGCATATCGGAGCAAAATATGGCGTCGATGTGGTCGTCTTCGCGTCGCTCACCCATGTCCTTGGCGTTTTGAAGACCAAGCTCAGATAGTTCGATGTCGTTATGGCCGGAGGCCAGCTTGGCTTCGTTGTCGACGGTGGTGGCGTGAGACTCGAAGATGACGGTAGTGTCGTTGTCGTTTATAGCTAAGGCTTTTCTTCTTTTCCATTTAGCATGCTTAGTGGCTGGCCGCCGATGAAGCTTAGCTCGTTGTCATTTATCATGATGGCTTGGTGGTCTTGCAGGCCGTAGATTTGCTTAGCATAGCCTGAACTTATTTTCAGCAATGTTTCTCTGCGGTTGCGGGGAAAGATGGGTGAGTTCAGGTGAGGCTTGATGGCGAAGTCGGTGAGGCCAAGATATCGCGTAGTGCCGTAATCCCCCTCCTCTCCATAGATGTCCTGGTACGCCTGAGTCGGGATGCGCTGCGCCGCGACCATTCCGCCGGCGCTACTGCCTACATAGACCTTAGTCTTGAGCAGCTCGGGCAGCAGCCGGTCGAAGCCGGTTTTCTGGAACACATGCATGAGGTAGTCGGTGTGGCCGCCGGCTACAAAGATTACGTCGGCGTCCGCTAGGCGGGCGGTTTGCTGACCGGTGGTAAGAGCAAGGAGGCCGACGATGTCGAGCTTGCCGGGAAAGTCACGCGCGATGCGGTTGAGGTCATCTAGTACCCAACGCTTATCACCTTCCTCTACAGCGTAGGCTTCATTGATGACGGCGACGGCGATATCGGCGCGCGGCTTGCCACACAGGGCTACGCAGGCGTCAGTGATTTCTGGAGTGGTAAAGCCGGCTGAGGTGAGCAGCAGCTTCATGGTCTTACCTAATATTGCTCGTACGAAGTCGTGATGGCTTGGGCTTCGAGTTGCTTGAGGGTTTCGATGGCCACGGAGACCACGATGAGGAGGCTTGTGCCGCCGAAGGTGAGGATTTGGCTCTTGGTGAAGCCCTCGGCGATGAACGGCAGGACGGCGATGATACCGAGGCCTACCGCACCGGCCAGGGTGATGCGGTTGATGACGCGCCGCAGATAGAGAGCGGTCTGGTTGCCGGGACGAATGCCGGGGATGAAGCCGCCTTGTTTCTGGAGGTTTTCGGCGATATCTTTGGCGTTAAAGACTACCGAAGTGTAGAAGTAGGTAAACGCGACCACTAATACAAAATAGCTAACAGCGTAGATCCAGCCGCTGGGCGAGAACCAAACGGTGAGGTTTTGGGCGAAGTGCGACACCCAGGCGGTCTTGGCGTGCTGCAATACCTGGCCGAGCAGGCCCGGCACCGACAGGAAGGCCAGCGCGAAGATGATGGGGATGACGCCCGCGGTGATGACACGCAGAGGCAAGTGGGTATCGATGCCGGCATAGATCCGGCTGCCGCGGGCTCGCTTGGCATACGACACGGGGATATTGCGCGCGCCTTCATTGAGTAGGACCACAAAAGCAATGACGCCAAGAGTACCGGCTAGGAAGGCGATGAGCGTGATGATCTTGCCGGCGTCGCCGCTGGCCAGGCTGGCGAACTGCCCGGCGCTGGCGGGCAGCCCCGAGATGATGCCGCAGAAGATGATGAGTGAAATTCCGTTACCGATCCCTTTTTCGGTGATGATCTCACCGATCCACATCAGCAACATAGTGCCGGCGGTGATGGTGGAGATCATCAGGAGCCACTGGAAGAGATTGGGGTGGCCGATAAGGTCGGTGTTGGCTACGCGCTGCGAAGTCTGCTGAATCAGGAAGACCATGCCAAATGACTCGACGATGGCCAATGGCAGCGTGAGCATGCGGGTGTACTGATTGAGCTTGCGGCGGCCCTGCTCCCCTTCTTTGGAGAGCGCTTCGAGCTTCGGGATTACCTGAGTAAGAAGCTGCACGATGATGGAGGCGTTAATGTACGGCCCCACTCCCATCATAATGATGGAGAAGTTGGCTAATGCTCCGCCTGAGAACACGTCGGCAAAACCCAAGACTTTGTTGGAATTAAAGATAGTCTTGAGAAAGTTGGCGAGCGCGGCATTGTCGGGCACCGGCACGGGGACGTGCGCCAAGAAGCGGAAGGCGATGAGCAGCCCCAGAACCGTAAGTACGCGGCGCCGCAGATCGGGTGAACGATAGACCTGCTTGAGCGTCGCTAGGTTCATGAGGCGGCTACCTGCTCCTCGGTCTTCTGAGGCCGGGTGGCCTTCTTGGGTGTCTTGGGTAGCGTGATGATCTCGACGGTACCACCGGCGGCCTCGATGGCGGCCTTGGCGGTAGCGCTAGCGGCGTGCACCTTGAGCGTCAGCTTGATCGTGATCTCGCCACGGGCCAGCACCTTAATGAGGGCGTCTGACTTCTTGACGAGGCCGGCGGCCGCGAGCACGGCGGGGTCGACGGTCTGGCCGTCTTTGAGCCGGCTGAGCTCGCCCAGGTTGACTACCTGGTACTCGGTGGGGTTGAGCGCTGCGAAGCCGCGCTTCTTGGGCAGACGTTTGGCGAGCGGGTTCTGGCCGCCCTCAAACCCGGGACGAACACCGCCGCCGGAGCGGGAGTTCTGGCCCTTAGTACCACGACCGGCGGTCTTGCCGCGGCCTGAGCCGATACCGCGTCCTACGCGCTTGCGGTCTTTGCTGGATGTAAGTTCTAATTCATGAATTTTCATTGCGGGGTTCCTTAGACGGCAGCTTTCTCGGCCGGTTTGTCGGCCTTTTTGGCCTTAACGGGGGTAGCTCGGAGGCGGCTCAGGGCGAGCGCCGTAGCGTAGGCGTTGTTGACTTTGTTGGTGCTGCCGAGCGACTTCGTGAGGAGGTCGCGGATGCCGGCTACTTCGACCACGTTGCGGACGGCGCCACCGGCGATTACACCGGTACCGGCCGAGGCGGGCTTGAGCAGTACCATGGCTCCGGCGAAGCGGACCTGGATCTCGTGCGGGATGGTGTGGTCTTTGAGGGGCACGGTGATCATTTGGCTCTTAGCGCGGGCAACGGCCTTGGTGATGGAGGTCATAACTTCGGAGCCCTTGCCGACGCCGACGCCGACGCGGCCTTTGCCGTCGCCTATCACTACTGTAGCGCGGAAGCGGAAGCGGCGTCCACCCTTGACTACGCGAGCCACGCGGTCGATGGAGATTACTTTTTCTTCGAATTCTTTGGGTTGCTGTTCGATGGCCATCTTAAAACTCCAGTCCGCTTTTACGCGCAGCCTCAGCCAAGGCGTGCAGCCGGCCGTGATAGATGCGTCCGTTGCGGTCGAAGACGATCTGCTTGACCTTGGCGGTTTTGGCTTTGGCAGCGATTTGCTCGCCGACCCAAACGGCCTTCTCGGTCATCGTGCCTTTGGCGTCGCTGCTCACCGTGGTAGCGGAAGCCAGCGTACGGCCGGTGGTGTCATCGATGAGCTGGGCGATGATGTGCCGCAGGCTGATCTTGACCGACAGGCGCGGACGCACGGTCGTACCGGAGACCCGGGAACGAACCCTGGCGCGGCGGCGATTTAATTTGATGAGTGACATATTTACCATAATTTTAACCCTTTGTCGCGGTCTTACCGGCCTTACGGCGGATCCGCTCCTCTACATACTTGATACCCTTGCCCTTGTACGGCTCCGGCTTCTTGAGTGCCCGCAAGTTGGCGGCCACTTGGCCCACCAGCTGCTTGTCGAAGCCGGTCAAGGTTACCAGGTTTTTCTCAACCTTGGCCTCGACGCCCTGGGGCAGGTCGAAAACGACAGGGTGAGAAAAGCCGAGGCTCAGATTGATGACGTTTCCGGCGACCGCGGCCTTGAAGCCGACACCGTTGATCTCGAGCTGGCGTGTGAAACCTTGTGAAACACCCACGACCATGTTGTCGATGAGAGTGCGCATGAGGCCATACGAGCGCTGAGTTTCGGGGGTCTCGACCTCTTTGCTGACGGTGATTACGCCGTCGGCCTGCTCCAGCAAAATGCCGGGCATCAGGTCGAGTTCAAGAATTCCCTTGGCGCCCGTCACTTTGACGTGGCTGCCGACGAGCTCGACGGTGACGCCGGCTGGAACTGTAATTGGTTTGCGTCCAATTCGACTCATGTTACCACACCTTACAGATTAATTCACCGCCCAAGCCCTTTTTGCGGGCGTCCCGGCCGGTCATCACGCCACTGGAAGTGGAGAGAATGACGATGCCTCGTCCGCCGAGTACCAGCGGAATGTCCTTGGCCGCGGTGTATACCCGGCGGCCCGGCTTAGAGACCCGGATCAGCGAAGTGATGGTCTCGGGGTTGGTTGACAGTGTGAGCTCGAGTGACTTGAAACCGCCATCGGCAGTCACCTGCACGCCCGTCAGAAATCCAGCGTCCTGCAGAATGCGCGCTACTTGCTCTTTGAGCTTGGAGTACGGCATCACTACGAGACGCTTGCGGGCAGTGCCGGCGTTGCGGATGCGGGTTAAGAGATCGGCGATAGGATCGTTAAACATAGCTTTTCTCCTTACCAGCTCGCCTTAGTAATGCCGGGGATCTGGCCGCGCGAGGCGTACTCGCGGAAACAGACTCGGCATAGGGCGAATTTACGAATATAACCGCGCGGTCGACCGCAAACCTGGCAACGACGCACAATGCGTGTCGAAAACTTGGGTTTGCGCGCAGCTTTTACAATTAGTGCAACACGTGCCATTATGCGTTCCTCCTCAAGGGAAAGCCCATTAACTCTAGTAACCGCTTGCCCTCGGCCGCAGTGCCTGCGGTGGTGACAATGTTCACCTGGAGGCCGTGGGTCGTGCCAACCTCCTCGTACGGGATTTGCGGGAAGATGCTTTGGTCGTTGAGACCAAGGCTGTAGTTGCCGCGCGGGTCGAAGGCGGTGTTTGAAATACCGCGGAAGTCGCGCACACGGGGCAGTACTACGGATACCAGCAGGTCGAGGAATTCCTCGGCGCGGTCGCCCCGGAGGGTGACCGTGGTGCCGACCTTGTTGCCTTCGCGCAGTTTGAAGGACGCGATGCTCAGGCGGGCGACCGTGGTAACGGGATGCTGACCGGTAATGCGCTCCAGGGTCTCGGCCGCGGCATCAAGATGCTTGGCATCCGTGACTGCGCGACCCACACCGGCACTCACCACTACTTTGCTAATGCGCGGAACCTGGTGAGGGTTGGTGTACTTGAACTCTTCCTTGAGCGCTGGTACAGCGGTTTTGGTGTATTTTTCCTTAAATCTGTTCATTACTTCTTACCTGCTTTCGACTCGGTCTTGGGGGCCTTGTCTTTGGTTTCGGGCTTATCGGCCGGCTTGGCCTTCTCGGTCTTCTTGGGCTTGGACTTGCGATCTTGGGCCGCGCTGACCTTGAAGATGCGCTCCTTGGTGCCGTCGGGCTTGATTTCGTAACCAATGCGGGCGGGCTTGCCGGAAGCCGGGTCGAGCACCATGACTTTGCTGGCGTCGATGGGCTTGGTGATATCCAGGATGCCGCCGCGGGGCTGCTTCTGGGAGGGCTTGGTGTGGCGCTTGACCACATTGATGTTTTCGACCACGACCTTGTTCTCGGCCGGGAGCACCGCCAGGATGGCGCCGGTCTTGCCTTTGTCGCGGCCGCGGAGGACGATGACGTTATCTGCGCGCTTGAGTTTCATTACAATACCTCCGGCGCGAGCGAGATTATCTTCATGTAGCCGCCGTCGCGAAGCTCGCGGGCGATGGGGCCGAAGATGCGGGTGCCACGGGGCTGGCCGTCTTTATTGATGAGAACAGCGGCGTTCTCGTCAAAGCGGATGGACGAACCGTCGGGGCGCTTGATTTCTTTGACGGTACGGACAACTACCGCGCGGACGACGTCCTTCTTCTTGACGCCGGCGCCGGGGATGGCGGCCTTGACGGAGCAGGTGATGATATCACCTACGCTGGCGTACCGGCGGCGTGAGCCACCCAATACCTTGATGCAGTACAGGTCCTTGGCGCCGGAGTTGTCGGCAACTTTGAGTCTGGTTTCAGCCTGAATCATATTAAGCCTCGAGCTCCTTGGCGGTTACTTTGCGGGCCACCAGCCAGCGCTTGTCGCGACTGATCGGGCGGGTCTCGGTGATCTCCACCAGGTCGCCGGTTTTGGCCTCGTTCTCGGCGTCGTGGGCCTTGAACTTAGTGGTTACTTTGTACTTCTTGCGGTAGATCGGGTGTTCCTTGACGGTGTTCACGGCGACTACCACGGTCTTGTCCATTTTGTCGGAGACGACTGTCCCCCGAAGTGTGCGAATCATTCTGGCGCCTCCTCTTTGGCGATTTCACGCTCGCGGGCAATGGTGAGCGCACGGGCGATGGTCTTTTTATGGGCCCCCAGGACTTTAACGTTCTTTACCTCTTTGGTCCGGCTTTCGATGAGCGTCTTGGCATAAGCCTCGCGCTCGGCGTGGATCAGGTCGGTCAGTTCCTGGTCGGTCTTCTTGCTAATATCTACTAATTTCATACTATTGCACCTCTCCTGAGGTCTCTTTTATCACGAAGCGCGTGCGGACGGGCAGCTTGTGGGCGGCTAGGCGCATGGCCTCTTTGGCAACTTCCTGGGTGACGCCGTCCATCTCAAACATCATCTTGCCGGCGCGGACTTTGGCGGCGTAGTGATCGACTGAACCCTTTCCGCTACCCATGCGGACTTCGGCCGGCTTCTTGGTGATGGGGGTGTCGGGGAAGATGCGAATCCAGATTTTGCCGCCCCGCTTGATGTGGCGGGTCATGGCGCGGCGAGCGGCCTCGATCTGGCGCGAGGTAATGCGCTCGGAGGTTTCGGCCTTGAGGCCGAACTGGCCGAAGGAGATCTCGGTGCCGCGGGTAGCATTACCCTTCATGACACCTTTCTGCTGCTTGCGGAACTTAGTTTTCTTGGGCATCAACATTACTTTTTGTCCTCAAACCTAGTGCCTTTGTAGACCCAGACTTTGACGCCGATGACGCCGTAGGTAGTCTTGGCCAGGGCTTGGGCGTAGTCGATGTCGGCGCGCAGGGTGTGGAGCGGGATGCTGCCCTGGCTGACGTTTTCGCGGCGAGCCATTTCGGCGCCGTTGAGACGGCCGGCAACGGCGACTTTGGCGCCGAGCGCTCCGCCCTTCATGGCGTTCTCGACGCTCATCTTCATGGCGCGGCGGAAGCCGATGCGACGTTCGAGCTGGCCGGCGACGTTCTCGGCTACGAGGGTAGCGTTGGTTTCGGGCTTCTTGACCTCTTCGATCGAAACCTTGACGGGAGCGCCGGCGAGCTTGGCCAGCATAGCCTTAAGATCTTCGGCGCCACTACCGCCGCGGCCGATGACCACGCCGGGCTTGGAGGTGTGGATGGTAACGACGATCTGGCCGGGCGAACGCTCAATGTCCACACGGGCAACCCCGGCGCGCTTGTTGAGCTTGCCCGAGATGGCTTTGCGGATCTTGAGATCCTGGATTAGGAACGCGGCGTAGTCGCGGCGGTCGGCGTACCAGCGGGATTGCCAGTCGTGGTCGACCTGGAGGCGCATGCTGCGAGGATTGATTTTTTGACCCATTACTTAGCCTCCTCTTTCTTGGCTGGTTTCTTGGTTTTAGCCGCCGCTACCTCTGGGGTACTGGAGACTAGTTTGGCAGCAGACTTGCCGTCGGTCACGACCACAGTGATGTGGCTGGAGCGCTTGCGGATGGCGCTAGCGCTACCCTTGGCGCGAGGCCGGCTGCGCTTGAGCGTGGGGCCCGGGCCGATGAGCACGCTCTCCACGATCAAGTCGGCCACCTTGGCGCCATGGTTGTTTTCGGCGTTGGCGATAGCCGAGGTCAGGACTTTGCCGACCGGCACGGTAGCGCGCTTGTCGGTGTTGGCCAGTACGACCTGGGCATCGAGTGCCCGGCGGCCGCGGATGAGAGCCGCGACGAGGCCGGTCTTGCGGGCGGAGGTCCCGACGAATTTGGCTGTAGCTGAGGTCTTCATTACTTGCCTTTCGCCAATTTACCGCCGTGGTTGCGGAACTTACGGGTCGGCGAGAACTCGCCGAGTTTGTGGCCTACCATGTTTTCTGAGATAAAGACCGGAACGTGCATGCGGCCGTTGTGGACGGCCACGGTGTGACCAACCATTTCGGGGCTGATGGTAGAATCGCGCGCCCAGCTCTTGAGCACCGATTTATCGCCCGCGGGCAGCGCGATGATGCGCTTCTGCAGACGCTCGTCAACGTATGGTCCTTTTTTGAGTGAACGACTCATTTAGCGTCTCCTACCCTTTCCACGGCCGCGAATAATCATCGCGTTGGTAGCCTTACGGCGGCGGGTCTTAAGACCCAATGCCGGCTTGCCCCAAGGCGTCTTCTGGCCGTACTTATGAATTGATGTAGCCTGGGCACCTTCACCACCACCGTGCGGGTGATCTACCGGGTTCATGGCCGAACCGCGAACGGCTGGGCGCCAACCGAGGCGGCGCTTACGGCCGGCGGTGCCGTACTTGATGTTTTGGTGCTGCTCGTTGCCGACGGTACCGATGGTAGCCTGGCAGTTTTCGTGGACGAGGCGCACTTCGCCGGATGGCAGCTTGACCTGCACGAAGCCGGCCTTGGGCGATTCCTTGGATACGAGCGAGGCCTTGGTGCCGGCGCTGCGGGCGATCTGGCCGCCCTTGCCGAGCACTAGCTCGATGTTGTAGATCTGGGTGCCGGCGGGGATGTTCTTGAGGGCCAGGCGGTTGCCGGCGCGGATGGCGGCGTCGTCGCCGGAAGCCAGCTGATCGCCGACCTTCATGCCGGAGCCGGCCAGCACGTAGGCCAATTTGCCGCCTTCGATGCGCACGAGGGCGATGCGAGCCGAACGGTTCGGGTCGTATTCGATAGCCTCGACGAGAGCTGATTTAACAGCCTTGAAGTCGAAGTCTACCAAGCGGTAGAACCGCTTAACACCACCACCGCGGTGGCGGACGGTGATCTTACCCTGGTTGTTGCGGCCGGAGCCGGTCTTCTTGGCGACGATCAGCGACTTTTCGGGGCGCTTCTTGGTGATCGTCGAGGTGTCGGCGGTGGTCATACCGCGGCGGCCGGGGGTAGTCGGCTTGTAGTACTTGATTGGCATTACTTTGCTCCCTCAAACAGCGTGATCGATTGACCGGCTTTTACTTTTACCATGGCCTTCTTGATGTCTTTTTGACGGCCCTTGATTTGCTTGAAACGCTTGGACTTGCCCTTGGTGATGATCATGTTGACGTCGGTTACGTCGACCTTAAAGGCGACTTCGACGGCTTTGGCGACTTCAATTTTGTTGGTGTCGGTGGGGACTTCGAAGACGTAGATACCGCGCTCGGCCAGGCCGATGGCCTTTTCGCTGATCTTGGGGGTTAAGGTTAAATGACTCATTATTTCTCTCCCAGCCAAGATTTAATAACGTCGAGGGCCTTTTGCGTGACCACGATCTTGTCGGCGTTCATGATGTCGAAAACATTGAGGTAGTTGGCGGAGACAGCTTTGAGGCCCTGGAGGTTGCGGGTCGCGCGCTCGGTCAGGTTGGTCTTCTCTTCGAGAGCCAGGAGGATGGTGCCTTCGAGCTTCATCTTGGTGAGGAGCTCTACGGTGGCTTTAACTTTGCCGTCGGTGCTGGTAAAGGCTTCGAGTACGACGATGTCGCCGGCCTCGGCGCGCAGGCTGAGGGACTGGCGGATAGCGGCGCGCTTCATGCGGACCGGGAGGTTCAGGGAGTGGTTCTCGTTGCCGCTGGGGCCAAAGGTGATACCACCGCCGCGCCAGTTTGGTACGCGGATGGAGCCGACACGGGCGCGCCCGGTGCCTTTTTGACGCCAGGGCTTGCGGCCACCGCCGCGGACTTCGCCGCGCTTGAGGGTAGTGGCGCCGGCCACACGGCCGTTGGCCAAGTAGGTCCGGTAAGCTTGGGCGACTAGCTCGTGGCTGGCCTCCACGCTAAACACCTGCGGCTCGAGCTTCACGGAAGCTTCGTGCTTGGTGCCGGTTTTGGAATATGATACCGCGTTTGCCATTATTTTCCTTCCAGACCTCTCACCATTACGAGACCGCGCTTGGGGCCGGGTACGGCGCCCGAGATAGCCAGCAGGCCGGCGGCGGCGTCTACTACGACAATCTTGAGGCCTTTGACGGTTACCTGCTCGTGACCCATGCGGCCGGCCATGCGCATACCCTTGAAGACGTGCTCAGGATAGCCGGCGCCGATGGAGCCCGGGGCGCGGTAGTTGCGCGAGCCGTGAGTCTTGGGGCCGGTGGCGAAGTTGTGGCGCTTGACCGTACCGGCAAAACCCTTGCCCTTAGAAGTACCGGTCACCTGGACCTCGTCGCCGGCCTCGAAGACCGTAACGTCGAGCTTGGCGCCGACTTCGAGGGACATAGCCTCGGCGGCCACAGCCTCTTGAGCCTTGGCGAGTTTGCCGGGCCGTACGTCGTTGATACGGATTTCACGCATCTTGCGAGAGTTGCTGCCGGCCGCCTTGAGGTGACCTTCTTGTGGCTTGGGCTGGTGTTTGGCCTCGCCAAAACCAAGCTGAACGGCGTTGTAGCCGTCCGTCTCGGTCTTCTTAACCTGCGTTACTACGCACGGGCCAGCTTGAATAAGCGTAACGCGCGCTACATTGCCGTCAGCGTCGAAGAGCTGAGTCATACCGAGTTTTGTACCGAGAAGCGCCTTCATGATGGTTCGAATCGATCCTAACTGTTACATAAATAAGCGCTAGGCAATGGTGGTTTCTCCTTGAAAGAGCGGAGACCTTTCATTTCCTAGTCTTTTGTTTGTGCTGCAGCTCTTAGCGTGCTGCGCAGCGAAATACCATGTGACTATAGCTTATCTGGGGGTTAGCTGTCAACAGGTACGATTGGGATTTGGAATTCGACTTCCGAATCGCACGGGTCCTGTCAGCTGCGGAATATCTCTCCTCGGGCGAGCGAACGCTGCCCGTCTCTTCTTAGGAGCCGATATCAGTACCCGCACTCGCTTCCTCGGAGAGATATTCCTGCGCTGCCACCCGTAGGCCGGGACTCCACAGAAACAGACGTAGGGGTAGAGCGCAGAACCCCCAATTACCTTAGCGAGCGCCTAACAGCACAACGCGCAGTAATTCGCAAAGAGGATGAGTTCGTGAGCAAGGTAGGGGGAGAGGTTCGCAGCAAAAAGCAGGCGGATGCCCGGTTGATTAGGCTAGGCTTTGCGCGGCTTACGCTTGCGGCGAGCGAGCACCTTGAGCTCTTCGCTGAGGCCGCTGTTCATTAATAGCAGGCCGGTGATGGAGAGGGTGGCGGCGATCATATAGGAGACGACCCACCAGTGATTTTGTACGAAGATGCGCCGCTCCCACAGCATGGGTGTATAGATGAATATCATGGCTAGGTTGTTGAGCCACCAGCCGATTACCAGGCGTTCCGGCTTATCAATTGGCATGTTACGCGATAGGTGCCGCACCTTGAGGAATTTGAGGGTCACGCGCAGGTTGAGGAACATGATGATGGGCAGCGGGAGGTTGGCGATGATGAATACAAACATATGATAAGCATTATAAATGGAAAAGGGTGACGTGTGGCTATTGACATTTTATGCACAATGTGTTAGTATGAAGTAT
The DNA here is from genome assembly GCA_028288925.1 of Patescibacteria group bacterium. Lineage (GTDB taxonomy): Bacteria > Patescibacteriota > Saccharimonadia > UBA4664 > UBA4664 > RYN-427. Next base: position 1,334 of record JAQGHG010000006.1, on the reverse strand, counting down.
CGTTAATTGAAGTGAGTTTTTCGTGAGTGATTACCCCTTTACTACCCGTCTGGTGATTCTTCTGAGCATTGATACCGCGCTGAGCGTTCTCAACGCCTACATCCCCCATGAGTGGTCGCTGGTTCGCCTGCTGGTCGCGATCGTACAGTTGTCTTTCATGACCGCGACGATGATCGTGACTACGCGCCGCGTGCTCGAAGATTACTAAGCCGGATGGCTACCCGAAAAGACCGCTCCTTTTGAGGGCGGTCTTTTTTGATTATTCGGGCTCAAATGGCGAGGTAGAGACCCCATCCAATGAGACCGACCACAGCCGACATGATGAGGACGGCGTACTCGACCTTGCGGTCGATGGCAAAGTGGTCTTTTTGGGCGATAATTACACCCAAGATAAGTCCGACGGGGAAAACGACGAAGCCGTTGTATTTAATCCAAATGGTCCCCAATACAAAGTAAATGAGGATTTTAAGAAAATAGACGTTGTCAGTCTCCTTGGCGGCTGACTTTTTGGTGACTTTTGGCATGGCTTCATTAAAGCACAACCATTATGAAAGCGGTAGAGGCAAAATATAATTACAAGATGATCGCCAATCGGCGCGTCCGAGAAGGACGCGCCGATTGGCTTATGAGGGGGAAACGACGCGGCAGGCGCGGGTTGCGCCCCTCGGGGGATCAGCTGCTGCGGTTCCCGCGCCTGTGGATGGCCCCCCTGACCACGAGGGCGCCGGTGCCGACGATGGCGGAGGCGGCGGCGAGGCGGCGGCGCCACTTGCTGGCGGTGGAACGGTCCGACTTGTTGGTCTTGTCCTTCTTGGCCACAGTAGCCTGCTTCCCTGTTCTGTCCGGCTTGAAACCGGACAACGAAACCTCGCGTATTCGAGGCTAGCAGATAGTATACATTATTTTTGGCTGTTGGGAAGGTAGAATTTCTTACCGCGCAGTTCTGAAGGCAAAAAACCCTTTTCGTGCTCGAAGCCAGGCTCCCATTGGTAGTCTTGGCCATAGCCTTGGTCTTTCATGAGCTTAGTGGGAGCGTTGCGGAGGTGGAGTGGTACTTCGGCGTTGGGGTGTTCGCGGGCGGCGGTGGCGGCGCGAGCGATAGCGTCATAGGCGTCGCGGTTTTTGGGAGCGATAGCTAGGGCGATTGTGGCTTGGCTAAGGATAATGCGGCCTTCGGGAAGGCCGATGCGCTCGATAGCCTGGAAGGTGGTCGTGGCGAGGCCGAGCATGGCGTTGTGGGCCAGACCGATGTCCTCGGCGGCGAAGATGATGAGTCGGCGGGCGATAAATTTGGGATCCTCGCCGCCCTCGAGCATGCGCGCCAGATAGAAGAG
>JAQGHG010000005.1 GCA_028288925.1 Patescibacteria group bacterium | reverse complement strand
TCGAGTGGGCACGCGAGTCTATGGGCCATCGTCATCGCCTCCATGGTAGCTCTGGGCATATCTGGAGCCGTGGGCGCCTTGATAGGAGGAGGCCATAAGGTGATCGCCGCCAGCCGGGTTTTCTTCGGAGGAGGCGCCGCGATGGCCATCACCGCGTTCATCGGCCACTTGATTGGTAGTTCTATCTAGATGAAGACAGCAGTTGTCACAGGCGCGAGCTACGGTATCGGCAAGGCGGCCACAGACGTCTTACTGCAGAGGGGTTGGAAAGTTTATGGGTTATCGCGCTCACAGTCAGCCATTAGTAATAACCACTTCGTGTGGCTACAGTGCGATTTGAGCAAAAGCGACCACATAGAAAAGAGCCTCAAGGCGATTAGCGAGCCGACGCTCGACGCTCTCATCAGCAATGCCGGCGTAGTCCTTGATGAAGCCGCGTCAGACGTCGCCCTGGCGTCGTATGAGCAAACCTTCTCCGTAAATGTCTTGGCGCCAATGCTAATCGTAGCCGCGCTACGCGACAAAATTAGTCACGCCACCATTATTAGCGTATCGTCTGTCTCCGACCGGCTGCCCGAAGCGCGATTCGCGCTATACTGTAGCTCCAAAGCCGCCAATACCTTGTACTTCAATGCCCTGGCGCGGGAGCTCCAAGACGCCAACGTCTATACGCTTCTACCCGACTACGTCGACACTCCGATGCTGCGCGATACCCCGCCGAGCGCCAAGGACTTCGACTGGGACGTCATCATCCAGCCGCCGGACATAGCCAGGCTCTGCGGCGACCTGATATCGGGGCGAATTGCCGTGGAATCCGGCGCGAACATCATCATCGTGACAGAAGCGCTCAAGGAGTCATTAACGAGCGTTGAAAAACTTTATGGCTTCAATACGGACACGCACACGCTGACTAAGCTTTAGCCCATGAGTGCACCCTCCCACAGGCCCCCGCGCCTGCTACGACGAGGGCAAGCGCTGTGCCGAGACATTCAGTTAGCCAAAGAAAAGCTAAGCTGGGAGCCGACCATCGCGCTCAATGAAGGGCTGGTCCGGACGATAGCGTACTTCCGTGAGGCGGCGACGCTTCCGGCCCGTGAAGAAAAGGTAGAGGATCATGTTTAGCAAAGCGGGCAGCCTGTAATCAAGCGACCGGCTCAATCAGGCGCGTATTCTCGGCCACAATTATAATGCCCTCATAGCCACCCAAAACTGGGGTACATTCAGCAATTTATTGGCAAAGATGTAAACTGAGGTTACTACCTAACGCGAAATTAATGAATCAACTCCACTTTTGGCACGAATGCATTGCCTGCGGCCACCACTTTACTCCCGACCACTTTTTGTACACCTGCCCGGACTGCGGGGGTTTGCTCCTCGTGATGCGAGATGAAGACGCGGTAAAGCGAGTGGTTGAAACGGGGGAGCGGGCCAAAGGGCACTTCGATGGCTTGCGCTACGGTACGGCCCGCCGGGAGTACCCCAATGACTCCGGCGTATGGCTCTGGCGCCACTTCTTGCTACCGGGTTTCCCCGAAGACGCCATTGTATCGCTCAAAGAAGGCCAAACCGACCTCTTTGAGGTACCGGACTGGCTGGGCCGCGACATCGGTCTGGACAATCTGTTTATCAAGATGGAAGGCCAGGCCCCGTCCGAGAGCTTCAAGGACCGCGGGATGCCGGTGGCTATCTCTGACGCCCTGCGCCTGCAGCGGGAGTACCCCGAACTCGGCATCGCCGGCGTGTCCTGTGCTTCCACCGGCGATACTTCCGCGGCGGCCGCCGTATACTCAGCCTACGTCCGCGACCGTCTGAGCTGCGTTGTACTCGTGCCGCACGAGAAAATCGCCGACGCGCAGCTCTTCCAGGCCATGGCTCACGGCGCCGACGTGCGGGCCGTCAAGCATCCAGACGGCTTCGACGGCTGCATGAAGCTCATCGCGCAATTCGCTGCCGCGCATCCTGAATTCGTTCTGGTAAACAGCAAGAACGACATGCGAATCGTCGGCCAAGAATCAATCGGTCTGGAGATAATCCAAGACCTTAAGTGGCGCGCGCCGGACTGGATTTCGATTCCGGTCGGCAACGGCGGCAACCTCACCGCCCTGCTCAGCAGCTTGCTACGCGCCAAAAGCTTCGGACTCATCGACCGCCTGCCGGGCATAATCGCCGGCCAAACCGCCGCCGCCGACACCCTCGTGCGCTGGCAAGAAAGCCGCCACACCGCCTACAAGCCGCACGAGTTCCAAGACACCGTAGCTTCCGCCATGAACATTAATGATCCTGTGAGCTTCCCGCGCATCAAGAAGCTACACGATAAATTCGACTTGCGGTTCTACCGCTCCAGCGAGGCCGAAATCACCGACACCTGGGCCAGATTCATGCGCGGCGGAGCCAATATCTGCCCCCAGGGAGCCGTCGCCGTGCATGCCGTGTTGCAAGCGCGGGCACAGGGAATCGTGAAGCCGTCCGACACGGTGGTGGCCATATCGACCGCCTCGGCCCTCAAGTTTACCGAAGCCGGCGTTAAATACCACCAGACAGACGGCCCGTTCGCCAATCCCTACCGCGTGGTAGAAGGCAGCCTCGCCGCCCTGGAGGCTTCGCTATGACCGGCCCTATAATCATGAAGTTTGGCGGTACGTCGGTCGGCAGCGCAGACCGCATCCGGACTGTCGCCGGCATCGTGGCCAAAGCCAAGAAGCAACGCAACGTCGTGGTGGTAATCTCGGCCATGAGCTCAGTCACCAACACACTCGTGAGCGCCGGCCGGCACGCCGCGGGCAAGAATATGGCCGGTCTCAACCGCGATTTCAAGCATCTCCAAACCATTCACCTGGAAGCAATATCAGGCTTACGGCTCGATGACGCGGCCGCCGCCGGTCTCCGCACCACCGTGGAAGCGCACCTGGCGCATCTTCGCAAGCTGCTTGATAGCATTCTTGAGCTGGGAGAGCTCACGCCCAGGGCCCACGATCTCATTGTGTCGTTCGGCGAGCGGATCAGCGTCCGGCTCCTGGCGCAGGCCCTAACGGCCATAGGTGTCCCCGCGGATCCGATAGACGCCGGCGCACTCATCGTGACGTCCGATACTTTCGGGAACGCCGCTCCCCATCTCGAGGAATCCCAGCGCCAAGCCAGACCTATCATCCAAGAATTGTTCAAAAAAGGCCGCATTCCCGTCGTTACCGGGTATATGGGCGCCACCGCCGGCGGCATTACCACCACCCTGGGGCGCGGCGCTTCGGATTATTCGGCCACCATTCTGGGCTACTGCTTAGACGCCGCCGCGGTCGAAATCTGGACCGACGTCGACGGCGTCATGACGGCCGATCCAAAGATGGTCTCCGACGCCCACACCATCGGCGCGTTATCCTACAATGAAGCCGCGGAGCTATCGTACTTTGGCGCCAACGTGCTACATCCTCTGACGATGGTGCCGGCTGCGCGCAAAATGATCCCGATTTGGATCAAAAACACCTTCAACCCCACTCACCCCGGCACCAAAATATCCGGACAAATCCATGCGTCCGAGTATGGCGGCAAAGCTATCTCCATCCTCAAAAACGTCTCACTCATTACGGTTCAGGGCAAAGGCATGCTAGGTGTGCCGGGTGTTGCCGGCAGAGTCTTCGGCGAGGTAGCTAGGGCCGATATCAACGTTCTCTTCATTTCCCAAGCTTCATCAGAATTCAATATTTCATTCATCGTCATGCACCAAGACGGTGGCAAAGCCGTAAAGATTCTCCAAAAAGCCTTCCATCAAAATCTTACCGAGAACACCATCGAAGCCGTCGCTATTCAAGAGAGCTTGGCCATCGTAGCCGTGGTAGGGGAGGGGATGAAAGGACACTTTGGTGTGGCCGGCCGGATTTTCACTGCGTTGGGCGACGCGCAGATCAATATCATGGCCATCGCCCAAGGCTCCTCTGAGCGGAACATTTCCCTTGTAATCTCCATGGACGACGTGAGCGAAGCCGCCCAGAGCACCCATCGCGCCTTCAAGATGGGCAAAGCCAAGGTGTCACTGTAATGCGCTATCACGTACTACACATGGGAGTCGGAAACGTTGGGCGCGCCGTCCTGCGCCAGATTATCGACAGCGCGCCCAGGCTCAAGCATGATATGGATATCGAACTTGTCTACAGCGGGCTGTTTACGGGCAGCGCCGGCGTCTTTGAGCCGCGCGGCCTTACCGCCGCACAGATCAAAGCCTTCCCCAGCGCAGACTCAGCAGAGCTGGCACAGTGCATCGAGCGCGTACCACAGCCATTTATACTCATCGATACCACCTCATCCGATCGAACCCTGCCCGTCATATTCCAGGCTCTCGGCCGGGGAGGGGCTGTCGTGACAGCCAACAAGAGGCCTCTGAGCGGCTCCTCCGATAACTTCAACGCGTTGCACGCCGCCGGTGGCAAGCGCCTGTTTTACGAGACCACGGTGGGAGCCGGCTTGCCGGTGATACAAACCCTTAAAGCCCTGCTCGCCACCGGCGACGAAGTAGCCGGTATCCAAGGTTGCTTTAGCGGCACATTAGGCTTTATATTCTCTCAACTAGAGAGCGGCAGCCTGTTCTCGCAAGCTGTCCTCGAAGCCAAAAAACGCGGGTTCACCGAGCCCGACCCCAGAGATGACCTCTCCGGTATAGACGTCGCGCGCAAGGCCTTAATATTGGCCCGGATACTTGGGCAATCAATTGAACTTAGCGACATCAAGATAGAAAAACTATATCCTGAGACAATGCAGACCCTTTCCAAAGAAGAATTTATCAAAAATCTGCCCGAACTTGACGAGAGCTACCGCCGTAAAACCGAAGCCGCCCGCCAAAACGGCCAAGTACTGCGCTATGTCGCCACCGTCGGTCCCGCCTCGTGCCGGGTCGGCCTGGAGGCAGTCGGCCAAGCCACCGCCGTCGGCAGCCTCAAGGGCGCCGATAACATCGTCGTCATGACTACCGAGCGCTACCACGAAACGCCCTTGGTAGTTCAGGGGGCCGGCGCAGGAGCGGAAGTCACAGCCGCCGGTGTGTTTGGCGACATCCTGGAGGCTACCAAGGCACTATGAAGAAGCTTCGCGTCGGTATTCTTGGAGCGACTGGCATGGTCGGACAGCGCTTCGTCACCTTGCTCACGGGTCATCCTTGGTTCCAGATTACCGCTCTGGCCGCCTCGCCGCGTTCGCGCGGCAAGACCTACGCTCAGGCCGTAGCCGGCCGCTGGGCGATGGCCGACGCCATCCCCGCGCCCCTAGCGAAGCTCAAGGTCCAGGCGGTCGGAGAAGACCTCAGCAGCATCGCCGCCCAGGCCGATCTGGTGTTTTGCGCCCTCGACATGGACAAAGCCGCCATTAAAGATATTGAGATCGCCTACGCCGCCGCCGGAATCCCGGTAATTTCCAACAATTCAGCGCACCGCTGGACAGACGATATTCCCATGCTGATACCAGAAGTAAACCCGGAGCATGCCGAGCTCATACCCATCCAACGCCGCAAGCGGGGATGGAAAGCCGGTCTCATCGCCGTCAAGCCAAACTGCTCCATCCAGACCTACGTCCCTGTATTGACGGCGCTGCGACAGTTCGGCCCGGCCCACGTTGTAGTCACTAGCTTGCAAGCGATATCCGGAGCCGGAAAAACCTTCGCTACTTGGCCCGAAATGACCGACAACGTCATTCCGTTCATCGGGGGTGAAGAGGAAAAATCGGAGCAAGAACCGCTCAAAATCTGGGGCTCCCTCCACGACGGCAAACTCCAGCCGGCCACGGCGCCCGCCATCGCGGCCACCTGCATTCGCGTCCCGGTAGCCGACGGCCACCTGGCAAGCGTCAGCGTTACGTTTGACCGAAACCCCACCAAAGACCAGATCCTCGAATCCGTCACGCGGTACCTTAATCCCATCGCCGGCCTGAATCTCCCCTCGGCGCCCAAGCAATTCATCACCTACTTCGACGAGCCCGACCGCCCTCAGACCGGCCTCGACCGGGGAATATACGGCGGCATGGGCATTACCATGGGCAGGCTTCGCCCCGGCCGCGCACATGACTGGCAGTTTATCGCGCTCTCTCACAACACCATCCGAGGCGCGGCCGGAGGCGCCATACTAATGGCCGAACTCCTGGTCGCTAAGGGCTACATCAACTAGAATAAAAACATGGATCTCATTACCAGCCTCCTCACCCTCATCGTTCACTTCTTCGAAGCCATTCTTAACCTCGCCAAGGCCTTCATCGACGCCATTATTGGCCTTCTGCACGGATTGCTCGGTATCTTTACATGAGCAAAATATTCCGCCGCACGCACGACCCCATCTGGCACTTGCAGCTCGGAGTGATCGTCGTAATCATCTTGCAGCTCCTCACCGCGCCGGCCCTTTTGCCCTACAACAAATTCCTGCTCATCGGCCTGGAGATACTCCTGATGGCCGCCCTGGCCGTAGTGACGCCGGACGCCTACCACCGGGTCTCCCGCCCACGCCGTACCCTCACCATGTCGCTCATCACCATCATCGCCGTGGTAAATATGGTGTCGCTACTTCTCCTGCTCGAAGTCCTCATAAACGGCCATACCACCCTCACCGGACGCGAACTTCTGGCCAATGGAGTGGCCATTTATGTCACCAATATCTTTATGTTCGCGCTCGGCTACTGGGAGATGGACGGAGGCGGGCCGGACCGGCGAACTACGCGGCGTTCCGGAGTGGACTTTCTCTTCACCCAGATGGCTCACCCCAAATTTTCTCCCGCCGGCTGGTTGCCAGGATTTACCGACTATCTCTACCTCTCGGCCACCAATGTCACCAACTTCGCCTCGGCCGATACGGTGCCGCTATCCCACCGGGCCAAGATCCTCATGATGATCCAATCGATCACCGCGCTTGTGACCGTAGTACTAGTGGCTGCCCGCGCCATTAGCATCCTCGGCTAGTCGTTGGTAAAATAGGCTACATGAAGGCCACTACACCCAAGCCCAAATCCCACAAGAAAATTGAGCAGGCCCAGAGCGGCACCGCCCGCGCGGCCCTGCTCGGCGTGAGCGACGGCTTGGTGACGAACGTATCGCTCATTCTGGGCGTGGCCGGCGCCGGCGCCTCGCCGGGCATCATCCAAGTAGCGGGTATCGCCAGCCTCATCGCTGGGGCCTGCTCGATGGCGGTGGGGGAGTACATCTCGATGCGCGGTCAGGTAGAACTGCTCTCAAGCATCCTCGAGGCCGAGCGCGAGCAACTCCGCAGCGACCCGGGAAACGCCAAGGCCATCCTCCGGGATGTCATGATCGAAGACGGCATGACGCCCGCCACCGCCACCGCCGCCAGTCAAGAGATCTCGCGCGATCCAGAAAAGGCCATGGCCGTATACGCGCGCGGCAAACTCGGCATCAACCCCGACGAGCTCGGCTCAGCCTGGGGCTCAGCCGGCTCTTCCTTTGTAATGTTCTCGCTTGGTGCGCTCGTACCGCTCATCCCTTGGTTTCCGCTGCGCGGCGGAACAGCCATTGTCACCTCGCTCGCGGTGTCGGCCCTGGCGGCGCTCGGCATCGGCGCCTACCTCGGCAACACCACCAACGGCCGCTGGGTCCGCGCCGCAGCGCGCCAGCTACTCGTCCTCATCATCGCGGCCGGCGCCACCTACTTCATCGGCCGCCTGTTCCACACGACTATCGGCTAGGCCTTACGCTTGGCCTTGGTAGGGGCGGCGGCGGAAGCCGGCTTCGTCATAGCGTTCACTACCTCCGCTAGGGGCAGGGAGAAGCTAAATACGCTGCCCTTATCAATCTCAGACTTCTCCAGCCGAATCCGGCCGCCCATCCGCTCGGCCAGAAGCTTTGAGATATACAGGCCCAGGCCGGTGCCACGAGTGGTGTCCCGTGTAATCAAACTCGCGCCGGTCTGCTGAAACTTATGGAACAGCAACTGCTGACCTTCTTCTGAGATGCCACGGCCGGAATCGTTTATCAACACTTTCAGATTGCGGCCGTCAATCTCGGCCCGAATAGTGATCCCACCGGTCTCAGTAAACTTCATAGCGTTTCCGATCAAGTTGTAGACGATCTGCTTTACACGGTTTAGGTCGGCGTAGACTTGGGGCAAGCTCTTCGGGTTGTGCTCAAAGCGCAAGTACAGCTTCTTGTCGCGGCTCACGCCCGCCAGCTCATAGATTACTTTCTCGATCACCTCCTCTACCGAAAACACCGAGTATTCAAACTTCATCTTGCCTTGCTCCAGCCGTGATGCGTCCAGGAAGTCGTTCACGATTTCGATCAGGCGGGTACTCGACGCATGGATATCCTGCACCATCTCGCGCAAGTTTGAATCCTCCAGCATCTTGGGATAATACTGCTCAATCAGCGCCGCGTTGCCCCGGATGGCCGTGAGTGGTGTGCGTAATTCGTGCGAGGCGATAGAGAAAAACTCATCGCGCGACCGCTGCAAAATCCGCTCCTCGGTCACGTCGTCAAACAGCAGCACACAGCCAATCGGGCTGTTCTCATTGAGTACCGGAGTCAGATAGAGACTCACAAACCGGTTGCGGATCGGCAAATACGTGAATTTCGCGGGCTTATGCTTAAACAACGTCTGGTGAACCTGCTCCACTAAGTTGAGATCTTCCGGCAGCACCTTGGCGATAGTCTCCAGAGAAAGCTCGTCCGAGTCGTTACGCGCGCCAAACATCTTGCGCGCCGATTGGTTGAGGATAGTTGTCCCGCCGCTACCATCGGTCAAAATAAAGCCCTGCCGTAGACTGTTGATCGACGACTCCAGCTGCGCGCGATCTTCCTTGGCGGCCCGGCTGGCCGTCTCTAGGCCCCGGTGAGTGTCGGCTAACTGAAACGTCATTTCGTTGAAGTTACGGCCCAATACCCCTAGCTCGTCTCTCGACTTTACATTTACCGTTTGGGTCAAATCCCCCAACGCCACCCGGTTTACGGCCCGGCTCAGCAATCGGATCGGCTGCATAATGCTGCGATTCACGAAGAAGAAGATAGCCAAAATACCCAACACCACCACGGCGGCGATAATACCAAAGACACTAAACGTCAACCGGCGAGCCGGACCAAACGCCACGTCCGTGGGTGTGTCCAGTATCAAGATCCAACCATTGCCGCGATACGACTTGTACCCCGACTCAACAACGTGCGAGTTTACCGCTTGTTTCTTGGGGTGATCGAGTTCCGGCAGTACAGTCGAGTCGGCGGCTTTTGACCGGGCGTGGGCAAAAGCCGCCGTGTTGCTGTAATCTTTGTACAAAAATTCAGCCTCATCATTGGGTTCGTTATCTCCAAGCAACAGACCATCCCGGTTCACCAAATTGGCCGTCGAACCTTTGACGCTCTGGAGGATGCTAATCACCGAAGACCAAGCGACATTTCCACCGACCACACCCACGACCGTGCCGTTGCGGCGGATCGGCGCCATATATACGAACACCGCTTTGTGGGTACCCAGTGACGGAAACGCATCCGAATACGCTATCTCACCTTTGCGGGCTCTTTGGTAGAGCTCGCTCAGCTGAGGGTAATCACTGAGCAGCTTCGGTCCCAATAGCTTCGCGTTCGTCGAGGCCACGATGCTGCCGTTCAAATCCAGAATACCCAAATCGCTCCAGTCGGCAGCGTAGGCCTTGAAAGCGTTCATATTATTAGTAGCCTCGGCCTTAGACGTGTCAGTCAGACGCGCGGAGATAAAGCGCTGCAGTTGATCCTGCTGACCCAAAGCCTGAATATCGACCTGGCGCTCAGCCATAAAACGGTCAATCTTGTCGATGGTCTGATGGCTAATCTCGAGCTGCCGGGCGTTAATTTGCCCTTGGATAGCCGTAGTGATAGCACCGTACACCAGCGCGAGCGCCACGCCCAAGCACACCACGGCAATACCCACCGTAACTGTAAGAAGTTTAAACGATAACTTCATTCACCTCGCCACCAACTCAGTCTTATACCAGCATAATACAGGAAGCTTAAGCGTTATACGAGCCGGAAATCTACGGCGCCAAGCGTTTGGTGTCGCGCGGGAAGAGAGTAGCTTCTTTGACGTTACTCAAACCGATCATCTCCTGCGTCACGCGCTCCAAGCCCATGGCAAACCCGCCGTGCGGCGGCATCCCGTACTTAAAAGCACTCAGATAATACTTGAAACCTTCGCTCTCTGGGTCGCCATTGGCCATTTCACGCAGCTGTTTCACGAGGACGTCATAACGGTGCTCTCGCATACTGGCTGTCACAATCTCAATCCCCCGGAACAGCAGGTCGGCTCTTACAGCCACTTCGGGGTGCTTTTCGTCACCTAGATGGTAAAATTTCGCATCCCGCATCGGCCATTCCGTCACGAACACCGCTTCGGAACCCAGCTCTTTGGCCGCGTATTCACAAATCCAGCGCTCTTCAGCGGGAAAGAGATCGAGCTCATCGCGAGTATTCTCGCCCGTAGCCTTGGAATACAAATCATGGATCTCGGCCATTGTTAGCCGCGGTAATTCTTTGGCCAGCTTCGGCTTTTGGGCGCCGAGCAGCTCAAGCTCTTCGCGGGTGTGTTTCCAGGCATAATCCACCATGAAGTTGAGAGCTTCAGATATCATCGTCAGCAATTCATCAAAATCAACAAAACCAATCTCGGCGTCCAGCGAAATATATTCACTCATATGGCGCGTAGTGACACTTGGCTCGGCACGGTACACCGGCCCCATCTCAAACACGCGCTCGAATACGCCCACCATCATCTGCTTATAAAACTGCGGCGATTGGGCCAAGGTAGCCATTTGCCCAAAATATTCAGTTTTGAAGACCTCGGCGCCACCCTCAGTAGCACCCGCCAACAACTTAGGGGTGTGAATCTCGGTAAACTCACGCTCTTCAAAGAACTTGCGAAAACCTTGACCCATGGCAGCCTGCACCCGAAAGATCGCCCGCTCACTCAGGTTGCGCAGGTTTATCGCCCGGTTTTCAAACAAGGTGTCGAAGTTTTCGCTTTTGTGGTCGATCGGCTTGTCGATCTCGATCGGCATTACCTCGGAAACCGCCGAAACGATCTCCAGCTTTGGCTCATGCAGCTCCACGCCACCGGCGGCGCGCGGTTCGTCTACTACGTTGCCGGTCAGGCGTAGGACCGAACCATTCTGCAAACCGCCAAGTTTAGCAACCTCAACTTCATCCTTGACCACCGCTTGCACCACGCCGGTACGATCGCGCAATATCACAAACACAATGCCGCCCATATCCCGCCGCTTGTGCAGCCAGCCCCGAACCGTGGTGGTCTTACCAATGTGCTCTTTTAATTCCCGAACCGTTGTGTCATTCATTAAAAACGTTCTCCTTCTCAATCAAAAAATCCTTGCGCGCTTTCCAGCCGAAAATCAGCGAAAAGCCCGCAAGGACGAAATAATTCCGTGGTGCCACCTTGCTTTGCTGCGCCAGCGCAGCCTTCATGTCAGCTATTACGGGCATACCCGGGGAGTTCTAATGACCAATGTGGTGTTCTTTTCCCAGCTCGTGCGGTGTCGGCCGCGTCATTGCCTGTAATCATTTTTTACCATGAATGAGGACTGGGTTCAAGTATCTCGCGCGATGTACGAAGTTCGGACATCACTATGAATGGAACTCACCAGATGAGCCTAAATATAACCCTCCCGTCCTTAGGTTTCCGAAGTTCGTAATAGTAACCGAACGCGAGTTTGCCTTCTGTCCGCCCCAATTCACGGGAACACTATTGACCTATAGCACTGAATATGGTAGTATAATAACACCTGACAAACCAAATGAGATATGTTAAAATATCAGCAATACATACCCGCGCGAGCGTGATCATTACTGCTCGGGCGTTTTAAATTGTGAGCCATACCATATGAATCCCACCATCATCAAAACCGATCAGATCCGCAACGTCGCCATTATCGCGCACGTCGACCACGGCAAGACCACGCTCGTAGACGGCCTGCTCAAGCAGTCCAAGACCTTCCGCGACAACCAAGCCGAAATGCAGCAGACCGCCATCCTCGACACCGGCGACCTGGAGCGCGAGCGGGGGATTACTATCTCGGCCAAGACCATCGCGGTCAATCACAACGGATTCAAAATCAACATCATCGACACTCCGGGTCACGCCGACTTCTCCGGTGAGGTCGAGCGCACCCTCAACATGGCCGACGGCTGCCTGCTCATCGTCGACGCCCAAGAAGGCCCCATGCCCCAGACCAAGTTCGTGCTCACCCGCGCCCTGGCCCTCGGCCTCAAGCCCGTCGTAGTGGTCAACAAAATCGACAAACGCGACCAACGCGCCAAGGAAGTCGTCGAAGAGATCGAGCACTTGTTCTTAGACCTCGCCGTCTCCGACGACCAGCTCGAATTCCCCGTGTACTACGCCATCGGCCGCGACGGCAAAGCTTGGGACCACGAGCCCACCGAAGCCGAAGTCGAAGCCACCGGCGATCTAAACCCTATCTTTGACGCCATCATCAACCATATTCCAGCTCCGCGCGTCGACCTCAACGGCCCCTACCAGATGCTCGTCACGTCGCTCTCCTGGGACTCGTACCAGGGCAAATACGCCATCGGCCGCATTCAGCGCGGCAGCATTAAGGCCGGCCAGGCGCTCGCCTACATCCACCGCGACGGCACCGTGTCGGGCGCCAAGGCCGACAAGCTTTTCGTAGCCCAAGGCCTCGAGCGCATCGAAGTTACCGAAGCCGTCGCCGGCGATATCGTCTGGATCACCGGCATCGGCGCCGCCAACATCGGCGGTAGCCTGACCGACCCCGAGACCCCCGAGGCGCTGCCCGTCATGGAAATCGAAGCTCCCACGCTTCAGATCCAGATCGGACCCAACACCAGCCCGTTTGCCGGCAAAGAAGGTAAGTTCACCACCAGCCGTCAGATCGGCGCCCGCCTCGAGCGCGAGCTTGAGACCAATGTCGGCCTGCGCGTCATCGACCGCGGCACCGACTTCCTGGTATCCGGACGCGGCGAGCTCCACCTCTCCGTCCTCATCGAGACGCTGCGCCGCGAAGGCTTCGAAATGGAAGTCGGCCGGCCCCAGGTCGTCACCAAGGAAGAAAACGGCAAGGTCATGGAGCCCATCGAAGAGCTCACCGTTGAAGTCCCCGAAGAATACGTCGGCGCCGTCACCTCCGAGCTCGGCCGCCGCAAGGCCAACATGATCACCATGGAGCCCACCACCAAGAACACTACCCAGCTCATCTACACGCTGCCCACCCGCACCCTCTTGGGCCTGCGCAACGTTCTACTCACGGGCACCAAAGGCACCGCTATCGTCAACAGCCTCCTCAAAGGCTACGAGCCCCTCGGCGCGGCTCTCCAGCAGCTCCGCAACGGTGTGCTCATCGCCAGCGAAGCCGGCTCCTCCACCACCTACAGCCTCGGTACCGTCGAAGAGCGCGGCAACGCCTTTATCGGGCCTGGTACCAAGGTCTACGAAGGCATGATCATCGGTATCAACCGCCGCGGCGAAGACATGGAAATCAACGTCGCCAAGGAAAAGAAGCTTACCAACGTACGCGCCTCTTCCACCGACATGACCACCCAGCTCACGCCCTTCACCCAGCTCACCCTGGAAGAAGCTCTCGACTTCATCGAAAACGACGAACTGCTCGAAGTGACCCCTCAAAATCTCCGCATGCGCAAGCGCTACCTCACCAACAACGAACGCAAGCGCCACCGCGCCGGCTAAGCCCGAACGCCCCCTCGTCTGTGCAACTGCGCGGCGAATAGCGGTGTACCGGCCGTACCGCTTCCGGACGAAGATCCCCACCGCAAGCCAGCGTATGTCCCCACGCCCAAAAATAACGGCACCCAGTATGTAATCAGCCGGTATAGCACTGTACCCGTCAGCACCGGCAGCACATGGAAGCCATACGCCGCGAAAAACAAGCTCATCCCAGCCTCGATTTCGCCAATTCCACCCGGCGTCAGCGGCAAGAAGGTAAAGATCCGGGCAAAGGTAAAACCAAACAGCGCCAGCGTCAGAGGCACGTGTACGCCCACCGATCGCAAGCACAAAAACATCGTAAACGCTTCGATCAGCCACACCGAGACCGAAGCGAACGTCAGTGTAGCCAAAAATCCCCGGTTCAGACGCCGGTCCCGAATAATTCCAAGCGGGGAGAGCGTCCGGCTCCCCAGCTTATCAGCCGCGAACTTCACCAAAGCCGACCGCGCCCGAGAAAAACGCGACAGCAGTAGCAGGAGCAAAAATACCAAGCTAGCGCCTATGGGAATAAAGCGCAAATTTCCAATAACCGTAGCGGAGTGAGCGTGGGGCCGGATCAGGAGCGTCAGAACCTCCCCTACAAAGAACAATCCTATCAAGCAGCCAAACATCCAGACGTAGTACATGACTTGCCACTGAGTCGCGGCCCCCACGCCTCCACGGAACCGCCGCAGCTGCGTACGCCACACCACATACTCACCAGCTGGCACGATTTTGGCCAAGGCTAGTCCCGTTCCGATCAGGCTAAAAACCCGCCAGCCCGATAGCCGGATATTCGCCGTCTCGAAGAATTGCTGCATGGCCGGCACTAGCACTACATAAACCGCCACTTGATTGAGCATCGCGAGCAACAACGACCCCGGCCGGGCGTGAAGGATAAGGTCTGCTTGACGCCACGAGATGAGCAGCTGGTACACCACATCGATCACAGCTACCGCGATGATCGGATACCACACCAAATACCATCGCGACCGGCGGGGAGGAGTTATCATACGTCCCATTATGCCAAAGCACAGGCGTTTTACCTAACCTGGTTTGAAGCCGGATGGGGGAACGGTTACAATGACCACATGTCAAAACGCTTCATCATCCCTCTCCTCATAGCAGCATTTACCCTTGCTCCAGCCACAATCTTGGCCGACGACACCCTAGCTTCGCCGGCGCCAACGCCCAACCCCGCCTCCGGCCTGGGGCCGCAGTCTACCACACAAGCCGGCGGGTCTAGTGCCGACGCCGCCTCGCTGCAACCAGCCGGCCTATCGCCTCTGCAATCGACCACCAGCGATGCCACCGGCTTAACCGCCCCCAACGCCAGCGCCCTGCAAGCGCCCACCACCAGCGACGCTCTGCGCGTGCTAGCCGGCGAGGCCGACGGCGCGCCCCACCAGACCGATGGCGAATCCGGCAACCTCTGGGGGTGGCTATGGTTTTCGCTTGGCTTCGGCCTTATCGCTATTCTCGGCTGGCTGGCCTACCGTTACCGCGGCCGCTTCCTAAAACGCCCCTAGTCAAAGCCCCCGCATTACGGTTATGCTAATACATAGATATGAAGGCCCACCTTACTCCGCCAGTCTTTGACCGGGACGAATACTTCGAATCATCTTCACGGACGATTCGCTGGATTTGTCTCGTACTCGTCCTGATCACCTTCCCCTTTGACGCCTCGTCCAACGGACTGGTCGTTATGACCATGATTATCCTCATGGCGATCTACAATGGCATCCGCTACAACCGCCGCGTCGCCCAGTTGCCGTTCTTTAATTCGCGCATGAACTCGCTGGCGGTAGATCATGTGTTCGTGCTGTCGCTGGCGGTTTTGTCCGGCGGCCTTTCCAGCCCATACTACCCATTATTTTTCCTCCTCATTATCGCTGTTATTGCCTCATTCGGCATCGCCGGGTTCGCCTTCTCGCTGAGCGCCCAGGTCTTCATTACCCTCATTCTGCTCAAGGTCGGGCTCGCGCCGCTGCCCAACACTCCTGAATTCCAGTTCATCATCAAGCTCGTCCTGCTAGTGGTATTTAGCTTGGTGGCCGAGCAGTCTGTACGCAGCCGCGACGAAGAATATCTACTAGAATCACGCTTTACTCGGCGCATCGAAAACGAACGGCAGCGGCTGCTCAGCCTCATCAACAGCCTCTCCAACGCCGTGCTGGCCGTCGACGCCGAAGGCAAGGTCTACCTCTACAACGCGGCGGCTCTCGAGCTCCTCAACACCAACCGCGACATCAGCGGCAACTCCATCAACGAGCTCTTGCCGCTCCAAAACAGCCGGGGCAAACGCGTCAATCTGCTCAAGCTCATCACTCACGACGACCACGCCATGAGCCGTCAAGACCTGCAGTACGAAGCCGGCGACGGCTCCAAAATGATCCTCGACCTCACCGTCTCTCCGGTGCATGTCTTCGGCTACGGCTCCGACAATTGGGGCGGGTATATGGTCGTCTTCCGCGACATCACTAAGCAAAAATCCCTCGACGAAGAGCGCGATGAGTTTATATCAGTCGCCTCGCACGAACTGCGCACGCCCCTGGCGATAGCCGAGGCCAATCTGTCCACCGCTCTGTTACCCGGCTTCGCCAAAATCGATCCCAAAGCCAAAAAACTTCTCAACCAAACTCACGAGAATATCGTCTTCCTCGGCGAGCTCATCCAGGACCTCACCACACTTTCGCGAGCCGAACGGGGGGCGCTCAAGCTCAACCATGAGATCATCGACACACGCCAGTTTTTGGAGCAGCTGGCCCGCGACTACCGCGCCCAGGCCGAAGCCAAACAGCTAAAGCTAGAGACCAAACTAAGCGAAGATCTCGGCAACCTCGTCACCAGCGAGCACGAACTTCACGAAATCCTGCAAAACTTCCTCACCAATGCCATCAAATACACGGACAGCGGAACCGTCACCCTGGAAGCGGAGAAAATTCCCGGCGGGGTTCAATTCGCCGTCTCCGATACCGGCATCGGCATATCCGCCAGCGATAAATCCAAGATCTTCACCAAATTCTACCGCTCCGAAGACTTCCGTACCCGCCAAACCGGCGGCACTGGGCTCGGGCTTTACATCACCCACAAACTAGCCGAGAAACTCAATGCCGACATTACCTTCACGTCGCGTCTAAATCACGGCTCCACCTTTAGAGTGTCCGTGCCAAATTATATCGACACCGCCGAACCCGAAAAAATAACCGCCTCGGCCCAAGCCGCCGCCGCGCAGCCCCTACACCGGAGATAACATGGGTACTTTAGACAAATCACTAAAGCCAATACCCCCTTTGTTGGTAGAACGTACAAAAATTCTGGGGATAGCGGGGGATAACTTCCGAAGCATAGCCACGTTGAGAAGTTTGCCCAGGGATGCTTAAATAATGCTAATGGTTTGCCCAAATTGTCATTCAGATCAAGTCATAGCCGTGCAGGATCAGCATTTCTGCATTAACTGTGGCCAAATGGTACCCGAGTCAGCCGTCAAGAAAAGCACGGCCGGCGTAGCGGTGCAAGAAAACGGTCTTCCCGAAGGGGTCAAGATCCTGCCGGTCAATCCGGACGAACCCACGGCCGGGCCTCCCGTGCTAGCCGCCCTCGAATCGGATGAGCCCGGGACACCTCCCGTATCGGAGGATGTCGCCGGCATCATCAAACCGCGCTCACGCATAAACCCACTCAAGGCCGTCTCCAAATCATCAGATCCCAAACCCACGGGGGAGGCCAAGCCCAAGAAACGCAAGGCCGGCCGCCCTAAATCCGGCCGCCTGGACGTACCCCGTACCATCGCGTCGGCCGCGCCCGCCCCGCTACCCTCGGCGCCCAAATTGGCTGCCGCCGCGCCCACTCCCGCCGGTGGCCCGCGCCGCATGAGCGACATTGCCCCTCGCGGCGTACACACGCGCCACGCGCACGTCCCGGCGGCCGCCAAAGCCACGCCGGCGCCACAACCTTCCGCCCCGGCCCCGACGGTCCAAAAAATCCGCCCGTTCAAGAAACCACACCACGCCGTTCACAAAGTCGGGGTACCGCCCTTGCACTTCGGCGCCGTACTGACCTTTAGTATGCGCGCGCGCATGCGCCCCCGGCTCATCGTCTTGGCCTCCCTGGGCGCGCTAAGCTTTGCCGCCGCCGGCGCCTACGGGGCTTGGCTGCTGCTCACCGGCGGCCTCTCCACTATGGCTACACGCCTGAGCCACGGCGGGCCGCCCCTGCTCATCGAGGCCACCCTCCTAGCCGTCTTGTACTACATCGGCCGCAGCGTCGGCCAAGCCGCCATCACCTATGGCGTCGCTCGCGAGGCCGACCAACGCCCCGTCCCGTTCACGCGTCAGCTCGGCGTCGGTGTCAATACCTTCGGCCGCCGTCTACTACTCGATCTAGGCTTCGGCCTGGCTGAGCTAGTGCTCTTGGCGGGCATGGGCGCCCTCTTGGTCGCGGGCGGAGGTAGCTGGCCGGTCGACACCCAGCTCCAAATAGCCGCCATCTTCACGGCCTTCCTGGTGTTGCTATACCTCCTTACCGCCTTAGCCCTCTCCCGTGGCTTAGCAGCGGTCGCCATAGTACTCACCCAGCAGACGCCCGTAGCCGCCGCCAAGCTCGGCTGGCGTCTCTTCAGCCACCGCTTCGAGCTCCTGGGCCTACGCTTTATGTCTGCCGCCCTGGAGCTCATCCTAGCGGTGCCGCTCGCCGCACTGGCCATAGCCTTCGTCCTGGCGGCACCACCCCACTGGCACTGGGCGGTCATCGCCGGTGTCACCATCCTCGCCTGGCTAGCCGGGGCGCTCTTCGGCGCCGGCACGGCCACCTGGTGGACGGCGCTCTACCGCCGGCTCATCACCGTAGACCAACCAGACGCACTCGTCTCACTCCTCTCCAGCCGCCAGCCCAGCGACGCCAACCGCGGCGCACTGAGCCTGATTGTCGCACTCACCACACTCCTCGTTGCCGCCGCCCTGGCCTTGCCGTGGCTCAAAGCCTTTTAGCCATTGACATTTTCCCTCATTTCAGGCATATTTATTGACAAAGCCACGGGCTTTTTTAATTTGGCCATCAAAGGAGAGAACCAAACACGTGAAGCCACTTATTGAGTACTTTGCCGCCTCGCGGGCCGAGCTCGCTAAAGTCGCCTGGCCCACCCGGCGCCAAACCATGCGCCTCACGATTCTGGTTATCATCTTTTCGATCATCATGTCGGCCGTTCTCGGCTCACTCGATTTCGTTTTTACCACCCTCGTTCAAAAAATAATCGTTAAAGGATAAGCATGGCTGTCAAAGACACCAAGAATAAGAACTGGTACGTGATTCATACCTATTCGGGCTACGAAGACCGCGTCGCCGAAAATCTGCGCCAGCGCATCGAGACGATGCACATGGCCGACAAGATCTTCGACGTCATCGTACCCAAAGAAAACCAGATCGAAATCAAAAACGGCCGTCGCCGCATCGTCGAGCGCCGCATCTTCCCCGGCTACGTGCTGGTCGAGATGGATGTCACCGAAGATTCTTGGTACGTCGTCCGCAACACCCCCAATGTCACCGGCTTCGTCGGCTCGGGCACCACGCCTACGCCCATCAGCCAAGATGAGGTCAAACACATCCAGAAGCGCATGGGCGTCGAAGAGCCCAAGTTTAAGATCGACTTCACCATTGGCGAGTCGGTCAATATCGTCGACGGGCCTTTCAAAGGCTTCGACGGCATGGTCAACGAGATCGACGAGAACAAGGGCAAGATCAAGGTCTTGGTCAACATGTTTGGCCGCGAGACCCCCGTCGAGCTCGACAGCCTGCAGGTCAAGAAGCTTTAGGCCTCAATCATTTAGCTATTAATAATCAGTGGGAGGCTCACCCGGGCCGCTTGCACCACAAAGGAGAACCCCATGGCAAAAGCCACCAAAAAAGTTAAAGGCAATATTAAATTCCGCGTTCCCGCCGGCAAGGCTACCCCCGCCCCGCCGGTCGGTTCCATGCTGGGTGCGCACGGCGTAAACATGATGGAATTCATCGGTGCGTTCAACGAACAGACCCGCGACCTCGGCGACCAAGTGCTGACCGTCCGCGTCCGCATCTTCGAAGACCGCTCGTTTACCTTCACCTACACCTCGGAGACCATGGCCAGCCAGATCCGCAAAGCCGCCGGCGTCGCCAAGGGCTCGGGCGTACCCAACAAGACCAAAGTTGGCACCCTCACCCAGGCTCAGGTCAACGAACTGGCCGAGAAGAAAATGAAAGACATGAACGCCCACAGCCTCGAAGGCGCCGCCAAGATCGTGGCCGGCCAAGCCCGCAGCATGGGCATCGAAGTCGAAGGTTAATTAACTAACGTGGGAGGCGCTCACGAGCGCCGCTCGAACCACGAGGAGAAATCATTATGGCAAAAGACAAGACTGCCGAAGTAGTAGAAGAAATTAAAGCCGACGACGAGAAGGCCGCCGAAATCGCCGAGGTCCGCGAGGACGCTCCCGAGATCGAGCTCAGCGACGACGTCGCCAAGACCGAGGTCAAAGACGACGAAGCCGAAACCGAAGAGCAGGCCGAAGCTGCCGAAGCGGTCAAACTCGCCAAGGCCGGCAAGCACAGCGCCAAAGCCCTCCGCGAAGCCGAAGAAGAGGCCGCTCGCCTAGCCGCCAAAGAGCTGCACGTCGAAAACGAAGATGAAACCCCCAAGGTTCGTCAGCGCCAGCAGCCCAACCCGCTGCACCAACACGGCAAGAAGTACCGCAAGGCCGCCGAGCTGGTCGACCGAAACTTGTTCTACAGTCTCGACGACGCCCTCGACCTGGCCCAAAAGACCGCCACGACCAAGTTTGACAGCTCCGTCGAGCTGCACATCAACCTGGGCGTCGACCCCCGCCAGGCCGACCAGATGGTCCGCTCCAGCGTAGTGCTGCCCCACGGCACCGGCAAGACCATCCGTGTGGCCGTCTTCGCCGACGGTGAAGCCGCCGACAAAGCCAAAGCCGCCGGCGCCGACCTCGTAGGCACCGACGAGCTGATCGCCGCTATCGAAAAAGGCAAAACCGACTTCGACATGCTCATCTCCACTCCCGCCGGCATGGCTACCCTCGGCAAAGTCGCCAAGATCCTGGGGCCGCGCGGCCTGATGCCGAACCCCAAGTCCGGCACCGTCACCCCCGACCCCGCCAAGGCCGTCAAAGAAGCCAAAGCCGGTAAGGTCGAATTCCGCATCGACAAGCAAGCCATCCTGCACCAGGTCATCGGCAAAGCCAGCTTCAAGCCCGAGCAGCTGCGCGAAAACGCCACCGCCTTCCTGAGCGCGGTCATGAAGGCCAAGCCTTCCTCCGCCAAGGGCACCTACGTGAAGGCCATGTCGGCCACCACCTCCATGGGCCCCGGCATCAAAGTCGACGCCGCCGCGACCATCTCGGCCGTTTCTACCGGCAAGCGTTAGTCGATTCTCGACATTTAGTCCGAATCAAAAAAGACTCCTTCGGGGGTCTTTTTGATATAGCGCCCGATGTTTTAGGATCCTAGGTCTTTAGTTGATGGTTTACCTGGCAATGCTACACTAATGGCAAGCTGTGAGAGGTTTATACAAATCGTCTTTTGAACAAAAATAAAAAAAGGAGCTACCCATGTATCAACCCGGGATTGTTGGACGTACACGCGAAGAAAGACTAGATATCTTTAAGGCCTGGAACCGGCCAGATAAAGCGTTCTTTGCCGCAGGCGCCTGTCACATATTAGGCCATTTGTTTTCTTGGATGCATCGTGACGAGGGGTTCAAGCTCGTCTATATAAAACCTAACGAGGGCTTTCCCGGGAGCCATATGTACGCCAGTGATGGTACATGGGCTTTCGACTTTAACGGTTGGACACTTGAGAAAGAGCTGCTCGAAACACATACCGCAGCGTATAAGACACACTTCCCAGACTGGAACTGTACGAAAATCGTGCTCGAGAATGGTTTGCTCGACAACGTGGAAGGTCATCTGCCACCTCAGTTCTTCCCATACCCACCCTGGGAGCGAGCCTATAAATATATCCAGCAGTTCCCCTCGCAGTCTCCAAAAGACCCGGTGAAAAAATCCTGGAAGTGGAAAGTAGCTGCTACGCAGCTCCAAGATATTCAGGGTGACATTCCAGCTGCCTTGCAGGTTATTGAAGCGTATATGGCATATGCGGACGTACAGCGGGTTGATGTGCTCTGTTTTCCTGAATGTTTCCTCCAGGGGTACACTCTCGACAAATCACTCACCAAAAACCGAGCAATTTCATTAACTTCAGACGAATTCCAGGCAGTGCTGAAGAAATTGAAGCGGTACAAGACAGCTGCGATTATTGGCCTCATCGAAGAAGAGGATGGGGGTTATTTTAATACAGCCGTCGTCATACACAAGGGAAAACTTCTTGGTAAATATCGCAAAGTGCACATTTTTGAAGAGAACTTCACGCCAGGCGAGCAATGCCCCATCTTTACCATCAATAACGTAACCTTCGGTATAAACATCTGCTATGATGCTCGTTTTCCAGAAGGAGCACTTGCATTAGCAGCGCAAGGCGCACAGGTCATCTTCTACCCACTCAATAACCGTCTTGCCACCGAGAAAGCGGTCAAGTACCGCAACAAACATCTACCTAACTTAATTGATCGTGCAACTGAATCTAAGTGCTATATTGTCTCTTCGGATGTAATTCACCAGGATAGCGACACATTAGCATATGGCTGTAGCGCGATTGTCGGCCCTAGGGGCGATCTCCTGGAGCGGGTACCGGAATCGTACAGTTGGATTACGAGTTATGAAGGTGGGTAAGCCGTGGTTCATTCATGCCCTACTATTACACCGCACTAAGCCGATTTTCGACTTCCAGCCCAAAGTCAATGCTATACTCGTCTCATGACCAACGTAGGGGAGTACCAGCACACCAAGCACCTCCACTGGCACATATACTGCGAAAGCCCTACTTCTTCTTCACCAAAGGCACTGTAAAGCTAAACGTCGACCCCTTGCCCACCTCGGACCGCTCCAGCGCGATCTTGCCGCCCATGTGCTCTACCAGCAGCCGCGAGATATACAGCCCCAGGCCCGTACCACGCGTATCGTCACGCGTCAGGATATTGTTATTGGCCTGCTGAAACTTATGGAACAGCAGCTGCTGTCCCTCGGGCGAGATACCCCGGCCGGTATCAGTAATAGACACCTTCAGGAGCTTGCCCTCGGCCGCACCCGAGATCGTAATCCCGCCCGTCTCCACAAACCGCATCGCATTGCCCACTAGGTTGTAAACCACCTGCGTAATCCGGCTCTTGTCGGCGTGCACCATCAGACCCTTGTCGAGCTCAGACTTCAAGAAAATGTGCTTCTGGTCGCGTATACTACCCAGATCGTAAAACACATCGTGCACCACACTCTGCATGTCAAAGTCGCTCAGGTCAAACTTCATCTTGCCCTGCTCAATGCGCGACATATCCAGGAAGTCGTTGACGATCTGGATCAAGCGCACGCTCGAGTCATGGATGTCGCCCACCATCTCGTGCAATTCCTTGTCCTTGAGCTGCTCGGTATAAAACTGCTCGATCATCGAAGTATTGCCGCGGATAGCCGTCAGCGGTGTGCGCAATTCGTGCGACGCGATCGAGAAAAACTCATCCTTGGACCGTGCCATCACCCGCTCCTCCGTCACATCCTCCACCAGCACCGCTGTGCCGATAATCTCCTTGGTATGGGGGACAAGCACCGGCGCGATCAGCGCCCGGTAAATCCGGCTGTTATCATTGATCTCATTGAGCGTAATAATTGATTTCTTCTTCACACATTTAGCCGCCTGGGTCAGCAGTTCCTCCAGTAGACCAACTCGGCCCTCCAGCCGCTTAGAGATGTCTTCCAGGCTCAAGTCGCCGGCTCGCAGATCGAGCATGTGCTGCATCGCCGGGTTGATCGTGTGAATCGCCCCGCTCACATTGGTCATGATGAAGCCCAACGGCAAGCTGTTGATCGACGCCAAAAACCGCGCCTTCTCCCGCGACAACTCCTGAGTGCGGTCATCCACCTGACGCTCCACCCCGGCCTTCTCTTTCTTGAGCTCCTCGTGCAGCTGCTCCACTTCCGCGATAGCTTGGTTAAAGAAGCCGGCGATACTGCCAAACTCATTATGAGACTGCAGCCGGATGCGGTACTTCAAGTTTCCCCGCACCACCTCATTAATACCGCCCAAGATCAAGCGCAGCGCCGGCGTAATCGTAAACAGCAAATTCACCAGAATCGCCGAAAACACCACGATCCCCACACTCAAAAAGATAAAGGAAGCCTTAAGCAGCTGCTGAATCAGCGCGTCCAGCTGGGCGCCTTCGCTACCACTCAGCGTCTGGTTGTGAGCCAGCACGCCGTGCAATATCTGGCTGGCCTGACTAGCTAGCGAGAAACTATAGAAACCATAGGCCGCCACGATCACAATCGCCAGCGAGAAACTGATAATAAGCTGCGTGCGAACCTGCGACAATCCCTTAAACACGGCTAACCTTCCGCAATTTCAGAAGCGCCACCGCCAAACAAGCCGAAGCCAAATACACCCAGCCAAATTCCAGGTATTCCACATAGCCCTTCAATACCGGCGCCAAGTTCTGGCTCTCAATAAGAAACTCGCCAATATGTACCGCGATGAAGAAAAACACACCCCACATCAGCCATTTGGCCACTCCTTGGTAGCGCTCATCCATCGTCATGTAGTTCATCCGGTTCGCGGCCAGAATCAGGAAATACAGGGGGAATGTCACAATGTGATGCAACCCTTGGTTGGTGAGAAAGTCAAACCAACTGCCGCCGGCCGCCACCGCCGGCAGACCCAGCCGGGCCGGCGCCGAAGACGAGGTAGCTTGGGCGTCTTTCGCGATATAATGCTGCCCGAACGCCACCAGGAAAAAGTAAAACACGACCTCGCCGATATAAAACGGCACATGGTGCAGCCAGTCGGTGACATCACCTTCCGGCACGTTATAAAGCCGGTAGCTCGCCAACAGTACTAACGTCGCAACGAAGAGCACCCGGGTTCGCGTAGTCGGCAACACTCTCCAGGCCAAAACAGCCAGGCCAATAGTTACCGCGTAGTTGATAATAAAGAACGGCAACATATGCATTTATCAAATTCCTCTTATGCTTACCATAGCAGGCGTAGTGGATTAAGCAATTCGCATCGCTTGCGCAAGCACGTATCCGGCCACACTAATCGTGCTGCTGCTGCGGCGCGGGGATAGGTGATCTCATCATCCTAGAACGATATAACCTGGCCGTTATCCTCAAAAGCGTTCCCGCTCCAGGTGCGCGGTCTCCAAGAGCTACCGTCGTCCGTGGAAACAGTACCGTACTGATAGCTGCTCCGGTACCACTTATTATTGGTGACATCGATCGTCTTCAGTACGGCCGGCGTTCCAACCTTAACCGTCACCATGTAGAGCGAGTAGGTGCCGCCGCCAAACCAATTGCCGTTCACTACTACCTGGTCAATATTGCCATATGTTGCCCCGAGGTATAACGCGCTGGTGTTATGTTGCCAGCTTTCATTAGTATTGGTCTGCACCAGACGATTGCCAAGAATCTTAATGTTGGTACCGACGCGTACTTCCATGACATCGTTATGAGGATCGCTGGTAGCGGGAGCAGCTAAGTTGATATGAAAGTAATTGGCTTGGAAGACAATGTTATTCCCCTGAATACTAACGATATTCTCGAATCCGTGGCCGTTGACGCCGCACACTGTCGTATTATCTTCGCTAATGATGCCGTTGTGGGCGCCTCCAGAAGAATAAACCTCGCTATTAAGCACCGTTAGGCCAGATTTATTCTCATTCGCGTTATAAACTGCCCAATAAGTGCCGGTAGGCGCCTTAATACGCGAATTTTTAATAGTCACGTTGTTGGCTTCAATGTCGACCCACTTATCGATGATGTCTTTGCCGTTAATGACGGTTCCGTCGGTAACAACCTTCCAGGAGTCAGCCGTTACTTGAACGCCGGCCGGGGCAGCGGTGCTAAGGGTAGTGCCGGCCGGAATGCCGGTATTGGCGGCGGTGGGCAGTACGCCGGGCGTGCTAGGTATAGTAGCGCAGAGGCCGGCACCACCGGCGACAGGTGTGGATGTCGGTGCGGGTGTCGGCGCCGGAGTTGGCGCTGGCGTCGGTACCGGCGTCACGCCAAACGTCACCATCCGCCCGCCGATCGCCGAGCCATTGCTCGTTATCGCCGCGTTGCCCGCCAAGACACCCCCTGGCACCAAGAACGTCGCGGCCGGCCCCGCCGCGAAGATGCGCACCACCACATAGCCCACCAGCAAGCTCGTCATTATTCCCGGTATAGCCCACCACGTTCTCAAGGCAGACTTCGGCTTTATATACCTCATGGCTTGGGAACTGGCGCATCAGGATAGACAATTGTCGTGGCCGCCGGAGACACCGCGGACACGGGGCTAGCCGAACCGCCGAGTGATACCGGCAGGCTGGGCCGAACCCTAAATTTGAAACGCCAGAGCGCGAACCCGCCACTCGCCAGCAGCACCACCGCCACGACCACCCCGGCCGTATTCAGCGGGTGGCCGAACCACCCGAGTACCTGGGCCAACCAACCTTTATTATTTTTAACTGCTAACTTCTGAGTCGAAACCTTAGTCTGACCGTTGGCGTCCGTTTCGACAATCTTAAGCGTATGCGTGCCGTCCGAGAGCTTCGTGGTGTCCAGTTTGTCGCTCGTCACGAGCTTGTCGTCCAGGTAGTAGGTTCGGGTGGTATTTGGAGACGCTTTGGGAAGCGAGATCGTACCCGACACAGGGGTGGCGCCATTTGGTCCAGGAGTAGCACCTGGAGCCGGCTTCACCACCGAGGTAGGGACGGGCGTTGGCGACGCGCCTCCCACCGGAACCGGAGTCGGTGTACCGCTCACCGCGTCCACGCAGTTACTGCCGTCGCCGGTAGGCGTACAACTAGTGTCGGTCAGGAGCATCACCTTATCCACGCCCACACCCGGATCCAGCCCAGCCAGCTCAATAGTATGGCTTCCGCCCGTCAGGCTCACATTAATCTTGTTAGTAGTAGTGCCGCTTTGGTAATCCACCCACGTGAACTGTCCCGCGGTCATAGCGGCGTTACCAACCGTAATCTGGCAGTAACTATTGTCGATCTGCAAATACACGGCGTTATTACCCGAGGAAGGTGAGTACATATGGGCCCAGAACCGGTAATTCGTAGTAGAGGGGGCGCTCACCGAAAATGTCACCGTACCGCTCCCCGTAGGCAGCGCCGTACAGGCCGCGCTAGCCGATGATAGCGCCAAAAGATTGGCCAGAATACCCAGAGAGCCGGCTAGTCCCAGCCAAATCGCCAAACCCAACCGTCGCCGAAAATGCTTATGTATCAACATATTACCTATAAAAGTAGCACACCGGTCATACCGGCACCAGCCGGCTTCGTCCCAATGTTACAATTGTGCCTATACGGAGTGCCGACTATCATAAAGCCAAAAGAAATCTTAATCATCGGGCGAATTCTATCCGGCTACGGCATCCCCGCCGCCCGCATCCTCGCGCCCCAATCCGGCTACCGCAACAGAGCCTACCCCGTAATCCTGCCGGATCAGACAGCGCTCAACCTCATTCTCTACAAGTCCGAGCCCGGCATCGTCGTCAAGATCAGGCACGCCAATCATGTATCGGATTTCCTGGCCGGTCGGGGGCTGCCCGCGCGCGGTACCTACGACCCGCGCATTATCCGCCTGCGCGCGCCCACCCGGGACAAGTACGGCGCGCTGTATCGCTACCTGCCCGGCCGCACCATCCCCTGGGAAGCCTACACTCAGGCGCACATCAAGCTACTGGGCGGTACCCTCAGCGCCATGCATGCCGCACTGCGCGAATTGCCCACCGGCGTCCAGCTCAATCCGGTGGAGGACGAATACGAAGCCATTATAGGCCGACTGTCGACCTATTTCGGCATGCGGGAGGTCCGCACCGCGCTGGCCGCCAAGATCGGCTACGTCCCCCGGCCCGCCACCCTCGGCCGTATGCGGCACGTCCTCCGCCTCTGCCGCGCGCTACCGAGCTCGCAGGCGCTCCACATGGACTTCGTACGCGGCAATATTCTGTTCGGGGGAGCGGGGGAGGGCCTGTACATCTCCGGCATCCTCGATTTCGAGAAAACCGCCACCGGCCACCCGGTGTTCGACATCGCCCGCACCCTGGCCTTCCTGCTCGTCGACTGCAAATACAAGACCGAGGCCCAAATCCGCAAATACTTCCTCGTCTCGGGCTACAATCGCCGCGGCCAGGCGCACTTTGATACCCCGGTTCTGAAGTCGCACAATCATCAGCTCGATGTGCTCGAAGAATTAGTAGATCTCTTCCTGATCTACGACTGGTACAAATTTCTCCGCCACAATCCTTACGAATATTTGGACCAAAATGAACATTATGTCCGCACAACCGGCATATTAATGGAACGAGGCATCATAACACCGCTCAAGGTTCTCGATAAGATCGGCAAAACCGTATAGAATTGGTAGTGATATTCAAAACACCCTAACGCACCGGAGATTCTCGCATGCCTACGTCCTGGAAAAAACGCCTCGTGTCCCAGAGCGATCTCATGGTCCTGCAAGAAAAACTCAAAGAAAAGGGCAAAAAGGTTGTCTTCACCGCCGGCTCCTGGGACCTCCTGCATGTGGGCCACTGCCGCTACTTCGAAGAAGCCAAAAACCACGGCGACATCCTGGTAGTAGGCGTAAGCAGCGACGACGCCATCCGCCGCGTGAAAGGCCCCAACAAACCCATCCTCGGCGAGAAAATCCGCGCCGAAATGCTCACCTACATCCGCTCCATCGACTTCGTCACCATATTGCCCGAACCCAGCTGCCAGCCGACTCTCGGCCTGCTGCGCCCCGACATCTTCATTACCGTCAAAGAAGACTGGACCGAAAACTATAAGCAGTCCAAAGAATACAAAACCGTCACCAAGTACGGCGGCGAAGTGAAGGTGGTCGACCGCCAATCCACCGTGCTTTCCACCACCAAGATAGTTCAACGCGCCATCGGCGGCGAACTCGGCAGCGTCTTCAAAGACTTCATGGAAATGCGCAAAGATCCGCTCAAGGAAAAATAACCATCATGGCGCATTCCACCTCCCTTACCCCCGGCGAACAAGCCAAACAAATCCGCTATCGCGACGCCCGGTCCTCCGGCGCCTACGACGACATCTGGAAGTCCGTCGGCAAATGCGTGTTTTGCGATCTGCGCGACAAATACGTCTTCTTCGAAGAAAACGGCATAGTTATGACCGTCAGCCTCTATGCCTACATCGACGGGCACTTCATGATCGTGCCGCGCCGCCATATCCGCTCCATCAAGGAGCTCACCCAGGCCGAGTGGGACACCATCCGCAAATTCACCTACATCGCCAAGAAACTCATCAAGGAAGTCTATGGTATCAGCGGCATGCAGCTCGTCCAGAAGGACGGCGCCAACGCCCAAAGCACCGTCGACCAACATCTGCACTTCCACTGCGTACCATTCGACGCACCCGATCTGGCCGTCTGGAACTACCGCAAACTCAAACACACGCCGCTTGAAAACGCCGAGCTGTATCGCACCGCCCACAAAAAGATCGCCAAACTCAGCACTAAATTCGACCAAAAATACAAAAAACCCAGCGGCCTCAGGATCGTTTGCGACCTCATCATTATCAATGAGAAGGACGAGATCCTCTTCGAGGAGCGCGTAGATTGGGCCAAGTTCGCGCCGGACTACATCACCATCCCGGGCGGCGGTATCGACGACTTCAGTGAAACCTTGGAAGTCGAGCTAGCCCGCGAAGTCGCCGAAGAAATCGGCATCGGCATCGACCCGCGAGCGATCACACTCGTGAGCTCGCTCGTCGAGATAGCCCCGGCCCTCGCCACTACCCACCACTTGTATGCCGGGCACAAGCCCCAAAATCGCTCCTTGCGCAACACCTATGTGCTCACCGGGTTTGATTCGGCCACGCCCCTTACGCCCGGCGACGACTGCGAGAGCACGCTATGGGTGCCTCGCGGCGAGGTCGCCAATCATCCGCGCATCTCCGACGGGCTTAAATGGTCCATCCAAAGCCTAAAGTTATGAATAATTACGTCTTCGATTGGTCGGATATGGCTTTCCAAAGCAAGAAGCCGCTCAATGAATTGAAGGCCACCTTCATTGCCGCCCCGCGTGAAATCTCTGTGAAACGCTTCACCCAGCTCATCAAAACCTACTTGCCGCGGGGTAATATCATCCTCGGACTAGCCAAAGAAGATTACATCGCCGGGTTCGAAGGCCAACCGCAGTTTCGTACGCTCCAAGCCGCCACCGTCCAGCCAATTATCGACAAAGTAAACGCATCCAGCGGCAAACACACCATCGCCGCCCTCAGCTATGCCCAGCGTGAGACCAAATATATTCTAGAGAAGCTCGCGCTCCAGCGCGTCGTGCTCATCAACGGCTCCTGGAAGCAGGCCTTCCACACCACCGAAAATTATTACACGCTCATCAACCGGCATATCCCGTACGAAATGATCTCGCCCTTCACCGACGAAGCCGAAGCCCGCGAGTACGAAGCCCGCGTGATGCCCGAAATGCTCGCCCTGATCGCGCCCAAGACGGGAGAAACACATTCCGAAGCCGAAATGCTCGCCCTCGCCGGCGACACGGCCAAGCTCTCCTTCGACTACAGTTTCCAGACCGGCGTTACGCTGGGCCGCGCCGCCAAGGCCGCCGGTACCTACGAATACCTCGCCG
Organism: Patescibacteria group bacterium; assembly: GCA_028288925.1. Lineage (GTDB taxonomy): Bacteria > Patescibacteriota > Saccharimonadia > UBA4664 > UBA4664 > RYN-427. The sequence goes on along the minus strand of JAQGHG010000005.1, from coordinate 51,820 downwards.
CCGCCTTCAACCGGGTGGTACCGTTCCAAACCTACGCCATGCACTACGGCGCCTCACGCGAGACTAACTTCTCGCCGCCGCACGACCTCAACCACTACGACACCGTCCACGCCGAGGTCGAAATGATCATCAAAGCCCAAAAAGAGGGGATTGACCTGCGCGGCGCCACGCTCTTCATCAACCTCTTGCCGTGTCCCGCCTGCGCCCGCATGTTCACCGAGACCGATATCGCCGAATTCGTCTATAGTGTTGATCACTCCGAAGGCTACGCCGTCCAAATGCTCGAGCGGGCCGGCAAGGTGGTACGGCGTGTCGTTGCTCAGGGATAAAATTTCTTTCCCGCACTTAACATTACGATAAACTTCTCTATCCTGGCCCGTCGTGTCTCCGGCTTTTTGGCAGTTTGAATACGCCACAATATAGCGTACGCGTTGGTTTTATTAAGCGTAACAAAGAAGGTCTTGGCTTGAGGGCTTTGGTCGAGAGCCTCCTGAAAGTCAGCCGGCACTGTGCTAGTACGGTGCGAATCATAAGCTTGATCCCACCGCCCATCCTGTTGGGCAGCCTCGACCGCAGCCAATCCAGACGGCATCATCTTGCCCGCGGCAGTCAGCACGGCAATCTTCCCGACATTAACCTTCGACCAAATACTCCGGGGGCGGCGCGGCGTAAACTTCTGCAGATAATACTGCTCGTCAAATGATTGCTTTTGCCCGTCAATCCAGCCATAGCAGAGGGCGACATCCAGCGCCTCGGCATAAGAAACCGACGGCGTACCCGAAGCTTTCTTGGCAATCTTGAGCCAAAGGCCCTGTGGTTGGGCGTGATGGGCGTTGAGCCACTGCTCCCAATACCCGGACGATTCGAACAGCACGACTGGCAAATCTTTCAGCATGTAATTATCCTAACCTATGCCCAAAGTGTATGGGTAAAAAATAAGATCCTAATGCTACAATAATTAACAAATAAGGGGCGTCTGATGAGTTATGTTGTAACGCTACGAAAAGAATTTAAAGCTCTCCAGGGACTTAAATCACCCATTCGCGACGCTAAAAAGCTAGCCCCACTCCAGCCCGTAGACGGCTACAGCATCACCCTGACGGCAGCCATTCGCTTCGACGATGACCAGATGGGGGAACGAGGTTGGTTCGTAGACACCGATAGCCTGGATGATATACTCGCTGCCACAGCTAGCCACCTCTCCAGCCAAAAATGGACCGAGCTGTTTGAATTCCGGCCCACCTTTGAGCAGGTAGCACGCTGGACCTACCAAAAGCTCGCGCCGCAGATAACGCAGCTCGCCTACATTGAATTAGACAATAAAACGCTCGGCGCCACCGTGCGCTACGAAGGAACCGCATGAAACATCCAGAATACGAATACCTCAAACTCATGGCCACCATCCTCAAGGACGGCCGCAGCAAGCCGTCACGCGGCATTTGGCCACTCAAGTCGGTCTTCGGCGCCCAGGTCCACTTCGACCTGCGCTACGGCTTCCCGCTGCTTACCACCAAGAAAATGCCGTTTAAAATTCTGCTCCACGAGCTGCTCTGGTTCATCTCCGGCAGTTCCGACGTCACCTACCTCCACGAGCACAAAATCCGCTACTGGGACGGCTTCCTACACGAAGGCTCCAACGACCTCGGCCGCATCTACGGCGTGCAATGGCGGCACTGGCTACGGCCCAACGGCACCGAATTTGACCAGCTAGCCTGGGCCATTGATCAGCTCAAAACCAATCCGGACTCCAAGGGCATCATCGTAAGCGCATGGAATGCCGGCGAGCTCGGCGACAAGCGCTGGAATCCCGACGACTACGGCGATATTCGCCTGCCCCCGTGCCACACCATGTTCCAATTTGATCTGACCGACGGCAAACTCCGCCTGCATCTCTACCAGCGCTCGTGGGACGTCTTCCTAGGCGCGCCCTTCAACATCGCCCAGTACGCCATGCTGCTGTATATGGTGGCGCACCTGGTGGGCGCCGAGCCGCGCGAGCTCATCATCTCGGCCGGCAACGCCCACCTCTACCGCAACCACATCGAAGCCGCCAAGGAGCAGCTCCACCGCAAGCCCCGACCCTTCCCCAAGCTCAAAATCGTCGGCGACGTCAAAACCATCGACGACTTCAAAGAAGAAAACTTCGTGCTCGAGGGCTACGACCCGCACCCGCACATCAAGACCGACTTGGTAATTCTCTAACGTGAAGATCGGCCTCTTCGACTCCGGACTGGGTGGGCTCATCGTCACGCACGGCCTCCTGCGAGCCCTACCCAAATACGATTACATCTACCTAGGCGACACCGCCCGCGTACCCTACGGCAACCGCTCTCAGGAGATGATCTACCAGTTTACCCGTGATGCCGTCGAATATTTGCTCGGGCAGGACTGCCAACTCGTCATCGTAGCCTGTAACACCGCGTCAGCCCAAGCCCTTCGCCGGATCCAGCAAGAATACTTGCCCCAGGCTTATCCGGACCGGCGCGTACTTGGTGTTCTCATCCCAGCCGCCGAAGAAGCCGTCAAGCAAACCAAAAACGGCAACATCGGCGTAATAGCCACCCAAGGTACCGTCCAATCCGATGCCTACCCCCGCGAAATCCATAAACTTCAACCTGACGCGAACGTATTCCAACAAGCCACTCCCTTGCTCGTCCCGCTCATCGAAAACGACTCGCTCAAGTACGCCGCGCCCATCCTCGACGACTATCTCGCCCCGCTCCTCGCGAAAAATATCGATACCCTCATCCTGGGATGCACCCATTACCCTCTGCTCAAACAACAAATCCAAGCCAGAATCGGCGACAAAATAGCCGTCATCGGCCAAGACACCATCATTTCGGCCAAGCTCAACGATTACCTGCGACGACACCCCGAAATCGAGCAAAAGCTCACCCGCCACGAAACCCACCGGCTGCTCACAACCGATCTGGCGCCCAGCACCGGCGAAGTGGCAAAGCAGCTTTTTGGGCGACCCGTACAATTAGAAAAAATTGCGTTATAAAAGTCTAAGCGGCCCGATCCTCAAGGATCGGGCCGCCTGCGTCACTTGGACTTCGTCAGCAGCGTGTCTGCTTGGTCGTGGCTCATCTGCCCGCTATGGCGCCGAATGAGCACGCAACACCCCGTCACTACGCCAGCGTAGGCAAAGGCTGTCACGAAGACGACGTTCGCGCTCTGGCCGAAATATGCCAGCGCGCAGAGCCCACTCCACAGCACGAGCTGCGAAAACATCGCGGAGCTCTCCATACTCGCCACGTAGTTGATGTCCTGCTCCGAGGCCCACGAGTAGTAACTCTTCTGCCAGCTCACTTGAAGCAGACTAGCCACTACCCCATAGACAATAGTGGACAAGGTCAGGACGACCGTAGCGACCATGGGCGCTGCGGCCAGCCGGTCTGAGACAACCGCTACGCCAATGCGAAGCAGATGCACCACCGAGCCCAGGCAGACAGTCGCCACAAGCACTACCCGCACACCCTTATGGTGCCTGTCGATCCAGCGTCCGGCCAACATCGTGAGTATGCCCATCGCGATTGAAGAAATCGCCGCGATGACTCCCAGTATCCTAAAACTCGGGATGACGATCGCCAGATACATCGACCACGCCCAGAAGCCTACGCCTGACTGGAAGTTCCAGCCGAAGCAAGCAACTAGGTCACGCCAAGGCGCATGGGATCGAAAGCGCACAGACGACGCCGTCCGACGGCCGTTACCAAGCTTGTCCCCGTGCCAGACCGGCACGATAGCCGCGATAGCCAGGAGGGCCGATGCTACACCGAGCCACTCCTTACCTCGCGCCACAGCCACTATCCAGCAGGCTACGGACACGCCCCACACAGCCACCAAGGTCAGAACCTCGAGCCATGCGAGGTCGCGACCCTCGCGACCGCGAACCATCAGCCTCGACACATGGAACGCGGTTGAACACAAACGAAACGCAGCCGCCAAAGCAAACACCACCGCCATTACAGCGATCGTCCAGCCTTGGGCTCCGGCCGTGTAGGTGGAAAGCAGAACCGCCTGAGCGGCCAGCCCTATGTAGCTCACCACAAAACCGAGGCGGGCTCCGTAGCGGTTTATAATCCGGCAGCAAGGGTAGATGAGAACTATCCCCGCAATCGAATAGAGTACATAAAATCCACAGACCTGCCAAAGTCTGAGTCCACGACCAAACAGCAGAACCGCCAGAAACACACTGGTCAGCTGGACGGCGGAACTCGCCAAGACCTTCGACATGGCTATTCCACGCAGCTCGGGGGGCAGAAACCCGCACATCTTCACAGCCCCCTTCCAGGGTGCGCTAGTGGAGTACTTTTGACTTTTCAAGGACAAAAGTAGTGTCAGCTATCTATGATGCTAATGTCAAGGTATTATAGACACCTAAGTGCTCTCGGCCCATTCGATCCAACGTAAATCGAGCTTCAAAATCGCGACGGCAGGCTCGGCGGTCAATAGCTCCTACGCGACCAATGGCATCAGCCAGCCCCTGGGCTATCGTAGCTTCATCCGCGGCTTTGCGCACCAACACGCCGGTTTCGCCATCACGAATGACCTCCGGGATCGCACCTGAATCCAGCCCAATCACGGGTGTTCCGCAAGCCAGCGCCTCGATCATCACCATACCAAAGGGCTCCTCGAACAGCGATGGGACCACGAGTGCCCGCGCACTGCTCAATAAGTCTTGTTTTTGCTTCTGATCAGCCACAAACCCCACATATTCAATCTCGCGGCCGTCGATCTGCGGCTCAATTTGCTCCGTCCAGTAGGCGTCTTTGACGCCAGCGTAGTGCTTGCCGGCGATTTTGAGCCTCAGTTTGTCGTCTGGATGCGCCAAATTATGGCGCTTCACCGCCGCGATCGCCAGGTGCACACCTTTCGGCTCAATGATCCGCCCCATGTACACGGCATAATCACCTTTGGGAGTGTAATTCGGAGCCCATACATCCGGATCGAGCCCATGGTAAATATTACCCACCCAATCCGTATCCTCCGGCATCCCACGTCGCTGCGCCAACGACATCGAGATCCAATTCAAGTCCGCGTACTTCGGGAAGACGCTCTTGTACTTCACTAGGAAATTAAACGGGTCATGATGCGTAAACACTACCGGCTTAGTACATAACCGCGCGAACGGCAGCGCGATATCCTCCTCATTGGTATAAATATGCACCACATCCAGCTCGCCGGCATTTGCCATAGCATAAGCTTTGGCGATGAGTTCACTCTGGACCTGGCGCGCGAGTGTAATGAAGGTGAGCGGGTGCTTCTTGAGCAAATCAATATACGAATCGCCCCGCCCGGCTAGTTCCCGTTCAAAATAACTCAAATCAGCCGTCACATTGCGCGCTCCCACCTTAAGCGGGCCGGGCGTAAATAACGTCACGTCCGCGCCCAGCTTCCGCACCCCCTCAGCCAGATTAATCGCCAGCTGTCCCGGCGAGAAAATCACCCGCGACAAAATATCCTCATGCATAAACATATGGGGCGCGACAATGCCAACTTTTAGCCGCTCAGAAGCGATAACTACGCGGCCTTATCAGACTTCTTCGGCGCGTCAGCCTCGTCGTCTTCGTCCAAAAAGCTCAGATCCAGCTCGTCCATCTCTAGCTCATCCTCACCGTAGTAGCCATCGGCCTGCGTGGCATCTTCGGGGGTAGTTCCTTGCGGGTTCTTGGGTTCTTCCATAGCGTATGTCCAATTAGATTAACCAAATTATGGCGGGGGAGGGGCCAACTGTAAAGAATTTGCTATACTAATGAGGAAAGACAGGCCACTAACTATGAAGCACCCATAGACCAATCATCTCCCTAAGTACCCGCATCTACTTAAAAACCAAGGGATGATCATGAAAATCATACTTTTAGCGACCCAAACGGCCGATGGCTACATCGCCCGCGACCGGGAGCACCTGTCTACCACCTGGACCACATCTAGTGACAAACGGTTCTTTACCCGCGTCACCAAACAAGCCGGCATCGTCGTGATGGGCTACAACACCTTCGCCACCTTCGGGAAAGCCCTGCCCGGCCGCCGTCTCATCGTGCTCACACGCAAAGACCACGAAACCGTCGAAGGAGTCGAATACACCAGTGACTCACCGGCCCAGCTGCTAGAACGCCTCGAAAACGAAGGCGCCAAGAGCGTCATAGTCGCCGGCGGTCTGCAAATCTACAACCAATACATGGAAGCCGGCCTCATCACCGAGCTCTATCTTTCCATTCAGCCCGTACTATTCGGCCGGGGTATGCCGCTGTTCGATCTGAATATGGACGTCAAACTCGAGCTTCTCGACAGCCAAGTTGAAGTCTCCGATGGCACGGTCGTCAATCACTACATCATTACAACCACTAACTAGGTCTTTTTCAAATATGCACTCCACCGATACAGCGCATAGCTTGTTTAAGCTTAGCGAATGGAAAACCCGTGAGACCTTCGTTGGTCACATAGAGACGGCTTGTCGCCGCCAGCAAGTAACGGTTGATTGGCTCTCGGACTACTGGATATGCCGTCTTACCAAAAACGGCCGCGTAACCCACATCTCCTCGCTTCTCTTTCCGCTCAATAACGCGGCTTCAGCGGGGATCGCCCGTGACAAAGTCGCGACCTATCATGTTCTGAAAGATGCTCAGATACCAACGATTCCCCACTGGTTAATTAGGTTTCCTCCTCAGCAAACGGTGGAGGCAACCATCCAAGCCACGTTGAGCAACGCCCAGTTGCCGCTTGTATTAAAACCCTGCGACAGGGGCGGCGGCGCCGACGTCTACAAAGCCACTACACCCAAGGAGCTGCAGGCCATTTTGGAAACCATGTCCTCGCACTATCGGACCATCGCAGCCTCGCCCTTCGAGGATATTATCGACGAATACCGAATCGTCCTACTGAACCAGCAGCCACAACTGCTCTTCCGGAAAGTACGGCCACCAGGCGGAGGGGAGTGGCGGCACAATCTGCAATTTGGCGCCCTACCGTCCGAAGTCGCCGATGGACGTTTAAAAAGCGAGCTCATCAAACTAGCCCAGGCAACACTGACTGCGATCCAGCTCCATTTCGCGGCCGTCGACATCGTAACGACAACTGAGGGACTAAAAGTCATGGAAGTTAACGCCGCGTTTTCCCTTAGCAAGCTGGCACTTTTCGAAGCCTTCGAACCACTTGTTCAGCGCACCTATGATAATGCCGTCCAAGCTTGTTTCGCGAGCCAACCATCCGAAAGCGCGGAGTGAACCATGTCAATTCAAATTATGGCGATCATCAATACTTCGCCAGATTCATTCAACAAAGACGGCGTCAACATCGGCAACGAAACAGCGCTGCGTCAGCGAGTTGAGGCCGCCATCGCCGAGGGGGCCGATATACTGGACATCGGCGGCCAGAGTACCCGTCCTGGAGCAGAGGTCATTAGCGCCGCGGACGAACAGAGCCGGGTGATTCCGGCCATAATGTTGGCCCGCGACCTCACCAATATTCCGATATCGATTGATACATTTAAGCCTCTGGTAGCGGCGGCCGCCCTCAAGGCTGGAGCCAGCCTCATCAACGACGTTCATGGCTGCGAAGACTTGATGATGCGTCAGCTCGTCGCCCACAGCGGTGTCCGGGTCGTAATCATGCATTCCAGAGGAACCCCCACGACCATGTCGCGACTGACTCACTATCCCGGCGGGGTTGTCGGTGAGGTAAAAAACTTTCTGCTTAACCGTGCCCAAGACTTGGAGACTCTAGGGGTGTCTCCCGGCAACATCATCATCGACCCAGGGATCGGGTTCGCCAAGACCGCCGCTCAAAGCTTCGAGCTCACCCGCGAAATGAGAACCTTCGCCAAACTTGGCTACAAAGTCCTCTACGGCGCGTCGCAGAAAAGTTTTCTGGGCAAGGCCCTAGCTACAAATGGAGTCGCCGCGCCGCTCGAAGAACGCCGCGTCGCCACGGCCGTCGTCCAATCTTACGCCATGCTACACGGGGCCGGGATCATCCGTGCCCACGACGTGAAGGCCGCGGTCCAGACCCGCGCCATTGTTGAGGCGCTTCAATCCACCGATAAAGAGCCGCTGTCATGACAAATATACCTACTCACTATGACATCAACGCGACCTTACGCTCCTTCGTGCCGAAGACTAGCCTGAAGGAAAACTACACGCTCGACCGCATGCGCACACTGTTAGGGTTGCTGGGTAATCCACAAAATCAGCTCAAGGTCATACATATAGCGGGAACTTCCGGAAAGACCTCCACGGCGTACTTCATAAGAGGCCTCCTCCAGAAAGCCGGCAAACGAACCGGCTTGACCATCTCGCCTCACATCGTCGCCATCAACGAGCGAATCCAGCTCGATGGCGTGCCGCTCAGCGACGCCCGGTTCGCCGAAGAGCTCGACCTGTTTATGCACCAGGTAGCGGCGACGAAGATCGCACCGACCTACTACGAACTGCTCATGGCGTTCGCGTACTGGTTCTTCGCCAAGGAAGGCGTCGATTACGCGATTATTGAAACCGGCCTAGGTGGACTCCTCGACGGTTCAAATGTCGTGAACCGCGAGGACAAACTCTGTGTCATCTGCGACATCGGCCTTGAGCACACCGAGATCTTGGGGACCTCAATCGAAGAAATCGCCGCTCAAAAAGCCGGCATCATCCAGGCCGGCAATCACCTTGTTACTTCACCTCAACCGCCGCGAGTAGCCCGTATGTTCAGCCAACGCGCGAAAGAGCAAGGGGCTACCATAGAATACGCCACACGGGCCGCGCCCCTGCCTGGCCTCGTATCGTTTCAGCAACGCAATCTGGCTCTGGCACTCACGGCTTACCACCATCTAGCCGGCCGGGATAATCTTCCCGCTACGACCGCCGCCGACATCCAGGAAGTAAGCTCGCAGGTACCCCCCGGCCGCTTCGAGAGATATCATATCGGCGACAAAACAGTCATCCTCGATGGGGCTCACAATCCTCAAAAGCTAGCGGCCTTGGGCGTCGAACTGGCCAATCAAGGCCTCGCGCCGCTGCCCACCCTTATGGGCTTCGTGAGTGTCCCAGAGTATGTCCTCGCTCAACGAATCGCCGCCCTGGCACCGATATGCTCCAAATTGTTCATCACGGAATTTTCAGACCAGCAGGATCAGTACAAAGAATCATTACCGGCGCATGTTATCGCTGAAGCCGCCAAGCAAGCCGGAGTTACCTATACACGGGAATTCTCAACAACCAGCCAAGCGCTGCGAAGCTTCCTCGCCCAACCCCAAAAAACTCTGCTCATCACCGGGTCTATTTACCTAATACGCCAAATCCGACCCATGCTTAACGAAGTTATCCGTAAGTAACCAGCCATGAAGCACCCATAAACCTCTCTCAACTCAAGTCACCCATACCGCTTAATCAAGCAAGGATAGTTTTATGACTACCATTACTACCGAGGAAGCCATCCGGCATCTCATTGGCCATATTGATAGTGAGCCTAGCCGCGAAGGGCTCCGAAACACACCCAGACGCCACGAAAAATTCCTCACCGAGTTTATGCAACCCAAGCCTTTCACGATGACCACATTCGAGAGCGACGGGTACGACGAAATGATCGTTCAGGCCGGCATACCTTTCTATAGCATCTGCGAGCACCATCTGGTCCCATTCTTCGGACATGGAACCATAGCCTACATCCCGTCAACCAAGATTGTCGGGCTCTCAAAACTCGCCCGCACGCTCGACCACTTTAGCCGCAGACTTCAAAACCAGGAGAGGATCACAACCCAAACTGCACGCTTCCTCGAGAATGAGCTCAGCCCAAAAGGCGTAGCAGTAGAGCTGACAGCCCGGCACCTCTGCATGGAGATGAGAGGTATCCAGAAATCCGGCGTTCAAACCACGACATCATGCTTAATAGGTGAGTACAAAGTCAAACCCGCAGCGCGTGATGAACTATTCCGGCTCATGCAAAGCCCCGCCAATTAGGACCTCACTAACAATCTGGTACACTTAAACCCTATACTGATTAAGCTCAATTTTTACGCCATGAAACACCCTTAAAAAGCAGCAACGTATGACCGGCCGCTAACCGCGATCATTACTGACCGCGACTAAGGAGATTCCATAATGGTTCAAACCAACCAGAACAAGCTTTTTCAGCTCACCGCCCAAGAATTCGCCAAACAACGCGATACGCTCAACCTCATAGCCTCCGAAAACTATCCCTCACCCAAGGTACTCCAACTCCTCGGCAGCGTCTGGATGAACAAATACGCCGAAGGCACCCCCGGCAAGCGCTATTACGCCGGAAACATTCACGCCGACGAGATGGAAACCTACGTCCAACAAAAGGCGCTTGAGGTCTTCGATAAAACCGGCGAATACGGCGTCAACGTCCAGGTGCTGTCCGGCTCACCCGCCAACGCCATGGTCTTCCTGGCCATGCTCGAGGCCGGCGACACCATCATGAGCCTCAATCTGGCCAATGGTGGACACCTCTCCCACATGCACGCCACCTCCAACTTTCTCAAATTTTTCAAGCTCGTAAACTACGATGTCACCGAAACCGCGCCCGGAACCTTCGAGATCGACCAAGATGATTACCGCGCCAAATTACGCGAGCACAAGCCAAAACTGGTAATCTTGGGTTTCTCGGCCTATCCGCGTAAATACGAATTTGCCCAAATGGCCAAGTGGGCCCACGAAGCCGGCGCCCTGGTACTAGCCGACATCGCCCACATCAACGGCTTGGTCGCGGCCGGTCTGCACGACACGCCGTTCCAGGCGGGAGACGCCGGCGCCGACTTCGTCTCCATGACCACGCACAAGACCTTCCGCGGACCACGCAGCGCCATGCTCTTCGCCAAGACCCAGCACATGCCCACCATCAACAAAACCATCTTCCCCGGCACTTCGGGCGGCCCACACCTACACCAGATTGCCGCTACCGGCCAGGCCCTGCTCGAAATCCTCGGCGAAGACCAGTATCCAGACGGGCGCACCTTCCGCGAATACTCCCAAGCCGTCCTAGACACCTGCCAGGCGTTGGAGCAGGGCGCGGCCGAAGCCGGACTCACCGTTGTCAGCCCCACCCAGAACCACCTCTGCCTCCTCAAACTCCCCGAGCAAACCGACAGCCTCGAATTCCAGCGCCTATTGGAGCGCGCCGGTATCATTACTAATCGCAACATGATACCCTTCGACACCAAGTCCGCCTGGCGGCCCAGCGGAATCCGTCTCGGTACCGCCGCCCTCGCCAGCCGCGGCCTGACCGTACCGCAAGCCAAGGAACTCGGCCGCCTCATCGGCGACTTAGCCCACAGCCGTACCACCGAAGACGCCGCGAAAGAGCGTTCCACAGCCCTAGCAAAGCAGCTCAACTGGTACTACACCGAAAGCCCAGCCGCCTAAATCGGAAAAAGGACCCTGGAGTATTGCTTCCAGGGTCCTTGGTCGGTCGCTGCCGCTCAACAAGATCGCGATGGCCTGCTCACCACCCGGTTCAGGTAAAAGCATTAAGACTAGCTAGCTAATCCGACGCAAAGAAATGCGGTTTGTCCTTATGCTGAGCATACAAATCTTCGAAGTAAGCCAAAAGCTTCGGATAGCGAGAAATCTTTTGGCGGGCCGTCGCCATTTTTTCTTCATAAACGTCCCGGGTAGGCGGAAACGGCTGGTGGTCGACTACATCCATAACAATATAGGGCAAGAGCTTATCAAGGGCGTAGACAAAGCAGCTTTCCGGTTCATCAAGCCGCTCATACACATGGATTGTTTTAGCAATCCACGGGAAAGAAGTACCAAACCTCTTCTCGATGTGCTGTAATGCGTCAGCCTCTCTCCGAGTCTTGCTCTCGCGCCACTCTTCCTCCGCCCAAATCGTAGTATCGCCGGCATGCACCTCCACTAAATCGTGAACCAGCGCGTATTGGCTAATCTTGCCAAGATCAAGCTTCTGATCAATCTGACAGGCCAAAGCGCAGCCCAGTGTCGCTAGCAGATAGCTATGATCCGCGTCGTTCTCCCACCGGCCCAAAACCGGATACCGAATCGTCCGCTCCACCGCCGACATCGGAACGAGAAGCTCGCTAGCCACAGCCACAATCTCAGATGTAGAAGGCTTATTCATAGGCTGATCATACCAAACCGTTGCATGTTCGGCAAGCGTTCGGTATATTCGATGTGCGATCGCGATATAATAATACTCAGGAGACGCCATGACAGTTGATCACACCCATGAAGAACTACGAGCCGACATACGAGCCGACATAATAGAAATAACCACGGCGATTGTTACGGAAAACAACTATCGCCTCATGCGCATGATCAACGAAGACCTCGTAGCCATCAGTGATCGCGGCGAGCTACGCGACAAGCAGTTAAGAAAACGCTTCAAAGAGCTTGCCGAGAAATTTGGAGACCTAGAGCAAGCAGCCCAAACCCACGCACTCAATCCGATAGCGCATACAAAACCTTGACGCCCACAGCCCATTAAGCTAAAATAACTAAGTTCTCCAAAGACAGTAGCTGCTCCGCAAAGAGCTTAATGCGCTACCGAGGCGATCCAGATTTTAGAATATCCGGAACACTTGGAACTGTCTCTTGGCGAAGCACCGAGAGATTTTTTAATGAGAAAGGGAATGACATGGCCATTTCTCGTGAGGCAAAAGAGCAAGCGGTAGCCAAGCTATCGGATGATCTAGGCCGCATCAAACTGGCCGTCATGACCGACTATCGAGGGCTGACCGTGCCCGAGGTTGAAGAGCTGCGAGGCTTGCTGCGCGATGAAGGTATCACCTACCGGGTGACCAAAAACACGCTGCTGCGCCTAGCCGCCAAAAACAACCCCGCGCTGGCCGATGTCGACCCCACCAGTTTTACAGGCCCGATGGCTCTGGCGCTGGGATTCGATGACGAAGTGGCTCCGGCCCGCGTTATCTTCCAGTACGCCAAGCAGCACCAGGCTCTGGAAATTGTGGGCGCCATCACCGGCGAAGGCGTGGTCCTCGATGCAGCTCAGGTCAAAGCGTTGGCCACCCTCCCCACCCGCGAGCAGCTTATTGCTCAGGTGGTCGGTACCATCGCCGCGCCTCTGTCTGGATTCGTCGGAGTCATGAGCGGCAACGTCCGTTCGATCATCAATGTATTAAACGCGCTGAGCGAAGCAAAAGCGTAACAAGGAGCCCCAAATGGCTGAAGAAGAGAAGGTAGAAGCTACCGAAGAAGTAGTAATTCCCAAGAAATTTAAAGAGCTGGTCGAAACCATCGACAAGCTGAGCGTCCTCGAGCTGTCCGAGCTCGTCAAGATTCTCGAGAAGCACTACGGCGTGTCCGCTGCCGCCCCCGCTGCCGCAGCTGCCGCCCCCGCCGGCGAAGCCGCTGAGGCTGTCGAAGAGAAGTCGTCCTTCACCGTCGTCCTGGCTGCTGCCGGCGACCAGAAGATCAACGTCATCAAGGCCGTTCGTGAAATCACCGGCCTCGGCCTGGCTGAGTCCAAGGCCCTCGTAGACGGCGCCCCCAAGCCCGTCAAAGAGAACGTCGACAAAGCTACCGCCGACGACGCCAAGAGCAAGCTCGAAGCTGCCGGCGCCACCGTCGAGATGCAGTAGTTCTCCGTCTCTGACCGATCAAAAAACAGGCCCAACCGGGCCTGTTTTTTTGCTGCGGTAAAGCTTTATACTACATCTCGTCCAAACCTTGGAGATACCGTCAAAATACCGAAATGTTTTGACATTAATCGCGTCCCGTAGTATGAATAGACCAACAGAAAACCAATACCAAAGGAATTTTGGTGGCAGATATTACCGAGAAACAACTCAAGACCCTCAAGAAACTCATCGAGACAGCCGAAACAAACCTGTCTGGAGCTAAGGAGCTGCTCGCCAGCCTCATTGGTTCCGACGGCACCGTCACGCCTAGTGAAGCCAAAATGGCCACGATGTCGACCGGCAAAGTCATCGAAGGCGCCTTCGACGGCCAGCACATGATCGGCCCCGACGGCAAATCGTATCCCGTGCCGGCCAACTACGCCAGCAAGTCTAAACTCGTCCAGGGCGACCTCCTCAAGCTCATCATCGGCGACGACGGCACCTTCATCTACAAGCAAATCGGCCCCATCGAACGCAAAAAGCTCATCGGCACCCTCAATCTCAAAGACGGCGCCTACTTCGTAGAAGCCCGCGGCACAGAGTATCACGTCCTCTTCGCCAGCGTCACGTACTTCAAGGCCCAGCCCGGCGACCAGGTCACCATGGTGATCCCCGAAGAGGGCGAAGCCGAGTGGGCCGCTATCGAGGCCGTTATCGGCTAATGGCACAAGCCTCCAGCCTTCTAAAAGCCGCTATATTTGATGTCGACGGTATGCTGCTCGACACTCACGAATTTATGTATCAAGGATACGAACATATCCTCCGGGAGCATGGCTACCCGCCTATAGATCGCATGCTCATAGACAGCTACATCGGCCGGTCCCAAGCCGAATGCTACGAGGCTTTCGCGCCAGGCTGCGATCCCCAGGCTCTCATTGCCGCCGACGATCGCTACCGGCCGAAAATACTTCACCTCATCCAGGGGTACGAAGGCTTACATGAAATGCTAGGCGCACTTAAATCAGCTGGATTTAAACTCGGCATTGTCAGCGGTCGCACCGTGTCACTTATTCCGTCATTAAAAAATACCGGCATCGCAGATTATTTTGATGTTATTGTGCGCGGAGATGAAGTCGCCCAGGGAAAACCCCACCCAGAGGGTATAGAAAAAGCGCTCAAACAACTTTCGATCGAACCACAGTCGTCTGCCATGCTGGGCGATGCCGTCGTAGACATCCAGGCCGGACAAGCCGCCAATCTCGCCCTCACCGTTGGAATTACCCACGGATTTGGCCGGCGCAAAGACCTCGAGCAAGCTCGGCCCAACCATCTCATAGACAGCCTTAGCGAGATCCCACCGCTACTTATAAGAGAAAACGTCTAAATGCCACTCTACTTCGTCACCGGCAACACCAACAAATTCCGCGAAGTCCAAGGTTTTATTCCCGAAATCGAACAACTCAAACTCGATCTCGACGAGATCCAAAGCCTCGATCCGCACGTCGTTATCGAGCATAAGCTCAACCAGGCCGCCCAGTATCACAATGGTGAATTTATTGTCGAAGACACTTCATTGTCCCTCGACTGCCTGGGCGGACTGCCTGGCACCTGCGTCAAATGGTTTCAGGAAGCCCTCGGGCTAGACGGCATCGCCGAATTAGCCGCCAAATACCCCGATCAGTCCGCCACCGCCCGCGCTACCATCGGCTACCGCGACGCCAAGGGCCGAAACCACGTCGTGACCGGCGAGATTAGAGGCCGCATCGTCGCGCCTCGGGGCGACGGCTTTGGCTGGGACGCCATCTTTGTGCCCGAAGGCTACGACCAGACTTTCGGCGAGCTCGGTCCCGAGCTCAAAAGCACCATCAGCCACCGCCGCCAGGCCATCGACCAGCTCAAAGAACTCCTCGCCAGCTAACCCGCCTTATCCACTACCCGCACTTCATCCACTCAGATATAATAGATCAAGTAACAGGTGGGTGAATGTCGGGTCAAGCGCTCTACAGAAAATATCGCAGTGCTAATTTTTCGGAATTAGTTGGACAAGAGCATGTCGTCACGACATTAACCTCGGCTATCGCGAATGGCCGGCTTTCGCACGCCTATCTCTTTACTGGTCCGCGAGGAACAGGGAAGACAAGCACGGCCCGGCTGCTAGCTAGAGCTCTCAATTGCACCAGCGCGGACCAAAAACCCTGCAATATGTGTGCCAACTGTCTAGCCGCCATCAATTCCTCGCTCGACGTGGTGGAAATCGACGCCGCCAGCAACCGCTCGATCGACGCCGTCCGCGATCTGCGCGAAAAGGTCAGCCTCGCGCCCAGCCAGGGCAAGTACAAAATCTACATCATCGACGAAGTCCACATGCTCACCACCGAGGCCTTTAACGCCCTCCTCAAGACGCTGGAGGAACCGCCGGCGCACGCCGTGTTCATTTTGGCCACCACCGAAGCCCACAAGCTTCCCGAGACCATCATTTCGCGTACCCAGCGCTTTAACTTTAAAGCCATCGGCATGCGCGATCTCGTGAGCCACCTGACCAGTATTGCCAAAGCCGAAGATATCCAGACCGAACCGGCCGCGCTCGAGATCATCGCCGAAGCCTCGCGCGGCGGCTTTCGCGACGCCATTAGCCTGCTCGACCAGCTGGCCGCCAGCGGCGTTTCGCCGATCACCGCCGAAACCGTGCGCGGCCTCCTGGGCTACTCCGATGCCGAAGAGATCGCCACGCTCAGCCGCGCCATCGCCGGTGGCGACGCTCCGGCCGCGCTCACCGTGCTAGCCCGGCTCGAAGCCCAGGGCGCCCAGCCCGGCCAGGTCGCCACCCAGCTCGCCACCCAGTGGCGTGCCATCCTGCTGGCCGGAGCCAAAACTGCCGAACCCAGCGAACCGGTAGTCCAAGAGCTCGCCGGCAGCGTGGCACCGGCCCGTGTGGCCCAGATCGTCGAAGCCCTGCTGGAGATCACCCGGTCGGCTTGGCCGCAGCTCAGCCTCGAAGCCACCGTGGTCAGGCTCGCGGCGCCCCACGAACCAGCCGAACCCAAGCCCGGCGCCCGCCGGATAGCGTCGGTGGCTCCCGCCGCCGTCAAAGCACCGGAACAACCGGCCCCGGCCGAAACTCCAGCGCCACCAGCGGCCACCGCCGGCAACCTCCAGCCGGAATTATGGCCCAAAGTTCTGGTGCTCATTAAATCCAACAACAACTCCCTCGGCGCTCTGCTCCAGATGTATCCCGTTGACTTTGGCGATGGGGAGGTTACTATTAAACCCCGCTTCAATTTTCATCGTGACCTCTTTCTGAAAGGTACCAACCGAACATCCATCGAAGCGGCCGCCACCAAAGTCTACGGCCGGGCCATCAGGGTCCACGCCCGCACCGAAGACGACGGCAAATCCGGCGCCCGCCGCAAGAGCACCAAACCCGACCCCAGCGCCGAACTTGTATCATCAGCTCTCGAAATATTAGGTGGAGAAATCGTCGAATAATGGCCCAAGCCGCCTCATCCAAAGAACGCTCCCGCGAAAAGCGCCTGCCATCCATCAAAGAGGTACTCGACGGCGAGCTTGCCAAAGGCAAACTTCCGCCCCAGAACCTCGAAGCCGAGGTCAGCCTGCTCGGCTCGGTGCTCATCGAAAAAGACGCCATCATCCGCATCGCCGACATCGTCGCGCCGGAGGATTTCTACGACGACCGCAACGGCCTGATCTTCGCGGCCATCATGGACCTCTACGAACAGCGCCAGCCCATCGATGTCGTGAGCCTCTCCAACAAACTGGCCGAGGCCGGCGAGCTCGAGCGGGTCGGCGGATCGGCGGCCGTCACCGATTTCACCTCGGCCGTGCCAAACGCCGGCCATGTCGTCCACTACGCCAGCATCGTGGCGCATAAGGCCACCCTCCGCCGCCTCATCGGCGCCGCTTCCAACATCTCGCAAATGGGCTACGACGAAGCCGCCCCACTCGACCAGCTCCTCGATAAAGCCGAGCAGACCATCTTTGAGGTCTCCCAAAAAAACCTCAAACAAAACTTCATTCCCATCCAATCCGTCCTGGCCGACTCCTTCGACCGGCTCAACGAGCTCCACGCCAACACCGGCAAACTTCGCGGCATCCCCACCGGCTTTCGCGATCTGGACAAAATTCTGGCCGGCCTGCAAAATTCCGACCTCTTCATCCTAGCTGCCCGTCCTTCCATGGGTAAGACCACCCTCGTCATGAACATTGCCCACCACGTGGCGACCAAAGAGGGGATACCCGTCGGCTTCTTCTCGCTTGAAGTCTCCAAGGAGCAACTCATCGACCAGCTCCTGGCCATCGAGTCCGGCGTCGACTCCTGGAAGCTCCGCACCGGTGAGCTCGAAGACGACGACTTCCCGCGCATCAACGAAGCCATGGCCGAGCTCTCGGAAGCCCCCATCTACATCGACGACTCCGCCATGACCAACGTCATGGAAATGCGCACCAAAGCCCGCCGCCTGCAAGCCGAGCACGGACTGGGTCTCGTCATCATCGACTATCTCCAGCTCATCTCCGGCAGCGCCCGCAGCCAAGAAGGCCGCCAGCAAGAAGTCTCAGAGATCTCGCGTGGCCTCAAAGGTCTGGCGCGCGAGCTCAATGTGCCAGTCATCGCCCTCAGCCAACTCTCGCGCGCCGTGGAGTCCCGCACGCCCCCCAAACCCCAGCTCTCCGACCTGCGCGACTCCGGCTCCATCGAGCAAGACGCCGACGTCGTCGCCTTCATCTATCGCCCCTGGTACTATGATAAGCAAGAAGACGAAAACATCACCGAAATCCTCATCAAAAAACATCGTAACGGCCCTATCGGCGACGTCGAACTCTTCTTCCAGGCCGACCAGCGCCGTTTCACCGATCTGGATAGGTTCCACAGCTAGTACTTATGTCTCCCCTCGAATACCAAATCAAAGCCATCCAGCAAAGCACCAGCGAGTGCATGCAAACCGCCGCCACGCAAACCCTGTCGTACTTCGACCCGTCCGTCAACCTGGCTGACGTCTTGCGCGACGTGCCGCTATACGTCGAAAATGGCGAGAAAATTGGCACTTCTCCCGGCCATTTAGCCGCCTACTTTGCCAAAAACAACTACCAAACCACCACCTACATCTTCGACACGGAGTTATTCGACCGCAGTTGGGGGAACCTAGACGCACATCAAGTCGTATCCAGCCTGCGCCAGCGCCAACCTCACATCCCTGCTAACTCCTGGCTCGCAAAATACCACCACATCCTCGTAAACGGATGGGAGCAATACGCTAACGCCGGGGGAGCCTTCTCGTTTCAGCCGTTAACCACAAAGCTTCTGCGCAACCTCCTCAACGACGGCCCCTATCTGATGATGGTAAACTCCACGTACCTAAACCAAAAGCCAAAGAGCCGCTACGACCAAAAGACCGATGCGTTCGAAGACGATTCCATTCGCGGCCGGTCCACCACACACGCCGTAACCTGCGCCGGCTACAAAGAAGACCAATTTCTCATTGTCGATCCCGACCCACCCAAAGAAACAAACCACCACCGTTGGATCCCGTCGGATCATTTATTAGTATCCATCATGGCCGCCCAGACCGAATCAGATAATTTACTCATAGCCCTTCGGCCCAAAGATCGAACATGACGAGCCGCACCACTATCAAGACGGGGGACTGGGGCAAAAACGTCACTTGGGAGCTCTATACAGCCTCAACCCCTCCGCCCACGGAATTATGCACCGCCGTCATGTGCGTAGCCATCACCAGGGATAAAATCAGACTAGCCCGCAGCCAACGCGGCTGGGGCATGCTCGGCGGCCACATCGAGGAGGGGGAAACCCCTGAGGACGCCCTCCGCCGGGAAGCGCTCGAAGAGGGTGGTTTCACTATCGACAGCTACCAGCTTTTTGCTATCCGCGAGATCACCCATCTTACACCAGCCCCGCACCCTCAGGCAGGCAAAACCTACCCCTTCCCCGTCAGCTACATGGCCTACTACTGGGCCACGACCGATCAAGCACTAGCACTGCACTACGGCGAAGAGATTATCGAGAGTGCCAGCTTTACCATTAGTGAGATTCCAATGCTCCAAACACCAGATCAACCCGTCATCAAAGCGGGCTGGCTCGCCAGCGGACGCTCATGGCCCACATAGAGCCTATTTACAGCTGGAAGCCAAATCAGTTATGCTTACGAAGAACAAAGAGGTCAAGGTGGTAGCCACATCCCGAAGAAGCGAATTCCGGCGTGTCAGTAAATTTGGTTTAGTCGGCGTACTCAACACCCTTCTCGACTTCGTCATCTATAATCTGCTGTCGAGCAAAATCGGTCTCTCGCTTGTACAATCAAATATTATCTCAACCACCATCGCCATGGCCTTTAGCTTCATGGCCAACCGGCACCTGGTATTTAAGAAACACGACAGCCCTCTTGTCCGGCAATCCATTAGCTTCTTGTTGGTAACCGCGTTTGGCCTGTACGTCCTCCAAACCGGTACCATTAAGCTCCTGACCGACGTCTGGCTCTACCCAATGCAAACTGGCATCCTGGTAGCTCACGCGATAGGCGTCCGCGGACACGATGATTTTCTGATAAAAAATGGCGCGAAGGCCATCGCTACCGTCATCAGCCTGACCTGGAATTATATAATGTATAAAAAGGTGGTATTTAAGTAATGGCATCGGCAACCAAAATTCGGCCGCCCTTCGTCTGGCTCGGCCGGTACACAGTCCCCATTAGTACAACGTTGGTACTCGCCATTGGCGCGTTCTTTCGCTTCTACCAGCTAAGCACGTTGCCGCCCGGGCTCTACCAAGGCACCGCCACGCTAGGTCTACAGGCCGCCGGCCTGGCCGAGCACGGCAAATTCATCGCCATGAACGCCACCAATGGCTACGCGCCTCTGTGGGTCTGGCTACAGGCGCTTAGTGTCAAATTCTTCGGTCACACCAGCTTGGCGTTGCACCTCTGGCCGGCTCTGTTGGGCACCCTGGCCATACCGGCTACCTGGCTATGGGCGCGTTCATGGTTTGGCATTCGCGTCGCCTGGTTGGCATCACTGCTCGTCGCCATCACGCCATGGGCCGTCATGCTCTCACGCAACGGGCAGAGCGCGGCCGTCATCCCGCTACTGGTACCACTCACGCTCTGGCTAGCCACCCTCGTCCGGCGGCGACCCAGCCTCTGGCGGTACGTAGCGCTAGCAGCTACCCTGACGCTCGACCTCCTGAGCGGCCCCATTGGCTGGCTGCTAGTGCTCCTCGTACTCGCGACCGGAGCAATCTGGCTACTGCGCGAAAAGCCTCTCCGGGCCATCACCAAGCCCCGCCTTGTCGGCGCTGCCGGATTGGCCGCCGGGATTGGGCTCTTTGGCTACCTAGCCGGCACTTCCGCGGACGCGCTCAAACACCTGCCCACGGCTAGCGGGCTCACCGCCAGCCTCAGTACACTGGGCGGCAATCTTGGCCGCACGCTCCTCATGTTCAATGTCCGCGGCGACGAAAACTACCGCCACAATCTAGCCGGCGAACCAATGCTCAACGCCTTTGTAGGGCTGATGCTCGTAGCCGGCCTGCTCGTAGGTATCTCACGCCTCCACGAACGCCGCTACCAGGTAGCGATCGCCTTCACCTTCATCATGCTCCTGCCGGCCTTGCTTACCACCGCCGGCGTCCCCAACGCCGCCCGCGCGGCCGGCGCCCTCCCGTTTGTCCTAGTGCTCGCCGCCATTGGCATCTCCTACATGCTCGAGCTGTGGTACACCACCTTCCCGATCAACTCCGCCGCCCGGGCAAGCGGCCAAGCGGCCGTCATACTACTCCTGGCGCTGACGCTCTTCCAAGGCTACACCCAGTACTTCCGTGCCTGGGCCGGATCGAGCGAAGTTTACGCTGCCTACAACGAAGGCTCCGCCCAGATCGCCGCCAATCTTCAAACTGACAAATTCAAGGGCGAGCGCTACCTCGTAGCAAGCAAGGACGAACAGCCGGTCGTAGCCTTTCTCAATCCAGGCAAGATACCTTACCAAGCGATCCAGGCCCAAGACATTGCCGGCCTCCCCATCCCCGCCGTCAACCGCCAGTTTATGATCACCAGCACTTCCCGCGACGAATCGGTAAAAATCCTCAAGATTAAGTTCCCTGGCGGCGTACTGCGACCCCACTACTCATCGTTTAACCAGGCCGAGATCTATTACACCTACGAGGTCGCCAAATGACCACCGCCCCCATCGATCTCAGTATCATCATCCCCGCCTATATGGAGGCCGCCGGCATCGCCGATGACCTCGAAAAACTCGCCGCCTTTCTCAAAACCCGT
This sequence comes from Patescibacteria group bacterium, assembly GCA_028288925.1. GTDB lineage: Bacteria > Patescibacteriota > Saccharimonadia > UBA4664 > UBA4664 > RYN-427. The sequence goes on along the minus strand of JAQGHG010000005.1, from coordinate 29,971 downwards.
GATTATGGCGCCGTCGAGGTAGTCGTGGTAGTACCAGACAGTCCCGACGGTACCGCCAAAATCGCCGAAAGCCGCGCCAAGCTGTTCCAGCATTTTCGCCTCGTCCACGCCGGCCCGCGTGTCGGCAAAGGCCGCGATGTCCGACTGGGAATGTACGAATCCCGCGGCCACTACAAGATCTTCATGGACGCCGATCTCGCCACGCCGCTGGAGCACCTCGACGACGTTAAGCGCCTCGTGATCGACAAAAACGCCCACATCGGCATCGCCACCCGCGACTTATGGAAGATTCACAAAGGGCTTATCCGCAAGCTCATATCCAGCACCAGCAACGTCGCCGCGCAAATCCTAGTCGCACCCGGTATCAAAGATACGCAATGTGGCTTCAAGGTTTTTCGGGCCGACACCGCCGAAGTAATCTTCGGCCGCATGACCATGCTCTCTTGGAGCTTTGACGCCGAAATTATATTAATCGCCCGGTTGCTCCACTACAAAATTGTTTCCATCGAAGCGCCAGACTGGAAGGATCCAAAAGCCGCGGGCATGGGGTTAGTAGGGGATAATCCTATCAAAGCCGCCCTTAGTGGCTTCCTCGATCTCTGGATAATCCGCTGGAACGCCATCATCGGCAAATACAAAAAACCCAATTACGTCCATAAACCAATGTATTAATATTCGCTGACATTTTCGTCTAGCGGACACCATAATGCTTGTGCTAAAATTAACGTGAACTGAGGATTTTCGGACAATTGAGTCATTCCGCATTACGACGAACTCATCCGCTAGGCATATTTCGCGACAATGACTCCGTAGGTCTTATCGGTCGCGAAAAGTATTCGGAAACCTACCGCCTCGTACTGGGTCACGGGGATGATCAGACTTTTCGTCTGGAATCAGCCGGCCCGTCCATCGTGCTGCCACTCGGGCGCAAAGAACACCTCGCGCACATCCAAAATGTGCGCGTTTCGCATGTGCTAGACGAAAGCATCATGGCCTACACCATCGAGCACGAGGGCCGGCCCGAGTTGAGAATCGCGATTCGCGACCCCGACGACGAGATCGATATCTGGAACGTCCCATCCTTTAACCATCACCTCACCGGCGCCGGTATGGTGGTCCCCGAGTATCTGCACAACGGCCAGCACGTTCTGTACTACGGCGAGCGGGAACTGCACGTAGCCTTCTCCAAAAACCTCGTAGCTTGGCACAACACCGGCCACGCCGTCGCCGCCCCGCGCAAAGACCGTTTCGACGCCCACACCCTCCAGGTCGTCACCACCGCCCACGTCGAGCAGGGGATAGTGGTGCTTTACGAGACTCGGGAAACCAAACACAAGCAGACCACCGTCTCAATCGGTGTGTTGCTCTGCGCCGCCGACAACCCCGAGCACGTCCTCTGGCGTTCCGACGAGCCGCTCCACCAATTTTCTACCGCCGAAAGAGACCAGCCCCGCAGTCTAGGCGCGGTGGTGTCCGATCACGAAATAGTGGTGTATCTCACCAGCAATACCGAAAAGCTCATCACCCTGCGACTGCCTAATCCCTTCGCCGTCCGTGCCCGCGGCCGCCGCCGCACCCAACTCCACCGCTCCATGCACAATCCCATCATGGAGCCCAGCGCCTACGAGTGGGAATCCGAGGCGGTCTTCAACCCCGCCGCCTTTGTGAGCGACGGACGGGTGCATTTGCTCTACCGCGCCATGGGGCCCGACGGCGTCTCGCGCATCGGCTACGCCTCCAGCGCCGACGGCATCCACTTTGACGACCGCCTGAGCCACCCCGTATATACCCCCAGCCACGGCATCGGCACGCCCGACCCCGGACACATCCGCCCCGAACAAGGCTACAACCTCGCCGAGCATCCCTCCGGCGGCGGCTGGGCCGGCTGCGAAGACCCCCGGGCGGTAGTGCTCGACGGCCACGCCTACATGTCGTTTACCGCCTTTTGCGGCTGGGACAACATGCGCATCGCTCTTACCTCAATCTCGCTTGAAAACATTAAGCTCAAGAAATGGAACTGGCGCAAATCCGTCATGATTTCCCGTCCCAAGGAGACCAATAAAAACTGGGTGATCTTCCCGGAAAAAGTAAACGGCAAATACGCCATTCTGCACGGCCTCAGCCCCAAGATCCACATCGAATACGTCGACAGCCTCGACGCCCTCGACGGCAAAACCTTCATCGACAGCCTGCCGCCGGCTCACGGTGGCGGCTACGGCGACCCCCGCCGCAAAGACCACTGGGACAGCCGGGTCCGTGGCACCGGCGCGCCGCCCATCAAGACCGCCATGGGCTGGCTCCTGTTTTACCACGCCAACGACAAGTTTGACCCCGGCAAATACAAGCTCGGCGCCATGCTGCTCGATCTGGACGACCCCACCAAAATTCTCTACCGCACCAACGCTCCCATCCTCGAGCCCAAGGAATGGTACGAGAACGACGGCAAACCCGGCGTGGTCTACACCTGTGGCGCGGTCGTCCTGGGCGAAAACCTCATCGTGTATTACGGCGGCGGGGACAAGCGGGTAGCCGCCGCCCGCGCCAATGTCGACGCCTTCCTAGACGCGCTCGTCAAAGACCATGCCCTTGTGCTCACTTCGGCCGGCGACGTAGCATAACACTATGTTCAATGTTACCCGCGACCCCCGTAATCCGCTCATCAGCCCAGACCCCAATACGCCGTGGCTGGCCGAGGCGGCCTTCAACCCCTCACCGGTCATGCAAGGCGAGACCCTCCACCTCATCTACCGCGCCGCCAGCCATCCGGCGCTCTACCACGGCCACGATGTCGAGCTCTCCACGGTCGCCATCGCCTCCAGCACGGATGGGGGACAGACGTTTGGCGAGCCTCGGCAGCTCATCGTACCCAGCGAACCCTGGGATGAATTCGGCTGCGAAGACCCGCGCGTTACCAAGCTCGGCGACACTTACTACATCTTCTATACGGCGCTGGGCGGATTTCCGTTTGGGCCCGACAACATCAAAGTCGCCGTCGCCACCTCCAAAGACCTCAAGACTATCGACCAAAAGCACCTCGTCACGCCCTTCAACGCCAAGGCTATGGCGCTGTTCCCCGAGCGCGTCAACGGCAAACTCCGCGCCATCCTGACAGTCGACTCCGACCGGCCGCCCTCCAAGATAGCCATCGCCGAATTCGACCGGCCCGAAGACATGTGGTCGCCCAAGTACTGGGAAAACTGGCGCGAACACCTCGATGATCGCACCCTCAACCTCGTCCGCGGCGACACCGATCACGTCGAAGTCGGCGCGCCGCCCATCTGGACCAAGGACGGCTGGCTGCTACTGTACTCACACATTCAAGAATACTTCACCGACCACAAAATCTTCGGCATCGAAGCCGCCCTGCTCGATCTGCACGACCCCACCAAAGTCCTCAAACGCACCATCTATCCCTTCATGGTGCCCGAGGAAGGCTACGAGCGCTACGGCCGGCTGCCCAACATCATCTTCCCGAGCGGCGCCCTGCGCCACGGCGACCGGCTCACCGTCTACTACGGCGGCACCGACACCACCAGCTGCCGCGCCGCCCTAAGCTTCAAGGCCCTTATGGCCAGTATGTCGGCCGACGGGAGTATTAAACAGCACGTTCAGCGCCCGCCCGAAAATCCCATCCTCGAGCCCATCGCGGACCACCCCTGGGAAGCCGCCCACGTCCTCAACCCCACCGCCGTCGAGATCGACGGCACGATCAACATTCTCTACCGCGCCGTCGGCCCCGAAAACACTTCAGTCATCGGCCTGGCCACCTCACGAGACGGCGTCCACATCGACGAACGATTGCCCGAGCCCATCTATGTACCCCGGGTCGGCTTCGAGCAAAAACACGCCGGCCCCACCGACAACTCCGGCTGCGAAGACGCCCGCGTCGTGCGCATCGGCGACCGCCTGCACGTCACCTACACCGCCTTCGACAGCGTAAGCTCGCCGCAGGTAGCCGAAAGCTCCATCAGCGTCGCCGACTTCCTAGCCCGCCGCTTCGATGCCTGGACCATGCCCGAAACCGTCAGCCCAGATGGCGTCGACGACAAAGACGCCTGCATCTTCCCCGAGAAAATCCACGGCCGCTACATGGTTCTGCACCGGGTCGACGGCCACGTCTGCGCCGACTACGTAACCACCCTCGACTTCCGCAAAGAAAAACTCACCCGCTGCATCCAGCTCTTCGGCGCTCGGCGCGGCATGTGGGACAGCCGCAAAGTCGGCATCGCCGGGCCGCCCCTCAAAACACCCCTCGGCTGGATCCTCTTCTATCACGGCATCACCGCCGAGGGCCGTTACTGCCTGGGCGCCGTACTCCTGGACCGCAAAGACCCCACCAAAGTGCTTGGCCGCGCCAGCCAGCCCATCATGACGCCCGTCGAGCCCTGGGAGCGCGAAGGCTGGATCGGCAACGTCGTCTTCCCGTGCGGCCAAGTGCTGCGCGGCGACACCATTTACCTCTACTACGGCGGCGCCGACCATGTGGTAGCCGTAGCCACCATGCGCCTGCGCGACCTGCTAGGCGCCCTGCGCGGCTAGCTCTGGTATCATAAAACCATGCGACTCATCCGCCACCCCCAAAACCCCATTCTCCAAAAGAACCCCGCAAACACCTGGGAGGCTGGATCGGTCTTCAATGCTAACGTCTTTTACGAAGACGGGCTATTCCGCATGCTGTACCGGGCCACAAACGACGTCAAAACCAGCGTCAGCGGTCAATACATCTCGTCAATCGGGTATGCCGAAAGCACCGACGGTATCCACTTCGAACGCCGGTCTGAGCCGCTCATCACACCAGACCAGCCCTACGAACAAGGTCTCGGCTGCGAAGACCCCCGCGTCACCAAGATAGGGGAGGAGTACTTCATTTACTACACCGCCGTCGAGTGGCACGACAACATCAAGAACGTCCGCGTCGCCCTCGCCACTACCACCGACTTCAAAACCGTTACCAAACATGGCGTCGTCGGCCCACACGGCTCGCGCTCCAAGGCCGCCGCGCTCCTGCCCGAGCCGGTCAACGGTCAATACATTTGGTACTACACCTGGCGCGCTGACCGGCCCGAATCCACCATTATGCACGCAAGATTCGGCTCTGTAGCCGAGCTCAAAAAACCGCCGGCCGGCCTCATCGCCAATACCCTCGAGCATTACGATGAGTACGCCGTACTCAAACCAACCGCCATCGAGCACGACGGCCATGTCACCGGCGTCCAGCGCGGTCCGGAGCTCGGAGCGCCGCCCATCCGCACCAAGGACGGCTGGCTCTTCATTTACTGCCCCTCAAACACCGAAGACCATCGCGAATGGCAAATAAACGCCGCCCTCCTCGACCTCAACGAGCCCTGGAAAGTCCTCGCCACCACGTCCGAGCCCATCCTGCGGCCCGAAACCCCCGAAGAGCTCGAAGGCGTCGTCGACCATGTAACCTTCCCCTCCGGCGCGGTCATCGTAGGCGAAGACCTCTACGTCTACTACGGCTCCGGTGATCAAGGCGTTTGTCTTGCTACTTGTAAGCTAGATGAACTTCTCGGAAACCTCACCCCATGACATGGCCCCGGCTCAATCTCAAGATTAGCTTAACTATCGCAGCCATAATTGCACTCAGCGCGGCAGCCGGCATAATACTCGTATACCGGCATGCTCAGCCCCACAGTCCCTTCGCGTCCCGCATTATCAATGCCAGCGATATCCCGCTGTACTACCCCGGCAAGCTGCCCAAAAGCTATTCCATAAATTACGGATCCGTCAGTCAACCCGAAAAGGGGATTACCATCTTCGAAATCCGCAGCGATGATAAACCGACCATCTACATCAGCCAGCAAGCGCCGCCCAACGGCAAAAAGCTCAAACTCGACACCTTCCACAAAAACCTCCAGCATTCCACCAAACTCGCCGCCCCGGCGGGCCAAGGCTACATCGGCCAGGCCCAAGACGGCTCTCAAATCCAGCAAATCGCCAGCCTTACCACCGGCAGCAACAAAACCTGGATACTCATGAACACCAGCGCCAACGTACCCACGAGCACGCTCGAATCCATCGCTCATAAACTCATTCTGGCAAAATAAGATGAATTGGCGTTAGCCATGTATCCGGCGCCAACCACGAAGTATCAGCCCCTACGGCCCCATAGACTCGACAACATAAGTACGGAGCGTAATAGTATTTGATGCGCTCAAGTTTGCCCACGTCACCTGGAGTTTAAGCGTCTGACTGCTATTCGTAGTCACAGCCTGTCCTTTAACACTCGTTCCAATGCCCATCACCTGACCCACGTTATTGGCGTTAAAGAACACTTGCCCCGTCGCCTCTATTGCTGTAACCGCCGAAGCATTAGTGAAACATGTAAGCATAATCTGAGCGTGCCAATACTGAGCCGTCTGACTAGCATAATTCAGAGTCGCGCCCGCGTCTGTTACCGCCACCGTTGTCGCGCCCCATAATACCTTAAGTGTAAAGACCGACGTAGCAGCATCGCCCCATAAACCACCAGCCGTTATCCGATACACCCGGCCCGGGATACAGTCGTTAGCCGGAACCGAGTAAGATTCAGCAAAAGTCGTAGCGGTAGTGGTGTTGCCGACGGTATCACCAGCCGGCGGGTTGTTACTCGCACCACCCTGGCTAGTCTGCGAATACCGCATACCGCCGATGCAGCTCACCCAGAAACTATTGTTGTAGCAGCGGAACGAATCTGTCGAACTGTTGTAATATATCGCCCCGTCCACTACATACCCACCGGCTGGATCGCCCGCATTCGATTTGACCCCTAGTTGCAAAACGGTGCCGACGCTATCGCCTGCGGGCGTACCGACTATTACAGCCTGGTTGGTCGTATCCACCGCGAACATCGCCGCGCCACCGGCCTTCTGTACCTGGAAAGCCGCCGTGGAGTCGGCGTTCGCGAGCGGTTTTACCAGCACCTTGCCCACCGTACCGCCACCTTGAGCCGCGCCACCCTGCAAGATCACCGAGCCGCCGTTGCCGCCGCTAACCGCCGTGGTGCCGCCATTGCCCGCCGCCAGGGTAATGGTGCCACCGGCTCCGTTAGCGGAGTTGGAGCCTCCATTGCCCGCCGTGATCGTGACCGCGCCACCCGCGCCGCCGTTAGTAGTGCCGTTCGCGCCGTTGCCGGTCACCAGCGAGATAGCGCCACCCGCGCCACCCGTGACGCCCGTACCACCGCCGGCGCCCGTCACCGATAGCGCCACGGGAGCGGCCCCCGCGCCAAACGAAGCCTCGGCTATCGTCAGCCCACCAACCGCACCCACCTTAAACAAGCTCGTAGCACTCGAATTCTGAAGCTGCAGCAGATCTCCACTCTGCGACGGCGACCCCTGTACCACCAATGGAATATCAGTAGCATTAAGGCTCGAAATAAATGCCCCGCCATTGCTCACCACACCCTGGCCGGCCGCCACGGTGGTAGCCGTCGCCCGGACGTACACCTGGGGTACCGAGGCCAGAACGAGCTGCGCGCCCCAAGCGTGTACCGTGCCGCTACCAGCAGTACCTCCCGGAAAGATCAAGGGTTTAATGTTACCCGTAAAACCGTTGGTATTCTGCGTTACACTAAACCGTTGCCAGGTACTGGTAGCGGTAACCGTGACCTTGGTGCCCGTGCCGGTGGTCGCGCCGTCGATGCGCAAATCGGCCGGCTGAGTACCACTCGCCGTTTTCAACCACACGCTAAACGTGTAGTTGGCATTAGTCGGGGCCGTTCCGGAGGTCTGGCTCACACTTCCCCCGCTGCCGCTATCGGCCAGACTCTCGGCCGTCGTCTGCCCATCCAGCGCCACGATCGTATCAGCCGTCGGGGCCGTCACGCTCGTCTTCGTCCAGGCGCCATTATCGAACTGCTCACTATAAGTCAGCAGATTCCCAAACTGACCAACCCCGCCATACCCATTATTGATATACCCGGTCCCTTCCTGGTTGCCTCCCGAATCCACCTTGAGCAAGTTCGCCCCCGTCGTGTCTTTGACCTGCAGGAGGTCGGCGGTCTGCCCCGACCCGGCGGTTACGGCCAGTGTACCGGCTCCGGTGTAGTTCAGCGCCTTGGTACCCTCGGCGTCCACGTTGATCAGATCGGCCGTCTGGCCGGTACTGCCATAGACGGCGAATCCAACCGTAGAAGCGCTCGCGACCGCTACCCGCAGCTGCTCGCCCGAACTGCTTGCCATCCCGATGCCCACCGCCCCGTCGAAGGTAGCCGCGTACGCCTGGTGGAGCTTGCCAAACGTATCGATATCGAAAATCAGGACGTTGCTAGAATCAGTAACGCGCAAAATATCCGCCGACTGCGTTGCCCGCTCCTTCAGGAGCAGGGTCACACTCGCGTCCGCCACACTTTGGATAGCAATATTCGCGTTCGTCTGGACGGTCGCCGTATTCTGGATAAAGCCGCTACTCGTCAACCCGCCCAGAGTGTTAGCGTTATCCGCCTGCAGCGCGTACACGGCCGAAGTCAGCCGCTTCATGGGGAGCATCTCCCCGTCGTAGGTGGGGGTGTTACTTACGGCGGTGCCACCGACATCCATGGATAGCCAGAGGGTGTCTTGGTTGAAGCTCACTCCGGTGTTGGAATTGCCTTGGCAGCTCGATCCGGCCAGGACGCAGTAGGTACCCAGAGTTACGGAGAAGTAACCGTTCTTGACCGTTACCCCGCTCGAAGACCCGGTAGCTACCGAGTTTTGCCATAGTTCTGTCCACATCAGGGTACCGGCCGGGGTGGCGCCGTCTACCGCGTCACTCGCAAGGCGGCCACTACCATCCTGGTAGATTTTGAACTTCAAGTTGTAGTTACCGTCCGGTACTACCGCCCCGGTAGCGGTCAGCAGCCGGCCCTGGAAGCCAATGGTTTTGTTGATGCCGGCGGCGGCCAGGGCGGGGGCGGGGACAAGAGCCGTTATTATACCGGTCATTCCAACCAGAATAAGCCCAAACACCATAACGGGCAGGGAAGTACGAGGATTACAAAGATTACGTATTCGTCTAGCGATAGACGTACTAATCGTGCCCTCACAACAAAATGCTAACGCTTAAATTGTACCTCGATTCGAGGCTAGACTCAACCGAGCCGCTCACTACGCCCAGCTTACTAATGATAGAATAACCACATGCCCAATGATGCTCCATCACCAACCGGACCAACTCGCCGCCGACCACCCCGCTGGGCATACATCAGCGCCGGTGGCCTATTGCTCACGCTACTCTTGGCCGGCGGCGGCATAGCGGCCTGGCGGTCCACACACAGCCTAGCCACCGTCCCCGCTAACGTCGCCGAAAGAACCCTCTTTCCCATCTACCGTCTCACCTACGTGCCGGCCGGCTTTACCCTTGACCAAAACTCCTACGCCGTACAAGACGGCGCGCTCATATTCCAGGCTATCACTCCCGCGGGCGAGAATATTGCCGTCACCGAGACCGCCTTACCGCCCAAGTTCGACTTCACCTCCTTCTACGATAAGAACTTCCAAGATGCTAAGAATCTCCAATCCAAAACCCCGTACACCGCCATCCTGGGCACCCTCAAAAGCAATGGGCGCCGGGCAGTAAGCATCGAGACCACCACCACGTGGATCATCATCACCAGCCGCCACCGTTTCAGCGAATCCGAAGCAATCCAGCTGGCCAAAGGCCTCCGCCGCCAATAACGCCGGGCCGTCCCGCTAACGTTTAGTAAAGTTTGTAGACGTAGATACTGCCGCCAATCTTGGCGATAGGCTTCCGTTGACGCAAGTAATCATACCCGGGCGTACCATTGACCTCCGAGTACCACAGATCATTCTCCAGAAACGTTTCGGATATCGCGATGTACTGGCCGGTATACCGCCCATATTGGGAGTGCCACTCCTCGAATACGCTATTTGAGCAGTCGTAGCCCGCCGCCGAAGCAACGAGCCGTCCTTCCGCATCATACTTACGATTACAAAAATAGTAGGCCGGGACCCCACCGCCAAAGTAATCAACCGCTATGCGATTAATCTCCGGATGCTGGTCAGTGTAAACCTTCAACCGGCGCAAATCCTGACCCCAGTCCACACTGGAATCCGAAAAGTATTTATCGGCGTTGGCCGAGCCGCCGATCAGCTCGTTGAAATATGAGAGATACGACGGGTACGCCGCCACCGTGCTGCCGCCGTACCACAGAAGCAAGAGAGCCAGCACAACGCTACTCGTCTTGGCCCAGCGGGTCTTAGCCAGCTGCCGCCAGTACTTGACCGTCGCGATTGCCACCAAAATGAAGATCGGAACGTAGATAGGTAGAACATGCCGGATACCCAAGTTCAAATTGCCCGCCACCGATACCAGGAAGTAAAAAGCAGCGAACAAGCCCAGCGTCCACTCCAGCACATGGCTTCGGAAATGGTCCTTGGCCCGCTTCAGCACCTGCCGGTACCACACGAAGCGCCCTAAGCCCACTGCGATCACCACCAAAAGCAATATCAGCAACGCCACTTGAGTCTTAACCGCGAAAAGCTCAGGGAAATAGGCATGGAAGCTTTGATCCGTCACTTGGCCGTTAAAGTAAGTGACGTTGCCGCCGGCCACACGCCCAAAGACCATAGTGAGGCCCAATACATACTGCACAAGCGACTTCAGGATCGGTATATCATTCAGACTCGTCAACATGTGCGCTATACCTAGCACATTCGGATTGGTCAGCGACCCCTCGATAAGCCGGTCCTGAACCGCGTTCGACATGTTCCAGGTATGAGGAATATAAAACAGCCACACCCAGCCAATACTCACCGCCGAAGCTCCAATAAATCCCCCCAAATATATCTTGAACCGTTCGGCCAGCTTCTTCGGATTCTTGGCCAGCCATACCACGCCCAGCACCACCAAGCCCAAAAACGGATACAACAAAAAGGCCGAGAACTTAGCAATCTGCGCTCCACCCAATCCAAGCGACAGAAGGATAAAATTATTACGGTTAGGCCGTTCCACAAACCGCGCGAACGCCACGATCGCCAAAAATATAAACACTGTCGCGCCCAAGTCGGTGGTCACCAAGCTCGAATGTGCCAAAATATTCGGACTCAAGGTATAGAAAAACAGCGTCAAAAGCGCCACTCCCGTACCCCACCGGCGGCGGCAGATCCAGTACAACAGACCGCCAAAAACAATTGCCAGCAGCAACACGGGCAGCCGCGACCAAAACAGAATCATATCCGCGTTATTGCCGACGTGATAAAGGAAATTCCAACCCGCCTCCCACTGGCCATTTACGTCGGTCGTCCAAGACACCTGGTCGTCCGGGAAGCGCAAATGCATGAACTGCAAGGGCAGGCCGGCCAAATCCTTAATAAGCGGCGGGTGCTCTGGATTCAACCGGTAGTCGCCATAATGCAAATACGAGTACCCAGCCGGAATATGGGCGATCTCGTCGACAATCGCCGAATTTCCGGCCATGCTGCCCAAACCCAAACCAAACATCGCCGCCAGCATAACGGCAGCGATTAGGCCATGGCGGCTCCGTGCGAACTCAGACAGCAATCCTATGGTACGATGGTACAAAGACTTCATAGCGGTATCCTTACGTTGAAGTTATTCTAGCATAAGAGGAAACGGAGACAGTATATGTTCGAGAAGAGCAAAGCGATATTCGAGCTAAAGAAGATCCAATCGGCGTTAGCCAAAGAAACCATCGAAACCGAAGCCGGCAATGGCGCTGTGAAGGTGCGCATCAACGGCGAGCAGAAGATCCAGAAAATCTCCCTCGACGAAGAGCTCCTGCGCGAAGTCGAGCTCAGCAAGGTAGAGAAGTGGATCGAGTCGGCCGTCACCCAAGCCATCACCCGCTCACAGCAACTCGCCGCCGAGAAGATGAAAGCGGTCGCCGGCGGCCTAGGCTTGCCCGGGCTGTAGTCTACCGTGAAAATCGTCCCCTCGTCAGTTGAACGCCTCATCGAAGAGCTGGGCAAACTACCCGGTATTGGTCCGCGCACGGCCGAGCGATTGGCTTTTCACATGCTCAAAAGCGATCCGGTCCGCGCGACCACGCTCGGAGCGGCCATCGACGGCCTGCACGCCGGCGTGCACGCCTGCCGCACCTGCTTCAACTTCGCGGAAGCCGAAGAGTGCGAAGTCTGCGGCTCGCTCACACGCCACCGCACCACCATCGCCGTCGTCGAAGAGCCGTTCGACGTGGTGGCCATCGAGAAAACCGGCCTCTACCAGGGTCTTTACCACGTGCTCGGCGGCGTCATCTCGCCCATGGACGGCGTCGGCCCCGACCGCCTAGAGATCGCCAGTCTCGTCCAGCGCGCCCAAAACGGCGAGGTCGAAGAAATCATCCTCGCCACCAATCCTTCACTGGAGGGCGAATCCACCGCCATGTATATCCGCGGGCAGCTCGAGCCCACCGGCATCAAGCTCACCCGCCTGGCCCGCGGCCTGCCGGTCGGTGGCGACCTTGAATACGCCGACCAGATCACCCTCGGCCGGGCGCTCCAAGGCAGGCAATCCTTCTGACCGGCCGCTACCTTGGTTGTCGAGGCTAAAACAGGTATAATCCTACAACATGAACTCATCCGAATCTCAAGCCAATATCAAGCAGCTTCAAACCCTCGTCGCCGAAGCCAAAACCATTCTCGTCCTCCAGCCCGACAGTCCCGACGGTGATAGCATCGGCTCGGCGCTCGGTCTCGAAGAAATCCTCGGTGACCTTGGTAAAGAGGTGGCGCTGTTCGCCTACCGCGAGCCCGAACCCTACCTCCGCCACCTCGAAGGCTGGGACCGTGTGTCGCAAGCCTTCCCCAAGCGGTTCGACCTTACCATCCTGGTAGATACCGGCGCGCCGGCCCTCATCAAATCCACCCTCGAGCACCACTTCACCGCGCTCACCGCCAAGCCCGTGGTCGTCATCGACCACCACGCCAGCCGCAATCCCTTCGGCTTCGACACCATCGACATCGTCACTGAAGACGTCGCCACCTCCGAGCTCATCACCCAAATCTGCCTCGACCTGGAGTGGCCCATCAATCAACAAGCCGCCGGCAAGCTCACCTTCGCGCTGCTCAGCGACTCGCTCAACCTCACCACCTCCGGCACCACCGCCCACAGCGTGGCCATGCTAGCCGAGCTCACCCGAGCCGGCGCCAACCTCCACGAGCTCTACAAAGCCAAACGCGAAGCCAGCGCCCTCTCCTCCGATCTGCTCCACCTCAAAGGCAAACTCCTGCAATCGGTCGAATTCCATGTGGACGGCCACCTCGCCATTGCCGAAATCACTCCCGACATGGTCGCAAAATACAAAGACGTCGCCGAGCCCTACACCCTCATCCTCAACGAGATGCAGTGGACCAAGGGCGTCGAACTCGTAGCAGTATTTAAAAACTACGGCACCAAGATCAATGTACCCCTGCGCTCTACCATCCAGGCCGCCGCGCCCATCGCCGAGAAATTCGGCGGGGGAGGCCACCCCAACGCGGCCGCCTATCGCTGTAAAAGCCTCGATGTCCGCGCCGAAATCGACACATTAATCAAAACCTTCACGCAATACAAGGAGCAACAAGATGCGGCTGTACAACACCCTGACGCGTAACGTCGAAGACTTTAAGCCCCAAAAGCCCGGTGAGGTCACGCTCTACACCTGCGGCCCCACCGTGTACGACTTCGCCCAAATCGGCAATCTTCGCACCTTCATTTTCGAAGATACCTTGCGCCGGACTCTTAAAACCGCCGGCTATACCGTTAAACACACCATGAACATCACCGACGTCGGTCACCTCACCAGTGACGCTGACGAAGGCGAGGATAAGTCCGAAAAAGGTGCCAAACGCGAAGGCAAAACCGTCCGTGAAGTCGCCGACAGATACACCGAAGCCTTCAAAGCCGACGCGCTCAAGCTCAATCTCCTCCCCCCCAACACCTACCACAGCCCGCGCTACAAAGACACCTTCGCCCGCGCCACCGAGTTCATCGACACCCAGATCGACATCGTCCAGCGCCTCCTCGACAAGGGTTACGCCTACCAAACCAAGGAAGCCATCTACTTCGATGTCACCAAACTGCCCGACTACGGCAAACTCACCGGCCAAAAACTAGCCGACAAAGAAGTAGGCGCCCGCGACGAGGTCGTCACCGACGCCGCCAAACACCATCCCTACGATTTTGCGGTCTGGTTCTTCACCGTCGGGCGCTTCGCCGGCCACTCCATGCACTGGTCTAGCCCCTGGGGCGACGGCTTTCCCGGCTGGCACCTGGAGTGCTCGGCCATCATCCACGCCACCCTCGGCGACCCCATCGACATTCACACCGGCGGCGTCGACCACATCGGCACCCACCACACGAATGAAATCGCCCAAACCCAAGCCGCCTATGGCAACTCGCTAGCCAATTATTGGATCCACGGCGAGTTTCTCCTCATCGACGGCGGCCGGATGGGGAAGTCGCTCGGCAATTTCTACACCCTCAAAGACATCACCGAGCACAATTTCTCACCTCTGGCATACCGCCTCCTCGTCCTGCAAGCGCACTATCGCACCCAGCTCAACTTCACCTGGGAGTCGCTGGAAGGCGCCCAAAACACCCTCCTCAACCTCTACGCTTGGGCCGATCTGCGCTACCAACCCAATACCGGCGCCATGACATCAGAGCTCGATCAGCTCTTCAAGGCCACCCGCGAAAACATGCTGAGTGCCCTCCAAAATGACCTTGGCACCCCAGAGGCCCTTAGTCACCTCAGTAAGCTGGTCAATTACATGTCCAATCACCCCGTACCCGCCGTAGAGGGCAAATACACCGACGGCACGCTTGCGTTTATCGATGATTTGTTGGGTCTAAACTTTGCCAACCGCCCCGACATCACCGCCGGGCAAAAACACCTCATCGCCCAGCGCGAAACCGCCCGCCAAGCCAAGGATTGGGCCGCGTCCGACCAGTTGCGCGACCAACTTCGCGACCAACACCTCGAAGTCGACGACACCCCGGCCGGCCCGCGCTGGCGCCGGACCAACGTCATGGCCATGGATACTGCCTAAAATACCAGCCGGAAAGCGACCAAAAGTTGGAACATAGCTTGAAAATTCCATCGTCCCAACTCTGTAATATTATCTATAATAGGGAAAATAGTGGGAGACATAGCCTTGGCAGATCCAGCTAGCAAGCAGGAATCCCCTGTGTACGTACAAAAAAACGACTACCTTCGAGAGCTTCTCGTTGAGCTTACCGACTCAAAGGCCAAACTCGAGGAATACCGCATCAGCACCCAGGCTACGATCAATAGCCTGGGTGAGGGTCTTATCGTCACCGATGTCCGGGGCCGGATCACCACCATCAACCCCTACGCTCTCGAGAGCCTGGGGTTCCAGGAAGACGAACTACTCGGCCAGTGGTTTCCCCGGTCCATCGTGGCGGTCGATCAGCATTCACACCCCATACCACAGCTCGACCGGATCATTATCCGGGCGCTCACCACCGGCCAGACCGTCTCCGGCCGGACCCGCTACCTCCGCAAAAACGGCAGCGTAATGCCGGTATTTATCACCGTCTCGCCCGTACTCATCGACGGCCGGCCCACCGGCGCCATCGAAGTCTTCCGCGATCTCACCGGCGAAACGCAACTGGAACTCGCCAAGGATGAGTTCGTATCGCTCGCGTCCCACCAGCTCCGCACCCCCGCCACCGGCGTCAAACTCATCCTCTCCATGCTCTCGCAAGGCGATTTCGGGGATCTCACCCCAAAGCAGAAAAAATACGTAGACAAAGCCATCCAGAGCAACGATCATCAGCTTCACATTATCGAGAGTTTGCTCAGCGCGGCCCAAGTCGACTCCGGCCGTATGGAACTCGAGCGGGACTCCACCGACCTTGTCCGCGTTTTGCACGAGGCCGTCAACGAACACATGGCCATCATTCAAGACAAACAGCAAGAAGTCTTTATGGATACCCCGCCCAAGCTCATCCTCACGATTGATGTCTCAAAAATCCGCATGGTCATCGACAATCTCCTCAGCAACGCCAGTAAATACTCCAACCCGGGAGACCGCATCGAAATCGAGCTGACACAGCAAGGTCCCCATATCCAACTCTCGGTCACCGATCACGGAGTAGGAATGCCTACCGCCGATCTCAAGAAGCTCTTCACCAAATTTACCCGCATCAAAAACGAGCTTTCCACCTCGGCCGGCGGTACCGGGCTCGGTCTTTTCTTGGTCAAAAACATCGTCGAACTTCACCAGGGTACCGTTACCGTCATCTCCGATCCTGGGCAGGGAAGCAAATTTACCATCACTCTACCGAGCAATCAAGATGTCTAAAAAAACGCTACCCTACATCGCGATCACAGCCCTCTGGCTTGGCTATGTAACACTCTCATTACTCTCACCGGCGACCGCCAATAATCCTTACCACCTCACCGGCTGGTCCATGATACTCGTGCGCGCCACGATCTTTATTCCAATCTTGCTGGTCTGGCTCATAGCCCTAGACGGCGCTCTGGCCTTTAAACACTATTCCGTCCTCGTTCAAAAGGGGACCGAGTCCAGGGGCATAAGCCTAATCACCAACGGCTTATTCTGGAGCCTCGGCTACATCATCTTTATTGGTCTTTCGGGTGCCATCCTCCCATATTTCCTCCACACAAACTACGCCAAACTGGCGATTATACTCAGAGACCACTTGCCGGCTGCTCTCACGCTCATCGCCTTCTATCTTCTCTACCAAGGGTCCCATCAGCTCAAACAAGTCGCGAACTTCACCACCTGGACCAGATCAACCATGGGGGCCTTCGCCATGTACCTAGTATTCGCCATGGGATTTGTTTTGGCATTTGCCCACAATATGGGAGCGGCGGCCAATCCCTCCAACCCCAATTCCAGTTCGATACTGCACCAAAATGTCCTGCTCTTCACCCTAGTCTTGCCCTACCTGGCAGCTTGGTTCATGGGACTTTTGGCAAGCATCAACATCGTCAAATACTCGCGCCAGGTCAAGGGCGTGCTATACCGACACGCGCTCGCCAACCTCGTGCGTGGCATCTGGGGGATCGTGGCATTCGCGGTTACTCTGCAAGTCCTCACCTTCGCCACCCGGTTTCTACTCGGGCTTAGTCTAGCCTCGATCCTTATCCTTATTTATGTACTTCTCATTCTCTACGCTATGGGATTCGTCTTCATTCGCTCCAGCGCCAAGAAACTCACCCGCATCGAGGCCGTCGAATGACCCGGGAACTCTACCGCCAAGTCGCTTCAATCACCGAAGAATATCTCGGCCCGGCCGCCGAGCGCTTCATATCGCGCCAAATCTCATTTCACCTCGACAAGAAGCCCCAAGAACTCACCGCCGACGATCTGCCGAAGCTTACCGAATGGACCAAAGTCACCTTCGGCCTGCTTACCGAAGACCGGCATATGATCGACGAATACACCAACCGCATGATGCAACTAGGAAGGGCTGAAAATGTCTAGAACCGCCTTAATCATTGAAGACGACGACCTGTTGCGCGAAATCTACGCGACTAAGCTCGAAATGGAGGGCTTCACGGTAATCACCGCCCGCGACGGACGCGAAGGGCTAGAAAAAGCCGCCGCCTACGACCCGCCCGATATCATCCTTCTCGACATGGTAATGCCGCACATGAACGGCCTCGAATTCCTCGAGACCTATCAACCCAAGAACTTCCATCCACCCATCGCCATCCTCGTAATGAGCAACAAATCCTCAATCCACGAAGTAACGCGGGCCAAAGCCCTCGGCGCGCTCGAATACCTCATCAAAGCCCAGCACACACCCGACGACATCATGGCTAGAATCCGCAGCCATCTGCCAGATGAGAAAGCCTAACTAGGACCAAGCCGGCGGGCGGCAAGATCGCGCACCACAATCTGTAGGCTCGCTCCTAGGGGAATAGCCACCAACGCGCCCAAAATACCGCCCAGCCCCGCTCCGATCAGCACAGACACCAGCACCAAGAGCGGCGACATCCGCACCGTACGGCCATACACGATAGGTTGTAGTACATGGTTTTCGAGCTGTTGATAGATTACGAAGAACACCACCATCACCACGGCCGCCGCCATTGAAGTAAAGAACGAAATAATAATTACCACCGCCGCACCTAGCGAAGCGCCGACCATCGGCAAGAGGTCAAACAAACCAACCACGATACCTAGGGGGATAGCGTAAGGCACGCCCAGTATCGACAATGCCACAATCGTAGTAGCCGCCGCCAAGAAACTCGTAAGCATATTGCCGGTCACATAGCCCGTCACCGCTTCATACATCTGGTCGACCAACCGCCGGCCGTGCTTACGCCGGTCCGCCGGCACCAACCGCCAAAATGCTTCCATCCAAACCGGCCCCTCCAGGAGCATGAAGAACGTCAGGCCCAGCACGGTCAAGCCGGCCGCGAAGCTCGAAAATACATCCTTCACAATCGTAAAGAACGATCCGCCGGCCGAAGAGGCGTACCTCAGCACCTGATCCTGGCCTTCCTGAATCCGACGAGCCAAGTTCAGCTGCCGCACACCCTCCGATATAAACGAATGCCCATGCGTCAATTCGTTCATATACTTGGGAAAGTTAGCCGCCAGCTGCTCACTCTGCTTCACCAGGGGCGGCACCAACACCGCTACCAAAAATACCAAAGCCACCATCAAACCCAAAAAGACACTGGTCGTAGCCAGAAGCCGGCTCCGGCGCGGCATCACCCTCATCAACCGCGCCACCGGTGGATTCAACGCGATCGCCAAGAAAAACGCGGTACCGATCCAGGCCAGCTCGCGCCGCACCAAAAATGCCACCAGCAAACCGCCGGCAAACAGCGTGATAATACTCAAAATCTTCACAACATCGCGCGCGGAAATGCTCATACTACTCCAATTATGCCATAAAACACCGCTAGCAGCAATCACGAGTATGATTGCAAGCGTCGTAATGATAAGCTAAAATCTATCTTTGACCACCAACAATGGGGCGTAGCCAAGTGGTAAGGCAACGGGTTTTGGTCCCGTGATCGCAGGTTCGAACCCTGCCGCCCCAGCCATTTAGTCTTTATACCCGCAATAGCGGCAGATTTGTCCTCAACAGAGCCATAATCTGTGATTCTAACCACCTCATATTCTACCTTCAGCTCCGGCAGGCCTTCCTCAACTATTGAACACCATATGCCAGCAACCCATCCTAGAGAAAACTCGCTACATTCATAACCTCAAGGAGATGATTTGAGAGATCGATGTGTTTAGTGGAGGGTGACACCTCAGGGCTCTTTTTGGTATACCTACGCCCAATAGAGGATTACAAGGTTCACGCAAACTGCTATTTCACTCGGTCACAAATCTGATAAACCGCATAGTTAGTCTCCAATATCCTCTATACTTACGTATAAGAGACGCTATGCCTATTACTACTACAACTCACTACGCCCTCAACCTAAAACAACTCGACATCCTACGCCTGCTCTACCGCTTTCGCTTTGCTACCTCATATCATCTAGCCACCACCTTAGACATCAAACCCGATACCATAAACCAGCGCCTTCAAATACTGCTAGACCAAAAATATATCGGCCGCCACTATGATGGCCAGTACAAAATTCATGGGCTGCCAGCCCAGTACTATTTGCTTGAACATGGCATCAAGGCCCTAAAACACTACGTCAGAGATAAATGTGACGATAAAGTACTCCACAATCTCTACAAGGATAAGAATGCCAAGCCGTCATTTATCGCCCATAGCCTAAACATCTTTACGGTGTTTTGCCGTCTGAAAGAGCGCTACGGAGATGGCTTGCGTTTCTTTACTAAAAGCCAGGTACATTCATACACTCACCTGCCCAAACAACGGCCCGAGGCCCTGATCCGTCTTGACGCGGACAACCGGCGAAAAGAATTCTTCCTTGAAGTCATCGACCCGAATAAACCGTTCTATGCCTATGTCGGAAAAGTCAGGCGCTACCTAGAATATGCCGATGCCGGAACCTGGAAGGAAGGCGCTAGCACCAAGCTCCCAAACATCCTCGTAGTCGCGGATAGCGCAGGTACTGAGATTAGATTTCAAAAACAGGCCAACAGATTCCTAAAACGCCATTACGAAGAGGAGCCTAAAATGTATACGACGAATATGGATAAACTTGCAGCCATCACGCCAGGCCATGATAGGGTATGGCGGGACGTGGAGGAACCGCAAAAGTTCTTAGCGCTATCTGATACCCAGTAACCTCCGGTTGCTTAAAAAAACGTAACCCTCTAAAAAAAGGCCCGGAAGTCTCCAACGACTCCCGGGCCTCATGGCGCTTACCTAATACTCACTCGCAAGCATCACCGTCAAAATCCACCGGCAGTTGCGCGATAACGCATCCTCGCCGGACTTCCACTCCCGGTCATAGTAATCTATTCTCCATAGCACCCCCTTGCCCTTCCAGACAATACTGCCGAAATCATGCTCGCCGTGCGGATCGTTGGCTTCGGTAAACGCGTCAAACGTTCTAACCGCACGGAGTAACCCCGCCACATCATCTAACTCTTTCACCCCGCACGTTACTACAACGCCAAACCCGCCACGCCGGAACGCGTCATTTAGCGTAGCTATGCTCCTTGCTCGTTCTGCCTCCATATCGTACCTCCTTATGTTCTTATTGCCTTCGGTACCGAGTCGACCTCTCGCCCTGGCTACTGGGCTAAGGACGTCACAAACAACCGTCAAGGTGGAGCCCCGCTTCTTGCAAGCTGGAACGACCTTGACGGTTTTTGGGACGTCCTTACGATGAGAAGACAGGGGAGAGGTAGGCTTCACCAGATAGGCGAAAAATGTCGTATATTCGTAAGGTGTTTAGTAATCATCGATTACAAACCATCGAAGTTCATTACTTTTACAACGTCAAAACAAAGGCGGTTAAGCAGCTAAGAGTCAAACGCTATTAAAAATTAGGTAGGGTCTACAAGCAGCATGAGAATAAAGTGTATACATAACAGTCTGACTGATCTACCAGAAGAGCTTCAAGGATTTGCCTTTAGTCAAATCAGCGGCGAAACCCAGCTTGATATTACTCCTGGCAAGGAATATGACGTGTATGGAGTTCGCGAAAACGATTTAGGGAAATTCTACCTCGTTTTAACCGATAAGATATATACCAAAATGCCCTGGTTTATGCCGGCAAGTCTATACGAAGTCACGGACAACTCAGTACCCAAGTCTTGGGTTGAAAAAACTGATCAGGGCGACTTCGGCAAAGAACATCGCTTAGCTCCCGATATATATTTCGGCCACGAAGAGGATATTGAAGACGGAACAGACCTTGGCTATGAGGTATTTCAAAAAATGCGCCAGGAGATTACGCCTAGGGATTCTAAGTGAAATACACCGTCAATCCGACCAGTAAGGCACCTAAATTCCCAGTAACAATAAAATCGAGTGACTTAAATCAGACTCGTAGTAGTTTATTGGTGGGTTCCGCTACTAGCGCTATAGTTAAACGAAAGCAAACGTTAAGTAAGATGGAAGAATCAAAGATGGCAAACACACGAAAACTCTACCATTTTTCAATCGCGGGTCACGGATCGACTAATGAGCAGATTGCCGAACTGCTAAGATCCGTTGCCAAAGAAGTTGAGAGTAGGCCGAGCATCAAGATACAAGGGCTCGCTGTACAAGATCTAAACGACCATACGGAGCCGCCTTCAGTGACGATTTATTACGATCGCGACGCGAAAGATAAAACCCCTGAAGAGTACTCAATGGACGCGACCACAGTTGGCCCAGTCAACGAGACGGAACAGCTGTTTGCAGACCTAGCCAAGGCGGCAGAGAAAGTTCAGCCAAATATCATATACGACATGACATTCGAAGCCAAAGCTAATGACCAAAAGACCGATTATGCCGTTACATTTTATAGCGACTAATGAGCCTCGACATTCTTCCATCATGCGAAAACTAAACCCAAACGATCCTCGAACCCAGCCAGCCCCGGAAGGAGCCTACAGAGAGATTGGGTCTGTTCGATTAACCAATCATCGGTACCGACAGCTTCAAGCGGAGATCGAAGACCACTCAACGACCTTTCACGCCAAGACATCATCGACATCGCCCTGAAAAGAGTACTTTGAACAAAGGTACACCGCAAAATAGCAGAACTGCCCGCAGCACTATAGCGCCGCCGCGCTTGCAGAGTCTATGAGCAAGCGGTATAACAATGTCAGGTAGTTGTGAGGTGGAACTAACCTTGAGTACAGCAGGTGCCGAACTAAGCTCCATTAACTACCGAACAAACGGTCTGCAAAGCCCGTTTGTTTTATGCGAGAATTAGTCCCAAGAGTCTTTTAAGACGCCGGGGAACTTCGGAGACTATCAAGGTGGAGCCCCGCTTCACACAAGCCGGAACGACCTTGACCGTTTTTGGGATGGCCTTACGATGGGAAGACCTCATATATTGCCGTCAAGAGTGGTTCGCATGAAGTTGACGTTACTGCAGCAGAGAGTTTCTGGCGGCAAATTAAATACCGCCCTGTGTGGGCGGCGGTTCGGGTCTGCCCGCTCCAACCGGTGCATGGTCGGAGCGGGCGGCGTAGTGAGTTCGGATGGGGCTTGGTGGCTAGTGGACGAGGTTGTGGATGTCGACCACAAGCGTGATCGTGAGCGGTATGAGGAATCCAATACCGATCATGGTGCCTCCGATTCGTTTGGCCTCGGAGTTGGCCGACTTGCTTAGGACGATGAGGGTGATGGCACTGCCGAGCGCCACACCCATGAGCAAGGCCTGCCCAAGCACGAAGATCTCGGACGGCATGTACCAGACGAAGCGCAGAGCGATCCAGACCGGCGACAGCACCAGCATGATGAAGTACATGCGGTGCACGTGAGGCCGTGTCTGGCGAGTAAGCGATTTCCCCAGCAGCTTGTCAAGAATAAACGTCATGGTCCCTCGATCCAATCGATGCTTGTGTCATGCGTCGCGATTATTATAACACACTTAGTGCCGTTATACAACGTTCTTACGCTGAGCTTATTCAGCGGAGCTAGAATGTTTTACCCGTCTGCAGCAGGTACCTCTGTTAGATCCAACAAACTACCACAAAAGCGGGCCCAAAGCCCGCTTTTTGTATGAATTGGACGTCGCTCACCCAAGCCTCGCTTGCGTTATCTCACGCCTGCCCTTTTGAAAGAGCGTAAGAGCGGTTCGTTTCATTGTGTGCTAAAGGTGGCTCCAACAGCTCTAACATCCGGCCAAGTGAAACGCTCTTGTCTCCGTTATCTGTAGCTGGGTCATTATAGATAAATTCAATGGCGCCATGGTCTACCCGCACGCCTGAAACCAGAATAGTATGCTGGCTAGGCGCCGCCGGATACCCGGTCTGGAGCACCACTTTAGATCCGGCAACTAAAGCATCAACCATATCGGTAACGCTATCCATTTCCTGAACGACTAGACCCTTCTCGCGGGCAAAGTCCATCAGTTGGCTCGGGAACGGAGGGCTCAGGCGATTGAGATGAAGTGTCTGCGCAATATCTTCCTGTGTAACCGATTCATCCCCTAAAGCCCGGAATGCATTTTGCAGGGAAGCCAGCTGACACCAGGATTCGGTCTCCTGCGGCGTATGCCAAGCCAAATAATCACTTTCATACCTAACATCTGCGTATACTTTTGGCAGCTCTTCAAGCTGCAAGGCTCGCATTTGAGCAACCACTTCGGCTTCACCGCCTGGGCCGTAATGTGCCTTGCCGCGCACCTCATCGGAGGCGAGTCGTGCAAGCAGCTCGTCCATCTTGCCGTCTAACCCCGCCTTCCGTTGCTGTGCCGCTTCACGTAGCTCAAATTCACGAGGGAAAGGCTCTGCTTCGTCTAATTCTGCCCATCCATCATATACATCACCATACTCGTCAGTACCATCACCGGCATCTGGCGGATGAGGTGGAACAAGCCCCTTCATATCAGGAAACGTATGCCTCATAGGATTATTAGGATCGGGGTTCGTCTCACTCATTTCGGCCGCTATATCCCCTTAAACAGTTCTGCTACATTACCATAGGGGCCAATGGCCTGCCCACCTCCGGAGTCCTCCTCTAGGATCCCTTTGGTACCGGATGGTGCTATCATACCGGCGCCGGCCGCGGCAATACCCTCGGCTATGAGATCACGGTGAACTTGAGTTTGGCGCATTCGCCGCATGCGCACATCAAGCTAGCCCTGCCTATCTGTGATAGCATTTAAGACATGCAAAACCCCAAGCACCTCACAATTGGCACCCGGGGTAGTAAACTCGCGCTCATTCAGACCGAGCTTGTAGCCCACGCGCTCAGAACTCAAAATCCGTCTCTCCAGATCGAAACAAAAATCATTACCACTAAGGGCGATCAAAATATGGCGCCCATCCCACTCGACACCATAGGCAAAGCCTGGTTTACGGCAGAAATTGAGGCCGCGCTCCAGAATGGCGAGATTGATCTGGCAATACACAGCCTCAAAGACCTGCCACCCGAAACGCCAATTAACCTGACAACAGCCGCGGTTCTCCAGCGTGATGACCCGCGTGACGTGCTCGTGACAAAGCATAAAGAACGCCTGTCAACTCTTCCACATGGGGCAATCATTGGCACTGACAGCCTACGCCGCAAAACCTCACTGCTACAGCAACGACCGGACCTGAACGTTAAAAGTATCCGCGGCAATGTGGAGACTCGCTTGAGAAAACTCTACAGCGAAGACTATCATGCCATAGTACTGGCCGCTGCCGGTCTCAAGCGGTTAGACCGGCTAGACGTCGTCGCTGAATTTCTCGATTCATCCGTCTTCGTTCCGGCTATCGGGCAAGGTGTACTAGCAGCCGAAGCTCGTTCCGATAACAGCGAGCTATGGAACATGCTTCATAGCATCCAAGATCAGCCGACTCTAAAAGCTACAGCAGCCGAGCAAGCATTTTCGCGCATCATAGGTGGCGGCTGCAAGCTGCCAATCAGCTGCTATGTCCGATTCGAAAAGGGCACAGCCTATATTCATGGCATGGTAGGCAGCAACGATACCAGCCAGTGCGTGGTGAAATCGGTCAGTGGACCCGAGATGGAGGCCGTCCCTCTAGCCGAGAAGTTGGCCCGGACGTTGCTAAAAGAGCCCTTTATGGCCGGTCGGTAGGGGAGCTGTATGGCCTCTGAGAACAAACAAGTCGTACTGACGCGCAGTACGGCCGGCAATAAGACGTGGGCCAGGTATTTTGCCACCCATGGCATCCCAATCTACAATCTGTCCACTATCGCTACCAAACGGGCTCCCCTGACGCCCGAACTAAATCAGGCCCTCAATCGCCTGGACCAATTCGATTGGCTCGTCTTCACCAGCGCGGCCGGTGTGCGCCACGCTCAAGCCCTTGGCGCAAGGCCGACCGGAGCCAGCACGCCCGCTGTTGCCGTGATAGGGGACCACACGGCTGCCGCCGCCCGTAAGGCGGGGTGGCACATCAGCTTCCAGCCCAGCCGCGCGAACGCGGCGACTCTCGCCAAACAGCTAACGCCAGTGGAAGGGAAGAACATCCTACTTTTGCGTAGCGGCATCGCCACACCTGAACTAACCGCAGCGCTGCGCGGGCGCGGCGCCACCACGACCGACCTTCCGGTCTACCAAACCAAATTGCGCACCGAACCCGATCCGGCTTTGTCACAGCTCCTCGAAACCAGCGGCATCCTCTGCTTTACCTTCGCAAGCCCATCGGCAGTACGAGGTCTCGCGCGGCGCCTTACGCCGGCAGACCTGGCCTTAGCGATGAATCTGCCGGCTATCGCCATCGGCCCCAGCGTCGCGGAAGCATTAAGCCAAGCCGGCTTTGCCAACATCCATCTAACGGCTCGACCGGACGTCAAGGCTATCCGCGAAACAATACACGCGATCAGATAAACCGCTATAATCAAGCAATATGGACACCCACCCGTACCACAATTATTTGTTCTTCGACCTGGGCAGTGAATTCTACCAGCTGTCCGCCGGTGAACAAGCCGAAGCCAAGGCCGCGTTTTCGCAACAGCTCGATCAAGAAAAGCGTCTTATCGTCACGCCCTATCTTACGCGTGGCTATAAGCCTGATACCACCTTTATGCTCTGGTCCCGTAGCCAGGACCCGGCGCACATACAAGAGCTGCTTGGCCGATTGCTCCGCACCCAGCTCGGCCACTACCTAAAGCTCACGCACACATTCTTCGGGATTGTCCGGCCCTCGGTCTACAGCGGCCGTACCGGAAAGCCCGAGCAAGTGATTCAAAACCACAAAGACCGCCTACCGTATTTCATCCTGTATCCATTCACCAAAACCCACGAATGGCACCAGCTGGAGCTGGAGAAGCGCAAAAAAGTCATGTACGAACACATGAACATCGGCGTTGGTTTCCCCAACATCCGCCAGTGCCTGCTTTACTCGTATGGCCTAGACGACAATGAGTTCCTGGTGTCGTATGAGACTGCTAGCCTTGAGGAATTTCAGGATTTGGTCATAAAACTTCGCCCCACCGCCGGCCGGCCTTACACCCTCCGCGACACGCCCATCTTTACGTGCCTGTATCATTCGTTGCCCGACCTAATGGAGGCGCTATGAGCACCTTTAACGACACGTTCCTGCGAGCCGCCCGCGGCGAACCGACCGAGCATGTCCCGGTCTGGTTCATGCGCCAAGCCGGACGCTCTCTGCCAGGCTACCGCGAGCTCCGCAAAAAATACGATATGCTCACCCTCGCCCAAACCCCCGAACTAGCCGCCCAAGTGAGCCTCGAACCGGTCGAGCGGCTCGGCGTCGACGCCGCCATCCTGTTTGCCGACATTATGCTCCTGCCGATCGCCATGGGAGTAGGGGTTAGGATCATCGACGCCGTCGGGCCTATTATCGATGCTCCCGTCACAAACGCCCGCGACGTCGCCAAACTGCGCCCATTTGAACCCGCGAATATCGAATATCTCCAACAGACCATCAAGCTCCTGCGCAAAGACCTAAACGTCCCGCTCATCGGCTTCTCGGCCGCGCCCTTTACCCTCGCCAGCTATCTCATCGAGGGCGAGCCGACCCGCAAATGGCTCAAAACGAAAAGATTCATGTTCGAGCAAACCGAAGCCTGGAACCAGCTCATGGAAACGCTCTCGGACGCCATCATCGGCTACCTCAGAACGCAGGTTAATGCCGGCGCGCAAGCTTTGCAGCTCTTCGATAGCTGGGTCGGCTGCCTTGCTCCGGCCGATTACCGCGACTACGTCCTCCCGCACGTCCAACGCATCTTCGCGGCGCTGGCAGACACCGGCGTACCGCGCATCCATTTCGGCACCGACACCGCCGGACTGCTCACCGACTTCGCCAGCGTGGATTGCGAAGTAATAGGCCTCGATTGGCGCGTAGACCTGGATCGCGCGAAGCAGCTTATCGGCCCCAAAGCCATCCAGGGCAACCTCGACCCCGCCATACTCCTAAGCGACCAAGCCACCATACACGCCCATGTGGACCAAATTTTCAAAGCCCTCCCGTCCCGCACCGGCTACATCTTCAATTTCGGTCACGGCGTCCTGCCCGAAACCGACGACGCCAAACTAAAGCAACTCGTGGAGTACATTCATGCCCAATAATCCCCAGACCCCCATCACCGGCGTCCTGCTCATGACCTACGGCTCCGCCACCGTCGCCGAAAACGTCGCCCCCTACCTACGGCACGTCTATCCCGGCGGTGTCCCTGAAGGGCTCATCGAAGACTTCGAAGAGCGCTATCGCCTCGTCGGCCGTTCGCCGCTCATCGACATTACTAGTGAGCAGGCCGTTCGGACCGAAGCGCTCCTTAGTGAGCAGGGCGGGCCACGTATATTGGTGCGAGCCGCCATGCTTCACTCCGCACCATTCATTGCCGATGTAGTCGGGGAGCTCAAACACGCCGGAGCTACCCGCCTCATAGGCATCATACTGGCGCCACAATTCTCCAGCTTTATCATGCAAGGCTACCATACCGCGCTCCAGGCAGCAGCACGCGCCCATGACTACGCCCCCTCCGATGTCGTCGTAGCCAAACCTTGGCCGGCGGAGGCTCATTTCGTCCAGCTTCTGGCCGATCGTACACGGACCGCTCTCGCCAAGCTCACTGCCAAGTACGGCAAACAGCCACCGGTACTATTTACAACCCATAGTTTGCCGGAGCGAGTCGTCGCCAAAGACCCAAGCTACCTGCGACAGCTCACCGCCACCACCGAAGCCGTGGTGGCCCAACTGGGCGATGTTCATTTGGAGTGGTATCAGGCTTACCAAAGCGCCGGACACACCCCTGAGCCATGGCTAAAACCCGATATTACCGACATTCTCGATAAGATCAAACAAGCTACACCGGAAGCCAAGGGTATTCTAATAGTTCCCTTACAGTTCCTGGCCGACCATTTGGAAATTCTCTATGACCTGGATATAGCGGGCGGGGAGCAGTGCCAGGAACACGGTTTTGAATACAGCCGCATTGAGCTGCCCAACACCGCTCCGCTCTTTATTGAGGCGCTAGCCGCAGTCGCCAAAAGCTAACAGCCCAGAAATCTGTCCAGCTTAAGAAAATCTATCATTTGCCTTGTTAATGCTCTTCTCTGCTTCCCCGTATATCATGCAGAGATGAAGTGTAAAACGTTTGATCATCGAACAAACGGGAGGATAACAGGGGAGTAGGGTCAACGTCTCCGGCGGAATAGCTTGGATATCATGCGTTGGGCTCCTCATCAAGACCGCTCTCGCCATCAAGTAATTTGCATATTTACTCAACATTGACCTCACACCACCATCAAAAGATTGGTTCCAGAACTGCCTCCCCAGCCAGATGCGACAGCTCGAATTCAGACCTATATGCCTATTCTGAGCTTTTGCATCTGTTAATTTCTGTCGGCTTACCATAGCCGAAATGAATCTCCCACGACCTTACGGTCGGGGAACTGCGGGGGAAGCGTTAGATTCAAGAGCCAGTATTTGCATTATCATGCAGATACTGGTATAATATGCTTGTACTAGCCTAAGCTGGTATCGAACCCGAACAATTAGGATTGGGAGTAAGCATGAACAGCCCGTGGGCACTAGCGACAACCGTACTCATAGTGGTCGCATTTGCGGCGGCCCTGGGAACGGGTCTCGAGGAGGCAATCGACCGGATCTTCACAGGGGTCCTCTGTTTCTGCGCAGCGGTCTGCGCCGGCGGCTGGTTCCTAAGTTCAACGTTCGGTGGGCCCACGGCCCACCCAACCCCCCAGGAGATCAACAACTCCAGAGCGTACAGCCTAGCCGAGGCCAAACTCCAAGGACTTACCATCCTTCGCGTCAGTGTCACACCGGAGGGGCTCGTCGTGTTGCGCATTGACAACCCCACCACCCACCATCCCGCCTGTGTCAGCTATGGCGTCAAAAATGACACCACCTGGTGGGTTCCGGGGACCTCCGGCTTGCCCCCGTGCTAGACTCCACGACGGCGGACTGAGCGCAAGTCGCGACAGCGACAGCCAGAGCTCAGTCCGCACGCGACTCCGACCCTGTATTCGCCCCCAACCGTTATGTTCGCCAAGCGGCACCGCTTGAGCTCGTATTTGTTTTACTCAACAACTACTCGCTCGCGTGCCGCTTTTTCATATCTTAAAATAACTGTCCCACCCGCCACTTTATCTTTATAAGTATAAACATTGGCATTGTCCTGGTGTTCGCGGCGTTCTACCTGAGATTCCTGAAGCATCCGTAGACTTTGTTCGACAAAATAATAAGAGGCGAGTTATTCTCATCGCCACGTGCATGTGTCAGTAATTGAGTTTGCTTGTGCGGCACGCCAACAACCAGAGGTTGACGCCCCAGCCACACGCCAACCTCGTGGGGAGCCATGCACAATTATCGCAACACGGTAACGATAATTTGTTACCATGTTGATATGAAAAACTTCGCCAGCCCCCACCCAGAAGAACAACACAAGTCGCACAGATCGGCCTGGCTAAGAGCCTCCGTATTGGGCGTAAACGATGGCATAGTTTCCGTTTCCAGCATAATGCTCGGGGTACTAGCCGCTTCGG
>JAQGHG010000026.1 GCA_028288925.1 Patescibacteria group bacterium | reverse complement strand
GCGTCGAGGGTGGCCTTGAGGCGGACATAGTCGGCCGGGTCGGTCATATCGAGCGTGACGACACTCAGGAGAGGCGTGAGGGCCGACTCGGGGCCGATCAGGTCGGCGGGCTGAATCTGCTGGCGCGTGACGCCGACGATCTCGAAGGGTTCGGGTAAGAGGTGGTTTTGGGCGAGGTGCTCGAGGGCCGGCAGGAGCTTTTTGCGCGCTAGGTCGCCGGTAATGCCGAAGATGATGAGTTGGGCTGGAGGGGTGTTCATGAGGTTTCGCCTTGGTAGTCGGTAAATATGGTGAGCTGGGGCACGGCCTTGAGGACCTGGGCGGGTTGCTCGGTGAGTGGTGCGTCTTCGCGTGCTAGGCGCGCCAGGGTGGGCCACTTGGGCTCCCCCGCCGCGTAAACCACGGCCTCGTCCAGCAGCGCGATGGCCGGCGCCGTCATGGTGACGCGCTGGTACTGTCCGCCGTCGAAGCTGGCGGCGAGCTTGGTGGCGGCCACGGCGGGGCTGTGCGGCAATATGCCGGCGGTGTGGCCGTCGGGGCCGATGCCGAAGAGGCCGAGGCGGTAGTCGGCGCTGTGGAGGTGATTTTTGAGGATGGCGGTGTATTCCTCGGCGGTGGCTTCCAGGTCCACGCCCGCCAGCACCGGCAGCAGGGTGGCGCCGGGCAAGCCGAGGCCGGCGTCTTCGAGCTGGCGCCAGTTTGAGCCGGCGTGGCCCACGGGGCCATAGCGCTCGTCGGTGAGGGTGACGATGAGGCCGGCGAGGTCAATGTCCGCACCGCGCAAGCGCCCCCCTACTTCCACCGCGACGTTAATGGCCGAGCCGCCGGATAGAAGCCACAATACATGATCACCGGCCTCCAAGTGCTCGGTGATGGTTTGGGCGAGATGGTCTACGGCCGGTTTGGTTGAGGTGGCGTGGGTGAAGTTCATATTATTTATGGTAGCAGACTAATGCCCGCCCTCCACACGATATCCAGCCTTCTTGAGCTCCATCGCCCAACTAGACTCCAAGGCTTCGGCCTGGGCTTGGGAGCGGAAGCGCGGAAGGTGGGCGTAGAGGTCGGGACGGAGGCGGCCGCGAGCGCCGCGTTTGAAAGGCCGGGCGGCATGGAAGGCCGTGAAGCCGGTGTTGTGCTGGGCCAGGCGCTCGTGCGGCTCGTACCAGGTCTGGCCGACGTAGACGTGGTTGGCGTTGCCGTCGAGCTCCACCACATATACGCCGTAGGAGCGCGGCCCGGTGATGTGCTCGGCGTGGGTGATGAGGTCGAAGCCAAACTCGAAGTCGTCGCGGTGGCGCGACAGGTAATCCTCAAACATGTCGTAGCGGTAGAGGCGCTGCGGCACGATGTGGTCGGGCGGCTCGAAGAGGTAGTCGATGAGTAACGGCTTTTTGGCGCGGTGGGCAGCCCTAATGAAGGTGCCGAGGGCGGTTTGCCACTGGGCGCCGGTTTCGGTGGTGCGAGTGACGGCCATTACGACCCGACGCGCGCATGAATGAACGTCACAATATCGTGATAATGCGTAGCTACGAGCCAAACATCAATAAGGATGAGGCCGGGGAAAATGATGAGGTTTTCGACGAATTTCCCGGTGGTAACGCGCAGGGCTTTGATGGGCGGCAGGCCGAATTTGATGGGTACGGGCAGCAGCCACGGCACGCCTTCTTTGGTGAAGGTGTCCATGAGCAGGTGCGAAATTAGGCCCACAATGAAGGCCCACCACACCAGGTCGATATCCACATGCGGCATGAGAGGGCTGATGAACACCAACAACCAATGCGCCAGATAGGCAATGGCGGCCGCGCCGAGCAGCGAGTGCGTCAGGAAGCGGTGGCCGCCCAGCAGCTTGTCGGCGAAGCGCCCGAAGAAGCCGCCGATGGGCAGGTTGCGCCAGAACGGGGCGGTGGGCTGGTCGATGTCGGGCATGATGCCGCCGATTTGGTTGGCCAAGATAGCGACCAGGGCGGTCGCCAGGGTAATACTGTGGATGGGATAAAGCGCGACGGCAACCCCTAGGAGGGTGATGGCCGCGGCGTCGTGGGTTCTGCCTGTCATAACACAAGTAGTTTACTACATGATTGTGTGAGTCGGGTAAACGAGCAGGTCGCGGAAGCGGCCTGCTCGTTTACGGCGGGTAGAGGCGGTGAGCCAGCGGCTAGCTGACGGCTATCGCGGCTGGCGGACTTGTTCCATTTCCTCAGCCCAGATCCGGTTGCGCTGAGGGCGAAGCCACTTGACCTCAGTGATGAGCTTCGCCCACTGCAGCAACCAGATGGTGTACTTGGTTGCGTCAAAGTGGTACCACTTCCAGCCATGAGCCACGCAGTTCTCAAGGCGGTGGTGGAAATTGTGCCAGGCTTCGCCGAACGACAGGAGCCAGAGGAGCAGCCACCAGAAGACATTGCGTGCCAGCCCAGCCTTGTGTCGCTGCTTGAGGTCAGGCAGGAACGTCCCCCACATGTGGGCGACCGAGTTGGTACACCACGTTATGTGGAGCCCGAGCGTGACGGCCAGGAAGCCGGCGATCAGAAGTCCATCCCAGCCAGCGACCAGCCACGGCACCAAGAACCTGGCCGCTACCACTATGGGGTATGTGCGCTGATGCCAGCGTACGACTGGATCATTGGCCAAGTCAGCTACCCAGGACTCGCTGCGCTTGCGGACCTGGACGGTCCGAGCATCCCTGGGATCGTCGATATAGCCAGCCTTGGGCGGAGCCAGGTACTCATACAGAAGCCAGATGACGTGTGACCACGCGACACCCATGGCCGTAGGGCGCCAGGTGCCATGCTTGGTCGGGCGCTGATAGCGGCGCGGGGAATGCGCGTCTCCGGGTCGGTCGACGAACGTGTGGTGTGGCCTATGGACGGCAGACCACTTGAGGATGTGGCCCTGCACCGAGGCAGCGGCAGCGGTTAGTCCGATCGATCGGCACATCGTCCCCCAACGGTCTTTGCGCCAAACGAAGCCACGGTGGGTCTCGCCACGGTGGTAGACGGTGGTGACCGCTAGGAGCGGCACGAAGAGCGAAGCCAAGAAGAGGCAACCGATCTTGAGGTCCAGTATTATCCCCGGGTGAGACGCGATCCTGACGAATCCCCAGACGGCGAGCAAGTGGATGACCACGAGTGCCGAGAAAGTGAACGGCAGGAATCTACCTTTGGTTATATCAAAATCCGCAGTTGTATACTCTGCTGCAGGAGCGGCGGAAGGCATGTTACTCCCTACATCTCTGTTGGTGATTCTCCCTTTTTAATCGTAACAAAAACTCGCCATAGAACTATGGAAAAAACGCCAATCGTTGCTAAATAAAAAGAGACCCACGAAATGAGGCGAGCCTCTTTTTGCGGGTCTATGACGCCGAGAGTCGCTCGGACCGGTTGCCGCGTTTTTTGACAACCAGCATTTTGCGGCACTTGTCACAAATGCTTGCCAGGCGAGTGTCCCAGGAAGTGTCTGGCATACGGAGATATACCGTGTGCTCGACCCCGCCGCACTCTTGGCATTGTCTTGGCGGCAAGTCCAAGCTCACACATGCCCGGCAGTTGAGGTCTCCCGGGAGGTGCTCGTCGTCTGGGCTCTTGTCGGAGCCCAAATCGGAGCCCAAACGAAGATCTTCCGGCGCGCCAACACTGGGATGCTTAACCCATCCCAAGGGCCCAAAATACGAAACGGACGCTGGCCCCAGGACTCGCTCACGGATAGGCTGGGCGTCACGCATCGACCTCAGCAGTCTCCACCAGCACGTGTCTGCCACGGTTCTAGGCAAGGCGTCTCGCATCCGTCCCAACAGTCCCCACAGAGGCCTGCTTACCTTGGTAGGCGGAGGCGTGTATGGCTCATTTGGACGGAGCAGCGTGACCGTGCCGGGTGCGAACTCGGTTTCGCTGGGCTTCGGGTCCACTCCTGGGACGGCCGCGATCTTTGCCGCCTCAAGCCTGCACTTAACCAGTAGTCGAACCACTCTAGACGACAGGAGCGCGCCTATTGCCGCCGGGATGCCGATAACCCAGTTTAATTGTAGCCCTGAATATACCGCGGTCGCAGCATACGAGAGCGTCGCGCATCTGTGGTACCAGAGCGATACGCCGTTCGCTTCCCAGGGCTTCTGGGCTTGGATTGTCTTCAGACTTTTTATCTGACCAAGTATACTAACCTTGACCAGAGAAGAAGTACTAAACGACACCAAGCCCGAAACGGCCATCAGCGCACCCAGTATATTAAGCAACATAATGTCTCCTCGAGCTCGAGTTTGAGAGGTTGACTTACTTATATATTATCGCACTATTTCTCTAAATTTACAAACCCCGCGATATTCGATCCTGTGTTGCAAAACGAGGCCAAATCTGATAGGGTACTTGCGAAATGAGCGATACTTCACCACCCGCCAAGCCTACGCCCACCGAACCTGAGAAGCAGGATTCGACGGTGCAACTTTTGCTCTCCATGGCCGACACGACCTGGCGGATGTTTACCCCACCCGCGATTTTTGTGCCAGGGGGTATTTGGGCGGATCTCAAGTGGCACACGAAGCCGTGGATTACGCTGGTGAGCGCCGTGGTGGGCTTGAGCTTTTCGATTCTGCTCGTTAAGCGGCAATTGCGGGGCGCCAAATGATTTGGAAGCTCGCCGCAACCGCCGCGCACGGCCCGCACGTCAGCCTGGTGGCCGAGCCGATCTTCAACATCGGGCCGCTCAATATTACCAACTCGACGCTATTGGGCGTGGTGGGTGGCATCATTATGTTTTGGCTTCTGCTGAGCACGGTAAAGCGCATTAAGACCGGCAAGCACAACCGCTTGTCGATCGCGGTGCTGTGGCTATTTGATATTTTGTTTGGCACGGTCGAGGAGATTTTGGGCAGCCGGGACAAGGCCAAGAAATTGGCGCCGCTGGCCATTACCATCTTCCTCTTCATTCTCATCAACAACTGGCTGGGGACGTTTCCGTTTGTGGGGCCGCTCACCTGGCACGGCGAGCCGCTGTTCCGCGGGCTGGCGGCCGACCTGAACTTTACGGCCGCGCTGGCGCTCATCACCATGGTGACGGCGCAGATCTGGGCGCACCGGTCGCTGGGGCTGGGCGGCAACCTGGGCCGCTACTTCGGCAATCCGTTCAAAGACTTCATGCACGTGTTTTCGGGCTTCCTGGAGCTGATCGCCGAGTTTTCGCGCCTGATCGCGCTGGCCATGCGGTTGTTTGGTAACATCTTCGGCGGTGAAGTATTGCTGCTCGTGATGGCTTACATTAGCGGGCCGGCCGCGCCGATCGCGCTAATACCATTCATGCTGATTGAGATTTTTGTTGGGGCTATTCAGGCCTATGTGTTCTTTATGCTGACCGTGGTGTTCGTGTCTTTGGGCGCCAACCACGGCCACGATGATGTGTCTTCTGAAGTTGATGAATCTAGAACAGAGCTCGCAGCTCCAGGAGCCCCCGTATAAATGTTTACTAATAATTTAAAAGGATAAATTTAATGGATTCTCTCGCATTTGGTCTGACTTACTCCATCGCCGGCGGCTTGGCTGCCGTTGGTCTGGGTCTGGTAGGCGCCGCCGCCGTTGGCGCGGTCGGCCGTAACCCCGACGCTCTCGGCAAGATTCGGACGATGATGATTTTGGCCATGGCCTTCGTGGACTCGCTGGCCATCATCGGTCTCGTGGTCGCGCTGATTATTAAATTCCTCAAGTAACCCCAAGGAACGCTGATGAATTTTTTACTAGCAGAAGCAGGGGGCGGTAGCGGCATCGGAGCGTTGTTTACGGCGCTGGGCTTAAACGTGCCCGCGCTGGTCTTCAACGCCGGGGCTTTCCTGCTGGTGGTAGCGGTACTCGGTAAATACGTGTACCCGCACCTCATCAAGGCGCTCGACGCCAAGAAAGAGGAGCTGGAAGCCACTTCCCGCATGGAGCAGGAGGCCAAGAAGGTCCTCGACAAGGCCGAAGACAAGGCCGGCCAGGTGGTAAACGAGGCCCGGACGGCCGCCGACGAGATTTTGGCTAGCGCCAAGGCCGACGCTGCCGCGCAGATCGAGGCCGCCCGCGCCAAGGCCACCGAGCAAGCCGAACGGCTGGTAGCCGAAGCCCGCGAGCAGCTCTCGCGCGACGTGATGGCGGCCCGCAAGGAGCTCAAGAGCGAGACAGCGCGGCTCGTAGCGGCTGCCACCGCCGCGGTATTGAAAGAAAAGCTTGATTCGAGCCGCGATAGCGAGCTGATCGCCCGCAGCTTGGAGGCCAAGTAACCATGGCGAGCCGGATGCAAGTAGCGGCCTACGTGGCCGACCGTCTGACCGACGATCGCGCCGGCGCTGTGCGTTCGGCGGCGGCCTGGCTGGCTGCCAAGGGCCAAGGCCGGCAAGCGCGCTACCTGGCCCGCGACGTCGCCCAGGTACTGAGTGCGCGTGGCTACGTGCACGCGCGCGTCACCACCGCCCGGCCGCTGGCCGGCGAGGCCCGCCGCGAGGTGGAGCGCTTCATCAAGGAAGCCACCGGCGGCCGCGAGCTGGAGCTTGAGACGGCCGTAGACCCCGGCATGATTGGCGGCATTACTATTGAAACCCCCGGGCAGGCGCTTGACGCTTCGGTCCGAACCAAATTGGCTCATTACATAGAAGGAGCAACGAGTTGAGTGAACTAAATGTTAAAGAATTAAGCCAGGAACTGCAGACCGCCATCGAGGGCCTGCGGTCGACGGAGAACCTGCAGGAGACGGGCGTCGTGACGCGCGTGGGCGACGGCGTGGTCTGGATCTACGGCCTGCGCGGCGCCGGCTTCTCCGAGGTGCTCGAAGTCGAAACCGACGGCGGCACCCCGGCCCGGGCCTTCGCGCTCAACCTGCTCGAAGACGAAATCGGCGCGGTGCTGCTGGACAAAGAAACCGGTGTGCGCGCCGGCGCCAAGGTCCGCATGACCGGCCGCAACCTGGAAGTCCCGATCGGTCCCGAGATGCTCGGCCGTGTGGTCGACCCGCTGGGCCGCCCGCTCGACGGCCTCGGCGAGATTAAGACCAAGCAGACCGGCCTCATCGAGCGGCCCGCTCCCGGCGTAATGGCGCGCAAGAGCGTGCACGAGCCGATGGCTACCGGCCTCATCTCGATCGACGCCCTGGTGCCGATCGGCCGCGGCCAGCGCGAGCTGATCATCGGCGACCGCCAGACGGGCAAAACCGCCGTCGCGATCGACACCATGATCAACCAGGCCAAGCAGAAGACCGGCGTGGTCAACATTTACGTGGCGATCGGCCAGAAACTGTCCAAGGTGGCGGCTCTGGTAGAGCGCCTCAAGCTAGAGGGCGTGATGGACCAGACGATCGTGGTCGCCACCTCCCCCGCCGACCCGGCCCCGCTGCTGTACTTGGCGCCTTACGCCGGTACCGCCATGGGCGAGTATTTCCGCGACAACAAAGAGCACGCGCTCATTATTTACGACGACCTCTCCAAGCACGCGGTGGCCTATCGCCAGATGAGTCTGCTGCTGCGGCGCCCCCCGGGTCGCGAGGCTTACCCCGGCGACGTGTTTTACTTGCACTCCCGCTTGCTGGAGCGCTCAGCCAAGCTCAGTGACGAGCTGGGAGCCGGCTCATTGACGGCGCTTCCAATCATCGAGACGCAGGCTGGAGCATTGGACGCCTACATTCCGACCAACGTAATTTCGATTACTGACGGCCAGATCTTTATGGAGTCCAACCTGTTTTACCAGGGAATACGTCCGGCTATTTCGGTCGGTCTGTCGGTCTCGCGCGTAGGTGGTAGCGCCCAGACCAAGGCCACCAAGAGCGTGGCTGGTAGTTTGCGCGTAGAATTGGCGCAGTTCCGCGAACTAGCCGCTTTCTCGCAATTCGCGAGCGACCTGGACGAAGACACCAAGAAGCGCATCGAGCGCGGCCGGTTGCTCACCGAGATCTTGAAGCAGAAGCAATACAGCCCCTACAGCGTCGCCGAGCAGGTAGTAATGCTGCTAGCCGCTACCAAGGGCGCGTTTGACGACGTCCCGACCGACAAGGTAGCCCCCGCAGTGCACGACCTCCTTAGCCGCATGAAGCAGCACCACGCCAAGCTTATGACTACGCTCAACGAGGGCGCCAAGCCGAGCGATGAAGTCGTGAAGAATGTGGTGGACGTAGCCAAGGAAGTCGCCAAGTCGTTTAAGGTGAAGGCGCAAGCGTAGCATGGCATCCCTGCAGATCATTAACCGCCGCATCCGCTCGGTCAAAAACACCCGGCAGATCACCAAGGCCATGCAGATGGTGGCCGCCAGCAAGCTGCGCCGGGCCCAAACGGCCGCTACGGCGCCGCAGGCTTACACGCAGGCTGCCCGGCAGTTGCTGCGCAACCTGGGCGCGCAGACGGTGGCCGCGACGCATCCGCTGTTCGCGGTGCGGCCGGTCAAGCGGGCCCTGACGATCATTGTGGCCGGCGACCGCGGCATGGCCGGCGGTTACAACTCGAACATTGTGCGGGCCTTGGGCCGGCACATCAAGGAGACGCCGGCCGAGCACATGGTCATCGCCATCGGCAAGCGGGCGGCACTTAGCGTCGCCCGGGCCAAGGACGTCAACGGCATCGCTAGCTTCGATGTGGACGTGCCGGACATCGCCGGTACGG
Source organism: Patescibacteria group bacterium (assembly GCA_028288925.1). Lineage (GTDB taxonomy): Bacteria > Patescibacteriota > Saccharimonadia > UBA4664 > UBA4664 > RYN-427. The sequence continues at coordinate 83,597 of JAQGHG010000026.1, read as the reverse complement.
TCGCCCTGCCGGTGCTCGAGAAAGCCACCGAGCTGTACGAGGCCGGCGAAGTCGACGCGGTGCACGTGATCAGCACCGACTTCGTGTCAACGGTCACGCAGAAAGTCTCGGTGCGCCAGCTGCTGCCGGTGCTACCGCCCGACGAACCGGGAGCCGCCACCGAGAGCACCATGGAGCCTTCGGCCGAGGAGCTCATCGACATCGCCGTCCGGCGCGTGCTAGAGGCCGAAGTACTGCAGGCTATCCTGGAATCCCGCGCCAGCGAAGAGGCCTCCCGGATGCTTGCCATGATGAACGCCTCGGACAACGCCGGCGACATTATCGGCGACCTTACCCTGGTATATAACAACGCCCGTCAAAGTAAAATCACCCAAGAAATTTCAGAAATTTCGGCCGGTGCTGAAGCAATTGCGAAATCATAGGAGATATTTAATGGCAACTGTTACGAAACAACTCGGCAGCATCATCCAGGTAGTGGGTGTGGTGGTGGACGCCGAATTTAAAGAAGGCAGACTACCTGCCATTTACGACGCGCTGGAAGTGACCCACGACGGCCGCAAGCTGGTCCTGGAAGTCGCGCAGCACCTGAGCGAAACCACCGTGCGCGCTATCGCGCTGAGCTCGACCGACGGTCTGGCCCGCGGCGCCGAAGTCGTCGGCACGGGCGCGCCCATTAGTGTCCCCGTCGGCGACGAAACGCTCGGCCGCATGTTCAACGTGATCGGCGAGGCCATCGACGGCAAGCCCAACCTCAAGAACCCGCAGCTGTCCCCCATCCACCGCGAGCCCCCGTCGCTGGAGGAGCAGAGCGGCAAGGTCGAGATCATGGAAACGGGCATCAAGGTCATCGACCTGATCGCCCCCATGGCCAAGGGTGGCAAGGTCGGCCTGTTCGGCGGCGCCGGCGTAGGCAAAACCGTCCTCATTACCGAGCTCATCAACAACATCGCCAAGTTCCACTCGGGCAACTCGGTGTTCGCCGGCGTCGGCGAGCGCACCCGCGAGGGTAACGACTTGTACCACGAAATGGCCGACTCGGGCGTGCTCGACAAGACTTCTCTCGTGTTTGGCCAGATGAACGAACCGCCGGGGGCTCGTCTGCGCGTAGCTCTCTCGGGCCTCGCCCTGGCAGAAGGCTTCCGCGACCAAGGCCGCGACGTGTTGTTATTTATTGACAACATCTTCCGCTTTACCCAGGCTGGTTCCGAGGTTTCGGCTCTACTAGGCCGGCTGCCCTCCGCCGTGGGTTACCAGCCCAACCTGCAGCAGGAAATGGGCGCCTTGCAGGAGCGCATTACTTCGACTAAGAAGGGCTCGATCACCTCGATCCAGGCCGTATTCGTACCCGCCGACGACCTCACCGACCCGGCCCCGGCCACGACCTTTGCTCACCTTGACTCCACGATCTCGCTAAACCGCGCGCTTACCGAGCTCGGCCTCTACCCGGCCGTCGACCCGCTCGACTCGAGCTCGACCATCCTCGACCCGGCCATCGTCGGCGAGGAGCACTACACGGTGGCCCGCGACGTGCAGCGCATTATGCAGCGCTACAAGGATTTGCAGGACATCATCGCCATCCTCGGTATGGACGAGCTCTCAGACGAAGACAAGAAGACGGTCGACCGCGCCCGCCGTATCCAGCGCTTCCTCACGCAGCCGTTCCACGTCGCCGAAGTCTTCCTGAACGTCCCCGGCGCTTACGTGAAGCTCGAAGACACCATTCGCGGCTGCAAGGAGATCATGGAAGGCAAGCACGACGACTTGCCGGAGAGCGCCTTCTACATGAAGGGCAGCATCGACCAGGTGACGTCCGACTACGCCAAGTCCAAGTCTAAGGAAAAGGCTGCGAAGTAGCAGAGCATGGATTATCGAGACTACGCCAAGAAATTTCATCTGCCCGAAGGCTTTGCTGCTCCGAGCGAGCTAACGGCCGATGGATTTGTTGCTCGTCCGTTAACGAGGGCCGATTTAAAGCCCGATTTAGCAGCGGTCAATTCAAGTATCGCGATCATTCAGCAGACGCGCGGTGGTTCTTGGCCTAGCGAAGAGCTTACGGAAGACTTTGATTTTCTCGATTTGGCTTGGCATGAGCGCGAGTTTAGGGACGCCTCTTCGTTCGCCTATGTTGTTTACGACACCAAGAGGGCTTATGTCGGTTGCTTCTATCTCTATCCCCTGGGCCATCGCACGGAATTGTCGGAGGCGGTGCTGGAGTATGATGTGGATGCGAGTTGGTGGGTCAGCCAAGAGGCTTACAATAACGGCTTGTACGTTAAGCTTTATGCAGCACTTCAGATTTGGTTAAAGGATAATTTTCCTTTTAAGAAGGTTTACTTTTCAAACAAGGAAATTCCGTCATGAATTTTGAATTACTCACATTAACGGGCGCCAAGTGGCAGGGCGAAGCCGACGAAGTGCAGCTGACCACCACCAACGGCCAGATGGGCATCTTGCCCCATCACGAGCCGCTGGTGGCGCAGGTGGTGGCCGGCGCCGTCACGATCACGGTCGGCAAAAACAAGCCTGAGGTCTTCGCGACCTACGGCGGCCTCCTGGAAGTGACGGCCGACTACGTGCGCCTCCTGGCCGACGAAGCCGACCACGAGAGCGACCTAGTGGCCGAAGAAATCGAAGCCGCCCTGGCCCACGCCAAGGACATGCGCGACAAGGCCAAAGACAAGACCGAGCTGGCCAAAGCCCAGATGATGATCGACCGGTCCGAGGTGCGCTTGGGCGTGGCGCGGATGAGACGGACGCATAGGCACGAGAGGCCGTAAGATAAAGGCCTCCCTTGCGCAATCTATTCCGCTAATAATTACGTTTCTGATTGGTGCTCTTACGGCTTGGCTAACGAGTTATTTTAACTATCAATTTACTCGTAAGCAAAATTTTAGAAATGACGTCCTCGCCTCATATAGAGAGCTAATGGGTGTCAGAATTATTCTTAGACAGCTAATTGTCTTTCGTTTTGAAGCCATGATTAGCTCTGACTATCATCAAGCATTGTGGGAGGGGGAAGGTCAGCCCAAAGACTCTCTTAACCTTGAGGAATTACGGCGATGGATGCTAAAAAGCGAGGATTATGCCGACCAGGTAACTAAACAGCTTCAAGAACTATTTGGCACCTTGGGCTCTCTGTCCCTTTTATTTAAGAAGGATAAACAGGTCCAAAAACTAATAGACAAAATTTACAACTTTAAAACCGTTAAGACTAAATACCCAGTAGGCATTCCTTCCGAAGAACTTGATGGCTGGAAGAAGGAAGCGATCAATCAGTTACAGGAATTAGCTGATCAACAATATGGGAAGCCGATACATGAACTTCTCGGCGCCATAAAGCAAAACATAGAGATTTAAACTGGTACTCCCTACGGGCACTCGAGTAGCAGCATAGATATTAAGCAATACTGAGCAATGATAACCGTTATTCGGTCTTCTGAGCCGTGCAAGCACTCATTTCTCCAATTGAATAAAGTTGACGCTGAATAGTCTTTGAAGAATTTTGTTAATATTCGCTGGCCATCTCGAGACACTACTCTTCGAGTGAGCGTGAGCATATCCTTAAGGCTACTAATGCTTGTTTTCCCCTTGTATTTTCCAGATGCCCTTCGATGGCCCACTTGCGTCCGATACTGCTGACCATTTACTCGAAAAGCTTTTTTGATCTTTCCATCGGTGGCCACATATTCCCCGCAGAGCCTTCGACACAGGCCTTCTAGATATGCGAATCCAGCCCATACTGCGGGGAAAAATGGATGATAGGACAGCGAACTTAAAAGATCATTTCTGTGTTGGCAGCTTTCCTGATCGTTATACCGGGGCTGCGATCGAGTTGCGATGTCTGCATTTATAAGAATGAAGAAAGGATTGTGCTCTTTTACCCAAAAATCAGATCTTCTGGTGCGGATCAACTGATTTATAAAGGCCCAAAATTCAAAATGGTCATTTTCAATAATCGCATTCATGCCTGGATTTTTTGCAACGTGAGATAGAACATAACTAATTTCTTGTAGTTGGTTTGTAGAAAAACTTGATAATTGGCTACCGACAATTATTTGGTTTTGGGTTTGATCATGATTAATACCGATACTTCCATCTCGTTTATAAACATTAATTCGGTATTGTCTAGCTTTTTGATGTAGCTCATCCATGAGCTCATTTTAGCGTAAGTTGGTTCTCTATGATCTATTTCTTGAGTGCATATTTGAGTGCATATTGTGGCATGGACGACGCGATAATTGCCACTCTTTTGGAAATGTTATAATTGCTTCAAAGGTACTTCGCTATGGATAAGTTTAAGAAATTTATGTCACACGCAAAGCGTCAGCGCAAGAATGACGTCCGTCTGGTCGCGTCTGCGCCCCGGCAGTTTTCGGATGCCGATAGGGAGAAGTTTGCTCAGGCGGTGGTTCGGGACTATGGGGAAACGCTGGTCTTGCTGAGCAAGGAATAGCTCATGGACGACAGGCTAACCATTGATGAGGTTAGGAAGGTCGTTGAAGAAATTAGTGGGGCGTTTGAGCGGGCTTATGGCGAGCCGATGCCGCCGTTTGATACTCATGACGCCGGCAAGCTGAGCGGTGCTCTGGCGGCGCCGTTTCAGAGTGCTTTTGGCGAGGATATTTATACGACGGTTTATTTGAAAGCTGCGGCGTTGTTTTATTTTGTGGCGAAGGATCACGCTTTTGAGAACGGCAATAAACGGACGGCCGTGATTGTGTTGCTGTATTATTTGGCCAAGAATGGTATCGCATTGCAAATAGGCGCACATGCTTTATATACGCTTGCGGTCAGGGTGGTCGAGTCGGAGCGAGACAAGGATGCGCTTATTAAAGCGATGGCTGGAACGCTGGAAGAGACTTGTTTGCCATTAGAAGATTGGTTGAAGCGAAGGAATGAGCGGGTTCACGAGCACAAAGATCAGTAATTAGTTTCGCTTTGTCACAAAAATCATCTCCTTGCTGTCGTCCGTGGCCGGAGTGGCGTCCCAGTTGCCATAGACGTGCTCAACGGTGAAGCCGGCAGCTTGGAGTGAGGTGGTGATTTGGGCGCGGGAGCGGAAGATGAGCTCGTTGTGGGAAGTTACTTCTTCGCCGGTGTCTGCGAAGAGGTAATGCAGCGCGTAACTGAGGCGGTTGCCGCTGGGCTGGCGGTCTTGCAGCCACCATTCGACCGGGCCGGCCTGGGGATCGTGGAGGCGGCGGTGCGCGGTGGGCGTGGGCCACTTGGTGTAGGGTGGAATGAGCGGATTGCGGCTTTCGAAAGCCAAATGTGCGCCGGGTTTGAGGGCTTGGTGGAGGGACTTTAGGGCAGTTTGCCACTCGGCGTCGGTGAGGAAGAATTGAGCAACGTGGCCGGTCATAATGGCCAGATCGGCTTCGTGGTGGCCGAGCTCGGGCGCGCCGCCGTGGATGAGCTCGACGTCTTGGCCGGCGAGGCGGCGCTTGGCGGCTGCGAGCATGAGGGCGGAGGGCTCGACGCCGATATGAGGTGCCGGCCGGGTGTGGCTAGCTCGAGCGTGAGTAGGCCGGTGCCGCAGCCGAGGTCGATGATGGTGCGGGCGTGGAGCTGGTCGGCCAGGTTGAGATAAAAGGCCTTTTCCGCGCCCAGCGGATTGACGGTGTCGTAGATGGCAACGAGGCGGGGGTCGGAGAATTCGGCGTAGGTGGGTTTGGTAGCCATAGAGGTATTATGGCATATTCTACGGGTAAGCCTAGGCAAGGAATAATCCTTAAACGACACTGCAGATTGACTAGTATGTTACCAAAATGGCAATATGTAGGAACAAATACGAGCCAAAAACTACCCCTTCGGGCGGCTGATCGCAAAATCTAGGCTCTTCCACCCTCTGCCGCAAGGTATGGTGGTTTTCTAGTTAAATCGCGTAGTTTTCCGACGCGAACTTCGCCTGGTCGATAAACACCTGTTTGGCGTTACCAAGTGAGCCAAGTTCGTAAAATGCTAGGATGGCTAGTTTGTAAGTGTTGACGCTCACAGCGCGTAGCGAGAGAGGGAATGAATCGTCGGCGTAGAGAATGGCATTCGCGAGAATGCGGGCCGTTCGTTTGTTGCCGTCGTTAAAGGGCTGTAAGTAGCAGATATACGTGAACGCCAAGAGAGCTTTTTCGAACACGTTATCTTTAGCATTAATTACATCGCTCAGCCGCTTAAGTTCATCTTCAATCTGAAATTTATTATTAAGTGGCTTATACGAACTGCCCGTGATGCCGACCAGACGCTCCCGCAAACCGGGGCTAATTATGCCTTCGGCGAGGATTTTATGAAGGTCGATAATTTTATTTGACGAGATTTCGTTCAGGAATAAATCTTTATGCTGCTCGGTAAAATCGAGCGCCTTTTTGTGGTTTACGACCATGGTGGTTTCTTCTTGAGATCTGCCAGGCGCGACAATGCCCTCCTTAAGGAGCGACTCCGTCTCTAAGAGCGTATAGGTATTGCCTTCAATCTGAGAGGATTTCCATGATAACTCAATGGTTATTCTTTCGCGCTCGCGTCGAATTATATCCGGTGAGGCAGTACTCAGCTTTGATTTAAATATGCCGTTATACTCATGGAGTTTTCGAAACTCTTGCTCAGTAAAGAGCGGAACCGGTCCCAGGCTGCTTAGCCGGTCAAAATCATACGATAGGCTAGGCCGGTCATCAACCGCAAAGATCTCCTCAAGGGTTTTCTCCGGGAGCGCCAGACCCATCTTCCCCTGATTTGTCACTTCGTAGGATACGGCGCGAGCCTCACCTTTGCGTTTAACATATTCCTTATCTACCAGTTCGCTCAAGTCGCGCTGAAGGGTGCGCTCGGTAACCTCTGAGAACACCGGCAACGCGACGAGTTGCGGCAGAGAACTGCTTGCCCTTATAAGCTCAATGACGATCTGTTGCTGGCGACTTGAGATATTCATGGTTCTATTTTAACAAGTATCCCGACATTTTGTATTAGTATCGCGACATTTTGTCGGGATACTGCTATGTGCACCTACTACCGCCCTCTCCCCTTCCGCTTGCCCGGGCCGTTCGGGCGGGGGCTGGTGCGGCCGGGGCGTTTGCGGCGTTGGCCGCGGCGGAGGGCTTCGGCCTGGGTGAGGCGCGGCTCGATGCGGTAGGCCGCGCCGAGCCAGGTCTCGAGTTTGGCGAGGCGCTCGAGCTCGAGTTGCTGCTCGCGGGGCAGTTCTTGGAGAGATACGGCGCCCATGGCGGCGGTGCGCACGCGTTCGCGGATGGTCTTCCAGGAGATGTCCGGGACGCGCTGGCCACCTCCCATCTCGAAGATTTTGCGCTCGCGGGCGAGCTGCTCCTGCACATAATCGCAGTACAGATCGACGAACATAAGCTCGTTTTTGTTGGTGTGCTCCTGGACGGGGGCGCTGGCGGCCTGGAAGGTGCGTTTATGGAATTTTACGATTGATGCCAGCGCCATCATGCCGCTGCCGGCGTCGAACCGCAGCTTGCCGGGCTTGATGTGGAAGTCTTCCGGGGCGAGCTCCTCGAGCCACTTGGGATCGACGGCGGTGACGTCGTTGACGAGCTCTAGGGTTTCGAGGCCCCGGTGGGTGGTTACTTCGAGGTCGAAGGGCGTGCCCGTCATGAGGCTGGCCTGTTTGACGACGCTGCCGCTGGAGAGCTCGCGCTGCTTGCCGCTGCTCAGATGCGTGGCCTTGCCGCCCGGCTCCAGCATCCAGATCTGGTCGAGCTGGCCGGCCACGATGCAGCGCCGCAGCAGAGGTTCTTCTTCGGGCTCGATGGGCGTGAGCGCGGGGGTGAGGAGGCCTAGCTCGCGGTGCAGCCGCTCTACGACGTCGCCGGCTTTGTCGACGTTTTTGGTGATGATGCCGACGGCTTCCAGGGTAGCCGAATCGAGGCCCGGCAGAGCCAAATATACCTCGTAGCCGGCCAGCAGATCGGACATTCTTTGCAAGGTGAATCGCCGCCAGCCGGTGTAGCGCGAGCCGCCCTTGATGATGCCGCCTACCTCTTGCAAGGCAATGATGGTCGCGAGCTTGGACTGCACCGCGGGCGGAGATTCCTCGGCTTCTACTAGCATGCGGGCGAAGCTGGAGGCCACCGGGAAGCGCTCCATGTGCCGGCCGGTGCGGGTGACTTCGCCGCGCTTGGTCATGGCCCCGAGCGATACGAGGGTGCGCTTGGCCAGCTTGATGGCGCGCTGGCTCGGCGAGTGGTAAAACTCCAGCTCCTCGATGTCGATGCCGATGTTGGCCAGCCGCAACACCACCCGGTCGAGCAGCGTGCGCATAATCTCCGGCACGCCGTATTCGGGGCGCGCTTCCAGCGGCGGGCAGGGCAGGTTGCCGAGACGCGCCAGGATGTACTCCCCCGCGCGTGTGCGTCCGGCCCGGCCGGCTCGCTGCAGGCAATCGGCCTGGGAGACCTCGGCGATGAACAGCCCTTCTACGCCGCTGCGCACCTCGGACCGCCGCTCGAGGCCGCTATCGACCACCACGTCGATGTCGTCGATGGTAATGCTGGTCTGGGCTACATTGGTGGCCAGAATGATCTTGCCCTCGGGGTAGGCGGCGAAGGCCTGCTGCTGCATCTGCGGCTCGAGCTGGCCGTGCAGGGGCAATACCGGCACCGGCTGCGTCAACTGGGCGCGCAGCTCCGTGCCGACTTGTTCGATCTCGGCCTTGCCTGGCAGAAACACCAGCATATTACGCGGACCGGCCCCGGCCTGCTTGACCACCTCGGCCACCAGATCGCCGCCGCGCCGCTTGGCCACGCCGAAGCCGCGGCCGGTGACGGCGATGGCGGGCGGCGTGTCAAAGTACGCCGCCAAGCTGCCCGAATCGATGGTGGCGCTCATCAGCACCAGTTTGAAGCCCGGATCTTCGCCGCAGCGCTTCTTGGCCCAGGCCACCAGCACTTCCATGTTTTCGTTCCACTCGTGGACCTCATCGAGCACCAATACTTGGCGCTGCGTGGTGCCCAGGCCGGTGATCTCGCGCACCAATTGCAGGCCGTCGGTGCAGTACAGAATGGTGTTTTCGGGGCCGTCGTCGCGCTCGCTAGCCGTGCGGTAGCCCACCAGCGCGGTGCTGTCGGTCCCGCGTCGAAACGAGTATTCCTGCTGTACGCGCGCGCAGAGATTGCGCGCCGCCAAGATGCGCGGCTGCGTCACCACCACCTTGGCGTAGCCATGCCCGGCCAGGTACTGCGGCACCTGGGTGCTTTTGCCCGCTCCCGTCTCGGCCGTGATGATCGTGACCTGGTTGGCATCGACCGCCGCCAGGATCTCCGCCCGGCGCGCGTAGATGGGCAGGCCCTGTAATGATTCGTCAGATATGGTACTCATACTTGATCATTATAGACTGTCCGCAAGATCTAGACCGGACCGGCTTATTTGTTGTCAATCTCCCGCAGCACTAACTCCCTCAGTATTTCGGCCTTGGTTTTGCCGGTGTGCAAAGAGGTGGAGCGCAGATATTGGTAGATTTGCCGGTCAATGAAGAAGTTGAAGCGCATGTCTTTGGCGGGAATGTCGTTCTCGTCTAGGAAGCTTTTTACGACTGCCCGCAGACTATCCGGGGTGTATTGCTCCCGTCGAATATAAGAACTTCCGAAGCCGTTTAGGAACGCCGTATCGGCGAGATTCGGACCATACAGTAGCAGGATGGACTTCTTCTGGGAAACGGCTAAGCTCACTTGATACCCAAGCTCAAAGCCGTTTCTGCTGACGTCAGCGATGAGGATATCGCATTTTGAGATAGCGGCTTCATGGGCTTTTTGTAGGCTGAGCGCGTCTTGAGGATTGTTCGCTCCATGCAGCCAGTCATAGGCCAAACTGTGACCATACTCCTGAACATATGAAGCGATGCGTCGGAAGATCCCTATATCATCGGTTATTTTACTTGTAGAGGCAATGAAATGAACTATCATAAAAAGTGAGTATTTGAGGCTATTTTAGCGATAATAGGGGCTTGTGTATATATGTGTATGCATTATATCCTACACATATATACACATGGAGGGTTTATGGATACGATCCTGATTGATGTCGGTTCCTCAACGGTCAAAGTAAACAAAATTGGCCAAAACAAAGATGTACGCCTCCTCGCCACATGTAGTATCCCGTTTAAAAAAGATTTTGACCCGGCCACGGGCTTGAGCGAGCCTAATAAGGGTGAGTTGTACCAATTTGTCCAGGCCGCCGTTGAACAAAATCCCGGAGCCCAGATCCGGATCATCGCCACTGCCCTATTCCGAGAGCTTGAAAGGGACGCCAGGATTAAGTTTGTGGACGAGTTTTTTGCCCACACAGGCCTTTACTTCAACATTATTTCCCAGGACTTGGAGAACTTCTATCTGGAAACCGCCCTGCTCGATAAATGCAGCCTAAATGAGCCGGTGTTGCTGATAAATATTGGCGGCGGCTCCACCGAGCTGGTGGTGGTTTACGGCAAAGACGCCATTGAACGCCACAATATTGGGCTGGGTGTCGGCACGCTACTAGGCAAGTTCCCAACTATCAACGGCCAAACCTCCGGAGCGGCTATCGGCGAGGTGGTTAGTTATGCTACCTCACTGCTGCCAGAATTGGAGAATAACGTTCGAGTCGCTTTCTATAACGGTGGCGAACTCACATATATGCGACTCGCCGGGTACCCCGTTGCCGCTAACCACTTGTTCACCGACGGGGATCATAAATACTTAATCCGGTCTGAAGACTTCTATCGCAAGAACGAGGCGATTTTCCATGAGACCCGTTTGTCGTGGCTTGAGGAAAAGATGCCGCACGACCCCAGATGGATGCATGGCGCGCGCAGCTGCTCCGCCATCGCGGAAGCAATTTGCCGCAAATATGGGATTAGGACAATCGTGCCTTCAGATTCTAATACGGCCCATGGATGGGCACGGCAAGTCTTCCGCACGGTTACGTTGAGTGGGAGCTTCCGGAAGCACCTGAATTACATCCTTGACGTAAAAAAGCAGCTTGAAGAACAAGGCATACGGGTCTTAAGCCCGCGTTTTATTGAGCCGCAAAACCCGGGTGAAGAGTTTGTGGTATTCCACGGGGAGGACGGGATGACGCCGCTCGAGCTTGAGCGTCATCACTTGGAGTCGATTGAGCGGTCTGACGCGCTCGTGGTATGTAACCCAGACGGGTATGTGGGCGCTTCGGCATTCATTGAAATTGGCTACGCCCACCCCATTGGGAAACACACGATCTTTACAGAAAAGCCGGAGGAGTTTATGCTCAAGACGCTTCCGGCCCAGATCGGCCTGTAGCTGCCCGCATCCGCCATTTAGGAAGGCTTCATGGCACCACTGCTCGTGATTTCCGGACCTTCAGGCATCGGTAAGACCTATCTGGTGGAGCAGTTGAAAGAGCACGGCTTCCTGCCCGTGCTCATGACTACCACTAGGCCACCGCGTCCCAATGAGGTTCCGGGAGTGGATTACGAATTTCTTGAGCGCGGCGAATACGATCGTGCCACCGAGGAAACGGCCGACTTCTTCATGAATAATGAGTTCTTCGGCCACAAGTACGGCATTCGCCGAAGTGCTATCGAGCGGATATGGGAGCTTGGCAAAGTACCCGTACTGGCTATTTACATCCAGGTCGTCGGGCAAGTCATCCAAGCTTACCCAGCCGCAAAGCGAGTCTATCTTGTCCCGGCGCATGTGAGCTTGCTCCAGAAGCGTTTGCGGCTGCGGAACGGCAGCGACGAGCCCGAAACTTCTTACCGGCTTGAGAAAGCTAAGGAGGAGTTGGCGCTTATACGTGACCTGCGGTACCAGGCTCTCTACGATTCGATAATCACCGTACAGGATGACGGTAACGAGTCGCTGATCCAATGCCTGATAGAGTTCGCGCACCGTTAACCCTCCGGCCCGACCGGAGGGTTAACGCCCCTATTACTAAGGAATGGCTGTAGTAGAGTGGTAAGTATGCAGTGGGAGCATCCACCAATCATTAAGGTTTATGAGGCTTTGGGCGCCATTGGCGACGGGCGGGTCGCGCTTGACGGTAATACTGCCAAGGTATATTCATCATCGGGCAATAAATATTATCAAGTGGCCTACGATCCTGATAGTAACTCTATTACCTCAAATGATAACGGGTCATACTGGGTGGGTTATCTAGGGTATCCCAGTATTTCGTTCTTGCTGCTTAAGGGCATCATCGGCTACGAACCAGCGGCGGCGCGGCTGCTCAAGGGGATTGCCTGGAAAGACATTAATACTAGATTTAAGAACGACTTTGACAAAACTGAAGCTCATATCCGGAATCAGCTAACGGCAGAGCATGACCGCCGGGGGCTGGAGCTTCTGGACGGGGAATTAGACCGAATCACCAAGGATATTAACAAGCTTGGCCTGCTAAAACTCCCTTCTCATACCCATCCGCCCATTGGCTATTAATAGCCGCGCTATTTGCTAGAATAAAACCATGAACGAGCCTTTTGGAGGGGTCAAAGTGTATTTTTCTGGCCCCATAACGCGCCAGCCGTTACGGGAGGTTTCTGATTTTTCCCTGGAGATTATCCAATTTTTGACGGCCGGGGGTGCTGAAGTCTTGAGCGAACATGTGGCTGCGCGCGCCGCGCTAGACGGTAGAAGAGCGCCGACCGATAGGACTGCGATCGACATTAGGAGGCAGGACCTCAAATGGGTAGATAAGGCCACTCATTTTATAGCGATAGTAAATGACCCAAGCCATGGCGTGGGCATGGAGCTAGAAAGGGCGATTTTAAAACCGAACCTGGGCCTCAATCCTACCCCGATCTTATGTTTAGTACAGGAACAGCTGCTGGACAAGCTGACTTATATGATCCGGGGCGTCTCTATGGACGAGTGCCCTGACTATTATCTGCAATCATACTCAGACCCTAACGATGCTAAGGAAATCGTTACAAAGTTTCTAGTATCGTGACGCCGTCTAAGTTGGCTTTGCCGCTCTTGAGCAGCGCGTAGGTGAGCTTGTCCATGGTGGCGCCGGCGAAGATGGCATTCTTGGCGGCAGTGTGGTGGAAGATTACGTTGCGCAAGGTGGCGCCTTTAAAAGACGTGTTCTTGAGCGAGGCGCTGTTGAAGATGACGCCGTCGAGGGTCTGCCCGTCGAAGGTAATACCGCTTAAGTCCGACCGGCTGAACTCGGTGTTTACTAGGATGGCGCCGTTGAAGGTCGCGCCCTTAAACGCTGAGGCTTTGAGCTTGGTACCTGTGAGGTTGGCGCTGTCGAAGTTGGCGCCTGATAAATCGCTAGCCTTGAGCTCGGCTCCGGTGAGGTCAGCGCCCGTGAAATTGACGCCTTTGAGCGCAGAGCCGGACATTTTGGCGCCGGCGAGATTGGCGCCGGCGAAGTTGGCGGCCTGGAGATCGCTGCCGCTTAGGTTGGCGCCGGCGAGATTGGCGCCGTTAAAGTCGGTTTGCTTGAGGGCCGAGCCTTTGAGGTTGGCCTGGCGCAAGTTGGCGCCGGCCAGGTCGGAATCGGGGAGGTTGGAGCCGGACAGATTGCGGCCGGCGGGAGCGGCGGCGGTGGCGTCAGCGTCGTCGTGCGGCACATGCTCCATCATTTCCGAGATGTCCCCTACCGAGTCGACGGAGAGCTGGTAGGCTTCGTCGTCGGATTTGCCTTGGGCTTTGAGGTCGCTAAACTTTTCCTCGAGGTTGCCGAGTAGTTCTTGCTTGACGTCCTGGCGGGCCGGGAAATCGCCGTAGGGTTTAAAGGCTTCGTCTAGGTATTTTTCTAATTTCTGGTTCACTTTAGTTCCTTTTCTTACAGTAATTGATCGAGAATCTGTTTAGCAGCTTCCCAGTTGTGCTTATTTTCGGCGTAGAGCTGACGCCCGGCCGCGGTTAGCGAATAGTACTTGCGGCGGCCGCCCTGGGTTTCGTCGCCCCAATACGAGGTGATGCAGGCGTCATTCTCGAGCCGTTTGAGACTGGAGTACATGGTGGCTTCCTTGAGCTCATAGGCACGGCCGGACTGCTCGAAGATGAGCTTCGTGATCTCGTAGCCGTACTTGTCGCCGGCCGCCAACAGCTTGAGGATCATGGTGTCGGTGTGGCCGCGTAGGAGGTCGGATGATAATTTTTGGTTGATCATGAGTACAATGTATAGCACATTACTATGGCTGTCAAGGTAACTGGCCTGCTTGAATAATTTCGACCTCAGTCCCTTTAGCTATCCTTGGTGAGCCCAGAGATCAACCAAGCTGACTGCAGGGTTATCCAGGTCCACAAGAACACCGCTGCCGCGAAATCTCGTAAGGCGACTCCATTGGTGCCCGGCCACATACTGAGGGTGAGGGCCGCGACGGCCGTTATCGCGGTGTAGGCGACTCTTCCCCAATCTTTCCGAATGGCGTCTCTGCGCACAAACACGATACACGCTAGCACGAAGAAGACGAATGATAGCGTAAAGCCGGTGCCGTGCAGAGCCGAGTGGTACGTCAGGACCGCCGGTGGCCCGTCAGGGGTTCCAACGGGATAACCGAAACCGGCGTCGGGTGGGAAAAGCCCGGCCACGATGAGTCCTAAGCCAAGGCCCCCGAGGAACCAGGGTCCCCACGTGCCGCCCGGCTTAGACCGTAGCACTCGTCCTATACCGAGAGCAAAAGCGATCACCAACAAGCCGCTGAGGAGGAAATTGCTTATCTGGATCCAGCCTAGGTTTCCTAAGCTCAAGAAGCTAATGGGCTGATGAGTGAAGTTGAATCCAGCACGGGTGAACGCCTGGATTAAGGCTACGATAATGAATATTGGCCCCGCGATCACACCACAAGCCAGAAGTTTTTTTGTTGTGTTCAACCTGCTGTCCTCTTTTTACTTAAAGAATTTACTTAACGCGGGGGCGAGAGCGGCCGGCTTGATGTTGTGGGATTGGCCCTCGAGTACCTGGCGCGCCGCGTTCGGGAGCACTCCGAGAGCCGCTTTCGCGGCGTTCTTCATCTGGTCCGAGGTGCCGGTGATGAGCATCACCGGAGCCGTAACTGACGAGAGCTGCTTCGGCACTGAACCATCGCCGACTATGAGGGCGTCGTATACTAGGGTCGGCGCGAGGGCCTTGAGCTTCGGCCACATCGGGGTAAGGCTCATGATAGCTACCATGGGGGCCGGCATGCCGATCCGCTTCATGAATAATTTGACTGCCTTGCCGTGTTGACCAGCCGCGACGGCCTCTTTCAGCCCGGTGATGTATTCGGCTGCATTACTGCCTACCTCCTGCTCGGAAACAAACGGCGCTTCGTATGTCGCTATCTTCTTGATACTCGGAACCTTTGACGCTGCTAGAAGGACCAGAGAGCCCCCGGAAGACATGCCAAAGACAAAAGCCGCACCACCGACTTCTTTAATAACGGCTTCCAGATCCTCAATTTCCCGCTCTACGGCGTAGGGTTGAGTATCGGTGCTTTCGCCCCGGCCCCGCCGGTCGTAGCTGACCACGGTGAATTCTTTGGCCAGCAGCGGAGCGAGGCCGGCCATCAGCTGATCAGACTTGTGCTGCAAGGCGCCGCCTACCAGGACTAAAACCGGACCGTTACCTTCTTGGATATAGGTAATCTTTGTACCATCTTTGGAAGTCGCTGCGGACATATATTTTTGTTCCTCTCTAGACTCATGCTTATTAATAGCACCCTAACATACTTTCATTATGAAAGTAAATATGATAGTATTATTGCATGAAACGTACAGATAGGCGCTCAGATTGCGCCATTAACTTCTCCTTAGAAATGTTCGGCGATCCTTGGTCGTTGCTGATCGTGCGCGACATTGTTTACTTTGGCAAGAAAACTTACGGTGAATTCTTGGCGTCAGAGGAGCGGATTGGCACGAGTGTACTGGCGAGCCGGCTAGCGGCGCTGGAGCAAAAAGGCATTCTTTCCAAGCATCCCAGCCAGACCGACAAGCGCAAAGATGAGTATCGGCTGACGGAGAAAGGTCTGGACCTGGTCCCGGTATTGCTTGATCTAGCGGAATGGGGCGCTGCTCACGACCCGGAAACCGGCGCCTCGCCAGACTGGATCGCGGCAGTGCGTACAAATAGAGAGGCCGTCACCAAGCGCACCCGCACCGTCGTAAGGGAGGGTGGATCAGTGGTGGGCAATTACGAGACCGTAGTGCAGTAAGGCCTCCAAGCTTTCGGGGCTAAAACCGCCCAGTGCACGGGGCTTCCGAGGAGCTTTTCGACTTCGGCCAGCGGCATGTGGACGCCGGCTTTGGCGAGGGCAAAGATTTTGCCCATCCGTACCCCGATGAACACATCATCGCCGCGTCTTTGAGCGGAAAGTAGCGCTCATAGCCTTTCAAAACTTTGGGGGATTTCAGGGCTTCGAGTTGCCGCATGAATGTACTGGTGGTGAGTGCTTCTGACATGGCTTGATTTTAGCGTGGAGCCGGGCATGCTATCCTTAGAGCTATGAAATTTACCCCTTATTACGAGATTTCCGGGCAGGGCGAGCCGGTGGTGTTTGTACATGGCTTTACGCTCGACCACCGCATGTGGCGGCCGCAGATCGAGGCTTTCCAGAGTGACTATAAGTGTGTTTCGTATGATCTGCGCGGGTTTGGGGCTTCTGACCTACCCGAGGGCAAGTACGCGCACTACGACGACCTGCAGGCGCTGCTGGATCAGCTGAATATTGAGACGGCCCACATTGTGGGGCTTTCGATGGGTGGCCGGGTGGCAATTGATTTCGCGTTGAGGCATCCGGCGTATGTGCGCACGCTCACGTTGATTGATTCGGCTCTGAGCGGGTTCCCGAGCCGAGGCGCCGTTAAGCCCGATATAGCCGCCATCGGTCTGGAGGCGGCCAAGGCGGCGTGGCTAAGCGAGCCGTTGTTTGCCGGCGAGCAAGGCCATCCCGAAGCACTGGGGCTGATTAATGAGATAGTGGCGGATTATTCGGGCTGGCACTGGTCGCACCCCAATACCGAAACTCAACTCGCGCCGCCCGCTGTCGACCGCCTAGGCGAGCTGGCCATGCCGACGCTCGTGATGGTGGGCGAAGACGACGTAACTGGTTTCCAGGAATGTGCCCGCCACATTGCCAAAAATGCTCCCCGCACGACGTTTGAGACTATTGAGCGGGCCGGTCATATGGCGAACTTGGATAATCCCGGCCGCGTTAATGAGCTACTGCGGAGCCACTTAAAATTGGCTTAAACCGGAGTTTTGTCGAGCGACGCCCAGAGGTGCCAGCTCGCTACCGTGCGGTACGGGTGCCAGGCTTGGCTCAAGCGTTCGAGTTCGGCGCGGGGCGGGACGGCATCGAGGCCGTAGAGCCGCACGATGGCGCGCTGGAGGCCGACGTCGTCCGGGGCGAAGACATCGAGGCGGCCGAGGGTGAACATGAGGAACATTTGGGCGGTCCAGACGCCGATACCTTTGACGCCGGTGAGCTCGGCAATGACCTGCGCGTCGGGCAAGCGATCGAGGTGGTCGAAGACGGCGGCGTCGCGGACGAAGTGCTCGGCCAGGTCGTGGATGTAGCCGGCTTTGCCGCGTGAGAGGCCGAGGGCGCGCAGCTCGTCCGCGCTGAGAGCGATAATGGCGTGCGGGTCGAGCGCGGTGGCGGCCTGAATGCGCGCCAGGATAGACGCCGCGGCCGCCACCGAGATTTGCTGGCTGACAATCGAGCGCGTGAGGTTGCCGAAGTACGTCCCCTCGCGGACGCGGTTGAGGGGCGCTTGGGTGGCGATGAGCGCACCGAGTTTGGGGTCGAGCTTTTGGAGGGCGGCTTCGGCGGCGGCGATTTGGGTAGCTAGGGTGGGGGCGGTCATAGCACTAGTATACAAGGAGCAAACCGGTTTACTCCTGCTTTGAGGAACATGCTTGGCTGTGAGCGTTTAAAACACTGGGCTTACCACCTTATTTTGAGCGCAGCCATCGGACGGCTTCAGCTTTGTCGCTGAAACCTTTGGTGTCGAGACCCGCACCGGTGGCGAGCATACTCACTAGGTAGGTGATGGCCGGGCGGCGCGAGACGAGCGCTAGATGGTCAAAGACCTGTTTGCCTTGGTGCATGAGCTCCAGGCCGCGCTTGCGGACGCTGAGGCTATCGATCCATTCGAGCTGGTCGATGTCGAGCAGGAAGAGCCGGTGGCCACTCTCCCGCGCCAGCGCGATGACCCGGGCAGCCGATTTTTCGGCTTCCGCGAGCTGTATTTTGCCCCAGATGCGTTCGTACACATAACCATCTTCGATACCGCACTCGAAGTGGGCAGCCGGTACAGCGGTGGTGGGTTGGGTCCCGGGGAGTTTATTCATGCTATTAACACTCTACTCTATTGGCGCGGATGCCGGGTACCCATGGGTGTATGTGTAGGCGCCCCAGTGTGGGGCGCCCTCTAAAATGACTGGCGGATGTGGCTCATGGTCCACTCCCAGTCGGCGCTGGCCTTTTTGTGGGGGTTGAAGATGCCATGGGGGTCAAAAATGTCTTTGGTCTCGCGGAAGAGGCCGTAGACTTCCTTGCCGTAGGCGCGCTCGAGCCAGGGGCCGCGGATCATGCCGTCGTTGTGCTCGCCGGAGAGCGAGCCGCCGTACTTGAGCACGAGTTCGTTGGTTTCTTCCATGGCGGGGCGGAGTTTGTCGCGCTCGGACTGCAGCTCGATCTTCATGAGCGGGATGATGTGGAAGTTGCCGTCGCCCATGTGGCCGGCAATGGTGGCGAAGAGGTTGTATTTTTTGATGATCTTGCGCATTTGCGGCAAGAATTCGGGCAGGTGCTCGGTAGGCACTACCAGGTCGTCGATGAAGGGCGCGGTGTGCTTGTCCTTGACCTTCTTGCGCAGGAGTTGGAAGCTCTGGCGGCGCATCAGCCAGTATTTGCGCGAGCTGTTCTCGTCGGGGTCTTCTTCTTCGGCGGTGATTTCGTAATAACTGTGCTTGATGTCGAGGTCTTT
This sequence comes from Patescibacteria group bacterium, assembly GCA_028288925.1. Taxonomy (GTDB): domain Bacteria; phylum Patescibacteriota; class Saccharimonadia; order UBA4664; family UBA4664; genus RYN-427. The sequence goes on along the minus strand of JAQGHG010000026.1, from coordinate 64,713 downwards.
GTGGAGGGCCTTGATCTTGGCTTTAACCTCGTCCTTGGTCTCGCCGTCGAACTCGATCATGAGGATGAGCTTGGGGATGCCGTGGAGCAGCATGAAGCCGTCGGGGATGAGGCTAATGAGGAGCTGGATGAATTTGACCGGCCCGAGCATACCCAGGAACGACGGCATGAACTTGATGGATAGCCAGAGAGTGACGTCGTCGAAGGATTCGAAGGTGGCGGGCTTGTACTCCATGACTTTGTTGATGACTTCGCCGAGGCGGTCGATGTCCTTGAGGAAGAGTACGAGCAGGCCGGAGTGCGGACGGGCGGGCACCAGGCGGAATTTGATGTCGGTGGTGAAGCCGAGGGTGCCCTGGGCACCAACGATGAGCTTGGTGAGGTCGAAGATGCCGGTGTCGCGGTCCCAGACGTCCCAGAGGTTGTAGCCGGTGGAATTTTTGGTGACGTGGGGCTTGGCGGCCTTGATTACGTCGTAGTGCTTTTCGACGAGGGCGAAGGTTTTGCGGTAGACTTCGCCTTCGAAGTCTTTTTGCGCGCATTTGACGTCGAGCTGGGGCTTGGTGAGCGGGCCCATGACGTATTCGTTGCCGTCGGCCAGGACGACCTTGAGCTCGTTCACGAAGTTTTCGGTCTTGCCGAATTCGAGCGACTTTTCGCCGCCGGAGTTGTTGTTGACCATGCCGCCGATGGTGCAGAGCTCGCGGCTGGCCGGGTAGCTGGGCATGAGGGCTTTGTGCTCCAGCGTGGCTTTTTCGAACTCGCGATAGAAGACACCAGGCTGGGCGTGGGCTTCTTGCGAGCTAACTTCGAAGATTTTACTGAAGTGGCGGTTGAAGTCGGCGATGATGCTGTCGTTGACGGCGCCGCCGGACATATCGGTGCCGGCGCTGCGGGCCGTAATCGAGAGATTGGGCTGGGCGGCCTTGTGGGCGGTGGCGTATTTGACGAGCGCCATCACGTCGGCGGCGTCCTTGGGATAGGTGATTACTTGGGGTTTGACCTCGAAGAGGCTGGCGTCGTGGCTGTAGGTTTCGAGCTGCTCGGGCGCGTCTTCGACTTCGCCCTTGATGGTTTTTTGGAGGTCTGCCTTGAGGTTCATATCATAAGCATAATGCGTGGCCCGGCTAATTGCCACATTTTAGCCTAGAATCCGCCGTATCCCCCGCCATAGCCATTGCCGTTAAAGTTGGGCTTGTGATAATCGGTGACTTTGACCGGAGCGCTGCTCAAATCTTTGGGCGCGATGTAGAGCTCGCTCTTGTTCTTCGATACCAGCACGTAGTCGTCGCCATACCAGCCATAGGGCGTAAATTCGCTCAAGCTAGCAAGCTCTTTGCTGCCCGCACCGTCACTGTCGCCGGAAAACAGGCTGTTCTTGCCGTCACGGGGCTCATACCAGAAGGTCCGCTTGCCGGAGGGTGATTGAATGTAGGTGGGGTAGAATTTATTGAACGTGTCGGTAGTTATCCCGCTGGCGGTGGCAATTTTGCCGTTATCCAATTCAAAGAAGCTAAAACTATTGGGGTTGACTCCGTAGTCGCTGAGTTGGAATAACGGCTCTTTGGGCTTGTAGAGCGCCGCGCCAATAGACAAGCTGGGCTTGGCATCGAAGTCTTTGAGCGGCGTGCGCGAACCCCCGGAAAGTGGGGCGGAGAAGATGCTGATCTTTTTGCCCGCGTAGAGAGGAGCGCTGTAATACCCGCCGTTCCACTGCTTGGTATAGACTACGGCGTTGTCGATCAGGTAAACGTTCGCGATATTCTGGGCCACGTAGTAATTCGCGTCTGTTCCTTCCGCCTCCGTCTGGTCTAGCGTCGCCAGCGTATCTTTTTCGGCGTCATAGGCCTTGAGGGCGGTCTGCTTGGGCTGCCAATACGGGATATCGTCGCGGGCGACCGTGAACACAAAGTGATGGCCACTCCAGCCGACCGGTACGAATGAGGCCTTGCCTTCGTCCATGGTATCAAGCTTATCGGTGGCGGTATTGATGATGTAGAGTTTGGCGCGGTCACTATCGCGCTTGGCTTTGAGCGCCAGATACTTCCAATCGCGCGTGGCGAGCAGGACGGTGTCGGTGTCGTCTTCGCTGCCCGTGCCGGCCAAGACGACCGAGGCGTTGGCGCCGTCGAGGTCGGACTTCATGACGTTGATTTTACCGGTGCGCTTGCTCAGGAAGTAAAGCTTGCCGCTTGGCGTGACAGCGAAGGTGTTCGTGGCGGTGGGGGCTTCGGTATTTTGGATGTTGATGGCTAGATCGTTATAGCCAGGTAGCTTGACGGTGCCCGGCTCGCTCGTCCGCTTGATAGGAAGGACGATCACGGTTTCGCCATTGGCATCGGTGATGGCGGTGGTGCCTAACGCGGCAATCTTGGCTTTGGATATGGGTTTTCCGGTGATTTTGTTGGTAATCTTAAGCGTCACTTGGTTCCCGATGGCTACGAGCTCTAGCTTATGCAGCTTGGCTTGGCCGAAGAGCGGCACCATGATGTCGGTCCGGAGGAGATTGTAGTATTTTTTGTTGACCGCCAATTGCCACCCGCCGACGGGAACTTGGGCGGCGTTGACCTTGCCTTTGGCGTCGGTTTTGAACTTCTTGCCGCCGAGTTCGATCAGGGCGTCGCTCACGGGTTTGTGGGTGCGGCTATCGAGGACTTCGATGGCTACCGGCCGTTTGAAGATCTGGCCGAGTACGCCATACCGGGTGTAGGGTACCGTGAATAATATGACAATGACGAGGGCGAGTAGCGATATTCCCAGCAATATGCGGTCTCTGAGCGTTGCTGGCAGACGCAAACGTTTTGAAGATGTGTCGTCGTCGGCGTCGTCTTTGGGCGCGTGAGCGGGCGTTGATTGTGGTTTTGCCATGGCCGTTCTCCTATCTGTATGATGACTCTAACCATAAGCATAATGTGTAGCCGGAAAAAGGTCCAAATTAAAAAAGGACCCGGCCGGCGCCGGATCCTTTTTGAGAGGTGCGTGTTTTGGTTTTTACTGAGCGGGTGCGCCGGGCGCGTCAGGCGCGTCGGCCGGCGGATTGCCGCCGCGCATATGGCCCGGGCCCATTAGCCAGGATTCGGCGATGTTGTGCTGGGCCGCCCAATCTTTGACTTCCTGGCGGTGTTGCTGCATGGCGGTGTGGCGGTCGGCGCCGGTATTAGCCTTGGCGGCTTGCATCGCGGCCTGGAGCTTCTTGTGCTCGGTCAGCACGGCGTCTTTTTGCTCCGTGGTGAGCTTGCCGTCGGTTACGGCTTGAGTCAGGGATTGCTCGTACTCGGCCTCACGCGCGGCTTGCTTCTCGGTATGATTTTGATCGAATACCGCCTGGACTTTCGATTTATCGATGTGGAAGGTGTCGGCTAGCTTTTGAACGAGCGACGCCTGCGGATCGCCGGCGGCCGTGGTGCTGGCGGCCGAGGCTTGGCTGACGCCGAAGGCGCCGGCGCCGATGACGGCCACGGCGGCCATCGGGATGAGAATTTTCTTGGATAGGGTGTTCATAATGTTTTCCTTTCGGTTAATTGAACATCCTCATCATGCCAAGGCTGCCTGATAGCCTCCTGGCCAGCCGATAAGAATTAGCTTAGAGCCCGAGGAGCCAATGACGGGCCACCGCGAGATTGCTCATATAGCGGGTGTTGCCGCGGCCGATAGCGCGCAGCATCAGGTTGGTGCCGTAGCGCATGAGCGCCGAGCTATCGCCGACCATCACAGCGCGGTCGAAATCGAGCGTGCGGGCGATCCGCGCGACTTCTTTGCGCGCGCCGGAAGTGGTGCCGCCCATTTTGATGAGATTATCGAGGACGAGCACCGGCCGGCCCTGACTGCGCAATTGGGCACTATAAATGCTCGCCTTCTCGCCCATTTCGCGGACCGATTCGGCAGTTTGGTCCCCTATCACCCAGATTTGGAGGAGGCCGTCGTTATCAAGATAGACTTTGTTTATCATAGAGTTTTGGTCCGGTGAAATGGTATTCTAGTGTCTAGTGCGTAGATTGAGGGTACTCCCTATGACCAAACAAATCACCAAGGACGAGCTAACGTTAGTGCACGATGCGCTGATTCCGGTGCTGGCGCGGGCGGCGATCGGCAGCTTTGATAGTGATGTCGAAATCAACCCCGTGCATTCGGAGCGGGTCAACGAGCTCCTGATGGGTGTCCAGGTGTTGCTGGAGGTAATCCGCGAGACGACTGCCGAATTGGCGTCGGCCAACTCGAGGCTGCGCGGCTCACGCGACCGGAGCGTGAACCTGCTCGATGAAGTTCTTAAGAGATCGCTAGATTAGCAACTTCGGCTTGGCGCTCGGCCATGAGGCGGCGGGCGATGATTTTGCCCGGCTCCGTCAGGAAGTAATCTTCGAGATTGGCCGCCAAGTGCCGCGCATAATCCGGCGCCGGGGTGTTTTTGCGGATGGTATCGAGCCAGAAATTTTCGTGGGTGTAGGACCACAGGCGGTCGGCGTCGACCACCAGCCAATACTCAGCAGGGGCGGCGCCCAGGCGGGTATCGTCCCAGAGGCGGACGGCGTCGTGGTAGTGCACGATGTCGGCGATGAGCGCGGCGTGTTCCGTTGCCATCCGGAGCTCGCTGCCTTGGTAGCTATCGAGGAGCTGGCGGGAGAGATTTGCCCCCAGGGTGGCATGTTGTTCTTTGGGCCGGAGCGCTTGGTCGGAATAAGCCAGCGCGGAATAGTCGAGACTGTTGGCTACGTCTTCTTCGCCTAGCTTGGACCAGCCGCAATCGTGCAATATGACGGCCAAGTGGAGCAATGCCTCGTTTAGCGGCTGAGGGCTCAGAGCGATAAGTTCGGGCACATGGGAAACCGAAAGCGCCGTGTGGACATCGCTGGTGCGCACGCCGAGATGCGGCAGGGCGTGGCGGAAGAAGTCGCGGTACGCGGCGGGTACGCAGGCAGAATAGTTATCGTCCCAGGGGATGTAGGCCAGGAGGTGGAGGCGGTTGACCGCGACCGTGGTTTGGACCGGGAATTTGACCGTGATATCGGCAGGCATAGCGCGCGGTTGGCCGTCGGGCAGTATCAGTTTCTTAAATTCGGTAGTGGTAGCTGTCTTCGAGGTAGTCTGCATGGGGCCGATTATATCAGCTTTGTCAAAGCGCGTCAGCATCTTCTGACAGAGAGACCGGCTGCTATAGTTGAATGATGACGGGCCTGAGGCCGCCGCTTCAAGTTTGCAAGTAATCAACCATGAGCTTATGGTTATAACAATGAAGCGAAAACATCCCTCCGCCAAGCGCCTGCCCCTACAAACGTTGCGAGATCAAGTGCCGCGCCGTCTGGTAGCGCTGGTGATCGTGTTGGCTTGTGTAGTCGTGGGTGCGGTCAGCATATACAAGTATCAGGCCGATGCCGCCACGGCCGCGTTCAAGAATCCAGCCCGGGTGGTTTCGGAGCACTGGGCCAATAGCCGGACCCTGGAGCTGACCATTAAGAGCCCCTCGATCGGCGCGCCCAACCGGCTGGTGCGGTTGCTTCTGCCGCCCAAATGGTCCAAGACCAGCCTCAAGAAATGGCCGACCTTATGGCTCCTGCATGGCGGCTACAGCAGTAGTTCCGATTGGCTAGCCAAGACCAATATCGCCAGCCTGTCGGCCGGGCACAATGCCATCGTTGTGATACCCGACACCAGCTGGTGCAGCGCTTACTCGGACTGGTGGAATAATGGCAAGCACGGCGCGCCGGCCTGGGATAGCTACCTGACTTCCGAGGTGCGCCAGATTTTGGAGACGGGCTACCGGGCCAACGCCACCCGCGCGGTCATTGGCTATTCGATGGGTGGCCTAGGGGCTTTGAAGCTGCCCGCCAACCACCCGGGCATGTTTGTAGCGGCGGCCTCGTTTAGCGGGGACATTGACCCGCTGCACAGCTACGACCGCACCGCCGACGGCCCGGATCTGCCCGGACTGAGCTGCGGAGCCGATTGGAAGAGCGTCTGGGGCGACTATAATATACCGGCCCAAAAGGCGATTTGGCAGCACAATGACCCTTACGACCAGGCGGCGCAGCTCGGCAAACTCAATTACTTGTACATCGCTAGCGGCGACGGCCTAGCCGACCCCCTGCGCGCCGGTGGCTTTATGCCAGACCCCGCCGAAAAGCAGGTAAACGTGGAAAACCGGGCGCTCGTGAGCCGGCTCAAGACCTTGGGCGTACCCGTGACGTCGCACTTCTACCCGGGCAACCACACTTGGCCATATTGGAAGCGGGAATTGAATACCGTCTTCCCGGCGATGCTCAAAGCGCTCAAGACCAACTAACTTCCGGGCGGGTGCTTAGCCCGCGAGCTGCTGCTTGCGGGCTTCGTTGGCCCAGTGGTCGGCGAGCTCGTTGCCGGGGTCGTTGTTGTGGCCGCGCACCCAGATGAGCTCGGCCTGCGAGGCGCGGAAGAGCGGGCAGACTTCTTGCACGATATCGAGGTTTTTGATCTCGCCGCCCTTCTTTTTCCAGCCATTTTTTTCCCAGCCGAGCGACCATTTGGTGATGACGTTGATCCAGAATTCACTATCGGTGTAGATTTGACAGGGAGCGCCGGCGGCATCCTTGAGCGCGGCGATGATGGCGCGGCCTTCCATGCGGATGTTGGTGGACATTTTGTCGCCGCCTAGCACTTGTGGTTGCATGTCTTTGATGACGGCGAAGCCACCTGTGCCGGGATTTGGCTCACAGCTGCCGTCGGTGTAATAGGTAATCATTCCCTTATTCTAACAAAGGAGATCACAATGTGCCGAAATATTAAGACCTTGTTCAATTTTGACCCGCCCGCGACCGATGAGGAGGTCCGGGGAGCCGCCCTGCAATTCGTGCGCAAGTTGTCGGGCTTCCACGAGCCGTCGCAGGCTAATGAAGCGGCCTTTGAGCGGGCGGTAGACGATGTGGCAGTGGTGGCGCGCCGGCTACTGGATTCGCTAGTGACCCATGCCGAGCCGCACGACCGCGAGGTAGAGGCGGCCAAGGCCCGGGCGCGGGCGGCGGAGCGGTTTGGCTCAGTTTAATGCGCAGGCCGGAGCGCGTTCGTTCACATTTGAGCGGGCCCTGGTATAATTGCAGGATGACAAAGCCTACTTACGCCATCGAAGCCACGGATTTGACCAAATCTTATGGTAAAAACCATGTTCTCAAAGGGATTAATCTAAAAGTCGAACGCGGTACGATGTTGGCGCTGCTGGGGCCCAACGGCGCGGGCAAGACCACCACGGTACGGATCTTGAGTACGCTGCTGCCGTTTGACGGCGGGACCGTGACGGTCGAGGGTCACGATGTGCGCACACAGCCCGACGAAGTGCGGCGGGTGATCGGCCTGACGGGCCAATCGGCGGCGGTGGACGAGCTGCTGACCGGCCGTGAGAACCTGACGATGATGGGCCAGCTCTACCGCCTCACGGCCGCCAGCGCCAAGGCCCGCGCGCAGGAACTGCTCGAGGAATTCGACCTGGTTGAGGCGGCTGAGCGGCCGGCCAAAACCTATTCGGGCGGTATGCGGCGGCGGCTGGACTTGGCCGTTAGCCTGATTGCCACTCCGCCCATCATCTTCCTGGACGAGCCGACCACCGGCCTCGATCCCCGCTCGCGCATCGCTATGTGGGACATTATTAAGCGGCTGATGGCCAATGGCACCACCATCTTGCTCACCACCCAATACCTGGAAGAGGCCGACCAGCTGGCCGACCGGATCGTGGTGATCGACGGTGGCAAGGTGATCGCCGAAGGCACCGCCGGCGAACTCAAGAGCAAGGTCGGCAAGGACCGGCTGGAGCTGACATTCGAGAGCACCGCGGCCCTGGAGAAGGCCGGGAAAGCCCTTGGCAAGACCGTCGTGGACACCAACGCCAAGGATTATACGGCCACGGTCGTCATCCAAGACATTAATACTGACGTCAAGAATACCCTGGCGGCGCTGGAGCGTGAGCATGTTAAGCTCGTTTCGATGGCGGTACACAAACCCACACTCGACGATGTGTTCCTGTCGCTTACCGGCAAGCAAAAAGCGGCCGAACCGAACGACCAGAAGAAGGAGGCCAAATAATGGCGACAGAACTCGTATTTAGCAAACAGCCCAAGTGGGCGCTGGCGGCGCTCGATTCGCTGATCATGATCAAGCGCAGCAGCATGCACATCCTGCGCAACCGCGACCAGCTGCTGGGCACGTTCTTCCAGCCGATTATGTTCCTGGTGCTGTTTGCTTCGGTGTTTGGCGGTGCGATCTCCAAGGCCTTGCCGCCCGGCGTGAGTTATCTAAACTTCCTGCTGGCCGGCATCATCGTGCAGACGCTGGCGTTTGGCTCGAGCACCACGGCCATCGCCATTTGCAACGATATGCAGAAGGGCATCGTCGACCGCTTCCGGTCGCTGCCGATGTCGAACCTGGCGGTGCTGAACGGCCACGTCGTCTCCGACTTGTTCCGCAACGGTTTTTCGACCGTCATTATGCTGCTGGCGGGCGTGGTGATGGGCTTCCGGTCGAGCGCCAGCCTGACCGACTGGCTGTTGATCGCCGGCATTTTGGCGCTCTTTACCCTCACCTTTTCGTGGCTGTCGGCCATTATGGGTGTGCTGGCCGATAGCGTGGAGGGTGTGCAGTGGCTGTCGTTTATCATCGTCTTCCCGCTGACGTTCGCCAGCTCGGCCTTCGCGCCGACCGATAGCATGAACAAGTACCTCAAGCTATTCGCCGAAAACCAGCCTATTACGCACATCATCGAGGCCGTCCGCGCGCTCATTCTGCACCGCCCGATCGGCGATCACGGCTGGCTGGCCGCGGCCTGGTGCGTCGGCGTGCTGATCGTGGCGATACCGTTAGCGTCTTATTTATTCCGGCACAAGACCACGAAGTAGCGCGATAATCTGACCAAAATCGCCAAAAATCCCCTATACTAGAACCATATGCGACCAATATGGAACGGCTCGATTAGTTTTGGCTTGGTGAACATCCCGGTGCGGATGTTTAGCGCCGTGGAGACTCGTGAGGGTATTGAGTTCCACATGCTGCACAAGGACGACCACTCCCCTATCCGGTACGCGCACATTTGCCGCGACGAGGGCAAAGAGGTGGATTGGGACGATATCGTGAAGGGCTATGAGTATGAGGACGATAAATACGTAGTGTTTACGCCCGAGCAGCTTGATGAATTGGCAGCCGAAAAGTCTTCGACGGTGGATATCCAGCAGTTCGTGAAAGAAGGTGATATCGACATCCGCTACTTCGATAAGCCGTATTATTTGGAGCCGGTGAAGGGTGGCGAAAAGGCCTACGCTTTGCTGCGCGAGGCGTTGAAGAAATCGGCCATGCTGGCGCTGGCCAAATACGTGATGCACGAACGCGAGCATTTGGCGGTGATTAAGCCGGTGGGGCGCTTGCTGGTGCTGGAGCAAATGCGGTATCCGAGCGATTTACGGTCCGGCAGCGATCTGGGCGTACCGACCGACAAACAGGTAACTGACCGCGAGCTGGAAGTGGCGCTCAAGCTGATCAAGCAAGAGACGAAGCCATTCATGCCTGAGGATTTCGCCGATGTGTATGCACAGGAGCTAGAGGAGCGCATCAAGGCTAAGATTAAGGGTGAGAAGCCGGTGGCAAAGAAGCACAAGCATGAACCGCAGGCTACGGCCGACGATCTGATGAGCGCGCTCAAAGCTAGCCTCGCCAAGGAGTAGCCATGAGCCTGGAGCATTATCACGCCAAGCGGCAGTTTGACCGCACGCCCGAACCGAAGGGCCAGGTAAAGCGCTCCGGCAAGGGGCCGTTGGCGTTTGTGGTGCAGGAGCATCACGCTTCGAGCCTGCATTATGACTTCCGGCTGGAGCTGGACGGCGTACTCAAGAGCTGGGCGGTGCCCAAGGGGCCGTCGATGAATCCGCAGGACCGGCATTTGGCCGTGATGACGGAGGATCACCCCTACGAGTACCGGAAGTTTGAGGGTGTAATTCCGGAGGGGAGCTATGGCGCAGGGAATGTAATTATTTGGGACGAGGGGACGTATGAACCCCGCCAGGCGAGTGATGATCCGGCGGCGGAGCTGCGCAAGGGGTTGGCCGAGGGGCATGTCACGTTTATTCTGCACGGTACAAAGCTGCGGGGCGAGTTCGCGCTCATCAAGATGCACGGGCCGGACGATAAGGCCTGGCTACTGGTAAAGAAAGGTGACGAATACGCCACCAAGGCGAGCGTGACCGAGCAGGACGGGTCGGTGCGCAGCGGCAAAAAGGTCGATGAGCTAGGCGCGCACAACAAGCTGCCGGATCTTTCGGCGTACCCGGAGCGGCCTGAGCCGTGGCGGGTCAATCCCATGCTGTGTACGTTGGTGGAGCAGCCGTTTGAGCGCGAGGGCTGGCTGTTTGAGATCAAGTGGGACGGCTACCGGGCGGTCGCTAGCAAGCACGGCAGCCAGACGCGGCTGTACTCGCGCACCGGCCAGGATTTCAGCACGCATTACCCGCCGGTGCACGAGGCGTTGCAGGCGTTTGGGCACGACGTGGTCGTGGACGGCGAGATCGTGGTGCTCGATGAGGCCGGCCGGCCGCACTTCGAGTGGCTGCAGCAGTGGCGGCAAAATCCGCGGGGGGTGCTGGCCTACTACGTGTTTGACCTGCTGTGGTGCGACGGCCGCGATCTGCGGAGCATGCCGCTGCACGAACGCAAGCAGCTACTGGCCGCACTGGTACCGGCCGATGGCCCGATCCGCTACAGCGACCACATCGCCACCGAGGGCGAGGCGCTGTTTGAGCGTATGCGCGCGCAGGGCCTGGAGGGCGTGGTGGCCAAGCGCGCCGACAGCCCGTACCGCGAAGACCGCCGCGGCAACGATTGGCTCAAGGCCAAAACTCACCTGCGCCAAGAGGTGGTGATCGGCGGGTTTACCGAACCGCGCGGCGGGCGCGAGTACCTCGGCTCGCTGCTGCTCGGCGCGTATGAGGGCGACGAGCTGGTGTACGTGGGCCACTCGGGCGGCGGGATTGCGGACGAGCAGCGGCGAACCTTGCGCGACCGGCTGGAGAAGCTGGAGCGCAAAACTTCGCCCTTCCGCGAAGAGCCCCGTCCCAACGCGCCGGTGCATTGGACGCGGCCGGAGGTGGTGGCCGAGATGAGCTTCGCCGAGTGGACTTCCGACGGCTCGATGCGCCATCCGGTGTACGAAGGCTTGCGCGCCGACAAAGACCCGCGAGATGTTCATCGCGAAATCGCCAAGGAGACTATTGTGACCCCAACATTCACCCATCTCGACAAAGTATTCTTCCCTAAGCACGGCTACACCAAAGGCGATCTGATCGAGTATTACCGGACGATGGCGCCGTACATACTGCCCTACCTCAAAGACCGTCCCCTCTCGCTGCTGCGCCAGCCCGGCGGCGTGGGTGACAAAGGATTTTTCCAGAAAAATATGGAGCATTTGCCCGATTGGGCGCCGGCGGTGGATATTTATTCCGATTCTACGGGTGAGACGCTGCACTGGATGGTGGGCGGCACGCTGGAGACGCTGCTGTATGCCGTGCAGCTCGGGAGTATCGAGATTAATCCGTGGAACTCCCGCGTGCGACACTTAGATAGGCCGGATTGGGCGGTGATCGATCTGGACCCGGAAGGCGTGACATTCCAGGATGTGGTGACGGTGGCGCTGACCGTGCAGCAGGTGTGCGACGATTGGAAGGTGCCGTGCTATCCCAAGACGTCGGGCAAGACGGGTATTCATATTTATATTCCGCTGGGGGCCAAGTACACGCACGACCAGGCCAAGGATTTCGCACATTTGCTGGCGGTGGAAGTTCATAAACGCCAGCCCAAGCTCACCAGTGTTGAGCGCATGCCGGCCAAGCGCCCGCACAAGATTTATGTGGACTTCCTGCAGAACCGCGAAGGCCAAACCTTGGCGGCGCCGTACAGTGCGCGGCCGATGCCCGATGCCACCGTCTCCGCTCCCCTGCGCTGGGACGAGGTGACGCCGAAGCTCGACCCGGGCCAGTTTACGATTAAGAATATGGCCAAGCGGGTGGCTGAGGTTGGCGATTTGTGGAAGCCGGTGATGGGTAGGGGTGTTGATTTAGCCGAAATCTTGGATAATATTTGATGCGCCGGGGTTCGCGCCCTATCATTTAACCATATGATTGAATATTCATTACAGCTTGATTCCATCTTTGGGTCGTTGGCCGACCCGACCCGTCGTGACATTCTGCGCCGCGTGGCCGGTGTGGAGCTTTCGGTTAGCGAAATCGCCCAGCCGTACAACTTGTCGCTGGCGGCGGTGTCGAAGCATCTCAAGATTTTGGAGAAGGCTAAGCTCGTCATCAAGCGCCGGCAGGGCAAGCAGCAATTTGTGCAGGCATCGCCGGTGGCTATCAAGGGCGCGGCGCGGTATCTGGAATTTTACCTGAATAAGGAGCAATAGTATGGCTGAGGATCTGAAGGAACGGGAGATCGTAGTTTCGCGAGTGATGAACGGCGGCGAGAGTCCGGCCTGGATGAGCCAGGCGATGCGGGCATTGGCGGAGGTATTGCCCCGCGCCCAGCACCAGACATTGGAAGGCCAGACCCATATACTCAAACCGGAAGTCTTGGCGCCCACGCTGATGAAGTTTTTCACGTAGCGAGATCTTTCACGCCGCCGCCCGGTTAGATATACCTAGGCGTATCCAGGGAAGAAATCAGTCTTGATACGGCTAGCGTGGACCCCTATGGTTTTGAGCGCGGCTACCGTAGCCGTCACCATGGGGCGGGGGCCGGAGACGAAGAAAACGCGTTCTCGGAAGTCCGGTATTTCGGCCTTTATGAGGGCCGTGGTGATGGGTCCCTGGCGGGCGGCTTCGGATAAGGTGCCGGGGGCGTCGAGTACGTAGACTACGTTTGCGCCAAATTGTTGCCGGGCGGCCGCGAAGACATCGGTGTAGGCCAGCTCGCCGCTGGTGTGGGCCGCGTACAGGAGCGTGATGTCACGCTCCTGACGTGTGTCGAGCAGGTATTTCATCATGCTCCGGTATGGTGTGACGCCAATGCCGCCGGCGATGAAGGCGAGCTTCTCGGCCGGATCCTTGGGCAGCACGAAGTCGCCGCCGAGCTGGCCGGCCGCTACCGCCGTACCGGCATCAAGCTTTAGTAAGGCTTGTTTGTAGCTGCTGCCTTTGGGATAGAACTTTACTCCAATCCGGAGATTATCTTCGGTGGGCGAGGATGCTAGGGTGAAGTACCGGCGGCTGCCGCGATCGTCGGGCTTGGCATGCGGTAGCGTCCACTCCATGTATTGACCGGGAAGATACGCTGGTTTGTGGCTTGGGGTAAAGATGAAGTCGGCAAGGTTGGGGCCGGTCTTTTGGATGTTAGAAAGACGCAACACGAGCCGGGATTTTCGCTCCATTAGGTACGAAGCCAGATTGCTCACGACCAGCACCAGCTCCGGCGTGGAATAGAGGCTCAGGATGTGTATCTGCGGAGGGAAGAGCAGCCCGGCCAAGGCGCCATACCATCGCTGCTTGACCAGGGTAGTGGGCGCGGTGAGGGGCTCGGTGAGCATCACGAAGGAAAAGAAGAATAGCGAAGAGTTGAGGAGCATCTTCTGGAGCGTAACGGCAACGTTGCCGCCGCTCATCGCGGCGATGACGGCCACCATCACCAATGAAACCACCAGAAAACTCGCCACCAGCTGGCCACGGCGGATTTTGCGCGCCACCAGTACCCCGCCAACTATCACGAAGGGCAAGAGTACGGCGCTGCCCACCCACCAGCTAGCGGATTCGCCGGCGCCGAGCGACGTTAAAGCGACCGCGATGGCGGCCGGGTTGAAGATATTATGATTGCGAATGGTTAGCAAATACTTGGACGCGATCGCCAAACCAGCGGCGGCCGTCAGGAATATGTAGCCCTGGAGGTGAGTCGGCGGCGTGATGATGAGAGCCAGGATGAGAGCGGTGATGAGCGACGACTCCGGGTTTACCGGCACTTTCAGAATGTAGGCAAATGCCTTGTTCGCGGCCCAGCATACTAGAGTAAGGTACCCAGCCGACAGCGTGACGGCCACCGGGTTGTACGCCGCGTACCCCACAGCGCCTAGGAGCATTGCGGCGCCCAGCAACGCGAGCAGGTAGTACAGCATCAGGCGGTACATGGTGACGCGGTCGAGCAGCAGGTCGACGATATTCACTACGACTGCGCTTTGGCTAGGGCGGAGCTCAGCGACTGGATGAAAGCCTGGCTCGAATCGGTGGCGCCTGAGACGATATCGACGTGGCCGCTTTGCACTGAAATCGCTTCTTGCTTGAGATACGGCATGGCCTGGGTGTTGATACGCACCGACGTATTGCGGTCGTTGGGATACTGCAGAAACTCCACGTCGGTAATTTTGCCATTTTGGATGGTAGCCGCCACCTGGATATTGCCGTATACGGCATCCGCCGCGTCTCCCGTGTACCGGCCGTCTTTATAGGCGATGGCCGCCGCAGGCGTGGACCCCGGGGCGGGCGATGAAGCAGGCGTCGGAGTGGTACTTGTACGCGCCGGCGCCACCACGGCCGCGGAGCCGTCCTGGTGTTGGTGGACGCTGTAGATAATGAATGTCGCGACTACAAAGGCCGCCAAGATTAACTTTTTCATGTTGTAATATTATCAATCATAGCTGAAAACTAGCTGAACTTGTACAAATCAACCGCGTTTGGGCGTGGGCATGGTATTATTCTGGGTATGAGAAAGAAGAAGCAGCAGTTGCTGCTGCGTCGCCGCATAAGAGGCACGTTTATACTAATAGCAGCTTGTAGTGTGCCCATAATCTACGAGCTGCTCGCGCGACAACAGGATGTGAAGCAGCCTCAGCAATCCCAGGGTATCCGAAACCCGGGCGGCGTACCGACTACGGGTTTTGACAGCGCCGTTACGGTGCTCATCAATGAGACATTAGGCGCCTTCGAGAGTTCACATGCCAATGCCTGCACCAGCGCGACGCCCTGCGCCACACCGACGCCCACCCCGGCACCAACGCCCAAGCCCACACCGGTGCCGACGCCTAAACCGACGCCGGTACCGACCCCCGTGCCCACACCCGTGCCCGTTCATACCCCCGCCCCAACACCTCAGCCTGTTCATACACCGGCTCCCACCCCAGTGCCCGCGCCCGGGCATACCGCTACTCCGGTACCTGCTCCCGGGCACACATCAACTCCGGTACCGAAGTCAGGATCTGGCGTGGCCGGTACCGGACAATCCGCGACCCCTTCGCCTTCGGGCACTCCGGACGCGAGTGCCAGCCCCTCACCGAGCACCGGCCCGCAGAGCGGCGATATCGCGCAAGTGACTGGTCCAAGTGACGCTTCGGCCCAGCCCGCAAACGGTGCCGTGGTAGTGCATGTGACCGACAAAGATGGCTTTAGCCTGGTAAGCGCGGGCGTAACCCTGGCCGGGCAATCGCGCCAGTCCGATTCGAATGGCGACGCGAGTTTTACCTCAATACCCCTTGGACGACAGGCGGTGCGTATCTCCTACCAGGGTACTGTAAAAGACTACGCTGTGGACGTAACGGGCGCTACCGGCGGCCAGAGGCTCGTACTGGCGGCTTCGTCTGAACCCGCTCCGCTGCTGGTGCTAGCGGCTTTCGGTAGTCTTATTGGGGCTTGTGCTTTAGTTATGTTGTTGCTGCGGCAGAGAATCCGGAAATTGCTTGGCGTCGGGCATGCCAAACCGGTTAAAACCCTTGTAGGTGTCACATTGGTGCTTTTCTTCATCGGCCTCATAGGCATTCTCATATCCGGATTGGTGCTTTAGCCTACGCTACCGCCGGTGTTAATACGGCCCTCTTGGTTTGAGAGAATCAGATTTTGAGCAATGGGACCATAAGCGCTATTATGATGCTAAGCATGTATAACGATCCAAACTCCCCTCCCCCATCGGTTAGCGAGCCGGTACCTACTCCGTATCCAGCTTCGACGTATGGCACACCTTCACCTTATCCCGCTCCGCGACGCTCAAAGGCACCATTGGTCGCTGTGCTGGTATTAGCCGTGCTACTGGTATTGGGCGGACTAGTAGCATGGGTTTGGCTCGGACAAAACCATGCCAACAATCGCGCCACGGCTTCGCCGACGCCATCGGCTGTAGCGGACGCGAGCACAGTGTTTCGTGATGCGCTATCGCTGGCTTTGGCGACGGGTAAAATCGAGCATAGAGTGGAGAGCACGGGGAGCAATCATACTATCTTGAGTGATGTCACCCGGCTGGGTGACCCTCGCGTTAGCGTTTCGGATGCCCAGCGTACAAGCCAGGATGGAGATAGCATAGTCAGTACCTATGGAAGCCTGCAAAACTCTTACATCAAATACCGTTCGGCTAGCGACAGCTTGTTGCCGCGGGCTGATCTAGGTGCGTGGATACAAGTCCGGCGCGGCGGGGTACTGCCGGTGGAAACAAATACATTAGTGTCGCAGATGACTGACCCGAGATACTTACTGTTTGGCGCCTACATTTTTGGGAATTTCTCAGTAGCACAGCGAGCGGATTTGATGAGCTTCCTGGAGAAGACCCCAGTGTACCAATTTGATCCTAAGAAAGTTACAACCGAGACTCTTGATGGCCACCCTGTGCTGGCGTATGAGGTAACTTACAATACGGCCAATTTACAGGCCTACAATCTGAAAGTGGCAGCTCTGATGGGCTTGAGCCAGTCTGATATTTCACTTGCTCTCGACAGCTTTGGATATTACGGCAAAAACAAGGTTTATATCGAGCGTGATACCAAACATTTAGCGAAGGTAGAATATGAGGATGGCGGGGGAACAGTAACGGTGCGATACGTTAATTACAGCAATGTGATGTTGCCGGTTGAGCCTGTGGCAAGCCTGAGGTACGACCGGCTGGCACCTCCCCCGGCGTTATGAACTTGGAGCAATTAAAGCGGTTTGTGCTTCCGGTAATGGCACTTATGGGAGGTGCCGCATTGTCCCTGGCTTCCCACCCCGCTACGGTGCGAACGCAGGTACTAACCCTGCCGCCAGCTCGTTTAGAAATTGCAAACAAATACGTCTGCGACAACGACCCGGAGAATATGTTTTGTTTAGAGCAGCGTTACCAGGAATTGGCCCTCGCAAAAGGGGTGAAGGCGGCCGTTGTTGGAGTAGAAGCAGCTTATGTGCTTGACCGGCAGGTCAGGGATAACTGCCACGAGATCATGCACGCGATTGGGCGGACCGCGGCCGATAATGCTAAGGACATCGATGATGCCTACGCCAAGGGTAATAATTTTTGTTCCTCAGGCTATTACCACGGGGTGATGGAATCGATCATGTTACGTTTGGGGCCAGCCAATCTGGAGACTGCAATCCCTCTGGTATGCACGAGCGTGCGTAACAAAGCACCTTATTCGCTAAGTCACCACAATTGTCTGCACGGTTTGGGGCACGGCATCATGGATGTGAAGCAGGGCGATATCTTTGCTTCACTTAGATTGTGCGATCTGGCTGGTAACACATGGGAGCAGGAGTGGTGTTATAGCGGCGTCTACATGCAGAACCAGATGAACGAGATGGATACCGATCACGACACCGCGTATTTAAAGGCTGATGATCCCATGTACCCGTGTGGCATAGTCGGTGAGGTTTATCGGTATCAGTGTTATTTAATGCAGGCGGGCCATGCTTTGCGTCTGGCCCACGATGATGCCGACTTGGTCTTTCGCGAATGTGCGAACCTGGAGTCGCAGTACCAGTTGCCATGTTATCAGAGCATGGGGTACGCGATGGTAGGCACGAACTCGGACGACACAGCGGGCGCTACGTCGGATTGCGCTACCGGCCCTACCCAGGAAGCGCGGGAGAACTGCGTGGCTGGGGCGGTCAGGAATTTAGTAACCTTTTATCATGACATGGGCCATGCGACGGGTTTTTGCGATACTCTCGACGCATTTTTGCAGCTGATCTGCCTAAATGATGTTAGCGAGGACTTCTCGACACTAAATACTGACCCATTGCGGGTATTTGGAATTCAAACCGGCTTACTCTGGTAACGAGCGAAGCCATTCGTAGAGATCGCGGACAGGCTGCCTGTAATGGCAAAGGCTTCATAGCCTGGTTGAGCTGAGATAAAGTTCAGACCGGTTTTTGCCCCCATGGCAAAAGCGGTGGTGGCGAGCACATCGGCTGTTTCGATGGTGGGGCCGACAACAGTGAGGCTTAAGAGCCCGGTGGGTGTATCAGGTGAGTGTGGGTTATAGATATGTTCGCCGCGCTCGGACGTCCCCGAGGTGGCGACGGCGAGATCGGAAAGATATAGGATTTTTACGTTCTTGTCCCGGTGCTCGGGATGACGGATCCCAACGGACCAAGGTTCATCTTGGGAGTTGTGACCCGCGGCTACAATATCGCCACCGGCGTCTACGTAGAAGTCGCGTATGTGCTGGCTGGTTAAGAAGTCGGCGACTTTTTGAATCGACCAGCCTTTGACAAGACCGGAGGGATCCAGGCGCCCGTTGTGTTCGATGTCGAAATAGCCATGGGTAGCCTGCTTGGCAGCGGCGCATTTAGCCAGAACTTCCCGCATCTGCGAACTATAGCCCCGGGGTTTAAGCCGGCCGGCATTAATCTGGCTGATCTCGCTGTCGGGTTTGTAGGTGCTAAAACGCAGGTCAACGGCAGTAAAGATGGCAAAAGCTTCATCTAGCAGCTTGGCGTCGCCCCCGGATGCAAGAGTAATAGTAATGGGCATCCCCATTATGGATCTAGTGTCGTGTATCATCCTCATCTACAAGCGTAGCATGGCCGGCTAGTCTGCAATAGTAATACCCCGCTATCGCCGTCTATAGCGTAAGCGTGATATCATTGGCATTATATGAAGAAAGCTGCCCATAATACCGCTACGGCTTTGGCCATTATTGGGTTACTTGAGTTGGTACGCTACTTGTCCCTGGGGTATGAACTGTCTGCTCGTCCAGCTAATATCACGACGTCGGCGGTTTATAATGGGTCCGGCATCATCCATGCAGCGCGCGGACTGGCCGGTGAATTGCTGTATGAAGCAATCGGAGTGGTTGCTGGTCCGGTAGATATTGTGAGTGCAAGCACGGCCAAACCTCCGCCCCCCAAACCCAAGCCCAAGCCGGTTCCAGCGCCTAAGCCGGCACCCGTGCCGGCGCCGGCACCGGCGGCTAAGCCCGCTCCTGTCGTTATTGGAGACCCTACCAAGCCCGCCGCGAGTACATGCCCGACGGGCACTATAAAGATTGCGCTACCAATCCAAGCGGGCAAGGGCTGCGTAGATAATACCCCTGGATCGGGTGGAGCGATCGTTGCTTATTTGAAAATGGTTCTGACGCTATTGGCCGGCGCTGTAGGTGGAGTCATTATGCTTATGCTAGTGGTAGCGGGGATTCAATATATTACTTCGATAGGTGATCCAGCAGCTATTAAGTCGGCTAAAAACCGGATCGTGAATGCTATTACGGGGTTGGTATTGTTCTTAATGATGTACGCGATTTTAAATTTCTTAGTTCCGGGAGGAATCCTATAAAAACGAAACGGTCTCTACCGCGTTTTTGAACCAGATTAGAGTGAGAATTCTTCGGTGTGAATCTGACTCGCTTTAACACCCATCGTCATGAGCTGTTTCTTTATTGATTGCATCATGGGCGGTGGGCCGCACAAGAGGAAATCGCGCTTAGTGAGGTCTCCGCTATTGCTCGCGATGATCTCAGCATTTAGGAACGTATTGTAGGCGTCCGTCACGAAGGGAAACACGCGGAAGACCTGTCCCGGGTTGTTCGATTGGTGCACCGCCAGCGTATCGAGGTCGATCAGCTCGCTCTTGGTTTTTACCGAATAGTAGAGATCGACATTATACGGCCCGGTGCCGAGAGTCTGAGCCATGCTCAAGAATGGCGTGATTCCGATCCCGCCGGCTATCCAGACCTGGTTAAGGTTGCCGAAGTTGCGATACGAGAACCTTCCATAAGCCCCCTCCACGCGAGCTGTCATACCAATCATGTGAGGAAGCAGACGCGTGAGAGTCTCCGTGTATCCGCCCATCGACTTCACATCAATCATGAGCCTTCCAGAAGTTTCGGCCGAAGAGATACTGAAAGGATGCCATTCGCTCGATATGCCGTCGCTGCCAAAGGCAATAAAGATGAATTGGCCAGCTTTGAAGCGGATCATTTTGTCGACGGGAATTAGCGTAACTTCAACCGCCCCAACGCCTTTTCGCTCGGCCAAAGAAATGGTGTACAGGTAGCTCCGTACGAAGATGTTGGGCAGTAGTGTCCGGTATATAAACGAGACCAAGCCAGCTAGAAATAGGACCCAGAGATACCCGGTTATGAAAGGGTCGGCGGTGATACGGTTGGGCGTGAGAAGTATATGCAAACCTATCAGAAGGTAGGCCAGACCAAGGTATTTGTGCGTTTGCAGCCAAACCTTATACCCGATCTTAACGTAGAAGCTAAGCACGAGCAGCACTATGATCATAGTGAGCGCCACTATGCCGAAGGCCGTTCCTATATAGGCGACCTGAGGAATGAAGAAATGCGACATCACCCGGATGCCGTAAGGGTAGTATGAAGCCGCCGAGAACATGGGGTGGATGAGCAGCGTAACGAGCGACAACCCTCCAAGGATCTGGTGGGCTACGAACACCCGGTTGAGGCCACCGAACAAGTCTTCCAGCCAGCGTAGGCGGGTCGCCAGTACGAGATTTAGGACATACGTAGCCAGCCCGATTACGCCTGTGATGTCTCCGAAGGTCAAGAGCGCGCTCGGAATATCGCCAAACCGGTTGGCTATTGGCACATCGACGCACAGAACGAGGGATGGGATGAGGCAGATAATGGCAATAAGTGGCCACCCAAGCTTCGGAATCGCCAGTATTGGCCTCCTGGCGCTCAAAAGCTGAGGGTAGGCCACGGGCACGGGAGGAGGAGGAGGCAGTGGCGTAGCAGGAGTAGGAGCTGGCGCGGACATGGCCGGGGACGACGAAACCGAGGCCGGTGGAGGAGGTGGCGGAGCAGCTGTTTCTGGCGCCGGAGGTGCGATTGGGGCAGAGCCGCCGAGTGCGACTCTAATCTCATCGGTGGTTCTTCCTTCCGCGAGGAGCCTTTGTGCTACTTCCAGGGGCGTTTCTTGCATATGATTATTGTACAATATAGGGTTATGAAAGCTACGCGGATTATTATGGGTATGCCAATCACCGTTGAGGCATTTGGCGCCAATGCTTTGGACGAGGCTATTGATGAGGTTTTCGCGTATTTTCACCACGTTGATGCGGTCTTTAGCACTTACAAGCCGAACAGCGAAATAAGCCGTTTCAACCGGGGCGAGCTCAAACGATCCCAGGTCCGCGAAGAGGTCCGGGAGGTTTTGGATGAATGCGAGAGCTTAAAGAAGCTGACGGATGGTTGCTTCGATATGGTATGGGACGGCCACACCGACCCTTCAGGATACGTGAAGGGCTGGGCGGTCTACCAGGCGGCACGGCTGCTCGACCGCCGGTATATCACGCGCTACTGCATCAACGCGGGCGGCGATATGCAGATGAGCGGTGACGGCCCCGACGGAGGCCCTTGGGCGATTGGGGTCGCGAATCCGTTCGAGCCGGGTAAGCTGGCCAAGCTGCTCTATCTCAAGAACGCCGCGGTGGCTACTTCGGGGACCGCCGAGCGGGGCGAGCATATTTATAATCCCCGCACCGGCCGGATGGTCGGCGACCCGGTGAGCCTGACGGTAGTTGGCGCGACGATCGACCGTGTCGACGCGCTGGCTACAGCGGCGTTTTGTATGGGGCGGCCAGGCCTGGCGTTTTTACATAGCCAAGGATGCGAGGCCATGATGGTTCACAAGAGTGGCCAAGTAGTGCTGACCGAGGGTTTTCGCCGCTTTGAGCGGCCTTAACGGCCCGGCATTAACCGGCGGCACGCGTGACCCCAAGCGGAGTCAGACTGCTCTTTTGGCTACCGGGAAATGGTGACATCTTTTTTGACATATGAATTATTCCTGATCTCACCCAGCATCCAAGCCGCGACATCGGCGCGGGCAATCTTATTGCTTAGGCTGAGCTTTTCGCCTGAAGGCACTACGCGGGCGCCGGCGCCCTTCGCGTCGCCCGTGAGGATAGTGGCGTAAACAATTGTCCAGTCGAGCCCGCTGTTTTTTAGTAAGGCTTCCCCGTTCGCTTTATCGGCCACAAGGCCTTTCATCATGCCCGTGAGAAGTTTCGCGGCACCTTTTAATTGGGCTCTGTTAACGGCGAAGGACGACATCATAACAACCCGTTTTAAGCCAGTGGCTTTGGCCGCGGCAATGATAGCCTTGGTAGAGTCGGCAATGAGCGACCCCTTGGCGGCGCCGAGCGCGCTTAGGAGTACCTCGTTATGCGCCATCGCGTCGGTTAGGGCCGCTACGTCGGTCGCGTCTCCTTGGAGGACACGCAAGTTCGCATTATCAATAGTAAGCTTAGCCGGCGTGCGGACAAGCGCGGTAACCTTGTGCCCTGACTCCAGGGCCTGGCTTAATAGTTCTTTGCCGGTTGATCCGGTGGCCCCGAGTATGAGTATGTTCATGGTTTCTCTTGCGTTATTTACTATAGTATTTATAGTACTTTAAATTCCTGTAGGTCAATTGGGTTTAGGGTAGCGTATATCTCTCCTTCTCGTAGCATATCTAGAAGGTCTAGTGGCGATTTTATTTCAATAAGCAGTTTAAAGCTTTATAGTATCTCATATATTAGGATTTTGTGATGGGAGAACTCCAAGAGCATGGTACCGATGGTAAGTCTGGCGAAGGATTAGCTGCGGAACTTTTGGCCATCAAGCCAGAGCGAAATGAATCGGCCCCGCCACCTTTTGTACTTGAGCTTACTCAAGAAGACAGGGCCGCGTTTACAGGTGTTATGGATAAGTTCTCCCTCACACATATGGTCCGCGATGTCGAAGGGCTCGCTCGACATCATGAAAGAAGGGGGAGAACTCTTTCGGAATCTGAAAGAAGCATAATTAATAAGTTAACTGGCATGACAGATGATCAACGACAGAAAGGCAGAGAGCTAAATGGCCTGGACCTACAGTTTCGGTGGGTCTCGGCGACTCCGGATGTAAGTGTCGCCGAGCTCATGGAGAGTGCGTACACACATGGAGGCAACTCGCCAACCGACAAGAGCTCATGGGTGCATGTAGGAGTTGATGCCGTTGAAGGCTTCATGGCAAATCCCCAACATGCGAATCCAGGCGTTTTACTTATTTATGATGGCAGTAAGCTTACACCGATCACGCAAGCAGACAAGGATGCTGGCTGGGAAAACTTCAAGGAAAAGCGTACCTATACGTACGCTCAGAAACCTATTCCTGAACTAGAGTTAAAAGACGCACTGATTGGAATGATTAGCTTTGACACTCCCCATGGACCCGATGAGGCGTAACTTCATGCCGCCGTCGTAGGCTCTTGGTCTTGAGAACCCGAGCCCTAGCTCGCGGTTCGCCCGCGCCGAATAACCAAAAGGAATCGAGAAGTTACTCGGCTGGCCGAGTTGCTCGCAAAGGCCTAAGATTTATTTATAAAAGGAGACTTACTTATTATGGCGCAGCTACACCCCTACCTAGCGTTTGACGGCAATTGCAGCGAGGCGATGAATTTTTATAAAGAGGCTTTGAATGGAACTCTTGAGCTGACGACGGTTGGCGAGTCGCCAGGATCGGATACCGCCCCGGCCGGAATGAAAGATAAAGTGATGCATGCCAGTTTGGAAAAAGACGGCGCCGTGCTCTTGTTTGCCTCCGATATGATAGGACCGGAAGGAGCCAAGCAGGGCAATACTATCACGCTGAGCCTCAACTGCGAGAGCGAAGATGAGATTAATTCAGCCTTCAAAAACCTTTCGGAAGGCGCCAAGTCCACGCGCGAGTTGAAACAAGAATTTTGGGGCGACACTTACGGCGAGGTCGTTGATAAGTTTGGCATGAGATGGATGTTTAACTATCACAAAGAAAAGGCCGAAGCCTAGTACGCGGTTTCGGCCGGTCAACGTGCCCGCCGTGCTGGACAGGCGGCGGCGGGCGGGTGTTACAATTGGGTAATGAATTCAATCATTATCTTTTGTGCCAAATATCTGTTTTTGATCGCGGGGCTTGTAGCTGTTATTTACTGGCTACGCGTCCCTAAGCCGCAAAAGATCCAATTGCTCATATTCGCGGCGATCGCGGGCGTCGTGGCTTTTGTACTCACACGAATAGGGGGCGCTTTGTATTACGACCCGCGCCCATTCATGACGAGCCATACCACCCCGCTAATCCCCCATGCCCCAGGCAACGGGTTCCCCTCCGACCATACGGTGTTGGCGGCCCTTATCGCCGTCGTGATCTACTCTGCTTCCAAGCGGCTGGGCTTAGTGTTGTTCGCGCTCGCGTTGGCCGTAGGCGCGGCGCGGGTGGCGGCTCAGGTCCACTCGCCTATCGACATCTTGGGCAGCATGGTGTTCGCGGTGATGGGCGGATTGGCTGCCTACTACTTGACACCCAAAGTGACGGCCCGGTTGAACAAAAAAGCTCCTACCAACTAGGCGTAGCCGGGGGAGAGATCGGTTTTGATACGGCCGGAGGCCTAGAACGGGCGATTCGTGCGCGCCGAAGGGCGTGAGGACCACGGTGATGGGCATGCCCATGATGAGTTTGGTTTGCTTCATTACGACGGGGCCGGAGTTACGAATGCTGCTAAAATTAATCTCTTCATGTCGCTATACTGACAATTTTAGCTTAAAACCGGCTGAATTGCCGCCACTGATTTGCCATTATGCACCATGCTTCTCGGCGGCGGCATGACTACCATGCGAAGAGTAAGGAGGGGTACTGGATGAAGACAACACTATTAATGGGCGCTTTTACCGAGCCCAAAGAGGCCGATGAAGCGCTAACCGAGCTAGAACACGCAGGCTACACGGCCGATGAGATTTCGATTATCTCGTCTGAGGGGGTAGCTAGCTCTGACGGCCACGCCGATAGCAGTGCATCAACCGGCAAGGCGGTAGGTACTGGAGCTGTTGTTGGTGGACTCGCTGGTCTGCTGGCGGCCGTGGTCGCCTTTCCGGCGGTGACGGGATTGATCATTGGCGGCCCGGTCGTGGCGGCTTTGGGTCTGGCGGGGGCCGCCACCGGCGCCGCGACCGGCGGTCTAGTGGGAGCGCTGACCGCGATGGGGATCTCGAAAGAGACGGCGAAGACCTACGGCAAAGTGGTCGATCAAGGCGGCGTGATCATAGGCGTGTCGGGCCGGGATGACGCGACCGACGAGGGACGCGCGATATTGGAAAAGTATGGCGCCCAGGAGATCGCGCTGGCCGAGATTGAAGCCGAAGCTCCAGACATGGCCGGCGAAGCCGCGCATCCGGCCGCAGGCCGGACCGCTGCCCGCCCGCGGCCGGCATTTGGCGAGCGCGTAGAGCAGCGGAAGGAGCACGGTGCACGCGATGAGCGCGTTTAGCGCCGTGCGCCGCCGATACCGATAAACGAATGAGGCTTTAGCAGGCCTCTTTCTGGTTGACCGGGGTTACGATGATCTCACGAAAAGGAACTCCGGCAGCGGAGTGTTAAATTTAACTTCGGCCAGATTCCCGACTGTTTCGCCGACACGTAGGTGCGGGTATTGCGCCCTATAGGCGACCATTACATCTCCAAAGGCCGCGTCGCTCCAATCTAGGCCCAGAGCCCGAGCGGTGTTCTTAAGCTCTTCTTCCGATGAGCCCTCGATTTCTAGGTATGGCTTGAGCCAAGGCCATTCGTCGAGCTCGATGTCGCAGCCTTGGTACTTCCAGGTTTCGCGCTTGGATTCCTGGAGCGAGCCTACTTCTAGGCCAATCGCGGTAAAGACGGCGATGGTATCCTCGAAAGACCCAACTGTGGTCTCAATCTCCTTGGCGCCGTCTACGCTTAATGATTCAAACTTCTTATAGGTAAGCGTTATTTTGCCGCCTTCGTCGCGCACCCGCACATAGGAGTTGAAGGGGCCGTTTTGGAGCCGCCGGTCGGGGAAGTCTATGATCGCGCGCTTCATTAACCGCATGGGAGTCACGCATACCGCGCCCACGGCCCGCAACCGGCCGCGAATCTGGTCGTGGTCAACATTTAGGAACTTTGCTTCGATTTCAGTCTTCATGATTCCGTAATTATACACGCCCGACTATCATTTTGGATGAAGGCCGCCCACGTTTGATACAATTCTTTCATGAAACTTTATCTATCTTCCATCGACATTCCTACGCCCGATGATCTCGCCGGATTGCTCGGTAAACCTTTGGGCGGCGCGACGGTGGCGCTGATTCCAAACGCTCAAGATTATTACAGCCAGCGTGCCCGGGATTATAAGGTCGCGAAGCGCATTGCTGCCTTTGAGCTGCTTGGCTTCACAGTGGACGCGGTCGATTTGCGCGAGTACAGCGATGCGGCCGCGCTCAAGGAACGCCTGGCGGGGCACGATCTGGTGTGGGCCATGGGCGGCAATACCTTCTGCCTGCGCTACGAAATGAGGAGGAGCGGGTTCGAGGATATTATTAGCGGTCTGTTGGCAGAGGGTGCTGTTTACGGCGGCGATAGCGCCGGGGCCTTGGTGATGGGGCTATCCATCGGCGGTATAGAATCGGCCGATATTCCGCAGTTTGCCGAAGAAGTGATCGAAGAGGGCCTGAAGCTCGTGCCTTACGTCGTACTCCCCCATTCCGATAACGCGGAGTTCGCGGAAGCGGTTTCGACCGTCCGAGGTAGGCACCCGGGAGGTACGGAATTGATCGAGTTGAGAGACTCTCAGGCGGTCATCTTTAACGACGGCAGTCATCGGATTGTATAATCCGGTCATGCGAGGAGTTACTATCACGAGCCGGCCGATAAGGGATGATACTCCGCCCTTTCTCCTGGTTCAGGACGCCGAGGACAGATTGCAGAGGGTGGTCCTGGAGCCAGGCGAACCCCTCACGATCTCCTACGCGCTGGCGGATGGCAAACGCTGCGTGGGCTGGTACGACATCTCCACTCATAAAAACCACATCTGCGATGGCAAGCGGACCGTCGATATAAAGTTTGACTCTTGCTTTGAGTGCCGCAAACTGACGGGCTTCAATCCGGCGTTCTATAATACCGATACCATATCGGATGTCCAGGCGGCCTATAACCGACAACCGCACTCCGTGTATATCGCCTACTTCGGCAACGGCCTGGCCAAGGCGGGCATAATGTCTGATTCGCGGGGGCTGGAGCGGCTTTATGAGCAGGGAGCGCTGCTCTATGTGATCCTCGGTAGTTTTGCTAACGCGACGGCCGCCCGGGATCTTGAGGCCGCCTTGATTGGTAAGGGCATGCGCAATAGCGTCACCAAGAAGCAAAAGGAAGCCGCGCTGCGCTCACCTTTTGATATCGCGTTGGAATCGCGGAGTTTTGATTCAGTGCTGCGCGGCCTGGGCACCAGCGAAGACCATAAGATTGTGAGTAATATGGATCATTTCTTTTTTGGGGCGTATCGCCACGATCAGATTACTCCTATAGCTGGTGGCGTGATTTCCGGAACTATCACCGGCGCAGTCGGCAGGTATCTTGTTCTCGAGAATCAAGGCCGCCTCTACGGATACTGGCTGAACGGGCTATCAGGCTATACCGTTACGCTCGATCGTGTGCTCCAGCCCATCCAGGAGAAGCCCCTCCAGTCGTCGCTGTTTTAAGCCGCCGGGCGGATCAGGGACAAGATTGCCGCGTTTAGCGCCTCGATGTTTTTTGGGATATCGCCGTCTCTTCCGAAGGCGTGCGGAACGCCGGGAACTTCGACGTACTGACCTCGGTTTGGCGCTGGGGTGCGCTCGTAAAATGTCGCTACCATTTGAGCGTTCAATCTCGGATATAGCTGGGGATTGTCTTGGCCGCGCTGGCTCGGATCGGGATAGCCATCCGGGCCAAAGTTGCGAATTGTGAGCCGCATAACATCAATGATCACATCCGCGTTAATTTGCCCGAGCAATGAAGAGGCGGTATTGGAATTGAATATGTACGGATCGGGGCCGGAGAGGGTTTCGGCGCCACCAGCCTCACGATCAGTGGTCATTTCGTAGTCGGCCGGGTCAAGAAAGATGGCTTTGGCGATATGGGCATTATTCTTATCGCTGGCCAGAGCAAAACAGGTGCTGTAGGCGCCCTTACTGGTACAGAGAATGGTGATGTCTTTTTTGATATGCGCCGCGAGGTATTCCAGCACCTCTTGCAGATCGGTAACCTGCTGCCTCAAGGGGTAACTTCGCCCCGTCTCCATCCCCCGGAACGAGAAGGTAGCGACATCGTAGCCCGCGTCGTTGCGGGCGAGGCGAACGGCGAGAGGCGCGAGCGTGCGCCGGGTATCTCCGCTGCCGCCGACGATGAGCAGCAACTTGCGCGACCGGCTAGTGCCAAAGTAGTCGAGCTTTACCGGCTCTAGCTGGGCCCCGTCACCGATATCAATGGTTCGCGGATCCGACATGGAGCTAGGGCTTCCTGAGCATCAAGAGTCTTTGCTCGAAGCCGCCGCGTTTGGCACGCTTGGCTTCCTGGATGCTTTTGATCTCATCGGAGGAGAAGCCGCGTAGTCTGATGATGGCTTCGATGATCTCGTAGACGTCGGTGATTTCCTCTTGGATGTTGGAGTCGGTCATGGCGCGGGCCAGCTCATCGGCCTCTTCGGCGACTTTTTTGAGCAGATATTGGAGAAATTCTGCGTCGTCGGTGAGTGGACGGATAGCGGCTTCTTTGCCTTTATCTTCCTTAACGAGCTGGGGGATTTTGTCTCTCACTAATTTTGGGTACTCATTTTCGAGCACGTGGTCGGTTTCGGTGTGTTCAAAGCTCATAATTAACTTTCGTTTTAATCCAGTTTTCCGGTTTTGGCATTGTAGTGTTAAAGATATGGTATCGCAGCGGCGGCAATAATGCTCGCGATGCCCAGGAGCACTACAATACCCGGCGGCTCCGGCCTTGATCAGCTTGAGCCCTTTGATGAACGTCCATGAATAGAGCCATTCAGCGTGCCAGCCGACGGGCGGCAGTGACTCGCGCAATAAGAATACCATGGGGATATTGGCGATCATGGCTGGATCTATGAGCTTGGCCTCTTATGTAGAGTTAGGGCCTTTTGTAGAGCCAGCTCTTAAATACGCGCTGGGTAAGGAATGGCATCAAGAAATATGTAAGCACTACCGGCACAACTACCGGGAATAGGAGCGATCTAACGAAAATATTCACGCCCATGAGGCGGGGTGCCACAAAGGCCCCCAAAAGGAGGCTCAACGGGTAGACCGCTACGAAGGTAACTACCACCATTTTCCACTTGGGAGGCGGCGTGATGGAGGAGCCAGGGAGGTCGAACCAGTTCTCCAGCCCCGTGGCTTTACTGCTGGCTTGGGCGACGGCGACTCCCTCCAGTTGGTTGAGCCATTGCTTGCGCTCATCGGAGTTGAGCCAATCGGTTAAATGCTGTTCGGTGTCGAAGCGTAATATGCTGTGGTAGGTACCTTGGCCTTCGGGAGGCCGGAGTGTAGTCACACCCAAGTGGCCGGGCCAGCGGGTCGCGGCCTTCGTAATGCCATGAAACCAGTTCATAAAGGCGGCCTCCTTGCCCGGCAATACCTTCCAGCTGTATACGACAGTGGCGGGCTGAAATTTTGGTTGTTCCGATGATTTTTCTTCAAGAGATACCGGCATGCACATCCTCCGCTTGAGCTAAGTATATGGGTCAATGGCCCCGATATCACTGGCTATTCCATGCGATTGGGCGCCTGCTTGGTGCAATAAATTTGTGAGCATTGGGTAAAGCCATGCTGAGTGAGGCAAGGTAAAGCATAATCGCGCTAGGCCCCTGAGCGTTTGCCCAGGGGCCGATGGTCAGGCGGTTGGAGGGCCGCTCCGGCGATACCACCATATGGCCGCCACGGTGAGGCTGTTCATGAAGAACAGCGAGATAGGGAACACCAATGTCGTGAAGCTATACGCCCCGAGGGCGAACAAGCTCACCAAATGCCGTGGGATATTAAACGAGTAGTTCACCCGGGTCTCGGCGTACGGATTTTGCCGCAGGTTCTTGATGGTGTAACCAGTTGCGAACGCTTCGGTGATCGTAGCGGCTATGATCGATAGGGATCCCGCTACGGCGGGTGGCAGGCTTCGCGTGAGGGTGGCCACTAGGCCCGGGAAGAGACCTAGTTGAAGCACTGTCATGAGGCCGAAGCTGGCCACCCCACCGATAACGCAGGCGAGGTCGAACATCCCGAAATCGTAGTCTGCCACCCCATTGCGCCATTGGCGAACGATGGCGGCGGTAATCAACGCCGTCAGGATAGTGAGGGCTAGCAACGACCACGCACCCGCCCCACCGCCGTTAGTCATGGAGTTGTACCAGGCCACAAAGTCCACGAGGGTCCATGCGATCCACGCGAACAGGTGGGGGCTGTTGTTACCCAGCCAGGTCTCAATTAGGAGGTACCCTAGGCCGGCCACACAAAGGCCGGTGGCGACATAGCCCAGGACTTCCTTTTGCGCGATGACGAGGTGCCCGGCGTAGAAGCCCTCCACCAGCATGGTGAAGGCGAGGCCGAGCATGAAGAGGGGGCTCGTGATGCGCGCGATCCAAAGCCCGCTGCGGTCGGTCGGTTTTGGCGGCGTGCTCATAGTTCTCCATTTCGATGGGCCGAAGTGGCTTAGCGTTTTGCTAAGCCAAGAGAAGTTTTAGCACAGGTGAGCGGGCCGGATCAAGTCGCGATCGGCAGCAAAGGCAGCTCTTTCGCCTTAATCTTTGCCGCGGCCACTTCGCAGCCGTAAGTAATGGCATCGCCTAGAGAGCGGCCTCTCATTAATGCCGTAATAACGCCGGCATTAAAGCTGTCACCAGCCCCGGTGGCATTGACCACTTCGTCGACCTTCTCGACTTCCACATGGCGTATGGAGTTATCCGTCCAATAATAGGCTCCATTTGCCCCGTCTTTAACCACTACAACTAGCTGCGGGACTTGCTCCTGGAGCCTGCGCATACCCTCGCTGATGTTCGATACGCTCCATAGCCTACAAAACTCTTCCCGGCTGGGAAAGTAGTAGGCGGATCGTAGCACGAGAGCCTTGACGGCTTCGAGCATCCCTTCACTAACCCCTTCGGGTATGCGTCCGTGATCGATAGCTACCTTTGCGGAGAACCGGCCGGCTAAATTAGCGATTTCTCCGAATGCGTCCTTGAAGGCTTTCAGCTTAAAGCATCCGCCCAGATAGAGTATTTCCGTCTCCGGCAATACTTCTTTCAGTTTGGGGATGACTACCGCAGGATCAAGCGCCGCGTTCGCAGTACCAGCCACGAACATGATGTGCTCGCCTTGAGGGTTGGTTATATTAAAACCAATGTTTGTCTGAAGGCCCGGTTGTCGTATAAGATCCGACTGAACGCCTTGCTGCTCAAGGAGGTTTTTGAGTGTATCGCCGTTTACATCATTGCCGGCCATGCCGATAAAGGCAGTCCGTAACCCCAGTTCATGCCCTAGGCGGCAGAAGTTTACGGCTGAGCCGCCAGGCACTACTTCGTACCGCTTACCTATCAACTCCTCAGCGGCTATACCTCTGCTGCTGAAGGGAAAGTTTTCAACGTTTGTATCGACATAGCACGTACCAATGGCGACTGCATCAAGTGCTCTACTTGTGGCCAACTAGCCCTCCTTGCTGTTTAATGTTTTATTCCGAAACACGCGCAAAAGAGCTTCGTAATCTTCCTTCACCTCAGCCCTTTCGTCTTCGAAGAAGATCTTCGGGCCGAAGTCCCTCTCGATCTTTTCGTTGAACCATTCCTGCCACTCTTCGTACGTATGAGTATCTTTTGGCCGCCGCTTATAGCAAATCATCGGGAAAAAGCTGGTCTGTAGGTGCCACATCGCATCGGCGGTGGCGAGCACTTTTCCTTCGAGCGCCGTAGGGAGATGGCCCGGATGGCAGGAATGGGTGCGGACGGCTTCCAGGATTTCCTTGCGTTCATCTCGCTTACATCCAGCCTTTTTCAAGATCTCTTTGCCCTTTTCCCAGGACCATGTATCAAAATCCGGGTGGCCCCTCTCGTATTCGCAGTCTGCCAGATCGTGTAGCAATGCCGCGCAATAGACTTTTTCGGCGTCGGCTCCGTACTTTTCGGCCAACTTCTTCGCCCGGCCGGCGACCCACTGGACATGGTTGTGCCACATCCATTTGCCCATACCTTGGGCTGAATCTGCTAGATAGAGCGCACTGACTTCACTAAATACTGTCGTCTCAGCAAGCATTATTGTTTCTGACGGAACCATAGCCCAGCCAAAAGTCGGAGATTTAGCCGGGTGGGTTGGTCTCGGATTGGGGCAACCATGGCCGCTTCTAGCTTTTTGAGCAGAGATTCGGTATCGATTTTGGAGAAATCAGTGGTGTTAAGCTCGTAGACTTCACCCTGCAAGGATAGCGGCTTCACTTTCTCCGCGTCTTTAATGCTCCTCTTGAAGTCCTCCAGGGCGGCCTGATCGTTGTGGCCTGGGTGACGCTCCGGCGCTCCGATACGGGCGACGAACCGCTCAATGAGTACTTTGGGTTCGGCATAGCACATAACTTGAACACACTCAAAACCGTATTCAGATTGCCATTTTTCGTAGGCTCGACGGGGGAAGTCATCATCATACGGGGTTTCAATAATGAGTGGGCGCCCAGCCCGTAGTTCTTGTTCGACAAAGTAATTTAAAAGGTTATAGGTTGGAATGTTTAGTTTCTCACCCCACTCGCGATCGCCGTGGCCTACGCCATCGAAGAGAATTTCTTTGATGGTATCTTTGCTGACGAGCGGGAGGTGCAAATGCTTTGCCATTCCCTGGCTAAGGGTTGTTTTGCCGGTCGCGGGCAGACCCGAGACAATGATAAGTATATTTTTTGCCATGTGCGTACTATAACAAAAAACGCTTGGGTAAGACGAAGAAACTACTTGCCGCGCAAAATCTTCTCAGAGGTAGCGAATTTCTCGCATAGAACACTTGTTCAAAGCCCGTGAAGAACTGCTAGGTGGCGGGGCATCGGAGGCCCTGAACTGGTGAATATCACGGAATAATCTCATGGCTTTTTCAAAGCCATCTGTAGCTTCTTCACCGGCTCACGCCATAGGTCGATAACCAGCTTGTCTTCCGGAGATTCAATGACCGCCCAGCCCTGTCCTTCGTACACTTCGAGTTGGTCAAGAGCCGCATCGGTAATTTTTGCGTAATAAAAATGCCGGCCTTCCCATTCGTTTGTCAGTTTACGCCAGGCAACATCTTCGGAGTATAAGTGAACGTCTTCTTTGCTAATTTCTAAATTCGTCTCTTCTTCGACCAATTCGCGCCAAGCACCGGCGAGTGGGTCTTCACCATCTTCGATCGTACCGCCAAAACTACCGATGCGGTTTGGATTGTCGATACCAGGCTTGTTGTCGCGCTGCTGACCGATGATCTTACCGGATGCTGTTACAAGGAATACTCCGGCGTAATGATGCGTAACTTCTGAGATTGGTGGCTGATTCATAAAAGTAGTATATCAATTGGTATGCGATACTAGATGCATGTTGCCTAGCACCATACATGACACAGCTAACTCGTCACGCAATGAACACTCCGCTTGGCGGTGGGCAATTCTCGTAACTCAACTCAGCCTTTACCCCGGCCTGTGGGTCATGCGCCTTTTGATTCTGCGCGGTGGGCTTCGTCGGCCGGCCAACATACATGCTACTTTAGAACCTAACGTAATCTACGCCAATCATCGCAGTATGTTGGATCCGCTCCTTATGGTAGTGTCGTTGCCCGCGAGGTCAATTTTTCAGCTCATTCCCTACCGGTTTCTTGTCCTGAACCGATACTTTGATAACGCTTGGCTCCGCATACTACTCCGGCTATGTGGTGGATTCCCAGCTCAAAAGCACATTAGTTTGCCTTACGGTCTCGAGCACTCGAAACGGCTATTAATAGCGGGCCAAACGATTGTCATCTTTCCGCAGGGCGGCCGCTCCCCTGAGCTTGTCGCCAGACCTGGCATCGCGGCCTTGGCCGTAGAGCCGGGGGTGCACCTACTGCCCATGCACTTGGCTTGGCAGAGTCGATTCAGCTGTCGTCTCACCATTGGCGAACCGTTTGTTTGCACGCAAGCGGCTACGCCGGACGAGCTGATGTCACGTGTGTTTTCTCTTGCCTCAAATGATATCCAAGCAACGCAACGACTTCAGGTTTAGGCGGGGGTTAGATTTTCTCGCTTTGGTGGGTGACCGCGGTTACCCAGAGCCCGAAGAGGGTGACGGTAGCAACAACAGCGTTGATGATCCGCAGACTCTCATCTTGTACGGATATTTGAATAACCATGTTAATGAAGACGCCTATGAGCCCCGATGTCATAATTCTGCGGACCGTCGTGCTCTTGATGTCACCCATGGCGGTGATGCTAGCCGAAAGGAAGCTTACGGCGATTGTCGCGATATAAAATGCAAGTGGTACCGCCATCAGCCCGAAAAAGAAGTAGCCCTGATCGGAAAAGTATGGCTTTGATTGGAAGTAGAACGTACGAGCAATAAACGTAGCGGCGAGTAGCAACACTGTAAGCGGTAGGACAAGTTTAGACTTCGTCCTGAGCATTGTCGCCTTAGCAAACGCGACGTGGGCGAGCAGGAACGGCACGACGCCGATGAGAATAGGTGGTTCTAGGCTGGCTGGTTTCGTGAGCACAACGAGCGTCCAGGCGCCAATGCCTAGCGCGTAGCCAGTGAGCCCCCAGCCAAAGTATTTAAGTGCTTGTGCTTTCTTGCGTGTGAACCACCAGGCCAAGATGATGAACGCGATCGTAATATGGATAAAATACAGAGGAACTA
The DNA here is from genome assembly GCA_028288925.1 of Patescibacteria group bacterium. Classification (GTDB taxonomy): domain Bacteria; phylum Patescibacteriota; class Saccharimonadia; order UBA4664; family UBA4664; genus RYN-427. The sequence goes on along the minus strand of JAQGHG010000026.1, from coordinate 29,888 downwards.
CCACGGATGACATAAAACTACTCATTGACTACGACTACCCTCTCTAAAAGTAAGCATTAGCTTTATATAACCATAGCCACTCGCTCCGCTTAGGTCAATGAGAACCCTTTTGCATAGGTGTGTTCGCATACCATAAACGGCTTCATTTTATCGTACTCCGCGGGTGTGGGAGGTGGATTATCACGTAGAGGGCACCCGGCTATGATCAACCGGCCGCCTGGCTTGAGTAATGTGTCTAGTGCGAAACCAATTGTATCCGAGTGCCCCTGCTCCAATCACAAGCACACTGACGCTTGACGCAAGCTGTGATGCCCCTATATCGCGACACACATAGCCCACGAGGAGCGCGACGATGGCGATATTGGCGGCGTTGGCTATGGCAGTTACCATCCGTTGTTGATCTTGGACATCCGCTAGGCCAGATAATCGCTTGAGCCAAAGGCCAACCATGACTGTACCAACAATAAGAACCACGATGGTTGGCCAGGGCGCGCGGGCTAGAAAAGTGCTTCCGACCGCGCAGACCCATAACAGACCGCTGACTACGCAGGTCGTCGTAGAACCGTGACGCAGCAGGAACGTCTCCTTACCGTAACGCTTGTCACCTTTTTTGTCTCGAAAATCTTTAAGGAGAAGTCTCGCCAAGAACGCGAGGAAAAGCGCGACGGATAGCATCCAAGGGTAGGCAGCATGGGTGTGGGCCGACCATAGCCCAAGTGAGAATGAGTAGTATACGTACGTGCCCGCGAGTGCCAGCGGCGTAGCATATGGCCGGTCGGCGACACGTATGGGCCGTAGAGAATACAAATAATCGATGACCACAACAACAGCCGAAGCTGCTACCCCGCGCCAGCCAAACGGAACCGACAACAGTAACATTGCCCCTCCGCTTAGACCGTGAACAAGCCAGAATTGCGGGATCGTTATGTCGCCAGTTACTAAGGGGCGGTCCTTGGCGTTTTTTAAGTTCACCCGGTCGATCTCGAGATCGGTGTAATCATTGATGGAATTAGCGTGGATGATAAATGCGATGATGAGCAAGAAACACCACAATACGGCCGGTGTGACCCGCCCCGCTGCGGCGCTGCCCAGCGTAGCAATTGCAAAACATGTGATAATAATGCGCGGCCGGGCAAATTTTAGACTAGCTCTCAGCATTTGTGTTGGGTGTTCGTGTCAAACATATTATCGTAGCCTACCATACTATGTTTAGACGAGGCGCAGACTGTTGGAAGACTGGTTATCCTGGTATCATGACCGATATGCACAAGCTTGGTCGAGCAAAATTGTGGTCTGGTGGTGTTTTGGCGGAACTCTCCGTGGCCGACTACGTCACTTTGACTGCCGTGGCTTTCATTACGAGCGCCTTTTGGTTAGCCTACCATGGCCAATTGTACCTGGCCATGGTTCTAGCCTTTGCTTCAATGTTTCTTGATTATGTCGATGGGGCGGTGGCCAGGAAATATGGCGGGTCGCCCTACGGGGCAGTTTTCGACTCGCTCTATGACGTCCTTGGCTGGGTGTTGTTTCCGGCTTTGGTGATTAATATTCAGCTCAATTGGCACTGGTGGTCGCTCGTTATCACGACTTTTTACTGTGTCTTCTGCGTTATTCGGCTTGGCCGTTTTACTATTCGAGGCTACGTTAAAACCGATGGGCTGTACTACACTGGTCTACCAGTCCTGTTTAGTAAATATGGATTACTGCTAGCATTTGTCCCCCACTATCGGTGGCTGGCCGCTGTATATCTGGCCGCGATGATCCCATTCATGGTGTCTTCAATACGGATCCTTAAGCCTCACCCGATCTTTGCCCAGCTTGAGGCTGTTTACGCGGTCATATTCCTTTGGTTGTACCTCATCCGTGGCTAAACTTCCTTTTCTCGCCACTAGCCTTCGGCAACTCACGGCAATTACGAATGTTGCCTACGGTGAGGAGATTCGGTCGGTGGCTCAAGCTGTTTGGGATAAGCAATTGCATCCAAATAACCCGCTCTGGGAACATCTGGTAGCCAAAGCCTTCAGTATAGAATCGGCGGACGGCACGGCTCATGTGATCGCGTTTACCGATGAGCGGCTGCCTGACCTAGGGATCATTGGCTTCTTTGGTGCCACTACACTAGACGCGGGTGTTGCCGTGCTTAAACTGGCCGAGCATTGGCTGGCCACACAGCCGGGTGTGACACGAGTTTACGGCCCCATCAATGGCACTATTACCTACGACTACCGGCTGAACGATGCTAGCGACTACAAGATTCCGGGCGAACCAGTTAACCCCGCCTGGTACTTGGATGTCTTTCGGGCGGCGGGCTATAGAGACTTTAATCATTATGTCTCGGGGCAAACGCGATATTTCGGGCTGTTTATCCGGTTGTTTGTCCGAACGCCGCGGGTGCCGCTCGCCAGTTTGAAGGTGCGTCATTTTGATGCTTCTGCCAAGCTTGACGAATTGCGTCATTATCACGAACTTATGAATGCTATCTTTCCGTCTCAAAGTATCTACTGCCCGGTTCTTAGCTGGGAGGAGCGACGGTATAATCTTGGTGGTCTGGAGCCAATCTTCAACTCAGATTACAGCTACTTTCTGGAAGACGATGGCCGGCCAGTTGGATTTATTGTTGCTTTTCCGCACGACGATCAGCTTGTCATCAAGACAATTGGTGTGCTGCCGGAGTATCGGGGCAAGCGAGTCTCTGGACTACTCATTCACCGTGTCCATCAACAAGCCAAGAAAGACGGACTCAAGATAGCGGTCTTCTCGACGGTTCGGGTGGGTAATAGTATTTATCGAATGCGTCGACTAGGAGTGCGCACCACTCGTCGCTACGTCACCTTGTCGAAGCTGATTGGCTAGCCTAGGATCTCAACGCTGGATTTCTGGGTATTAATCCGGACAATCATACCGGTTTTAAGCTCCCGAGTGGCACCGGCGACGCCAATGATGCTTGGAATACCCAGCTCACGCGTAATAATGGCAGCGTGGGAAAGCATACCGCCATGCTCTACTATGACACCCTTAGCCAGAGCGATGAGTGGCGTCCAGCCAGGATCGGTATGCTCCGCCACCAGGATATCGTAGGGCTCATCCGGTATCACCGGATCACGAAGCACCACAACACGGCCCTCAATGGTGCCGGGTGACGAAATGAGGCCAGTTAGGGCCGCTCCCGAGACGGGCGGGCGGGCATTCTTCGTCACAGTTATTTTCTCGAGCGATGACAAACTGGTGGTAATAAAACGTTCAGGCATATCCATATCAGCGAAGCCGCGGTAAGCTTCTGTACGTCGTTTGATACGCTTGGCGAGGTCATTGGTTATCAGTGAGCCCTGCACGAGGTCATAAATTTCTTCGATCTGCAGGTAAAAGATATCGTTGCCGGCTTCCAATACTCCTTCGTCGGCCAAAGCACGCCCAAGCTTCGGAAATAACTCCCGCATATAGTTGTAGGCCTTACCCCGCAGCAAGCGGTTTTTTTCGCGTAGCCTGAGGTGATGTTTGAGGCGGCTGAGCAAAGCAACATACATTAGGCGCCGAAGTGGTCCTAGCCGCGTCTTAATCTTGAGTTCGACCTGGCTGGATTTGGCACGGCTTTCGGTCATTCGGCTCGTGAGTTCGGAGTTACTCAGCTGCACATACGCGCGCATAAGCTTGTAGACGCCATGCTCCTGAAGCGTTGGATTCTCCACCTCAATCTTTTGGTCGCCGGCGAAACGATGCCCAAAAGTTTCGATGTAACGCGTAATGGCGGCCTCCAACGGACCGCCAGCGAGGTGTTTATCGAGGGCGGCATAATCGCCGGCTACTAATAGCTTGCGCGCCGGCTGGTCGGCTCTGAGTTGCTCAGCCAAATCGTACAACGATGTCGCCTGCTCGGCGCTCACGACACCGTTGAGCGAACCGATGATACTGGTGTTATCGGGTATCACTTCACTTAGTAGCCGCTTGAGCCATCCGTGGTAAATCATGACAAAGAAGTCATTGTCGACCGTACGGCCAAAGTGCGGGACAATAGTTTGCTCAATGTGAGTGTACCGGCGCAACAACACTTGGGAGTCGCCGACACCTGGCAATGCCCTCATGTCGTCTTCGAACTGCTGGAAGCGCCGGTAGAACCGCCGCAGTTCATACCTGAAGAAAACCGCTCTGTACAGGATACGAAGGTAGAATTTTAGACGAAACCTTAGACTTCGAGCGGTAGCAGCTTGGCGTATGCCCTCACCTTGCGTGGCAATCTGGTCGTCCAGGTACTTTTGGTTATTGCTACTACCGGGAAAAAGCGCGATAAACCGGTACCAGTGAAGCAAATTGTAGTACATGCGGCCGTTGAAAATACCAATCATACCGTCAAACGTTCGATGATCTGCCTCCAGCTCGTACCAGGATAGGCCGGCGGCATAGGCCTGCGCTTTATAAGCAAGCTGATAACCACGCTTGGCGATCGAGAACGTCAGAGGCAGCACGACACCAGGAAAACTTTCGGATATATTGGAACTGTCCCAGAGTCTTAGATGGTTCACGCTTGTAACCGGCCGGCTCTGTAGCACATACACGGTATCGTCTTTGATCGCCCACTCGATGTCCTGGAGCGTGCCAAAGAGTACTTCTGCTTGCGTCGCGATCTGGCACAGTTGCTTGATCTGCGCTTGTGCTAGTAATTCTCTTTCGCCATGGGTCACCTTGGTAACATCTGACCAATCAAGGCGGTCAACAAAGTATTGCTGCGCTTCTCTGCCTTCTACCACCGCCGTACCCACGCCTGCCGCAACATTGATGACAAACTCCTGGTTGCCATTGGCTGGGTTGACACTAAATATCACCCCGGCGATATCTGGCTCAATATACTCCTGAACAATGGCGTAGACACTACCCCGAGCTTTTGAATAGGCAGCGTGTGCTCGCGACGACAATACTTTGTCTATTCCGGTAGTAAATTGGTCGGCGCCGCTTACGCCAAGTAGTGTCGTGAATTGCCCCGCGAATGATTGGTCTTTACCATCCTCAATCGTGCCCGATGAGCGAATAGCCACGGATTTTACTCCGTGTGTGTGGCTCCAGTCTACAAATGCGGCGCCGGCAGTCCGCGCCGTAGCTGTTGGTGGCACCACATAGAACTTTGGGACGTTAAACCCGGCTGCCGCGAGGCGCGAAAGATTGTCGGCTTTTGTTCCTTGTGTGGTTTTGGCCATTACCGTGCGCCTACAATAAGTCCAAGCATTGCTGCTACATAATTTACCATAACAGCATTCGCAAGCCCTGTCTGATTAGCCTTTACCGGTTTTACGGCGTAGCGATACGCACAGGCTAGTACCGCAATCGTTGTAATGAGTGGCAGTGCGATCCAGCCGATAGGCCCTGTGTTTTGGGCCATTAGATGCGCGGTATAAGCTACGTTTAGCAGCGCGGCGAGACTAGCCGCGATGGCTGTGCCTCGATACCCAAGGTGCGATGAGTACGTGTCTCCAGCTACATCCTGATCTTTTGGTAGATTCTTTCGGCCAAGCTCAGTTACAGCAATGTTGAGCATCACAAAGAGTAGTAGTTGGCCGGCTGTGCGGCTTGTTGGATGAATGATGTCAGTCATAACGAAAAACAGGATGACCAGCTGCACGTAATGCGCAAAGTAATAAATAAAAAAATGAGGCTTTATCCAATCACGAACATAGAACTCACGGCGGGTGAGATAGGCATACCCTTGCGAAAGAAGACCCAGGAGAAAGATTAGCGGGTCGAGGAATGAGGCATACAGCACAAGTTGGATAGCGATAGCGGCTCGGCCGATCGTGGCAAGCTCACTTAGACTCACGAGGCCGCGCTGGACTGGTCGCTTCGGATAATAGTGATTATCGTGTTCGAGATCTTTCTTTTCATCCGCCGTGCGAACCTGAACGAGATAGAGCGTGATAATCACGACGCAGATCAGATATCGAGTGAAGCTCGTGTGCGAAAATCGGTACAAAACGCCGGCGCTAACCGCCGCCATAGCAACCATCGGAATAAACGGCGACCGCTCAGCCTGATACTCCCAGAGTCGGGCGGCCAGTGGTGCTTGATTGTTACGTTTCATAACGATTGATCCTTTAGATTATTCATAAACCGTTGTTTGTTCTCGGCGGGGGACTCAGTTGGGCGGCCAAGATCTGAGCGCGAGCCTTGTGCTATCCGAACTTCGATGAATGTTGGGCATGCGACATCTTGGGTGGATTTTATGGCTTGAGTAAGCTGCTCGCCGTTCTCTACGCTTATGCTTTTAGCATAGCCGCAAGCTCGCGCGATTTCTACAAGATTAACAGCGAAGCCAGCAGTGGGCTGCCCGCCAACAGACTCATGCGAACCGTTGTTTAGTACGATGTGGCACAGATTGTTCGCCTCACTTGTGCCAATGGTTGTGAGGGCGCCTAGATGCATGATGGCCGCACCATCACCATCTAGGCAGATTACTCGCTGGGACGCGCGATCCAGAGCAACGGCGAGTGCAATGCTCGACGCGTGACCCATAGCCCCCACGACAAGCAAGCTTGGGGGGCCTGGCTCACCATCACTTCGTATATATTCGGCAACCTCACGGCTGGCCTTTCCGGTGGTTGAGATCACAATATCGTACGGCGTTAACTGGTCAAGTACCGTTGTAATGGCGGCTTCACGGGCCAGCTCATAGCTATTTTTGGGATGCGAACGCGGCGCATAGCTAGCCAGTGTTCCGGCCCGGACGAGAATTGCGACCGCTCGTTGACCATCTCTCGCAGTTCGTACCATCGATTCAATTTGCTCAATGGCTTTGGACGCGCTGCCGGCTAGGATGACGTATGGTATGTCCAGGTCGTCTAGCAGGGCCGTCGTTATACTACCCAGCTTAGTATGCTGCGGCTCGTCCCTGGTACCGGGCTCACCACGCCAACCAATCATGAGAATCATCGGAATACTCATAACTGAGGGGCCGGCTAGCGAGACGAGCGGATTCATGGCGTTGGTTAAGCCTGAATTTTGCATATACACGAGCGGCAGCTCGGTCGTGGCAGCATAGTGCCCAATGGCTAGCCCGACGGCATTACCCTCGTTTGCGGCGATAATATGCCTGCCGGCATGATCCTGGAGATAAAAACCGAAGCTACTCAGCAGCGAATCGGGCACGCCGGTAAAGAATGTTACGCCGGCGCCCAATAGGCTTTCATAAAGTTCCTTGGGTGATAGCTTGCCGGCCAATGATTGGGCCATACTTTACTCGTCCGTAATAAGCTTTAGGAAGTCTGGAATTGGCAAGCATAGCTGCTCGGCCTCAAGCGCGCGGCCGTGCTGTAATATCTTTTGCGCCGCTTGCTCCATGGCTGGATAGGCCGCGCGGAGTAGATGGTTGGCATAGACGACAATATTGGCGCCCCAGGATGTGAGCTCAGCCTCAGAGACGGCGTTATAGGAAGTCGGCACCATCATAAGCGGACGACGATTCGGGAGCGTATTATATACTTTGGAAAAGCGCTTCACATCTGCTCCGGTCGCGTCTTTGGAATGGATCATGATCGCGCTTGCCCCGGCCCCCAGGTAGGCCTTCGCGCGCTCGATAGCGTCATCGTGTCCGCTACCAACAATGAGGCTTTCAATACGCGCGATCACCATAAAGTTGTCGGTTCGCCTGGCCTTTATACCCGCTCTAATCTTTCGGCTAAACGCCTCCTTTGTCTCCTGGATATGCGCGTGGGTGTCCTCGTGTAGTGAATTTCGCTTGAGCCCGGCTTTGTCTTCGATAACAACGGCGGATACACCGAGCCGTTCCAAAGTTCGAACCATCTGGGCAAAGTGCTGGTCATGGCCACCACTGTCGCCATCCACGATCACAGGCTTTGTACTGGCCTCGAGCACCTGATTGATAGTCACGAGACGCGAGCTAAAGTCCACTGACTCGTTATCCGGCTTGCCCTTGGCCATAGAGTCGGTGAGGCTACTAATCCAAATGACGTCAAAACCTGTTCGCACTCCGTTCGCATCCGGCACAGTGACCCTATCTACAATGTGTGCGCTCAGGCCGTTGTGGGCTTCCATACCGCGAATGGTAGGCTTAACTTCAAGTAATCGCGTTAGCTGCGCCAGGCGTGCGTCGGGCGACACACCCGCCTCCTTTACGCCGCTGATAAGGCGTGTACTTGATATACCCTCGGTATAGGCCGGCTCAACAACTTCCCCACCCCACTCAGCCATTGTTTCTCTGGCCTGCTGCCTCGGGCCGTTCATAACTCCAGCCTGCCAGTCCGACCCGTGTAGCAGATAATCCGGCTTGAGTTTGCGTAGGTTCGGCCGGTAATCGAGCTGCTCCTGCGCGACTACGCGGCCCACTCCTTTGAGGTGCTCCACCACGGCTAGGCGCTGATCATAACGCATGTGTGGTACCCGCTTGTAGGCGGCGATGGCGGAGTCGGTTAGTAAGCCAACAACAACGTCGCCGAGCTTTGCACCTTCATCGATGATATTTAGATGGCCCGGATGGATGATGTCTGCCGCCATCGGGATGTAAACCAATTTTGCTTTGTCCGGCTTACCGATAGTTGTGACCTCAATAAACTAGTCTGCTTAGTGTAGCGCCTTTTCGGCTGGTGTTCCAACAAGCCGGCCGAGGTATGGGTGATTCGTGAGCCACTGGATGGCGCTGACAATTTTGGCGAATATCGATATTTTGGCTCTAGAGAGCTAATGATTTTATGGCTGGCCACGTAGCCCAAAATTGGAAGACCATCCGGCCAAGTCTACTGACTATGTACGGCAAGTTGAAGAAACTGGAGTCAACTATGCCAACCCCTTAAAGCTCAAAGCGGTAAGCACTTAGGCGCGTTGCCGCATCTGAACTCCACTGAACCTGCAAGCCCGCTGGGTGAAGGGCAGTGGTAGGAAAGCGATCAACTTTAATGATTACCACTAAACGAGGTAATTGATTGCCTTTCTTATCAGGGGCCGTATCGTGAAAGTGATGGTTCTTAATTTGAAAGGCACCGTCGTAGGCAAAGTCTGTGAGCAAATCATTTTTAATCGCTTCAGCCAGGGTTTGGCCTGGCAATACCCGGGAAGCATAGTTCATCGGTTCGCCCGAATTATCTAGGAACGTAAGTATGTCAGCCTTATGCTCCTCATCAACTTGAGCTTGCCGAGGACCTGAAAGAAACAGCGGAAGATAGAAATATTTGGAAGTTGCTGGCTTTTGAGTTGCCACTACCGATTGAAGGCTTTTAAGCAACACAGGGGTTAATTCCATTGCGGGAGTTGACAGAATTTCATCCAGCTCTTCTTGATTTTTACGATCGGCTTCAATCTCACCGGCTACGATTTCGTTGTATAGCGCGGGATCATCAGCTCGAAGCTTTTCGTAATCAATGATGTCTCGGCCATGAACTTGAACAGCGTATTTAGTCAGATCAACACGCTGATCGCGGCCAACAATAGGAAAACGTTTGCTATGATCTGCGTCCGAAGATTGCGTGGTCATAAGAATAGTATAAACCAGAAAGGATTCGAACTCGTACAAAGTAAAACTTTACAAAACAGAAATATATTTTCTAATAATGGGAAGTGTTTCGTAGTCCAAACTTTTGACGAGAGGGAAGAAGACTTAGAGCAGGAGATTCGTGAACTAAAACTGCTGCTTGATGATATAGATGGCTTAACCAACCCGACTAGCTCGAGAGACCAAGATGCATAGTGTCATTTTCCATCAGTATTGTATACGTATCTGGCGGAGAAAATGAAAATGCCGTTACTGAAGCGTTATCGAAATTGTAGGTCAAGCTTTTGATGAGCTCTTCGTGTTTCAGCGTGGGAACGAGCGCTCTTAATGCGCCGCCATTTGGGTTAGATGGAGTGTCTGCGCCAAGAGTCCGGGAGTGGCAAAGCGGAAGCGGTAGAGAATATGTAGTATGGTGAGTTGTTTAGTATTTAGGGACCTGCGATTGATGGGTTGGGTGGCCATAATACTCCCAATATAGAATATATAGTATAAGAGAGAACATCCTGGACGCTTTTTCGGTCATTTTAAATCTTCTAACCCTGTTATCGATAGCAGGGTTTTTGCGTTTGATATTTATATGATTACCCTATTGCAACTAGCTGAAGATCTAACGCCCAGTAATGGAGGAACGATATGGATATTAAAACTATCAAAAATGACCCTGCCGACAGATACGTAGAGGGTCATTTCGAGTTAGAAAATGAATTAAGGCCTATATGGCTGGGGCGGAAGGATTCGAACCTACGATCTCTTGAGCCAGAATCAAGCGCCTTACCACTTGGCCACGCCCCATTGGATATTTCATTGTGGAACCGTCATATGATACAAGATTTGAACTTTTATGTCCATGAGTTGGTGATTCTTGAGTTTCGCATGGCAGAGGTCCGGCAAGCTTAACGCCTATCAATTCTGCTAACTGGTTTTAGATTGTCTGACATTTATTTAGGCGAAGGTCCGAGGTTTGTGAACTGGTCTGGTCTTATAGTTCGTCACTGGGGAGGCGGCACCCTTCAATGCAAGGCCTCATAGCCGGAACCATCTTCGAGAAAGGTCCACCATGACCGACAGGCCAAGTAGCCCGACGAGCGGCCAGTACCCGGCCGCCACCCAGCTGGAGGAAGCCATCCAGCCGATCCTTCCGCAGATCGAGACGATCGCGAAGGACCCCGCGTTCGCCACCGCGGTTCGCGCCGCCCAGGAGGTTCTCACCTCTAAGCTGGGCGTGAAGACCGGCGATCTCCCCCGCATCCCAGAGCGTGAGTGGGGGCAGGTGCAGCACTTGCCGCCCACCACTCGTGAAGGGCTCGTGACGTTGCTCGCTGTGGCCCACGACCCCGCCCACACCGTTTCGGCACAGCGCCGCGACATGTTCGACAACACCATCCGGCAGCAGGTTCTGCCGCTGATGGAGCCCTTCGGGCACGGCTCCGGCCACCCGACCGGCCGGTAGAACGCCGGCTCAACCAACCCCGGGAGTCGCCTCCCCTACTATGCCACCAGCCGCTTTACGCAGCTGGTGGCGGATCTTTTTAGCGCAGGCGTTTGAGGATACGCAGGGCACGGCGAAGGATGCCGAAGAAGTAGACGATGATGACGAAGAAGACCAGGATGCCGACCATGATGTCTTCGGACTGGTCGAGGCTGTAGTTGTCGGTGAGACGAACCCACATGCCAAATTCGTCGAAGGACAGAGCCAGGCCGATGCCGTAGCCGATGGCCAGCCAGGGACGGTACGGGTGCTCGCCGGAGACGATGGCGATGAAGCCAACTACGGCCAGCACTAGGATACCGTAGGTGAAGTGGTGCACATGAATGCCGTGAATATGGAGGAAGAGGTTGGGGTCGAGCTGAACGAGCAGGCGGGCCATTATAAAGGTCGGCAGGAAGCCAATGAGCATCCAAAACGGCATTTGACGGCGGCGGTTGCTGATGAGCTCCAGATAGGCGCGGCGGAAAGCTCCGGTAACGATTCGGTTCATGAAAGCATTTTAGCACCTTGGCGTATAGTGCGGGTAATACTTAGCGGTTGCGCTCGCCGCGGACGAAAGCCCAGGTGCCCACCACGATGAAGACCACCGACATAGCCGCGATAACGGCCATGTCGACCCACATCGGGTAGAGGATGAGCTTCTGGTAAGCCGGGTGGTGGAAGGCCAGCATATTGCGCATAAAGTCGACCACGTAGGTGAGCGGCGCGATGTGGCTGATGAGGCTAAGCCACCACGATGAGCTGTTGATGGGCGTGAGCACGCCGGCCACGAAGGTCTGCGGGAAGATGATGAGCGGGAAGATCATGTTGGCGGTCTGTTGGTTTTTGAGGTTGCCGATGAGCAGCAATCCCAGCGCCGCGCCCATCACCGCCGCTGCTAGCGTAACCGGCACAAAGGCGGCCAGATCGAGCCAGCTGAGCTTGATGCCCGTGACCAGCCCATATACCACCATGCCCAGCACCGTGATGATGCTAGTAATGCTCGAACCCAAGACTTTGCCGAGAATGATTGAATAGCGCGAGATGGGCGCGATGAATATCTCTTGGCTGAAGTTGCTCTCGCGGTCGCGGATGAGCGTGACGAGCCCGACCAGCGCCCCCTGAAACAGCATCTGGGTAATGAACCCGAAGAATACGAATTGAGTGTAATCGAAGGGCAGGGCGTGGCCGATGTTTTGCCCCAGCATGCCGCCGACGACGCTAATGAAGATCACCGAGAAGAAGAGTGAGAAGAGCAATCGGGTGCGGTCGCGGAAGAGGCCTAGGACGTCGCGGTAAGCGATTGTTGCGATGGCGCTCAGTTCTTTCATTAGATTACCTCTCCGGCGATCATGTTAATGTAGGCTTCTTCGAGCGTGGGCATGCGGACCTCCAGGTGAATGAGCGGGGTTTTAATGCGCTGAATGAGGTGCTGGGCGGTGTCGCCGTCGAAGCGGACCTTGAACGGGCCGGCGCCTTCGAAGTGGGCGCTGAGCTTTTTGAGCTCGGCTCGCAGAGCGGCGCGGTCGGCGGCGTCGATGGTCATATAATCTTGTACGAGCGTACGCTTGATCTCCGCCGGCGTGCCGAAGCTGGCGATCCGGCCCTTGTCGACGATGCAGATGCGGTCGGCGCCTTCGGCCTCGTCCAGATAATGCGTGGTGAGGAAGATGGTGGTGCCGTGCTTTTCGCGCACGGTCTGGAGGTACTTCCAGAGCTCGTTACGGCTGAGCGGGTCGAGCCCGGAGGTGGGTTCGTCCAGGAAGAGGATTTGCGGATTGTGCATCAGCGAGCGGACGATTTCGAGCTTGCGCTTCATACCGCCGGAGAAGGTCTTCATGGGCTTGAAGAGGTCGTTTTCGAGACCGACGAGCTCGGCTAGCTCTTTGACCTGGCTCTTGTAAGCCGCCGGCATGAGGGCGTAGGCCGGCCGGAAGCCATACTCGCCGTAGAGGCTGGCGTGGAGGCGGATGTTTTCTTCGGCACTGAGCTCGAGATCGAGCGAGGGGTTCTGGAAGATGATGCCGACATTCTGCCGGACCTTCTTGCTGGCTTGGTCGAGATCGTGCCCGGCGATGGTGATCTTGCCGCTGGTCTTGGCCAGCGTGGTGGTGAGGATGGAGATAGTGGTGGTCTTGCCGGCGCCGTTGGGACCGAGGAAGGCGAAGAATTCGCCCTGGTTAACCGAGAACGAGATGTTGTCGACGGCGTTTACTTTGGCCTTTTTGTAGCGCTTTACTAGATTTTCGACCTGAATTACGGGTACGGGTTTATTGCTCATTGATGATGGCCTCGAGTTTAGTTTTGGTTTCTTTCAGGATCTCATGGACGCGGCGACGGTCGGCCTCGGAGCCGGTGCCGGCGACTTGTTTAAGGAGCTTCATGAATTCCATGAAGTCGCGGCGAGCCTGAATGTGCTCCTCCATCTCCGGTGCGTCCCAATAACAGGCTGGGGCTTTCCGCGCGGCTTCCTCGCGGCCCACCGGGGTGAGGGTGTAGATTTTTTTGCCTTGTTCTTCTTGGCTGGTTACGAAATCTTCCTCTTCCAGAAGCTGGAGGGTGGGGTAGATCGAGCCGGGGCTGGGGCGCCAAAAGCCATGGCTCTTTTCTTCGAGGGCCCGGATAATCTCGTAGCCATGCATGGGTTTTTCGGTGAGCATGTTTAACACGAGGGGCCGCATGTCGCCGCGGCGGGCCTGGGGGCCGCCGGGCATATGGTCGCGCATCATCATAATTCCTTCCGCGATATATCGCTCTAAATGATATATCGCGATATATCGGGTGTCAAGAGCGAGTTTGGCATGCGCGGGGGTACGACTATATAACGATATTAGATAGAGTTGGCCGGTTGAACCGAGATTAGTGGCTTAACTAAGGCGTCGCGTCCTACCCTATCTAATCTTGTTAGATAGTGAGCCCTTTGTGAAACGAAACTTGGCCCTCATATTTTGCGTATAATTTTAGCCTCGATTTGCGCGCGTGACACCGCTCCGAAATGCCGGCTATCGGTGGAGTGGGGAGGATTGTCGCCGGCCAAGAAGACGCGCTCGCCCTCTAGCCGGGCAATGCGCTTGATAATCGGCCGGCCGGCTTGGCGAGCTACTACCGCCTGCCCGGCGCGCGGCCGGAACCAGCGCCAGCCGAGCAGCGTGTCGCCGGGCCGAAACGCCGGCAGCATACTCTCCCCGGCTACGCGGTAGAGGCCGAGGGGCCAGAGCTTCATTTTTTGGTGGTCTGGAAGATGGCGTCGATCTCGGCGATGAGATCGAGGAGTTTTTGGCCGTCGGCCGGGTCGACCGAGTGCTTGGCCTGGCCGGCCGCCTTGGTGGCGCGCCAGAACAGGTCATGGAGGTCCGGGTGCTGCTCGAGGTGCTCGGGCTTGAAGTAGTCGGTCCAGAGCACCCAGAGGTGGCGCTTGGCCAGCTCGGCGCGCTCTTCCTTGATGATGATCGCGCGGGTGCGGAAGACCACATCTTCGTTGGCGGCGTATTTTTGCATAATTTTGAGTACCGATTCGGCTTCGATGCGAGCCTGGGCCGGGTCGTAGACGCCGCAGGGCAGATCGCAGTGCGCATATACGGTGGTGGCGGGCAGTAGACGTGTGAGTTTCATAATTTCCTCCATTGGTTCGGACTTATTATACTCCAGCGGGTTGAACGGACATGATGCTTGTGGTTATACTGGGATTATGACTCTTATGATGGACGGAGTTGGGCGGCGGGCCTCGGTAGTGCAGCCGATGCCGGTGATAACGCCGAAATTGAAGCCAGCGCAGCCGCGCCTGGCGGAGAATCGGCTTTTTGTTGTGGGCATGGACGGTATCCGCCGGCCGGTGGCCGCCCCTATGACGCCGCGCGAGGTGGTGGCCAATATCCAAGCTCCCGCCGCGGCCGAGCTGCCCACCTGGCATATGCCCCCCTTTGCCTGGAAGCGGCCGGTAGCGGCCTTTGGGCTAGTGGCGACGGCGCTCGTGGCCTCGGGGGTGACCGCTCATGCCCTGGCCACGCCGCACACCGTTACGGCCCACGCTGATTCCGCCCACACTCAGACTACCGCTCCGGCGCCGGCCAAGCTAGCCCCGGCCGTGGCCGCGCCCGTTCCCCACAAGACGGGCCTCCAGCAGATACTTAATGACTTTGTGGCTGCCAATGGCGACACCTTTGGTATCGTCGTCAAAGATATGAAGACGGGCGAGACAGCCACCATCAATCCAGATAAGCAGATCGCCAGCGCCAGTTTGTATAAACTGTTTGTGGCCCAGCGGATTTATCAACAGATCGACATTGGCCAGCTCGACTACAGCCGGGCGGCAGGTGGCGATACGGGCCGCAATGTTGACCAGTGCCTGACCGTTATGATCAATATTTCGGATAATGCCTGTGGGCGGGCGCTGGGTACGGTCCTGGGCTGGGACAATCAAGATCAGGCGCTCAAGCTGGAGGGCTATAAGGGCACCACATTGGCCACACCGCAGCAGACTTCGGCCGGCGATGTGGCGATGCTATTTAGCCGCCTCTACAACGGCACGCTGGTATCACCCAACTCGACACAACGCTTTACCGACCTGCTCAAGAGCCAGAGCATCAACAACCGCCTGCCCGTAGGCTTGCCGGCCGGCACTGTGATCGCCCACAAGACGGGCGACCTGGACGGGGTGGTACACGACGCGGGGATTGTATACGGGCCCAAGACCGACTTTGTGGTGGTGGCGACGAGCGGACCGTGGAGCACGCCCGGGGACGCTCCGGCGATGTTCGCGGATCTGTCCGCGAAACTATGGAATTATTTTGAGCAATAGCTATAGGCGGCTCTGGAGCAAACGGTAGGTTCGATAGGCCTGCTCGCGCTCGGCGATAAGCGTACTACGGCCGCGCTTGGTAAGACGATAGCGCACTGGGCGGGTACCGGGCACGGCTTCAATGAGACCGGCATGAATGAGCAAGGCGCGGTAATTCACGATACACCGCCCGGCTCTGGACGGAAATAGCACCCCAGACATCGCCTATCATTTGCTGCTCGATGGCGTAAGCATGATTTTCCCCAGCGGAGAGCGCAGTGAGAAGTGCGAGCGGGAAGGGTTTTATGGGCATAATGCTCTGGTACTTAGTTACGAGGAGATGCTCTCATACGGCATTATACCGCCAAACTGACACTTCTTGCGGGCAATTTATGTCATTCTGGCGGTAAGTAACCAAACGAGCGTGCCTACTTACCTAGCCATCCAGAGGGTGGTTGCAAAAAATGCCACATAGTAGCCCGTTTGAAGCCACAAAAGGTACCGATGCCGGCCTTTGTTAAGCGTAATTATATACATAATGCCCAGCATTACCGCTAGACTCGTTAGGGCCATTAGGCGACCGCTTAGGTTAACGTAACCTGACATTGCTGCAAGGATGAGCGCCGGCACTAAGCAGGCCGCAGAGACAAATGATGTCGCCCGATGATAGCGCGTTTTCCAGCCTCCTACCTCCGGCACGAGCGTAACGCTGTATTGGGCTATAACCGAGGTAAGAATTAATCCCATAAACCATTTTGAGAGATGAAGGGCCGGCGCGAACCAGCCGACAAAAAAGATCGTCAATAACGGCAGAGCGACCGTAAAAAGAGCGATATAGAAGGCGATAGCAGTCTTGTGCCGGGCAACGCGCTGGCTAAACGTGAGATCGGTGCCGGCGGGCCACTTCCAGATAACGAAACCGAGGCCAGCCGTCAAAACGGCCACCGCCACGGCTCCCAGGTGCCTCACGGCTGGAGCAGATCCGGGCGGTACTGCCGGGTCTTTTCGAGGGATTTCTCGTGACGCCACTTGGAAATTTCGGCGTGATGGCCGTTCTGGAGCACTTGGGGGACCGGTACGCCCCGGAATTCAGCCGGCCGTGTGTAATGCGGGTATTCAAGTAGGCCGTCGCTGAATGATTCGTCGTGGGCGCTGAGCTCGCCGCCGAGCACGCCCGGAATGAGCCGCACGACACTATCGGCCACGACCATGGCCGGCAGCTCGCCGCCGGTGAGCACGTAGTCGCCGATGGAGAGCTGACCGTCGGCGTAGGCCATAATGCGCTCGTCGAAGCCTTCGTAGTGGCCCGCTACCAGGATGAGGCCGGGGGCTTGCGCGTACTCTTGGGCCATGGCCTGGTGGTACTGATGGCCGCCGGGCGTCATGATGATGACGGGGGCGCCGGGGTTTTCGGCTTTGGCCGCCTCGATGGCCGCCACTACCGGCTCGGGTTTGAGCACCATGCCGTCTCCCCCACCGTAGGGGGTGTCGTCCACAGTGCGGCGGCTGCCCAGCCCAAATTCGCGCATATCCCAGAGCTTAATGGTAGCCAGACCCTTGTCTTGGGCTTTCCAGAGCATACTCATGTCGAAAGGACCCTTAAACATATCGGGGAATAGGGTGATTATGTCGATTTTGAAGGGAGATTTCATAGCTAGCGGTCTAGAGGTCGAGGTCGTCGAGGTCGGCAAATTCGCGCTTGGTGCGGGCGACCATCTCGGAGGTGGCGTCGCGCTCGGGCTCGGCGTCGGCCGGAGCGGCAGCCGGAGCTACGGGCTCGGCGCGGTCGTTGGCGCTGGTCTCCCGATGGTCGCGCGGTTCGGCGCCTTCGGGCTCGATAATTTTGAGGTTCACACGGGCGTCATTACGGGAGCCCAACACACGCAGCAGCGTGCGAATGCTCTTGGCGGTAGCGCCGGCCTTGCCGATCACCTTGCCCATATCTTCGGGGTTAACTGATAATTCCAACAGTACGCCCATGTCGTCCACCGAGCGCTTTACGTAGACATCTTCCGGATGCCCCACGAGAGCCTTTACGACGTACTCGACGAATTCTTTATCCATGTCCTGCATATACCCCACTCCTTGAGCGTTATGGTCTTGTTAACATAATACCATTTTGAGAGCGGGAAAAGGGTGTTATTTGGATTCGGCGGCGGCTTCGGCTGCGACCTCTTCGGCGGCAGGAGCCTCAACGGCTTTGGGGGCTTTGGTTTTGAGCTTAACCCAGGCCGGAAGTTCAACTTTGTCACGCATGAGGAGCTTGACCACGGTGTTGGACGGCTGAGCGCCGTTGCCGAGGTGCTTCTTGACTTCTTCGTGCTTCATGACGAGCTCTTTGGTGTGCGGATTGTAGTGGCCCAGGACGGCCACAAATTTGCCCGTGGCTGCGCGTGCAGATTCGGCCGCGACGATGCGGTAGGTGGGATATTTGGCGCGGCCGTGGCGGGCAAGGCGAATGACTAACAAGTGCTTGATTCCTGACTAGTAGTTTACAGATTACAACGGACTTGATTTTACCCTGAATGATGGTTGAAAGTCAAGCCTTGGTTTAGCGGGCAGCCAGAGCGGTGGCTTCCTCAAGGCGCAGGGAGATGAGGTGCGAGGCGTGGTGCTCGTTGGCGGTGATGCCGAAGAGTACGCGGGCGGCGCGCATGGTTTGATGATTGTGGGTGATGATGATGAGCTGCGAATGGGCGCCGAGCTCCTCGAGAATATCGGCCAGACGGGTGGAGTTGGCCTCGTCGAGGGCGGCGTCGACTTCGTCGAGAACGACGAAGGGGCTGGGATTGACGCGCAGAATGGCGGCCAGCAGCGCGACTCCAGCCAGCGCCCGCTCGCCACCCGATAACGAGGCGAGCTGGGTGAGGCGTTTGCCTTTGGGATTGGCCTTGATGGCTACCCCATAATTGCCGTCTTCGCCTTCATCGAGCTCGAGTGAGGCGCTGCCGCCGCCAAAGAGACGCTCAAAGTAGGTCTTGAACTGGGCGCTGAGCGCTTGGAAGTTTTCTTTGAAGCGGACCTTGATGAGGGCATCGAGCTCCGTAATGACGCCTTCGAGATCGGCCTGGGCAGATTCGAGATCGGCGATTTGGGTGGTGAGTTCCGCGTGGCGGGTGTTCACCTCTTCGTATTCCGTGGTTTGAGCCTGGACGGCGGCGGCTTTGGCCTCGAGGGTCGCCTCGGCCCGGAGGAGATCGGCTCGCAGCTCTTCGAGCGGCTGGGTAGCCGAAGGCCGCGCGGCATCGACGCCCCACTGTGTAGCTTGGCGGCGGGCGGCGCGCAGGGCGGCCTTGGCCGCGTCTTGCTCGTGGCGCAGGCGGGTGTGCTCGTTGGCGGTAGCTTGGAGGGACGATTTGGCGCGCTCGAGCTCGGTGGCGAGCTGGGTCTGGCGGGCGGCGTCGGTGGCGGTAGCGCTGAGTTCGCGGATGTGGTCGCGCTGCTGTTCGAGGCGGGCGGTGACGTCGGCGAAGCTTAGAGCGGCGGCCTCGGCCATGTCTTGAGCCTGGGTTAGCCGGCCGGCGGCCGCTTCGAGGGTGGCTAGCTCCGCCTCATGCCGCGCCACGGTCTGCTCGACGCGCCGGGCGGCTTCTTGCTGGTGCGCTAGGTCGATCTCCAGGGAGCGGCGCGTGATAGTGATGTTAGTTTGGTGCTCCACGGCGGTTTCGCGCTTACCCATGGCGGTTTCCAGCTGCTTCTGGGCAGTCTGGAGCGTAGCCAGGAGTTCGGCAGCGCCGGTGCGCGTGGCGTGGCTGAGGAGGCGGCCGGCCTTGTGCACGAGCAGGCGCACCTGTTCATCTGATATTTCCGGCGTTCCTAAGCCTTGGGCGAGGGTTTTGAGGATTTGCAGAGCGTGGTCGACGTATTGGTCGCGCGTGCCTTCGGTACTGCTCTGGCGCAGAGCCACCAGCGCGGCCTGGGCCTTGGCCACCTCGCCGCCGGTACGTTCGACAGCCCGCAGCGCGCGGTCGGCGGCGGCGGTATTTGAGGCCAACTCGGCCATCAGCTCGGATTGGTGCTCTTCGGCCTCGGCCAGATCGCCGCGAGCCTCGGTCAAGTGCCGCGCGGCAGCGGTAGCCTGAGCGGCGGCGGTCTCCGCGGCGGTGATGGCCGCGCGGCGGTCGCTGAGTTCCAGGCCGAGCTGGTCGCGCTCTTGCTCCAGAGCGCCGAGCGAGGCCTGGAGCTTGTCGCGGCTGGCGGCCAGGGCGGTCTCCTGGGCCAGCTCTTTGGCGAGCTGGTGTTCCAGCTTGGTACGCTGGTGACGTAGGCGGTGCTCGGTGGTGGCGAGGTGGCGGAGCTGCTCCGTCGCGGCGACGGCCTGCCGGCTCCAGTGGAGGTCAGCCGTAGCCGACAGCACGGCCCGTAGGCGGCCTACCCGGGCCTCGAGCGCCCGTTGCTCGGTGGCGGCCGAGACGGCCGTCTGGAGCGAGGTCAGGCGCGGCGCCAGCTCAGCGGCGATGTCGCGGAGGCGCGTGAGGTTGGTGGTGGTAGCGGCAAGCTTGCGCCGGGCTGCCTCGCGGCCGAGCTCGGGACCGCGGATACCGGCGGCTTCATCAAACAGCAGCTTGCGGTCGGCCGGCGAAGATAGCAAAAACGAATCAATCATACCCTGGCCGATGACGGTGTAGGTATTGGTGCCGAATCCGGCCTGGGCCAGGAGCGCCTGGATATCACTGAGCCGCACACTCCGGCCCGCCAGGCGGTAGTCGGTCTCGCCGCTGCGGTAGAGCCGCCGGGAGATCTCGACCTCGGTAAGGTCGAGCGGGAAGGTGCCGTCTTCGTTGTTAAACAGCAGAACGACCTCGGCATAACTCGCCCGGGGGCGCTTCTCGGTGCCCGCGAAGACGATGTGTTCGCGCTCGGTGAGCCGCAGCCGGCCTTTGCTCTGCTCGCCCAGTGCCCACCGGACAGCGTCGGCTAGGTTGCTCTTGCCGGAGCCATTTGGCCCGACCACACCAGTAATACCGGGCTCGAGGTCGAGCACGGTTTTGTTGGCAAACGATTTAAACCCGGTTATGGTCACGCGCCTGAGAAACACCGAGATACTCCAAACACCATTAGCATTATTGTAGCAGCTTACGGGTCCTGTCAGCTGCGGAATATTCCTTCTCTGGCGAGTGAACGCTGTCCGTCTCTTCGGTGTTGCCGGTATCAGAACCTACACTCGCTTTACGAGAAGGTATATTCCTGCGCTGCCACCCGTAAGCCTGGGCTACATAGCAACCGCCGCCTCTAGGTAAGAGAGCGGCGGTTGGGCTTGATTACCCTAAGGGGCGATCAGGCCGGGATGGACAGGGGCTGCGCGGCCGGGTCCGGGTCGGGATAGACGATATTCATCACGCCCTGGTCGGGCCAGAGCAGGCTGAGGATGTGGCCTCCGAGCCTGCGCCTTGAGGACGCGATCGGATTCACTTCCGGGCCTTGGTCTGGTACCCGTTGGGGCTCCAGCGGCCCGACCCGGTGGTTGGTGGCGGGAGCCTCCAAGCAACCGGATTGCCAGGGCACCACCCAGTCGTCCACGAACACCACCGTGGTGATGAGAGAGGCGACCTCGGGAATCCGCTCGGAAAGATCGCGCAGGTACCGGCTGCCCGGCTCCATGTCGCGAAGGGCCGGCGGCGTGAGAACGTCCAGAAACAGACCACGAATGATGCGGGGCCCAGGCCACAGAAGCAGCTTGCGCAGCCGGACGAGCGGACATCCATGGAACGGCGCAGCGATCGCGATAACCTCAACAACCTGCTCTTCAGGCAGGCTCAGGGCGAGCCCGGCGGCGATGAGACCCCCTTGCGAGTGCCCGATGAGCCGGAGCGGCTGGTTGCCGAAACGCCCGATGATCTCCTTGTGAAGCTGGCTCGTCGCAGCCGAGATGGGACCGAGGCCACACCACGGGATAGCCATGATGTGAACATCTTTGCCGTGAGCCACCATCTGGCCGTACAAGCGCTGTGCCATGCGATAATTGACACCGGTGCCGGCGATAATAACGGTGGTGACTGGCACCATCGTCACCACCTACTTTCACTATGGGGAGGGAATTGGGAAGGAGCTAACTATTTCGTTTATAGCATAAATACAAAAAAAGCGCATCGTATTTGCGCTATTTTTGTAATTTCGAACAAGTTTAGGCATCGACTGGCTTTTTGTCGGATTTGGCCAAGGTTTCCAACGCGGCGGCGGCGGCTTCTTGCTGGGCCGATTGCTTGCTGGAGCCCGAGCCTTTGCCGAAGAGCTTATCGCCGACGAAGACGCCGATGCTGAAGATTTTGTCGTGATCGGGACCGGCTTCTTCGATTACGCGGTAGTTGGGGGTGAGGCCGAATTGCTCTTGGGCGGTCTCCTGGAATTTGCTCTTGGGGTCCATCCAGGTGCCGGTGGCGAGGATTTCGGGCAGGCGGGAGATGATATGGTCGGCGATGAACCGCGCGGCTGTGTCGTAGCCCTGGTCCATGTAGGTGGCGCCGATGATGGCTTCGACGGCGTTGGCCGAGATGAGCGCGTGCGAGCGGGCGTTGCCCTTGGCCTCGCCGCGGCTAAGTTTGAAGTACTGCGAGATCTCGAGCTTCTCGGCAACCGACGCCAGCGACTCGGTCTTTACCAGCGCCGAGCGCCAGTTGGTGAGGTCGCCTTCGGGGTTGGGATAGTTGCGGTAGAGGTAATCGGTGACGACGAGCTCGAGGACGGCGTCGCCCAAGAATTCTAGCCGCTCATTGTGCTCGAGCCCGAGCTTGGGGTGCTCATTGAGATACGAGCGGTGAATAAAGGCGCGTTCCAAGATGCCGACATTCTCAAAATGGATGTCGAGCCGATCTTGAAACTCTTGCAGTGAAGGATTGTTCATAGCGAATTAAACTGGGTCCTGTTAGGCATTATTGGCGATCTTGGCGGCAGTTTCTTTTTGGACTTTGGAGAGAGCGAGGCGGAAGAGTTTTTCGGTGTCGCGGTATTCGATGAGGCCGAGGGCCTTGTCTTGGTCAAACCATTTGGCGTCGACGATGCCTTCGGAATTTTCGGGGATAACGTTGTCGGTATCGCCCAAGGCCTCCATGAGGAAGACGTAGGTGGTCATAAAGATGAGCTTGCCTTCTTTGCGGTAAAAGAAGTGCAGCTTGTCGAGCTTCTCGCCGAGGCGCAGGTCCGGCAGGCCGGTTTCTTCGGTGACTTCGCGGACGGCGGTCTGCTCGATGCTTTCGCCTTCTTCGACATGGCCCTTGGGGATGGTCCAGCGGCCCAGCCGGTCCTGGATCATCAGGATCTGGACGCGGTCTTCGACCAGGCGATATACGACTCCCCCGGCCGTGAATTCTCGAACGGCGCGGACGTGGCGGCGGTTTTTAGGTTTGTTTGGCCGGTTGGGCCGGCGGTTCTTCTTCGGGTTCATAAAAGTCACTGTTACGATAAATGGTTCCGAGAACGCCATTGATAAACTTGCTCGAATTCTCGCCCCCGAAGGTTTTGGCAAGTTCTACGGCCTCATTTATGGCGACCTTGGGCGGTACATCGCGTTTGATCATCAGCTCATAGACGCCAATGCGGAGGATGATTTTGTCGATCTTGGCGATCTGATCTACCGGCCATTCGGGGGCGGCCGGCCCTATAATGCCGTCAATGGCTTCTTGATGCCCATGGACGCCGTCTACGACGTCTTCGACGAAGTTGGTGTCATCGATACTTGAGCGAAACTCATCGAGGTTGCGCTGGAGGATGGGGCTGAGCTCCAAAGTGCTGGTGTCGCCACCGCGAAAATCATGCTCATAGAGCGTTTGCATGGCTACGATGCGGCCGAGGTGGCGGTTGGAAGCCATAGGTAGGCCCTAGGCTTTCTTGGCGGGCTTATACAGTCCAAGCTCAGCGGCGCGCTTGAGGCGGCGCGGAACGGCAACGCCAGCCTTGGTGAGGACAAGCTGTGCGGCCTTGAGCGCGAGATGTGAACGGCGCTGGCCTTGGCTTGAGCGAGTGGTGCGTTTCTTAGGTACGGCCACGGATTTGAGTTCCTTTCGTTATGCGGGCTTGGTTTTGCAAACGCCTATCAGTCTGCTCATTAGTATACTTCCCGGCGGCTTCTTTGATACCCTCGCAATCGGGCCGGCAAAGGATCTTTATCGGCAAAGCCAGGGTGATTTCTTGCTCCATGAGTGGTGCAAGATCGACTGTTTCGTCATCGAAACGAAGCTCATCGTCGCTCGGATCGGTAGCAAAGAGCTGCGAGAAGTTCAGGCTGATAGGGTGGTCAAAAGTACTGAGACATCGGTGGCATTCGAGCTGAATCACGGTATTAATACGCCCGCGGATGAGCAAGCCCGTATCGAGGCGGGAGATGGTTATCTCGCCTTCAATATCTTGAGTAAGCTCTAGACCTTCGAGATGGGGGCGTTCCCCAGATATCTTGTAGGCCCGGCTGTACCCGACTGATTCAGCTAGTATGTCTCGAACATTGATGCGCATAGCACTCTTGAGGGAGATTATACGTTATATGATAGGGTTTGGCAACTTCGCCACTAATGACCCGTTTTGAGACGGGCGATATCGCGGCCGTGCTCGGCTACGACGGTCGTGGTGACTTGGGTATTGAGCTCGATGGCCCCGAGCCGGTGGTTCATCGTTTCGACGCCGTAGGAGAGATCAAAAATATTATCTTGCAGCTGGCCCATCCCGTCGGCGAGGACTTCGAGGCGGTCGTCGAGGCGGTCGAAGCGCTCATCAATGGCATCGAAGCGTTCGTCGTGGGCGCTGAAGCGCTCATCATGAACTTGGAACTGCCTAGCCGTGGCAAGTGCCAGTTCACTGATCTCGTGTTCGATCTTTTGATCTAGGAGTCGGCCGACACTGACTATTTTTTCGTTAAGACCAAATACCACTTCATCGATCTTCTCACTCAGCCCGTTTTCGATTTTCTCGATTTTTTGATTGAGCCGGTCTTCTGTCCCGGTAATCCTTTGACTGAGTCTGGCTTCGGTCTGATCAAGTCTCTGATCCAAGACGCCTAGTCTTTGCCCTAGCCCATCTAGGCCCTCCTTTACCTCGGAAATCGCCAAAAGTATTGTTTTCTCGGCCATGTAGTATCCTCCCACTGCTCAATGATAACCATCACCTCGCAGACATAATACCGAACATAATGCGAACACGCAACTGATTTCTCTTGATCAGATTCGAAAGAAGAAGGCCCAGAGCATACCAAGAGGAATGAAGGTAATAACCAGAACCGCCACTAAGAGCAGACCGTTTTTGAGGTGCCGGCCGCGCCTATAGGGGAGGTCATGAAGCGCCAGCCTAATGTTGGGATCTATCAGGAATATTATACCTAGCAGAACGCCATAGACCGGTATGAAGCCAATAAACGACAGGAAGATTCTAGTGGGCGCCCCACCGGCCTGGGATCCGAAGAAGCGCACGATAATGCCGATCATAATAGCCATAATGAGGCTGTTTTTGAAGATCAGCCAGGCGGAATCGCGGGCATACGCGAGGCGGACTTGGCGATAGAGCTGCCGCCTGGCTTCGCTCTCGGCCAGGTGCGCGACGGGGGCTTCGCCGTCGGGAGAGGCCTGCACGGGAGCGTTGCGGGCGGCGTCGTACTGCCGGCGGAGCTCAGGATCGGATAGCGTGCGGTAGGCTTCGTTGACCAGCTCCATGGCGGCCGGGCTTCCGCCGGCATCGGGGTGGACGAGCTTGGCGGCCCGACGGAAGGCGGTTTTGATTTGGGCGGCGTTGGCCTCCGGCGAAAGGTCGAGTACCCGATAGTAGTCGACGGACTCGCTCATCCCTTACCTGACCACGAAGTTGATGAGTTTGCGCGGAACCACGATGGTCTTGGTAATGGTCTTGCCTTCGAGGTGCGCGGTGATCTTGGGATCGGCCCGGGCGGCGGCGGTGAGCTCGGCCTCGGTGGCCGCGGCGGGCATAGCGAGCTGGGCGCGGACTTTGCCGTTGATTTGGACTACCACCGTGACGACGTTGTCTTTGATGAGCTCGGGGTCGTATTGGGGCCAGGCGGCTACATGCACGCTCCCCTCTTCGCCGGTCTGGCGCCAGAGCTCTTCGGCGATGTGCGGGACGATGGGCGCCAGCATGAGGATGAGCGTGCGGAGGGTGCGGCGGCGCAGATCGGTGGCGTTGGCCTGAAGGAGGCGGCGCTTGGTACCGGCTTGGGTGAGGAAGTTGAGGTGTTCCATGAGGGCGCTGACGGCGGTGTTGAAGCGGAGTTCATCGAAGTCGTGGTGGATTTTCTTGAGGGTCTTGTGCGTGGCGCGGTCGGCTTCGACAGCAAAGGCGCCGATTTGGTCTTCGTAGCCGACGCTGCCGGGCAGGATGGTGCTCGGCTCGATGAGCTCCTGGGCCAAGGTCCAGACACGGTAGAGGAACCGCGAGGTGCCGCCCAGTCGCTCGTCGCTCCAGGGGGTGGTCTCGTCGTAGGGCGCCATGAAGAGGATGTAGAGGCGGAAGGCGTCGGCGCCGTAGCGGGCGATGATGTCGATGGGGTTGATGACGTTGCCGAGCGACTTGCTCATCTTGCGGCCGTCGGCGGCCAACACGATGCCTTGGCCACGGCGAGCGGCGTACGGCTCGGGCGTGGGCACGAGGCCTTGATCGTAGAAGAACTGGTGCCAGAAGCGCGAGTAGAGCAAGTGGAGCGTGGTGTGTTCCATGCCGCCCAGATAGAGATCGACTGAGCCCCAGTAATCGAGCTTGGCGCGGTCGGCGAAGGCCTGATCGTTGCGGGAATCCATGTAGCGCAGGTAGTACCAGCTGGACCCCGCCCAGTTGGGCATTGTGTCGGTCTCGCGCTGGGCCGGGCCGCCGCATTTGGGACACGCGGTATCCACCCAATCTTTGATGGCGGCCAGCGGCGATTTGCCGTCGTCGGTGGGCTCGTAGTGGGTGACGTCCGGCAGGGTGACGGGCAGCTGGTCGTCGGGCACCGCCACGGCGCCGCATTTGGCACAGTGAACGATGGGGATGGGCTCGCCCCAGTAATGCTGACGGCTGAAGATCCAGTCGCGCAGCTTGTACTTGGTGGCGCCGCGGCCGAGGCCTTGGTCGTAGAGCCACTTGGTGACGGCGGGTTTGGCCTTGGCGCTGGTGAGGCCGTCGAATTGGCCGGAGTCGGTAAGCAGACCTTCGCCCGCGTATGGCACGTCGCCGCCCATGATGACCCGCTCGATGGGCAGGCTGAAGGTCTTGGCGAATTCATAATCGCGGTCGTCGTGCGCGGGCACGGCCATGATGGCGCCGGTGCCGTAGCCGGCCAGGACGTAGTCGGCGATCCAGATGGGCATTTTCTCGCCGGTAATGGGGTTTTTGGTATACGCGCCGGTGAACACGCCGGTTTTGGGCCGATCGGTGTTTTGGCGGGCGATTTCGCTCTCGCGCTGGGCTGCCGCCACGTATTTTTCGACATCGGCGCGCTGCTCTTTGGTGGTAAGCGCGGCTACGGCTGGGTGCTCGGGGGCGAGCACCAGGAAGGTGGCGCCGGCGAGGGTGTCGGGGCGGGTGGTGTAGACGGTTATTTTGACATCCTGCACCGTGAAATCGATCTCGGCGCCCTCGCTGCGGCCGATCCAGTTGATCTGCTGGTCGGCGATGCGGCTGGGATAATCGACGGTCTTGAGGCCCTCGATGAGGCGGTCGGCGTATTTGGTGATGCCGAGCATCCATTGCTTGAGCAGCTTCTTCTCGACCGGCGTGCCGCAGCGCTCGTGGAGGCCGTTGACGACTTCTTCGTTGGCCAGGCCGGTTTTTTCCATGGGGCACCAATTGATGGCCATTTCGGCCTGGTAGGCCAGACCTTCTTTAAAGAAGCGGAGGAAGAGCCATTGGGTCCATTTGTAATAGTCGGGGTCGGTGGTGTTGACCTCGCGCGCCCAGTCGATGCTGTAGCCCAGCGCCTCGAATTGCTTACGGAAATTGGCGACGTTTTGAACGGTGGCGTCTTGTGGGCGGATTTTGTGCTTGATGGCGTAATTTTCGGTGGGCAAGCCAAAGGCATCGTAGCCCATGGGGTAGAGCACGTTGTAGCCTTGCATGCGCTTGTGGCGGGCGATCACGTCCCCGATGGTGTACTCGCGGGCGTGGCCGGCGTGTAGTCCGTCGCCGGAGGGATACGGGAATTCGGTGAGCATGTAGTACTTGGGGCGGGTGGTGTCGCCGTCCTTGGCCGCGTAGAGGTGAGTGTCGGCCCAGGTCTTTTGCCACTTGGGTTCGATGTCTTGGGGATGGTATTTGTTCATAACTGGCCTCAAGTATAGCAGCTCAGGGGGGAAGTGCTAGATTGGCTAAACAGATCTGAGGACTTGGACGAAGAACTCGACGGTAGCCGCGTTGATCTTGGCGAGCATGCCGGGGTCTTTTTTGTAAAAGTGATTGGTCGGGAATTCGAGGTATTGTTTGGGCTCGTGGGCAGCTTTGTAGAGCTTTTTGACCGATGCGGCGGACACGAGATGGTCGTTGGTACCGGCGATGAATAGACTCGGGACGTGGACGTCTTTGATGGCCACGAGGCCGTTGTACTGGGCGCGGTCATCATAGTAGGCGATGGGTAAATTGACGGCGCCAAAACGGCTGGAAGGATATTCGCGCCAGCCCGCCTGGCGCCAATGGGCGAGTTTCGCGGGAGTGACGCTGGAAGAATTGCCGGTAGTAGGCTCGCTGCCGCAAAGCGCGGCTACGCCCGGCAGTTGCCCGGCGGCCGTGACGGCTACAAGACCGCCCATGCTATGCGCCCAGAGGCCGATGCGCTGAGGGTCGACAGGTAGGTTGGCAGTGGCATAGGTGAGTACGTCAGCGACGGCCGCCAGATAATTTGACACGCGGTAATGCTCGGCCCAAGTGCCTTGGCTTTCGCCGGAGCCGGGGGCGTCGAATCTGATCGCGGCAATACCGCTCTGGGCGAGTTCGGCAGCGAGGGTGGCCAGATGCCCCTCCTCTTTCCAGCCGAGGAAGCCATGGAGCAATATCACCAGCGGATGTGGCCCGGGCGTGGCGGGCGCGTCGTAGAGCGCGGCGAGGTTGAGTCCGAGGCGGGTGGGAATGGTGAGTGATTTGGTCATAGGATTTTACCTTTTAAATATTGTTGCCGGAGCTCGGGATCGAAATGTTCGATGGCGTAGCGCAGGGTGACACGCGGAAGGTGCCGGTAATGCCGCGCCAGGAAAGCGACTTCGGCGGGGCGGTCGCGCTTGCCGATTTCGCGCAGCATCCAGCCGACGGCTTTTTGGATAAGGTCGTGCGGGTCGCGGCAGAGCTGGCCGGCGATGCGCAGCGGCCAGTCGAATTGGCCTTGCTTGATGTAATGGAACGTCGCGAGCATGGCAATGCGGCGGTCCCAGATGAGGTTCGATGCGGCCAGGCGTGCCAGGATGGATTTGTCGCGGTCCTTAAGCCACGGGCCGACGATGTGCTCGGCGGAGGCGTCGACCAGGTCCCAGTTGTTGACGCGGGCGGTATTGGCTAGGTAGAGATCGTAGAGGGCCTCGCGCCGGGCGGGGTCTTTCTGGTATTGGCGCACCATAATGAGTAGCGCGGTGAGGCGTTCTTCGTGGATAGGGTTGTGGAGTAATGTCTTGATGTCAGCCAGGGGGAAGTCCTGCCAGTACTTTTTGACGATCAGGCGTTGCGCAGGCACCGTGACGCCAATGAACTGGTCGCCCTCGGCGTATTGGCCCGGGCCGGATTTGAAGAAGGTGGGCAGATATTTGGCCTTTTCGGGCACTACGGCGGCGCGGAGATCGGTACGGAGGGAGTCGAGGGTGGTCACGACTGCTTGGGCTGAACTCCGGGTTCTTTCCAATCGCTCCACTCGCCAGCATTGTAGCGATTGCGGGCGTTGGCGTGCCAGGAATGGGGGTTTGAATCTTGCATCTCATCCCACATTTTCTTGGCGGTCTTGGTGTAGAGCTTAGTTTCGGAGACGTGCTTACGCATTTCCGCCTTGGACTCACGCAGTTCGCCATGTCCGCGGGCGGCTTGCTCGGCCAGTTCGAAGTCGATGTCGAGGTTGTCGGCGTCTTTGACGATTTTGGCTTCGATACAGTCGCGGCGCTCGTACTCTTTCCATAGTTCAATGAATTCGGATTCGAGCGCGGTGCCGCTGAGCATGTCCTTGATGCCCTGTTCCTGGTCACGCTTCACGTATTGGCGCGAGAGATAATCGACGTCGCCGG
>JAQGHG010000018.1 GCA_028288925.1 Patescibacteria group bacterium | reverse complement strand
TCGCGCTTTACGTGCAGGCGTGGGACAAATTTGGTAGTCATCTTCGCGCCAATGTTCAATTGCAGCTCACCGCGCACGCCCTCGATCCGCTTCCACAACCGCTCCTGCGTAGCCTGGTCGCCCAGTAGGCCGATCCACACCGTGACGTTACGCAAGTCCGCCGCCGCATCTACCCGTGTCACCGTCACGTTCGTCGCGTCTCGCTCCAGCAGCCCCCGCAACGCGGTCGCTACCACGGTCTGGATCAGGCTCTCTACTTTGGCTGCGCGTTGCGACATATCAATCTCCTAGAGAGTACGGGCCTTCGTCTCGACCGTAAAGAATTCGAGCGTATCGCCCAACTCAATAGCGATGCTAGTAGCCACATTGAGACCACAGGTCTCGCCTTCGAAAGCCTCTTTTGCCGCCTGCTTGTCTTTTTGCAGGCTTGTCAGCGTACCTTCGCCCATCACTTCGTTCTTGCGCTTAATGCGCAGCCGTAGTTTGGGCTCGATCCGTCCGCTGGTAATCGTGCCACCACACACTACATTGGCCTTGGTGATCTTAAAGACGCCCTTAATCTCCAGCTCCGCCGCCACCGTCTCGATCACCTCGGGCGCCAGCATCTGGCTCAGCGCATCGCGCAAATCATCGGTCAATTCATAAATCACTTTGTACAGACGCACGTGCACGCTCTCGCGGTTGGCCAAGGCCTTGAGGCTCGATCCCAAACCCACGCCAAAGCCGATCAACAGCGCTCCGGCCGTCTTAGCAAAGGCAATGTCGGATTCGGCAATGTCACCCACCGCCGAGCTCACTACCTTCACGGCTACTTCGTCGTTGCGCAATGTATCAAGGCTCTCTTGCAAGGATTCCAGCGAACCCTGCGTGTCGGCCTTCAGGACTACGTTCAGTTCCTTCACGTTGCCGGCCGAGATCGCCGCCGAGAGTTGCGAAGCGTCGATCTTCTTGACGCCCAGCGTTTTGGCCTGCTCGCGCCGCAACATCGAAGCGGCGGCGTCGCGGGCGGTCTTCTCGCCCGTCTCCGAGCGCCACAGGTCGCCAAACGACGGCACGGCCTTAAAGCCCGTCACCACCGCCGGCATACCCGGATGCGCCGAGGAAATCCGCTTACCGCGGAAGTCGCCCAAGCTGCGCACCTTGGCATAGGTCGCGCCGGACACCAGATAGTCGCCGGTCTTGAGCACGCCGTTGCGCACCAGCACCGTCGCCACCGGGCCCTTACCGGCGTCCAGGTGCGATTCGATCACGGCGCCATCGGCCGGGCCGTCGGGACGCGCCCGCAGATCTTCGATATCCGCCACCAGCAGCACCACATCGAGCAGCTTGTCGATGTTGGTACCAGCCCGCGCCGACACGTCCACCATCGGCGTGCTACCGCCCCATTCCTCAGGCACCAGCTCGAGCTCGCTGAGCTCCTGGCGCACGCGGTTTGGGTCGGCTCCTTCTTTGTCGGTCTTGTTGATAGCCACCACAATCTGCACGCCAGCTTCCTTGGCATGGCGGACAGCTTCCTTGGTCTGCGGCTTCACTCCGTCGTCCGCCGCCACCACGATGATGGCCACGTCAGTCATCCGCGCGCCGTGCTGTCGCAACGCCGAAAACGCCGCGTGCCCCGGTGTGTCGATAAACGTAATCCACCGGTCATTGCGCTTAATCTGATACGCCCCGATGTGCTGCGTAATGCCGCCGGCCTCTTTGTCGGCCACGTGGCTCGAGCGAATCGCGTCCAGCAACGAAGTCTTGCCATGGTCCACGTGCCCCATCACCGCCACGATCGGCGGCCGGGTCTCACCCTCGCCTTCGGCCATCTTCACCTTCTCCGGCCGCACTTCTTCCTCAACCACCTCGGCTTCGATCTCGAAGCCCAGTTCCGAACCAATAATCGCCGCCGTATCGAAGTCGATCTGCTCGTTAATGGTGGCCATCACGCCGTTCTTCATCAGCTCGCCGATCACCTTCGTTACCGGCAAACCCAACTTCTGCGCGAACTCACCCACCCCGATTACCTCGGGGATCTGGGTTGGTTCTGTATTTAGGGTCTTCTCGGCCATTCGGGTGCTCCTTACGCGTTCTGCTTGCTCTTATGCTTCGTGTGTTTCATCGTTTTGGGTAAAATCTCGGCGCAACGCTCGCTACAGCTATAATACCCCCGGCCGGGAGCGGTCTGGCCGGCGTCCCGCGCCAGCTGACCGTCCCGCACCGTCCACCGTTCCAGCCGCGCCTTGGGAAGCTGCTTACGGCAGACCCGGCAGCGGCGCAGCGGAACGTGTGGCACTGTTACTTTTCGTCCTTCTTACGGCTCTTCAGGGACAAGCTCAGCTTGTGTGATTCCGAGTCGATGGTGATGATGCGGAACATTTTACTCTCGCCCATCTTCACCAACGTACTCGGGTCTTCCACGTGGTTGTCGCTCAGTTCGCTAATGTGCACCAGCGCTTCGATAGCCGACGTCACCTGCACAAAGGCGCCAAATGGCGTAATGCGCGTGATTTTGCCTTCTACTTCGTCGCCCACCTGGTACTTGGCGGCATCCTTGATCCACGGATCGGCCAGCAGCTGCTTCATGGAGAGGCTCAGCTTGTCGCGGTCGATCGAGATGATCTTGGCCTGCACCTTGTCGCCTACCTTTACGTAGCTCGAAGGGTTGTCGACGCGGTCCCAAGCGATCTCGGAGATGTGCACCAGGCCTTCTACGCCGTTCACATTTACGAAAATGCCGAAGTCCACTACGCCGGTTGCTACACCTTCTACGGTGTCGCCTACCTTCATCTTGCTAACTTTGCTCTCGGTGTCTTCACGCTTGGCGGCCTTTTCGCTCAGGATGAGCTTGTTGTCGCGGCGGTTCAGGTCGAGCACACGCACTTCAAGGTTCTTACCCACCAGGCCGTTCAGCCGGTGCAGGATCTCATCCTTGTCGGCGCCACTTACCCGCGGGTAGTTCTCGGCGCTCAGCTGCGATACCGGCAAGAAGCCACGGATACCGTCTACTTCGATCAAGAGACCGCCCTTGTTGGCGTCAAAGGCACTTACGCCAAAGACTTCGCCCTTGCCAAAGCGCTCTTCCAGGCTTTCCCAGCCCTTCTCCTTGGCGACCTTCTTGAGACTCAAGATGGCGTAACCTCGGTCGTCTTCGGGGTCGAGCACGCTCGCCGAGATCACGTCACCAGGCTTAATGTCCTGGCTGTGCTCGATCTCGCGGCCGACCACCAGGCCGGTGCCGCGCGGACCCAGGTCCAGCCACACTTCGTGCTTCTCGGCCGCGATCACGGTCCCCTCGACCACGTCGCCGGTCCCCATCGCTGCTACCGGCGCCTCGGCCAGTAGCTGCTCCATTGTCATTTCTGTTGTTGCCATAAAATTCGTTTCCGCGCCGCTCGCCTTCCGGGCGAGACTATTGAAAGGCGCGTACTTCTCCTTCCAAAAAAAGATTTCACTCCCACTTGGCAGGGTATAAGAGTGATTACTACAATTTTACCCTAAAAGTAGCCTCAGGTAAAGGAATATCCAGTCGGGCAGATGTTGCGCCCTCTCCTTCTGCTTTTTGCTGCGAACCTACGGGTGGCAGGCGTACAATATATCTCCGAACAAGCGGACGCCGGTACTGATACCGGATCCCAAGAAGAGACGGGTAGCGTTCGGACGCGTGAGGAGATATGTTGCACGGCTGACAGGACCCGTCCGATCAGAGGGTACCGCGTTTAGCGCCGTCCGCGCGCCGCCGCAAACACCGCCCGCTTCGAACGCCGCAACGCCACCAACATCGCCACGATAGCAGTAACGCCAATCAGCCCCGTCAGCGGCGAGCCAGTCTCCGGCAAGCCCGTGCCGTTAGCTGTCTGCGCTCCGGCCACCTGGCCACCGGTACCACCCGTTACGGGAGTCGAGGTTGGCGCCGGCGTTTGCCCGTTACCCTGAAGCGTATTCGAGGCCGGCGTCTGCACTGGAGCCGTAGCCGTGCCATTAGCCTGCTGCTTCGGCGGCGTACTCGACACTCTCGGCTGTACCGACGGCGACTTCTTCGTGGACTGCGTCACCTTAGCATCTTGCTGTTTCTTAACATCTTGGTCGTGCCGTAGCTGCGCTTGGCGCTGGGCATTCCCGTATATAAAAGTTGCCACCACAATCAGACCAATAATTACCAAACCCACCAAGGTTTTTGCTGTATCGCCCTTCATTTGCCACTCCTTCTCTGTATCTGTAACCATTTGTACGCCATTATCGTCCTCCATCGCAAGCATAAGCGACAAAAAATAGCTCTGTGTTGCCGAGGAATGGACACCTTGGAGGGGCCGAGACCCAAGCAACACAGAGCTATTTTATTGTGTATTTGGCACTCACTTGATATGAGCGCTGTTGGGGCTTTGGCCTACACCAAATTGCAAGGAGGTGAGCACTCACATCCGGCTCGGTAAAGCCCCAACATCACTCGTCACCCTCACGATCTACTGTCTAATCTAACACAACGCATCAAAAATGTCAATGTGCAACCTCTTTTTCAGACAAATTAACGCGTCAAAACTCATCATTCCCCTTATGCTCGACGCCGCCATTCCACCCCGCTATAGTAAATATTACGTTAGCAACAGGAGGGTGAGCTTGGAATTCCTGCAAAACTTTACAGACCAAACATTTGTCCCCGGCCGGTACTTTATGTGGTCGCCCAATACGCGCACCATCACCTTCGATACCCGCCGCATCAAGACCAATAACGGCCGCCTAGCCCTGCTCCACGAGCTCGGCCACGCCCGCATGAACCACCGCATTTATAAGTACGACATGGAGCTCCTGCGCATGGAGATGGAGGCCTGGGATATCGCCCGCGACCTCGCGCCCCAGTTTGGCGTCAAGATCAACGAGATGCACATCGCCTCCACCATCGCCTCCTACGACGACTGGCTCACCAAGCGCGCCACCTGCCCCGACTGCAACAATTTCTCGCTCCAGCGCGGCCGCGACTCCTATGGCTGCTTTGCCTGCGGCGCCAAATGGGTCGTCAACTGGCGCAAGGACCGCCGCGTCAAACGCACCATCGTCTCGCGCTTCGCCGCCGGCCTGGCCAATACCTCCACTAAGGCCGCCTAGGAACGCGGAAACCATGCCACACGAAGTCACCCCTCACAACTCCCGCTACATCCCTTTTACGCAGCAAGATTCTTGTTGCGTTCCCACAAGCATTCAAATGATTATGTACCGCAATAATATCCCCCTCATCCCCGCCGAAGAGCTAGGCTACCACCTAGGACTCACCGTATCGCCCAAAGCCAGCCATCTCTTTTACGATGCGAGAACCGCGAACGAGCCCCCATCGGCCGCGGGCTACGGCACCCAAATCTTCAAACCAGAGTTCGAGCCCAACAAAATCTTTCAGAAACTGGGAATTCCCCTCAAGTTCAGCAAGAGGCTAGCGGCCGGGTTTGCCGATGAGGAAGACCTCCTGAGCGAACTACGCCGCATCGAACACCACGACCTCGATGCGTTGCTTTGCTTCAACCACGGCGTGATCCGCGGAGAGTTCAAGCCACATGCCGGCCATGTCGCCGCATTCGATAGAATAATCGGCGGTCAAATACGGCTCGTAGACGTTAGCCCTCTCCAGCCGAAGTGGCGGCTGGTCGAACCCGGCCTATTATTGGACGCCATTAAGCGCCATGGCGATGAAAACGCCGGCGGTATCTGGATCTTCGAAAGACAATAAAACGTGCCACAAGCACGGGGCTATGCCCAACCTCATACTTATTCCACTTTGGGCAACACGCAAAAATACCCGGTTGGTGTCTCGGCCACCTTACCACCCCAAGCATCAACCTGAGCCCGGGCCAACTCATCATCAAACTTCTCACCATACACCGACACGACCACCTTCTCCCCCAGCTTTCGCATCTCCGCCAACGCCTTCTCTTGATCCGGAATATACCCGAGCGTGTGGTTAAGACAAATGACATAATCAAACCGCCCCAAACGAGGCGGATCAGTAATGTCCCCGCAAACAATCCCAGCCTCCAGATGAGCACCCGAAATATTCCCGCGAGCCGCATCTACCAGCTCCGGTACAATCTCCAACCCGGTCAGCTGCAAATCCGGCCGTATCTGCAAAAGCCGGATAATTCGCATCCCGTCCATACTCCCCACCTGCAAAACGCGACTACCCCGTGGTAGTTCGGCTTGAAGCAACTCCAGCTCACGTAGGTAGTTCTCCCTATTGGGTTCAGGCAAACCGTCCAGCTCGTCACATTTAACGAATATATCTTTGGCAGAAATCATGCCTTGAGTATACCTCAACACCAAAAAAGACCCTCTCGGGTCAATCCTGGTAACGGTCGTGACGCGAAATTACGCGGCCATCTCGTAGTCTGATTTCTTGGTCCGGCGCGATGCCTTGCCACCCTTGCGGCCGGCTTCGACCGCTAAATCGCGGTTCATCGCGAACCCACCACCACGAGAAATCTTACCGCCCTTGCGGCCAATCTGCTCGTAGAAATTCAGACCGTAGCGCTGCTTGTTCGTTGCGGCGGCCTTACGACCACCATTTCGGGTACCTGCCATAGCTACACTCCTCATTACTTAAAATATTGTGTCAAAATCTGATGAAAGCTGCTTTAGCCTTTCTGCCAAAAAGCTTACCGATGTACGATAGAACCCTGGCAAAAGCGCTAACATAACGCTTACGAAGCACATACTAGCATAAACAACTTATGCTGTCAATAGTTATTATGCTTTATGCATTCTGATAAAATAAGTGATAATGACCAACGATCTACCAATCCGCCTTATCCTAAGCGATATCCGCAGCGCCCAAAACGTCGGGGCTATTCTGCGCACCGCCGATGCCTGCCGCGTGGAACTCGTCTACGCCTGCGGCTACACCCCCTACCCGATTGTCAAAGCCGATACCCGGCCGGCGCATATCGCTGCCAGTAACACGCGGGCCATCGCCAAGACCGCCCTCGGCGCTGAACGTACGGTGCCGGTCCTGCACTTCCCGGATACCGCATCGGCTATCTCCGAAGCCCGTTCGGAGGGCTTCAACATAAGCATAATCGAACAGGCTGAAGATTCGCTGAACCTCTACCATTACCAGCCCACCGGCCCCACCGCCCTCGTCCTAGGCAATGAAGTTACAGGCGTCGCCGCCGCTGAGCTAGCCCAAGCCGACACCATCCTCGAGCTACCCATGCTAGGCGCCAAAGAATCACTCAATGTATCGGTCGCGGCCGGCATCGCCTTGTATCAGCTACGCTTCGGCGCGTCCCGGCGCTAAGGCTGCGGGGTCAAGGTCGGAGACGGCGTGTGTGACGGCGACAACGACGGAGTAGGCGTCGCCTTCATAACGGCGTCACGCTCATTATCGGCCAGGCTATGCTGTACCACGAACACGCCCACCAGCACCAACACCGCCGAAAACGACAGTATCATAATTAAGCTAGGTGACTCGCCCGATACCACCAGGCGTTTGCCTTTAGAGCCGCGTTTGAGTGATTTACGTTTGATCCAGGGGGTAAACATTGCAAAGACTCCTTTGCTTACAGCACACTAACCTTACCAAACCGCTTACCGCCCATCACCCAGCGCCGAATGGCCCAGGACGAAACCCCGATAAGCAGGAGGGCCAAGAGCGCCGCCAGCCCGGTCATCGTATTGTTCACAAGCTGCTTGTTGCCATGGAAGCCGGCGAAGATCTGATTGCGCACCGTCTCGATGGGCGTCAGGGAATTCTGGACCTTTACCGTTCGTGTCGACTGCGTCTTGGTGCCGTTGGCCTTCGTGGTGGACACCGATACTTCATGGGCACCGTTAGTAAGGTAGGTAGTGTCAAGCTGGCCGTCAGTCGAAGCCGTACCGCCATCCACTCCTACGGTCAGCTCGGTGTTAGCCGTGGCCTCATCGGCGCTAATATCGGCCCCAGTCACATCGCCCTCCATCGCGCCCTGCCCGTCGTTCACCTGGCTATCGGTCAAGTTCCCGTCGCCCGCGCTCCCGGTGTCGTCGGCCAGCACCTCGTCCGGCCCGGCGCCACCGTCGTTCGGGGTAATCGTGCTGTCGGCCGGGCCGGGTGTCATCACATCCACGATGCCGCTCACGTCCGGCTCCAAGCCCGCCGGAATTTCCACGGGTTGGTCGACTCCCGACGGCGTAATGCCTAACGGTTGCTCAGCCGCGGGAGCCGAAGACGGCACCGGGGTAGGCGCGGCGGCCGCTGCTGGCGCCGCCGATGCCACCTTGGACTTCACCTTTACCTGCGCCCGCTGCGAAACGTTTTTCGCCGCGTCATACGCCTCAACCTCATAGGTATAACTCGTATTAGACGAGAGCTTCACATCAATGTAGAGGGTACTGCGCTGATCCGAGACCAACACGCCGTCACGGTACAACCGGTATCCTTGAACCTTACGATTATCCTGTGACGGCTCCCACGCGAGCACCGCGAACCGGTCGATCACGATAGCCGCCCGAAAACCGCCCGGCTTGGTCGGCGCGGCCGTGTCGCCCACATGAGGCGGCGTAGTCACGACAGGTGTGGCGGTTGGAGCCGGCGTGGGGGTAGGTGTCAATATCGGCCGGGGATCGGGACGGTCGCTCTTGGGCGTCACGGTAGCCACCGGCGCCAGCGTGGGGGTCGGGGCAGGAGTCTTCGTGGCCGGCGGCGCCGTCACCACGGGTTGGCTGTTTTTCGTTGCATTATGATCCTTCATAATGCTCTGCAAGTCCGGATAACCCTTGGCGCCGTTGGCATCTGCCAGTGTCTGACACGCGTAATTCGATTGGCGGTTCCACGAATACGCCACGTCCATCGGCGCGTGCGGCAATGCCTTGTCCCAGCGCGTCAACATCGCCTTGGCTTCTGCCTCGGTGGGCAAACGCCAGTTCTTCGCGTCGGCCGCGCAAGCCTGGCCAAACAGCTGATAAATCGGCGCTATCGCCTCTCGCGGGATCCCCGCCGCCGTGGCCTTGGCCACTTCGCTATCGATTAATCCCAAGTCACAGGCCCGGCCCACCTGGCAAGGATACGGGTCCAGCCCAAACACATCTACATGCGACAAGCTCGGCTTAAGCGGCGCGTACTCATCTTTGGCGGTCGCGATATAAGACTTTTGGCCCGGAGCGTGCGCGTGAATATAATCAGCCCGGCGTTTAATCTCCGCCACAATCTTGGGGCAGCTCCCGGCGCTCGGCCCATCCGACAGATACCAGCCGTACACCTTTGGATTATGCGCCAGCTTATCCACCGCCGAGGTAAACGCCGCGTACGGCACGTCAAACGACCCACATTTCGTGTTACCCACCCACACCATGGCCTGTTGCCCGGCCGGCAAAGCGTTAACCGCCTTGGCATCCGGTCCCACGTCCACCACATTAA
Organism: Patescibacteria group bacterium; assembly: GCA_028288925.1. Lineage (GTDB taxonomy): Bacteria > Patescibacteriota > Saccharimonadia > UBA4664 > UBA4664 > RYN-427. Next base: position 36,512 of record JAQGHG010000018.1, on the reverse strand, counting down.
AGCCCAGAGCCTGCGTTTTACGCTGGCTGGCTACGCCATCCACATTTTGGATGAAATGACGCGTTACATTCGTACCGGCAAAGCTACTCCTGACCGCCAGGTACCCAAACACCACTACCAAGCCAACCACCCCCACCATCAGGGCCCATCCAAAACGGCGGTTAGCCCGTTGGAGTAATTTGGCGCTTTTGCGCTTGCTTGTCTTCGTCGGCTTCTTTCTCTTCACTCTTGCATCCTTTAGTAGTTAGCCATAAGCATTATTAAGTAGCGTACCACAAAACCGCGTTCGCTTCAGCTCTCACATCGCCAATCACAGTCTATTTCCCGCGATCACCGCGCATAAGGCCGGTTAAGCCTTATTCACCCGCTGAATAATCGGAAATCGCCCCGGCCGGCTCTCGTCTTCTTCCCTACGATCCCGCACACCACACCCAAAATATCTTTCGACTATACGCCAAAAACCACCCTTTCGGGTGGTTTTTGAATAATCCGGCACCGTGCTACTTTCCCCCATAGGAGTATCATCGCCGCAGCGGGTCTTAACTTTGGTGTTCGGGATGGGAACCAGTGTATCCCCCGCGCTAAAAGCACCGGGACCGTCGACCACACGCACCCCATAAAGGATGAGCCATTAGTCAACGGTCTCGGCACTCTTAAACATTGCGAGTGCGTGGACTATCTAAGTAAGAATGAGAGGCCTAGTGGCCACAAACTGCTAGTCAAACATTACTCTCACTTCAATCAATTGCGTAACTGAAGAGAAAGTGTAAAAAAGTCTATCGACCTATTAGTACACCTCGGCTGAACGTATTGCTACGCTTACACCTAGTGCCTATCAACCAGATAGTCTTTCTGGGGTCTAATGGGGAAATCTAATCTTGAGGTGGGTTTCGCGCTTATATGCTTTCAGCGCTTATCCCTTCCGAACGTAGCTACTCGACAATGCCCTTGGCAGAACAATCGATACACCAGAGGTTCGTTCACTCCGGTCCTCTCGTACTAGGAGCCAATCCTCTCAAATTTCCTTACGCCCACACCAGATAGGGACCGAACTGTCTCACGACGTTCTGAACCCAGCTCGCGTACCGCTTTAATTGGCGAACAGCCAAACCCTTGGGAGGTGCTTCCCCCCCAGGATGCGACGAGCCGACATCGAGGTGCCAAACAGGTCCGTCGATGTGAACTCTTGGGACCTATAAGCCTGTTATCCCCAGGGTAGCTTTTATCCGTTGAGCGCTGCAGATTCCACATTCTAATTTGCAGCGGATCACTAACTCCTACTTTCGTACCTGCTCGGCTTGTAGGCCTCACAGTCAAGCTGGCTTATGCGTTTGCACTATCGATACGATTTCCATCCGTACCTAGCCAACCTTTGAACGCCTCCGTTACTCTTTGGGAGGCAACCGCCCCAGTTAAACTACCCACCAGACACTGTTCCAGTACCGGAATTTGTGCGTGAGGAAAATCTAACAAGACAAGTAGTTGCTTGTAGCAGAGAAATTTGTTTATTACATCGACGAAATAAACGTTTTCTCAAGTTATAGATAAAAGATCTATGGTGCTTACTAGCTATGCATTTTGTCTTGCCAGTCTCCCGCGCAAATTGCGGTACTGGTTAGGACAAAGTTACAGCAAGGGTGGTATTTCACATTTCGACTCCACCAGAGCTAACGCTCTGGCTTCACAGTCTCCCACCTATACTACACAAGCTATAACCTGGCCCAATGCCAAGTTGTAGTAAAGCTCCATGGGGTCTTTCCGTCTTGGTGCGGGTAAACGGCATCTTTACCGCTATTGCAATTTCACCGAGTCCCTCGTTGAGACAGTGCCCATATCGTTACGCCATTCGTGCGGGTCGGAACTTACCCGACAAGGAATTTCGCTACCTTAGGACAGTTATAGTTACTGCCGCCGTTTACTGGGGCTTCATTTCAGAGCTTGCACCCCTCCACTTAACCTTCCAGCACCGGGCAGGCGTCAGTCCGTATACATCATCTTTCGATTTAGCACAGACCTGTGTTTTTGATAAACAGTCGCATGGGCTCTTTTGCTGCGGCCTCCCGAAGGAGGCAGACCTTATCCCGAAGTTACGGTCGCTGTATTGCCGAGTTCCTTAACGAGGGTTCTCTCGTACACCTTGGTCTACTCGACCCGAGCACCGGAGTCGGTTTGCGGTACGGGCGGCTATGCCTATTAACTCCACGACTTTTCCTGTCAGCTTGGCTCACCAGAATCAGCTTGTTACAGCCTTTCATTCGCGTCTCACCTCTATTGCTAGAGACTACCTGCTTAGACGGATATAGCCAAAAATCCGCTCTGATTACCACGCCGCGTCATTGTGGAGGAACAACATCGCCGGTACGGGAATATCAACCCGTTGTCCATCGCCTACGCTACTCGCCTCGGCTTAGGCCCGACTAACCCTGGGACGATAATCGTAGCCCAGGAAACCTTGCTCTTACGGTGGGAATGATTCTCACATTCCTTAAAGTTACTTATTCCAGCATTCTCACTTCCCCGCGCTCCACCAGACTTTCCAGTCTGACTTCACCGCACGAGGAACGCTCCTCTACCACTGAACGTATAAATACGTCCAATTCGCATCTTCGGCGCTACGCTTAGCCCCGTTATATTTTCCGCGCACAATCACAATTGACCAGTGAGCTGTTACGCACTCTTTAAATGCATGGCTGCTTCTAAGCCAACATCCTGGTTGTTTATGCGTTTGCACATCGTTTCCCACTTAGCGTAGACTTGGGGGCCTTAGATGGCGATCTGGGCTGTTTCCCTTTTGAGCGACGAGCTTAGCCCCGCCGTTCTGACTGCCACAATAGTCTCTCCCGGTATTCGCAGTTTGCGAAGGATCAGTATCCTTGCGGACCATTACCTAAACAGAGCTCTACCCCCAGGAGGTAGTTTGTGACGCTAGCCCTAAAGCTATTTCGAGGAGAACCAGCTATCTCCGAGTTCGATTGGAATTTCTCCGCTAACCACAGGTCATCCAAGAGTTTTGCAACACTCCCTGGTGCGGTCCTCCACATAGTTTTACCTATGCTTCAACCTGCCCATGGTTAGATCACCCGGTTTCGGGTCTAATCCTGCATACTATGTCGCCTTATTAAGGCTCGCTTTCACTACGGCTCCGTCATCTGACTTAACCTAACGCATACAAAATTAACTCGCTGGATCGTTCTACAAAAAGCACGCCGTCACCACGCTCATCACTAGAGATGAACGCCATAACGTTCGCAAAAAATGTAGCTGCTACCTCGCACCTGTCTGGAATAACAGGACTCAAGGTAACTGTCTGCGAACATATAGCTCTCACTTGCAGTGAAGAGCGCAGCTCCGACTCATTGTAGGCACATGATTTCAGGTTCTATTTCACTCCCCTTCCGGGGTTCTTTTCGCCTTTCCCTCACGGTACTTGTTCACTATCGATCGTAAAGTATATTTAGCCTTGGAGGGTGGTCCCTCCGGATTCGGCCAGGGTTACACGTGTCCCGGCTTACTCGAGAAAACAGATATAAGGGCTGAAGATTTTCGCGTACGGGGCTTTCACCCTCTTTGGCAGGCCATTCCGGACCTTTCCACTAATCTTCAACTTTCTTACCTTACCCGGTGATGACAGTCGCCCGGTCGCATAAATGATCACTCAATACAAGTATCAAGTAACCATTTATGGTCATCTGTAATCTCACAACCCCGATATAACATTCGCCTGTCAGCTTATTCACAAGTAAACTTGAGAAAGTTATATAGGTTTTGGCTCTTCCGCTTTCGCTCGCCGCTACTTACGGAATTGAGGTTTCTCTCTCTTCCTGCTGCTAATGAGATGTTTCAGTTCACAGCGTTCCCTCCTCGTATCCTATAGATTCAGATACGGGTAATCGCGTATAACCACGATTGGGTTGCCCCATTCGGTAATCCCCGGATCAAAGCTTGATTGGCAGCTCCCCGAGGCTTTTCGCAGCCTTCTACGACCTTCTTCGGTACTTTACGTCAAGGCATCCGTCATGTGCCCTTAAGTAACTTTCTTACGTTGGTCCGACAAAACTTAAGGAATTTTGCCGAACCTGTTTGACTAGCAGTTTGCAACTGCTAGGTTTATCCGATCTTATCCACCTCGGCGGTGAATTCGATCCGATGAAATTGTTTGTCGACACACTGGTAAGAAAAACAGTGTGTCGTACCCATTCTTACTTAGTTTTCAAAAAAACAAACTCCGCGAACGGGTGTCCGGCAGAGCCTACATAGTAAGAGACAACTGATTGTTTAGGCGGATTCTCCGCTCAAACCTAGCTGTCTACTCATGCAAGCCCTCGAAGTAACTCTCATACACTAGCAGGTCTCATCTGGGCGGTCAATACTTTTTAGGGGAGATCGCTACAATTCAAAGGGGGTGGCGCGTGCCCCCGCCAGGACCCGAGGCCTAGTTCGAGGCCATCTCAAACACCGCCACCGCCCCCGCCGCCGGAGCCGGATCAAATATCAACCGCAAACCCACCGCCGTTTGTGGCGCCGCGAAGCTCACCTGGCCTGCCCGCTCCTCGCCCGCCACCAGCTGACCAGCCGCGAACGGCACATCCAGCGGCGCCGGCGCCATAGCGTAATTCGCACCCGTGGCATCGCGCAGATACATCTGAACCGCCGGCGCGGCCTCCAGGGCCTCCTTGCCAGTATTCTTGAGCACCACATCCGCCACATAATACTGGTAGCCCGCGCCCGGCACATACGGCCGCGTACCCTGAGCATCCACCCGCGTTTGCTTGACGGTCAGCGCGTACACGCCCATCGTGGCCGTCTCGCCCGTCTTGTACATATGGGGCGGCACCGGCGAGGGCAAAGCCGCCGTCACCGTCTTGCCTACCTGTTGCCGCACGCCTTTTTGCGCTCCCAGCGCACCCACCACGGCCACCACTACGACGACCGCCAGCACCACATCCATCAGGATTCCCGGGCGCCTCACTGTACCGGCCCCACTCTATATGAAGCCAAAATGTCCTTCACTAACGGTTTGGCGGACGTCAGACCAACCACATAAACCGTCACATCGCGCCCGCACCAGCCGCTACTCAACACCGCTACCGCACCATTGGCCCCCACGAAGCTCCCCGCCGCGTAATACGCGCCGCTATACATCACCCAACAATTTCGAACTGTATTGTGCGTAGCCACCTCGGCCTCACTGCAAGCGCTGCCCGGTACTCCACAGCCCGGAGCGTCGGCCCGCGCCATACCCAATGACCCCAGACCGGCCATCGCAGCCGATCCTACCAGTACTAATCCCGCCAAACGCTTCCAACCGGGCATGATGTCTATAACTCTTATGCTACTCTCAGCATACCCCAGAAGCGCTTCCGAAGCATCCTTTTAAACCTCCGTCGTCTGGCCATTCTCCACGACTCTTACCTCTATCCCTGCATCGGCAGTTAACCGCTTCATCAAGCCATAATTCATCTCCGGCATAGCCAGCACCGCGTCGTGCACCGGAATCGCCACCTTGGGCTTCACCGCGCGCACATAATCCACCGCCTCGCTCACCTTCAGCCACGGCGCTCCCGCCGGCGCCGCCAGCACCTCCACCGGCCGGCCGGGCACCATATAGCTATCGCCGGGATAGAAAAACCGCTCGGCGATCATATAGCCCACATCCGGAATACCCGGGATATCCGGGTGGATCTCGGCGTGATCCTTGCCAAATACCGCCACCTTCACCCCCGCGATCGTCTGCTCGTCACCCTCATGCATCGCATGCGCCATCACGCCGGCCTCCGACAGCACCATCACCGATCCCTCATCGGCCAGTACCTTCGCCTCCGGATTCGCCGCCAGTAGCGCTTTAATGTTCTCCGCCACCAAATGATCCGCGTGCTGATGAGTAATCATCACCGCGCTCAACCCCGTCACCCCCTCAAATCCCTTCGAAAAAGCACCAGGGTCAATCAAAAACTTCGCTTTCCCCTCTTCGATCAACAAACACGCGTGTCCATACTTCGTAATCCGCATAATTCCCAGACTCCCTTATCAAATCAATTTTGCCCCGCACTCCGCTCACAAGCAAGCACGAGACCCTTAAAACAAACAGGGCCCACCCGAGGAGAACTTGCGTTCCTCAGGTGGGCAGATGGACAGGGGGGGTGGACGATCAGATGGGCAGCTCCGGAGCTTCATGCGCGACGTACCAGACCAGGCCGCGGTGCAGAACAAGAGTCCCATCATCAACGAGGCTGTCGATCGCCTCCCTCGCACGCTTAGTGTAGATTTTGACGGTAAGCTTGCAACCACGAACGTAGTTTGAGACATTCGGCGCGGCAAAGAGATCACCGATCACGGGCATTGAACGCCCTACGGCTGCGTTATGGCACTCCTCCTCGGTGCGCGCGATCCTCAGCCTTTCACCACCAAGAGAATCCGCAGCTTCGACTACGAGGCGTTCATACAACTGCACATGATCCATACATTCAAGTACATGGATCATCGCCTCGAGTCTCGGGCAACTCCTGGCAAGCAGCGTGACAACAGCCTCGGCCTCACGCAGAAGCCGGCTGAAGTGAACCACGTCCCTACGCTTCCGAAGCATCGTGACACGGGCCAAGTTGGTCTTCCACTTGGCCAGGTCGGCTCTCGCGACCGCCAGAGTCGCCAGGTCCGCCTGGAGCTCCCGCCCCTTTTGTGGGATATGTCAAAAGCGAGCATTGTTCTACACCTTGCCCGACATAAACACACTGTGATTCTGCACATAGTAAAATTGCCAAGAAAGCGAATGAGATGCATACTAGAATAGAACTCGAATCGGCAGAGAGAGTCGGGCGCGCTATCAAAATGCGTACTCCGAGATTCCCCACGGATTCGAGCTCATTGCCCCCTGTATCCCTCACAAAGGATAGTCATAGTGACCACCACGATCGCCGTCGATGTTGCCGGCCCTGTTCACGAAGGTCAGTCCCGGTTCTACCTCACCACGCCGCCCAATTGGGGGGTTCGGGAAAACGCAGCCGGACGCCTCATGAAAACCGCTAGAACATTTCTTGTCCGAGCCGGCGACGAGAAATGCAAACGTCCGGTAATGCTCGAGGTCACCGTATCTCGTCCTTGCGAGCCCCTTGACGGAAAACTCACCGAGCTAGTCTTGGAGATAGACCTCTCCGCTGGCTCCAACAGCGCCCTAACGGCCGGAGCACTAATTCTCGGCCGATGCACCACATCGCAGCTGCCTAATGGCACAACAGTCAGAAATGACCAGCCTAGCCTGCCAGACAGAGCGACCCCCAACAAGAACGGCGTGGTGAAGTTCTACACCTGGGTACGCAACCCACTATCGAACCTCTATCTAGAAATTCGATAGGCCCACTCCTTTTGTGGATCATGTGAGCGCCGTCAGGCGCCCAAGTACCGGCCCGCATCTGATGACAACGGAGTCAACGGATGCGGGCCTCCCGTCGTATATTGGTAGAGGCATATCCTGCCGTCCCACATTAGCTTGCTCAACCTCACAGTTTATGCTTAAATAGCAAGGTCAATTTAACAATTCACATATCTCATATGAGGCCCATCTGATGGGCTTGTAGCTCAGCTGGTTAGAGCGCGTCACTGATAATGACGAGGTCGCAGGTTCGAGTCCTGCCAAGCCCACCAAATGTGCCTCATTTGTTACCCTACGGGGCATTAGCTCATTTGGTAGAGCGCCTGCTTTGCAAGCAGGAGGTGGCCGGTTCGAGCCCGGCATGCTCCACCATGACCCGCTTATTAGAACCGTGGTCTTCATGGGACCCGCCTAGTAGTCGGATCAAGGTCTCATGATCAAGGGCATCTTCCTTCGGGAGGGTGCCCTTGATCATGTCTGCGGACCCGTCAGCGGCCGTCGCGGCTTGGTGTCCCCGCCTCAGTCGTATCGTGACGGCCCGTCCCGACCCTCGGTGCTCCAGGTAGATCTCATACACGTCGTACAGGAGGGCGAAGGGCTCTTTGAGCTCGTCTCCGGTCAGCTTGCGCCCGCCCGCAGATGGACAAAACCACCCCCTTGAGTTGGGGGTGGTTCTCCGTCGCCTTCCAGATTTACCAGGGCGAATGGATGCTGCCCACCGAGGCGGCAAAGCTCACGGGCGCGACTACCGCGCAATCAGCATCGTGGCTGGTCTTTAAATGGGGCTACCCTGGCGTAAGGTCAAAGAATACTTCATATATGCCAATTTATTTTCTCTATTTACTCTGAGCTTCAACCTGGGCATAATAGCTACAATTAAAACTCTAAAAGCATTCGAATTCGGCGTGAATAAAACCATAATCAGTCTGCGCAAAATTATCGCTCCAGCCCATCGAGCCGTTTGGCGATGGGGGGTCGTTATCTTGCTCGCCATGATAAACGACATTGCCCGAGCACCTGTCGGACATAAGACTACCGCTCTACTTGAATCAAATTTTGTCATTCTATACCTTCTTTATATCTTCTACGAGATATACAATATAATCCGAGAATATCGTAATCCACGACCTCGCGATCTTGGCCTATCGGCCGAAGGCCTGGGGCTTGGTATGCTTCTGATCTGCATTCTATTGCCTATAATAGATTGGACTATCTGGAGCGTAACTAAGCAGACTTCTCAATGGTCTTGGATGTTGCTCGTTTGGGCAACAGCCTTAGCTATCTACCTGCTCCGCCCACGGCGCCCACATTAGACACTCAAGATATATGCACAACTATACTTTGACATCATGACATACCAAAGAGCATACGAGAAGCACTTCTGTGGCTGATCCTATGGTTGGTTGTTGCTATTGAAGCCAGTCTTACCGCCCCCGCCAAGACTGGCTCTCTCGTATCTATATTCTATCTCGGAGCGCTCCTCGCCAGCGTCTATGCCTTTATGGAATATCGCTATGCGAAGCTTATCGATAGGCTGGGTAAGCAACTCCTTGGGAGCCTCAAGTGGGAAATCTCCACCACGGCGGTCTTTATCGTCTCGTCAAGCATATGGTCCCTCGGCCGACACGCCGGAAAGCTCGATATACTCACCATCCTTCAAGTCTTTGCCTTTATGAAGATTCTCTATTTTGCCTACTCCGTTATGAGCAATCGACGCAAGCCGTCGTAATCCACGCTACACCTTCAGCGCTCCCAGTTATTGCAATAGTCACATGCGCAAATCGCCCGACTTGACTTAATTTCAATAATTGCACATAATGCGCAAGCCTCGGCGGTCCGCCTAGGCAGCTCTTCGATATCTTCATCCAGGAGATGGAATGCGCAAACGAAGTCTCAACGTCATCATGGCGGTCATACTGGCCGCGCTCACGATGATCCCGATCGCCGCGCACGCCGACACGTCCGACGCGTACACCCAGATCGTGAATCACCAAGTTCCGATCCAACCCGACGGTGCCTCAACGTACATGTTCGGTGACCCAAACTTTGGCCGCTACTACGCCGGCCCCAACGGTCTCGAAGTCCGATTCGGGAGCAACGGTACCGCGATTGTGCTCACAACGGTGCTGGGGTTGGAGAGCGCGGGCGTCGGCAGTACGATCTCTGGCTCAATATCGACCGTCGGTGGTGTTCTGCTCGCAAGCATTCCATCAGCCGGCGTGAGGAGTGCGTTTGCCGCCATCGATACGGGCGCGGCTCAAGCCTCTGCTCACCCCCGCCGACTTCACGGAAATTTAGGATTATGACCGGTTTATACACTCCCGACAACCTCCTACGGCTCCTCACCATCCTGCTCATCAGCACCCGCTATGTCTATTGGGTAATTACGGCCCGCCGAGCCCAAACTGAAAAGCCCCGGCTGCAGCGCCTTTCGGCCAGCGCCTATCTCAGACGTACCGCCTCCTCGCTAGCGGGGGCCCTGATCTACCTCCAGCTTTTCGGCCTCCAAATCCTCCCCTTCCACCAAAACCTCGCCATTCAAGCCATCGGTTTCGCCTTCGTAGTGATTGGCTTTGCCGTCAGCATGTCCGCCCGCCGCACCCTCGGCGCCAATTGGGCCCACGGAGCCGAGTACCAGATCAAAACCCGCCATACCCTCACCACCACCGGCGTCTACAGCTCCATCCGCCACCCCATCTACGCTGGGATCTTTCTCTCCATGATCGGCGCCGAAATCGTCGCCGGTAGCTACGTTTTTCTGCTATTCTTAGCGGTCCTACCCATTATTGCCCACCAGCAAGCCAAAAAAGAAGAAGCCATTCTCATCCGAGAATTCGGCGATGATTACAAAAGATACATGCGCAAAACCAAAATGCTTATTCCCCGCGTCTGGTAGACCTCCCAAAACCACCCGCGCTTTCCAGCCAATTTTGCACACCCGTTCCAATGACGCGCGCCATGGCAATGCATTACCATGCAACAACCATAAGGAGGGGTATGACCATGGCACGGAGGAAGAACAATTCAGAAACCTTTCGCGAACGCCTCGGCAACGAAGATATTCAGATGGACGACTTCAAGGTAGATGACCTGCGCAAAATCGCCAGCGAATACGACATCTCGGGCAGTCACGATATGAACAAGCAAGAGCTCGTCGAAACCATCAACCGGGTCCGTCGCAGTAATAAAAGCTAAGAACCATCAATCCCCCGTCCCGTCGCCACCCGGAACCGGGGGTTTTGGTATACTAAAACCATGATTAACTTCCCCAATGTCATCATCGGCCTCCTCATGTCGGCCGCCGGCATCGCTTTCGTCCGTTTCAGCTACCAGATCAGCAATATGACCGGCCCCCAGGACTGGCTCGAGAACATCACCGGACCCGGCACCACCAACGGCATCTACAAAATATTCGGCGTAATCGTGATGGCGCTTGGCCTCTTCGTAGCTACCGGCTTCGGCAACAACGTCATGACGTTTCTGCTCGGCCCCCTTCGCGGCATATTCGGCCCTTACGCCAAATGATCAATTTCAAAGTCAAAGGCGCCATCTTCGATGTCGACGACACCTTGCTCAACAACATTCCGGACACGCCGGAGCAAGGTCTCCACGAGCGCTCACGCCTAGCCGCCGTCCAGGAAGTCGGTCGCCGGCGCGGCCTTCAAATATTATGCGATCTCTCCCCAAAGGCCAATCTCGATGCTTTCTTGAACGCCCCCGTGCACACCCTAGAAGCTGCCGTATGGAACATATTGGTCATGTCAAAGCTAGCTACCGGTGATGTTATTGACCACAAAAACCCTTTACTGCAAGAAATAACCACTCTCAAAAACTCCTTCCACAAAACCCTGCTTTTAAACGAAGGCGAAGAAGTACCCGGCGCCACAGACTTTGTCTCTTTGCTCGCACAAAACGGGCTTAACGATAAGCTAGCCATTGCCAGTACCGCTCTCCGGCAGGACGTCGATATATTCCTGGATAAAACCGGCCTCAAACCCCTCTTCCCCGATAGCCGCATCAAAACCAAAGAATCCATCACGCACCCCAAACCCAACCCGGAGGTATTCAACCTCGCCTTCACCTCACTCGGCCTCGCGGAAAGCGACCGGGCAGCCGTCTGCGCCTTCGAGGACGACCCAAGAGGCATCATGGCCGCCCGAGCCGCCGGCCTGTACGCCTGCGCCATTACCACCCGCTACCCGCGCGAAGAATTGCTATCGCTAGCCGTACCGCCACACATAGCCGCCGACTCATACGACGAGTTCACCAAGCTGTTTCAGCTCGCCTCCTAAATTACCTTCCGCCCACACAAAAAACCAGCCCAAAAGGACTGGTTTTTGTATAGCTTCAAATCTTAATCGTGCAGTGCAATGACCGACCTAGAAGTTCTCACCCAACTTATAGGATCACTTCTCACCTTGCGGCGAGCAGATCAAACTATAGCGGTTGGTATGACCGAGTGTCTAGCACTCGGAACTCATTGCTGAGTCGTTTCTCCCTAGAAAGGAGGTGATCCATCCGCACCTTCCGGTACGGATACCTTGTTACGACTTCATCCCAGTTACCACCCCCACCTTAGGGCCTAGTTAAATAGGCACTTCGGGTGTTGGCGACTTCCGTGACGTGACGGGCGGTGTGTACAAGACCCGGGAACGTATTCAACGTAGTGTGCTGACCTACGTTTACTAGCAAATCCGACTTCATGGAGGCGAGTTGCAGCCTCCAATCCGAACTGAGACCGGTTTTGATACGATTTGCTCCACCTCGCGGTTTCGCGGCGCATTGTACCGGCCATTGTATCACGTGAGTAGCCCAAGGCGTAAGGGCCATGCCGACCTGACGTCATCCCCACCTTCCTCCCGGTTGGCCCGGGCAGTCTCGCATGAAAAATACAACATACGATAAGGGTTGCGCTCGTTGCGGGACTTAACCCAACATCTCACGACACGAGCTGACGACGGCCATGCAGCACCTGTCACCTGGCTCCCGAAGGCACCCCTCTGTTTCCAGTGGGTTCCAGGGATGTCAAGCCTTGGTAAGGTTCTACGCGTAGCGTCATATTAAACCACATGATCCTCTGCTTGTGCGGGTCCCCGTCAATTCCTTTGAGTTTTAGCCTTGCGGCCGTACTTCCCAGGCGGCATACTTATCGCGTTAGCTTCGTTACACAGGGGGTCGATACCCCATACAACTAGTATGCATCGTTTACGGCGTGGACTACCAGGGTATCTAATCCTGTTCGCTCCCCACGCTTTCGTACCTCAGCGTCAGAAAAGGCCCAGCAAGCTGCCTTCGCCATTGGTGTTCCTGGTAATATCTACGCATTTCACTGCTACACTACCAATTCCACTTGCCTCTGCCTTCCTCTAGCATGCCAGTATGAGATGCATCGATATGGTTGAGCCACACGATTTAACATCTCACTTAACACGCCGCCTACGCACGCTTTACGCCCAGTGATTCCGGATAACGCTTGCACCCTACGTATTACCGCGGCTGCTGGCACGTAGTTAGCCGGTGCTTATTCATATGGTACCGTCATAATCTTCCCATATAAAAGCAGTTTACAACCCGAAGGCCGTCATCCTGCACGCGGTGTTGCTCCATCAGACTTTCGTCCATTGTGGAAGATTCCTTACTGCTGCCTCCCGTAGGAGTCTGGGCCGTATCTCAGTCCCAGTGTGGCTGGTCAACCTCTCGATCCAGCTACTGATCGTAGCCTTGGTAGTCCATTACACTACCAACCAGCTAATCAGACGCAGGCCCCTCCCTAAGCGCATTACTGCTTTACCCTTGCGGGATTATGCGGTATTAGCCACCCTTTCGGGCAGTTATTCCCCACTTAGGGGTAGGTACCAACGTGTTACTCACCCGTCCGCCACTCGATCCGAAGATCGCGTTCGACTTGCATGTATTAGGCACACCGCCAGCGTTCATCCTGAGCCAGGATCAAACTCTCCAAATATGCACAGAGATTAACCTGTGACTTGGGTTGTTTGAGCTTGGCGCTCAATCAAAAAAATTTTTCGGTTCTTTGGTGGCTTGCGCCACCGAAAACTGATGTCCTCACGGCTTGCACCGTGGGACCGTGGTCTGCCTCTCCACTGACGAAAAGAGCAGACCTTCATTGCACTGCACGATTAAAGATTTCAAACTACAATCTCACTAGGTCAAAAATAATAGCCCTCAAAGAGCCTTCTCACTTCCAAACCATTTCAAGACCTCCGTATCTTACTCGATCAGATAGGGCATGTCAACGGGTTTGAACCAAAAATCTTAAATTATCGCTATCCGCTCTACATGTTACAGTAATTGGTGTCTCGGCAGCCGCCCAGACAACCGTCCCGCAGCACCTTGGAGTTCGTATGTCGATCGCACGATTCACCTGCCTTGCCATCGCCTTTGTTCTCGCAACCAGCCCCCTAGCGTCCTGCAAGAATGCCCCCGGAAGCACTGGCGCCGAGCCGCCCACTCGTGCAAATCCTGCGGTTGAGCAGCACGACGGCGACCTTGCCCGGGACCCCGCCGGGAACTACTGGCTCCTCTTCGAAGGTCCCGACGGAAGAGGAAACCGACTCCGCATTTACACCAGGGAGGTTCTCAAGGCTTGCCTGAACAAAAAGAAGCCGAACGGCAAGCGGCCCAACACCGGGGAAACCGATCTCACGTCGTTTATTCGACTCAAGGGAGGCGTCGGCAGAGACTGCGGCCACCCCTAGGCCCGGCTGAAGGCCGCCCCACCACCAAACATCATTCTCTGCGCCTACATTGGACAGACATTGGCGGTGGGGCGGCCCCCCTACCTACAAGTTGTAGTATTTTGACCGTAAATACTCATCGTAGTTCGTCTTCTGCTTGCGCCGCAGTATGAACATCGCGATGGCGCCAAATATCACTAATACCACAAGAAGAATGATGATTAAGTTCCAGGGAATCTGTGGCGGCAAGCTCGCTAACACCAGCACGCTACCCTTACCATCCGTACTCATGTTCAAAACTTTGGTCTTGGTATCAAATTTGCCATTCTTTACCAAAACCGGCGCCGCTCCGCTTGCCAACGTATACCCCAGGGGGTTCTGTACGCCCTTCAGCTTGTCTTTCAGGGTAAATGTCCACGCCAAAGGCTTTTTAAAGTCCGTGGTCACAGTGCCGCTCGCATCCTTACAAATAAGCGCGTATGGACCAGCGATCAGCGGATGCTGGGTGGAACCCACGCCCTTGGTGTCGTCCTTGCCCACGCTACAGTTAGCATCACCGTCCAGGGCGCCCTGGGGTAGCGTTACACTCGCCAGACCGTCATCGCTTTGATAGGTAGTAGAATTATCGCTGCTCGTAGTCTGAGTAAACGTAGGCGTAGTAGCGTCAGCCGCGGCATATTCCGAGGAATTGCCCGCGCTATCCGTCGCTTTTACCCGATAGTAATAATGGACCCCAAACGCCGCCGTATCGTCGCGATAGTTCGTGCCCGCCTGATCACTTGTAAGAACCGACCAGGTCGTCTGATCAAGCGACCGCTCCACCTGATATGCCTTGATGCCGGTGTTGTCCGTCGACTCAGTCCAGGCCAGGTTCACGATGGCGTTATCACCCGATACCAGAGCTTCCAGATTACCTGGCACGCTCGGAGGCGTGGTGTCGGGCGCGGCCGGCGCGGCCGGCGACGCTCCGCCGGCAATTATATCTTCGCCCGGATCACCGGAGCCAAAACCGCCGGTCGGTGAGCCCCCAGACCCTGGATCCCCACCCGGATCACCACCGCCACCTGGATCCGGTGTTGGCACCGGACCCGGTCCCGGCCCGGGAGTCGGAACCGGGGTTGGATTCACGGTCGGCTGTGGTGTCGGCACCGGAGTTGGCTTGGGTGTGGGCTTGGGCGTCGGAGCGGGCGTAGGAGCCGCCACCACCGTAAAACTCTTGGTCGGAGCTAGCTGATGCCAAACCCCACCAAGCTTATAACTCGCGAAATAGGTGTAATTACCCGTAGCGGTAAAACTTTTGGACGCCGAAAACGTCTTAGCCGTAGTGCCGATTGGATAATTAAAGACTTTCGGAAAGTCATTATTCACGAGAGCCGAATCACGGGCGGCGATCACAAACTCTTCGGCCGTAAACGACGCCGATGCCACAATCTTGACCGTCGCCGTAGCCGTCTTGCCGACCACCGGGGAAGCGGGGCTAATGCTCAGCGACTGCACCGTAACGGTCGTAGCCGCCTCGCTACCCCGAAACTGCAGCCCCATAGCCACCGACAGCCCCACGAACAGCAGCAGTAGCGCACCCTGAAACCGCCGGCGGGTCAGCTGGATCTCACGGCGATGATGTTCAAAATGAGGATGATGTTGCATTGTCTTCACAAATTATAATACTTCGAACGCAAATAAGCTTCATGATCGTTCTTTCGCTTGCGGTGGATCATCAGAACAATGAGCCCCCAAACAAGCAACCCGATCACCATCAAGAAAACAATAAAATTGGCCGAGATAACATTCTTGGGCTTCTCCGCCAACACCACGATAGGGTCAGTCGTCACCATCTGGACCGTCACCACTTGCCCGCCGGTATTATAGCGCGACGTCGCGAGAGGCGCCGTCCTACCGTCCGAATCAAACTTGTACGCTTTGGGGCTAATCAGCCCCTTAAGCTTACCGCTGACGTCAAATCTCCAAGTTATGGGCTTCTCGAAGGCAAGGATCGGTGTACCGGCAATCGTCCTACAGGTCAGGGCGTACGGCCCAAGCACCAACGGCATCGCGGATGTACCGACTTGTTTGGTGCTTGGCACAGCTGTACTCAGTACACAATCCATGCTCGAATCACCTCGGACCGCGTCCTTCGGAATCACCACCGAGGCTAAGCTATCCGAGCTCGCGAAACCATAGGCATCGCCAGTGCTCGTCTGACCACTATGAAACGTGCTCGTCTCCAGATCGGTAGCCGCCCAAGCCGACGCGTTGCCCGCCCGGTCGATCGCCAACAACCGGTAATAATAGTGGACGCCAAAACCAGCCGTCTTATCTTCGTAGTTAATATTGGGTATAGAATCGCTCAGCGTCACCCATGTGAGCTGGTCCAGCGACCGGTCCAGCCGATACCCCGCGATACCCGATTCGTCAGTCGATGCCTGCCACGACAGCGTCAGCGTAGTGCTCCCCTCGGCTACGACGGCCTGGAAATTCCCCGGTACCGTTGGCGGCTTAGTCTCCGCCGCCAAGACCACCGGACCCCCGGAAACCGCTCCCGCCCATACTATGATTCCAATTAATAGGCCTACAAGCCATCGCACAGAGTAACCCATGTTCTCAGTTTACCCCAAAGTGCTTGTGTTCGACATCCCCGAGTCCTCAGCGCCCCGCATACTAGGGCCGTAGGTACGGGTGGCAGGAGTGAAATATATCTCCAGACAAGCGGACGCCGGTACTGATACCGGCTACACCGAAGAAAGGGACAGCGTTCGGACGCGTGCGATTAAGCCCGCTTCGCCTTGCCGCCCTTACCCCGGCCCCATGTCAGCCATTTGCGCTTCCGCGCCTCGGTCGCCTCAGCCGCCAGCGTCGCCGGCACCGCCCGGTACGAAGCCGTCGCTAGCCACACGCCCCACAACACCGCTGCCGCTATTACCGCGACCGGCCACACTCGCCAAGCAAAGTAACTCGCGTGTTCATATACCAGCACCAAGCTCACCAGACCCAGCCAACCACAGCTCCAAGCCGCCGTAAAGATGCGCTTCGCCAGCTTTTTCATAACCTGCGATTTACGGTAACGAGCCCGCAGCACCAACCGGGCTACGAGGCCACCGACAATCATCACACCAAATACGCCCAGATACGCCCACAGCTCGGTTTTCTGCGGTACCGCCTGCAGAAACTCTCCAAATTTCCCCAGCCGGTCATAATTAAACAGGCAGGCCAGCACGACCCCCAAAACAGCCCCTACCGACACCTCGCGCGGCTGGTGGCCCAAGATCTCCCGCAGCCGCAAACCCGGCTCGGTCAGCTTAACCTTGCTGTGATTCATGCTCTCGATGAGCATGTTAATAGCCACGGCTTGCTCCCCCGTCGAGCGCCGCACACCAAACGAGTCATACATTACGATAACGGCGAAAATCGCCGCGAAGCCAAAGAGATGACCCCCAACGCCATCCACCAACAACGCCGTGGTAGCAAGCGAGCATACTACCGCCGAATGCACGCTGGGCATACCACCCGAAGCATACAAGTAGCGGAAATCCACCCGGCCGCGCAGAGCCGCCAACGCGAACTTACCGACTTGAGCGACCGCCCAAGTTGCGAACGGAACGACGAGATATGGATTGTAGACCACCGGCAAAAACTCCTGAATATGGTTCGCATTGTAACGGGTTTTTACGCCTACGACCAGATAGAGCCAAAATCGCGTATTACCGCTTGAGCTTGAGCTTCCGTTCAATACTCGCCAAGGCCCCCGCCACCAACATCACCCCAGCCGACAAAGCAAACAAAATACTCATGTCCTTGCTCTTAGCGATCGCGGCCACCTTCTGCGCCGGCTGCTGCTCGGCCGCGGCGGTCAACACCTTGGCCCCGCCTTCGGCGCCACTCACGCTGGTCTGGGCGCCGGCTACGGTGCCACCCGAGGCCACGCCACCACCGCTACTTGTCGCGCCGCCAAACAGCGCCAGCAGACCCACACGCGGCACAGCCGTCGCCGCCGTCTGAGCCGTGGCACCCTCGCCCGAACCCTGGCCCGGCACGCCCCCGGCGACCGTATCATTGTTCACATCGCCCACCCAGTCGCCGAACACATTGATCACCAGCACGCCGAACCAATGCTTCACGTTCAGCACCGAGTTAAAAATATTGGCCACGCTTGAGCCGGCCTGGGCGCTTCCAGATTTCACATTGCCAACCGAAGTGTTCTCGGTGGCCGACGCGTCACCCGATTGCGCGTTCACGTTTATATTATTGGTAATGGTACCCACCGACTGCTGATTAATATTGGTGGTGTTCGTGGTTGACGAATTAGCCTGATTGTTGGAACCCGGCCCCGTCACATTACTGCCTACCTGAGCATTACCTGTCAAAAGTGCCGACTGGCTCGCACCCACCCCCGGCAATGTCATAATCTTGCCGACCCAATGACCCAGCACATTGACAATCACCAGCACCGCGTTGTCACCAAAGACTGAGCTATTGGCTAGATTAAAGGTATTCTGCTTGGTCGTAGCCGCGCCGCTTTGCACATCGCCCACCGAAGTGTTGGACCCGGCCGTGGCCGCCCCGCTCACCGCGTTTGTCTGAATATTATTATCAACACCGTAGGTATTCGAGGTAGCGATGTTCGCCTGGTTGGTATTGTTCACGGAAGCCTGACTCGTAGAATCCGGCCCTGCGCCCGACGCCGTAGCACTATCCAGAAAGCCCTTGGGGAAAAGCACATCACCATTGAAATTTCCGAAGATATTCAAAATGCCAAAGAAGGAATTCCCGGAGTAGATGAACGAATTGATCATATTGATGATATTGGCCACCGCCCGCGCGTCGCCCGAAGTCACATTGCCGGCCGAGGTATTCGTGGTCGCGGAGGCGTCGCCCGACTTAGCCGTCAGATCAATATTATTGACGATATTCGCGCCGCTCTTGGCGTTTACATTAAGCTCAGACGAATTCGTCGTCGAAGTGCCCAGCTGGCCACCCCCGCCGGCCGCGCTCTGCGACGGATCGAGGTTGAGATCCCCTACCCAATTACCAAAATCTCTCATGAAGAAGTTAAGGTTGCCGTTGGACCACGACCAAGCCGAAGCCAACAGGTTGATCACGTTAGCCAAAACCGCCGCCGTACCCGATGTAGCGCCCCCCACTTGAGTATTCGAAACCGCGCCCACATTACCCGAGGTAGCCACACTCTGCAACGTGTTAATGACGTTTACGAGGTTGGTGAGGTCAATATAACCTTGGTTGTTATTGCTTACCCCAACCTGATTAGCGGGGGCCGGGCCGGCCACCCCTCCGCCCGGCAGCAACAAAATACCACCGTCACTGCTCAACAACCCCATAGCCCTAGCCATTTCGTAATCTTTCGAGCCGACCACCAGGTCGCCAAGCACCGTGTGAACCACATTGGGAGCCGTCACGAAATAGTCGGGCGTGCTTGTTGCCAAGACCGAAGCCGGAACTATCTCGTACCAGTTATTCCGCTTATCAAAAACATATTTAGGCGACAGATAATAGTGAGTCGCCGAGTCACAGCTAAATGAACCCTGATCAGCCTTCACCCAAACATTAGCCGCGACATCAAAAACCCATTTTGGAATGACGCCTACGCAGCCATCCACGCCCGGCTTGCTGTAACTAACCTCGGGCGTGGGGCTAGGAGAAGCCGACGGCGACGGACTCGAAGCCGAATCATCCCGGTGATGCGGCCTGGAACTCGCGGAAGGTTCCGGGCTGGGAGCCGCCGACGGCTCCGGAGAGGCCGAAGGAGCCGGAGAATTCGACGGCGCCGGCGACTCGCTCGGCGTAGCACTGGGCGTAGGGCTGGGCGACTCGTCCGCCGCTGCTATCCCGGCCAACCCCAGTTGCCCCACCATCATTACGCTTACTATTAGGCTTAAAAATTGTCGCTGTTTTTGCATCTGTAACTGCCTCTCCCCTTTAGTCCCTCTTGATATGGCTTGAACTTACGATTATACGCGCCTGATAAGTGCGGCGGGGCGGCGCCCCGCCCAAGAACCCAACTAACTAGTTGGTAATACCGACCGTGGTGGTGGTAGTGTTCGTGTTGCTGGCCGCGCCAGAGGTCAGGTTGCCGGCACCGGTGTTTTCGGAAGCCTTAACGCTGCCGCTCTTAGCACTCTGCAGACTTACATTGTCCACTTGCACAATATTGGTGTTGGTCAATTTGACCTTGGTTGAGTTATCAACATCAACCTTGTTGTTGGAGTGAGGGCCACTGCCGGTCAAAGTAACCGTTGTGTCAGAACCGCTCATGCCGGCCAACGCGCCGAGACCGCTAGCGGCACCGGTGTTGCTCACGGTGGCTTCGGTAATAGCTGTGTTGTTGTTCGTCGCGTCGCCGGAGGTGGCGCTGCCGGCGTTGGTGTTCTCGTGCGACTTAACGCTGCCCGAAGCGGCACCCTGGCCGCTGAAGTTGGTCACGCCAAGGACATTGGTGTTAGTACTGCTAACATGGAGCTTGTTGCTCAGGTTAACTTTGTTGTGCGACTCGGGACCGCTACCGGTCACGGTTACGGTGCTGGCGGCGGCGAAGCCGGCCAGGCTCAGGCTAGCCATTCCAATGGCTGCGTAGCGAAGTACAGATGCTTTCATCTATAATCCTTTCGTTTAAAGTTTGTTATGGGGTCTTTAGTTCCGGGCCCGTAGGCCCGCCCGCTTACGGCGATGAAACATCAACATAAGCAGAATCGGCACTAAAGACATCAAAAAATGAGCTTCGCGTGGGCGCTGATGCCCGGGCAAAACTCAAAGAAAAGAGCGTAGCAAACGAAGAGAACGCCAAAACGGGCGAATCACTCCGCGCGGCATTAGCAAAACCGCCCCGCCGCAGCCACAAACCGTAACTAAACATGAACCCAATCACGACGATAGCCACCATAGTCGTTATCACCGAAAGGTCAGATACGAACCGTACCACCGTGCCCCCATGAGGCGAAAACTGCCGCGGAACCACCGTACCGGCCAACTCAGCCCTCAACCGGCTCCACAAACCGTCCGGCTGAGCCGGATGCGGCGCGCGTGCCGGCAGTGTCACGGACGGGACAGCCGCCGCCAAATCTCCAGCCAACACCGCGCCCCGGTTAGTAATCATTGGTTGTATCCGCAATACCGTGGTGCGAGCCACCTTGGCGCTCTCGCCGCCCCCCCTTTGTGGCTCAGGTGTCACAACCGCGATCACCGGCGCCACTACCGCATCCGGAGCGGCTACACCATCAGAGGCCTCGCGTTGCACATCAGTGCCAACGCTTTCGTCAGAACTCACAGAAGCCCCACCCGATACCAGCCCGGCATCGACCGCCACTTGTCTCAGCGTGGACCTGGACGAGTCCACGCTGCTCGTAGCTGGGACCTGCGGATCAACGCCTACCGCCTTGCCCGGAGTACTTTGCGCCACCGGAGCCGGTTTGTCGGAGGCCGGGATTAAATCATTACTACCCAAGGAGGCCGGACCAGCCACACTACCAGCGCTAGTCTGTTCCACCTGCCCGGCTGTATTCTGCGCGGGTGTATTCTTTTGATGAGTCGTGCCCAGGCCGCTATCGGCGGCCGACGCACTACTACTCAAAACCACAACCAAGCCGCCGCTCACGGCAAACTCAATTGCAAATTTTGTTACCCTAGCAAACCTCATAGACCCTCGATCCGGCTATCATTAACTTCGCTAATAACTAGCGAACAGTTTCCAGATTAGCCCTCCGACAGAGGGGACAACATTGGGTGTTTACCCAAAAGATCTTTCAGTTTTACCAGTCATTATTAGGAATATAACCATAAGCGCCCAAAAGCGAGTACGAGCTATTTCTCAGCCGGTTCGGGGTTGGCGGCCAGTTCGCCTTCGATGCTAGCTTCGCCCACCAAAGCCACCGACGCCACCTTGTCGCCTTCGGCCATCCGCATTACGCGCACGCCCTGGGTAGCCCGGCCGATCAGCGAAATATTCGCTAGCGCCATCCGGATCACCTGGCCCTGAGTCGACACCACCACGACCTCGTCACGAGCATCAGCGATCGCCCGCACGTCCACGGTCTTGCCGGTCTTGCCGGTCACTACGCCGGCCTTAATGCCTACGCCGCCGCGCGCGTGAGTCGAGAACTGGTCGACCTTCGTGCGCTTACCATAGCCGTTCTCCATCACCACCAGCAGCTCGGTCCCTGGCCGCACCACGTCCATGCCGACCACCTCATCGCCCGCTCTCAGCCGAATGCCGCGCACACCGCGCGTCGCCCGCCCCATCGGCCGCGCTTCGCTTTCTTTGAAGCGTATAGCCTGCGCCAGCGCCGTCGAGATGATGATCTCGTCTTTGCCGCCGGTAAGCTTCACCCATTTGAGCTCATCGCCCGCGTCCAGCTTGATCGAAATAAGCCCGTTGGCCCGTACATTGGCGTAGTCGGACAGCGCCGTTTTCTTGACCGTGCCCAGTTTGGTCGTCATAAACAGATACGACTGGTCGCCCTTGGCATCAAACGTCACCAATGATGTCACCTTCTCGCCCTGACCCAGCTGCAGCAGGTTCACCACCGGCTGGCCCTTGGCCGTCCGCGAAGCCGCCGGAATCTCGTAGACCTTCAGGCGGAAAACCCGGCCTTTATTCGTAAAGAACAGCATAAAGTCATGATTCTGCGTCAGCACCAAATGCTCTACGACATCCTCTTCTTTGGTGGTCATACCCATGATGCCCTTGCCGCCACGGCCCTGGCTCTTGTAGGTATTAGCCGGGATACGCTTGATGTAATTACCGGTAGTCAGCGTCACGATCACTTGCTCGTTCGGCACCAATTCCTCTTCCGAGAATTTACCGAGCTCCGAGCCCACAATCTGCGTTCGCCGCTCGTCGCCAAACTTCGCCTTCAGCTCTTCCAGTTCCTCGCGGATTACCCGCAGGATCTCGCTCTCGCTGGCCAAAATCTTCTCCAGCTCAGCGATCAGCTTCTTCAGCTCGGCCAGCTCGTCCTCGATCTTCTGACGCTCCAAGCCGGCCAGCGACCGCAGCTGCATGGCCAAGATCGCCCGCGCCTGAATCTCACTCAAGCCGAACTGCTTCATCAAATTGGTTCGCGCCTCATCGGTGGTTTGCGAAGCCCGGATCGTCTTAATAACGGCGTCAATGTGATCCAACGCGATCTTCAGGCCTTCGAGCACGTGTGCGCGATCTTTGGCTTTGCGAAGCTCAAACTCCGTCCGCCGCCGCACCACTTGCTGACGGTGCTTTAGGTATTCACGCAGCATCATTTCTAGGCTCAGCACCCGCGGCTGGCGGCCGTTATCCACCAACGCTAGCATGTTTAGGTGGAACGACGTCTGCATAGGCGTCATCTTGTACAACTGGTTCAAAACCTTCTTCGGATAACTATCCTTCTTCAGGTCGATCACAATCCGTGTACCGTGGCGGTTACTCTCGTCGCGCAGGTCCGCGATCCCAATAACCCGCTTGTCTTTCACCAAATCGGCGATTTTCTCCACCATCGTAGCCCGGTTTACCGTGTACGGAATCTCTGTGATAACAATTTGTTCATGGCCCTTCTTGGTCTCCACGATTTCCGCGCGTGCCCGTACCACCACGCTGCCCTTACCGGTGCCATAAGCCTGGCGAATCGAATCATTGCCGAAGATAATACCACCCGTCGGGAAATCCGGACCCTTCACGTGCTTCAGGAGGTCGTCGAGCGTGACTTCCGGATTGTCGATAATTTCAACAATCGCGTCTACCAGCTCGCTCAGGTTATGCGGCGGAATGTTGGTCGCCATACCCACGGCGATACCCATCTGGCCGTTGAGCAACAAGTTGGGCAACTTAGCCGGCAACACCGACGGCTGCTTCTTGGTGCCGTCGTAGTTGGGCACAAAGTCCACGGTGTCTTTCTCGATGTCGTAGAGCATTTCTTCGGCGATATGCTCCATACGCGCTTCGGTATAGCGCATGGCCGCCGCGGAATCGCCGTCCATCGAGCCAAAGTTACCCTGGCCATCCACCAGCGGGTAGCGCATCGAGAAGTCCTGCGCCATGCGCACCATCGAGTCGTAGATCGCCGAGTCGCCGTGCGGGTGATAGTTACCCATCACCTCGCCCACCACCGCCGCGCTCTTGCGGTATTTGGCGGTGTGCCGAAGACCTAAATTGTTCATTACGTAGAGAATTCGCCTGTGAACAGGCTTTAAACCATCACGCACATCCGGCAGGGCCCGCGCCACAATCACCGACATAGCATATGCCAGGTAGCTCGTTTCCATCTCGTTTTCCAACGTCTGCAGCTTCACCGAGCCAATCTCGGTCTTTACCAGTTCCGCCGGCTCTGCCAGCTCACCCGTATCAGATCCTTCTTCCGGAGTCTCTTGGTTGTCCAATTCTTGATCTCGCTCTTGTTCGTCCATTATACGTCCAGATCATCCTGGCTCAGAGTGGTGGCCCGGCTCGAAATAAAGTTCTTGCGCAGTAACACTTCTTCGCCCATTAGCTTATTAAAGATAGCGTCAGCCTTTTCGGCGTCTTCCACGTTCACCTTAAGGAGTACCCGATTATCGGGGTCCATGGTAGTTTCCCATAGCTGGTCGGCGTTCATCTCACCCAGGCCCTTGTAGCGCTGAATGTCGCCGACGCCGGCCTGCTTGCGACGCTCGCGCATGTCATCGTTTTCGACCGTCTCGGATTCTTCATCCACGACGACAGCCCCCGCCTCGGGCTCAGCGGCCTGGGCATCTTCCGCCACGGCTTCATCGGTCGCCACTACGCCGGCATCGTCCGCCACCACTTCGGCCGCCGCCTTAGCGTTCTTCTTTTCTTGCTTCTCAGCGATCAAGCGGTCAATAATCGCATCCCGCTCAACCTCATCAAAGGCATACAGCTTCTTGCGCCCCACCGGTATGCCATAAAGCGGCGGCTGCGCGATGTAGAGATGTCCGTCTTCGATAATGGCCGGCATATGGCGGTAAAAGAAGGTCAGCAGCAGCGTCCGGATGTGCGCTCCGTCGACATCGGCGTCGGTCATGATGATAATGCGGCCATAACGCAGCTTGCTTATATCAAACTGCTCAGCGATACCGGTGCCCAGCGCGATGATGATATTCTTCACTTCGTTGTTGGCCAGCATCCGGTCCAGCCGCGCCCGCTCCACATTGAGAATCTTTCCCCGTAGGGGCAAAATCGCCTGAAACTCGCTATCACGGCCACCCTTGGCCGAGCCACCAGCCGAGTCACCCTCTACGATGTAAATCTCTGACCGCGTCGAATCCTTGGTGCGGCAGTCCGCGAGCTTGCCCGGCAGCGTCATGCCCTCGAGCGCGCCCTTGCGGATCACGGTGTCGCGCGCGGCACGGGCGGCCATACGGGCCCGGGCACTCAGCGTCGCCTTACCGATAATCTTTTTGGCCTCGTTCGGGTTCTCTTCCAGGTAATAATTGAACATCTCGGCAAACACCTGCTCTACATAGCCACGAATTTCCGGATTACCCAGCTTACCCTTGGTCTGACCTTCAAACTGAGGATCGGGCAGCCGCACCGAAATCACCACCGTAATACCTTCACGGCAGTCCTCGCCCGTCAGATTCTCTTCATTATCCTTGATCAAACTATTCTTGCGCGCGTAGTCATTAATCGTACGGGTAAGCGCGCGGCGGAAGCCCTCCGAATGCGTACCGCCTTCGGGGTTGGGAATATTGTTGGCAAAATACTTCGCCGTCTCGGTGTAAGAATCGTTATACTGAAGCGCGATCTCCACCTCAGTGTCCTTCACGACCTTTTGTGCGTAAAACGGCAGCTCATTAATCGCCGCCTTGCCGTGGTTCATGTGCTGCACGTAGCTACGGATACCACCCTCGAAGTAGAAGCCGTAGCGCTTACCCGTCTTCTCGTCATTGAGCTGGGCCCGCGCGCCCTTGGTCAGGTACGCCTGACGCCGCAAATACTCAAGAATATGGTCATAATTAAATTCAATCGTCTCGAAGATACTCGCGTCCGGCCAAAACGTAATAGTGGTACCAGTGCCTTCGCCTTCGTACTTGCCTACCACCTTCACATCGGTCTGCGGCACACCAGCTACGTATTCTTGGCGGTAGAGCTTCCCGCCGCGCCGCACCTCGGCCACTAGCTTGGTAGACAAGGCGTTTACCACACTAATGCCCACGCCGTGCAGGCCACCCGACACTTTGTAGCCGCCGCCCCCAAACTTACCGCCGGCGTGGAGCACGGTCAGTACCGTCTCCAGCGCGCTCTTGCCTATTTGCGAGCCCGTCTTGTGCTTATCCACGGGGATGCCCGCGCCGTCGTCGGTCACGCGCACGCCGCCGTCCTCGAGCAATGTCACCTCCACGCTTGAGGCGCGGTTGGCCATCACCTCATCGATCGAATTGTTTACAATTTCCCATACCAAGTGATGCAGACCCTCGGGGCCCGTTCCACCAATATACATACCCGGCCGCTTGCGTACCGGATCGAGCCCCTCCAAAACCTGAATCTGCTCGGCGCCGTATTGAGTCTTTTCTGCCATACCTACGTGTTTTACCACCTACACTTATCAATAAAAAGTGAGCTTTTGGCTCGGCTTATACAACCATTATACCGTTCTAGCCTATCTGGAGCAACCAACGCCTACCTGGACCACCTTAGCGCAAATCGTTCAACCGCTCCAGCCGGGCAATCCGCTGATTATGAGAGCGAAATTTCCCATCCATACCAGCCAGATCATCATCTTTCTGGTCATTTAAGGACTGAATAACCTCCAAGACCCGGTCAAATCCATCATTTATATGTTCGTAAAAACGCCGTTCCAGCTGGTCCAGCGGTTCGCGAATCTCCTCCCGCACGATCTGCCGCACTCGTTCTTCGGTCAATTCCACCATCATTTCACCCCTTTCTTCATCCAGTATATCAACGCGCCACATTCAAAATACCATACAAAAACCGTACATACAATCGTTTGTTATAGTGGATCATATGAAGATTGCCGTTCTAGTATCGGGAAGCGGAACCAACCTCGCGGCGATGATCAAACGCCGGATCCCCATCGGCCTCGTATTGGCCGACCGGCCCTGTCCGGCCCTCCAAATCGCCGCCAAAGCCGGCATCCCAACTTCACTGCTCAATCGCCACGATTTCGGCTACCGCCTCAACGTTGGCGAAGCCTGGAACCGAAAAGGCTTTACTCAGGCGGTAACCCAAACTCTCTCCATTAACCACATTGAGCTCATAGCTATGGCCGGCTTCTTCACCGTTCTTCACGCCGGTATCTTCCAGACATTCGGAGGCCGCATTCTCAACAGCCACCCCTCACTATTGCCCGCCTTCAAAGGCGCGCATGCCGTCGAGGACGCGCTACAGGCCAATATGCCCGAAACCGGCACCACCATTCATCTGGTCACAACGGCACTCGACGACGAACGCTACATTGTGGCTCAAGCCAAAGTTCCGATCCATCCAGACGATACAGTTGCTACACTATGGGAAAGGATCAAGCTCAAAGAGCACCGGCTTTATCCCCAAGTCCTCCATGATATCCTCAGCGGCCACATCAATCTCGCCCAATTAAAGGAAGGAGCGTCATGAAAATCGTAGTAGTCGGCCAAGGCGGCCGGGAGCACGCGCTAGCCAGTGTATTAGGGCGTACCGCCGACGTCATCACTACGCCGGGCAACCCCGGAATTCCCAATTCCACCAACATTCGACCCGAAGATCTCGAAGCCGATCTCTTCGTCATCGGTCCGGAAGTACCGCTCGTAGGTGGACTTGCCGACACCTTGCGCGCTCAGGGCAAGCTCGTCTTCGGGCCCGGCGCCGACGGCGCCCAGCTAGAAGGCTCCAAGGTCTGGATGAAGCAGCTCTTGGACGACGCCGGGGTGCCCACGGCCGCCTGGAAGCCGTTTAGTGATCCCGGGCCTGCCGAGGCCTACTTGCGCACACTCAGGCCGCCTTACATCGTCAAGACCGATGGGCTGGCAGCCGGCAAGGGCGTACTAGTGACCCGCGATCTCGACACGGCCATCGCTGACGCCAAGCACAAACTCAGCGGCGAAGCCTTCGGCGAATCCGGCCGGCGCATCGTCATCGAGGAAGCTCTCAGCGGCCCGGAAGTCTCGTTCTTTGCCGTCTGCGGCGGCTCGGACTTCGTACTCCTCCCCACCGCTCAAGACCACAAGCGCGTCAGCGACGGCGATCAAGGCCCCAACACCGGCGGCATGGGCGCGTTCTCGCCCGCGCCCGACGGTCTCGATACGGCCGAGGTAAAGACCATCGTCCGCAAGACCCTCGCCGAGCTCAAACGGCGCGGCATCGACTACCGGGGCATGCTCTTCGGCGGCCTCATGCTCACGCCCGACGGCCCCAAAGTGCTAGAGTACAACATTCGCCTCGGCGACCCCGAAGCCCAGGTAGTGCTGCCGCGCCTCACCTCCGACCTCGCGCACATGCTCGTGCGGGCCGCGGCCGGCGCCACGCCGGCCGAACCCACGAGCGCTGGAGCCTGCGTTAGCGTCGTCTTGGCCTGCGAAGGCTACCCCGAAGCGCCCCGTACCGGCGGCGTCATCACCGGCGTCGAAGAGGCCGGCGCCCTGGAAGGCATCACCGTCTTCCATGCCGGCACTGCCCGCGACGGCCAAGACCGCCTCATCACGGCCGGTGGGCGCGTGCTAAACATCACTGCCACCGGCTCCACCGTCGCCGAAGCCCGCGACCGCGCCTACGCGGCCATCAAACTCATCCACTTCCCGGGCATGCGATTCCGCACCGATATCGCCGGCGGAATCTAACATTCACCAACCACTTCTACTGGTCGCGGCACCTCAATCGTTGTATCATAATGCTAATGTTCCAGCAGATCGTATCCAAGCTTTCCCTCTCGCCTTCGGCCATCTCGGAGTTGACTTTCTATGCCCGCCGGCTCAAACAAGAAAATATCACCCGCACCTTCTCGGCCATCGCCGCGGTGCTCATCGTCGGCCTCCAGTTCGCCGTCATCAGCGCGCCACCGGCGCCCACCAACGCCGCCTCCCCCAACGACATCATCTATGGCGGGTTCGTCTCCAAGAGCGACCTCCTCAATAGGTACGACGAGAGCGCCGAGCTCAAGGCCCTTTACAGCCACTTCGGCATCGCCCGCGCCGACATTTCGCAAGCCACCACGGCCACCATCAATTCGCGCGACCACAGTCTCAAATCCATCGGCCGCACCCGCCACTCCTCTAGCGACGACGTCATCAATGTCGGCAGCCGCACCTACTATGGCCGCGGCCTCTACGTCTGGGACACCGGCGCCAATGTCCAAAACGGCTCCAGTTATCAAGTACTCAAAGGCACCCGCTCCAGCGACGGCGCCTTCTTCGCCGTCATGTTCCACTGCGGCAACATTGTCTTCAAAACCTTGCCACCCAAGCCCACTCCCCCGCCACCGCCGAAACCCACGCCAACACCCACGCCCAAACCAACCCCAACCCCCACCAAGCCCACCGTCACCTGTGTCGAGCTCATCGGCGATGTTAATGCCGGCGAAACCCCCCTCACTGTCACCTACACCGGCCGCGGTTCCGCCACCGGCCAGACCATCACCGAGTACCAATTCGACTTCGGCGACCACAAAACCGCCAACCAAGCCGGCACCAAGGTGCTGCACCAATACACCGCGCCGGGCAAATTCGTCGCCACCCTCAAGGTCAAAGGTTCCACCGGAACCGTCTCACCGGCTATCCCAGCTTGCTCTTTTACCGTCAACGTCACGCCTCCACCAGCCGCCTTCACCAAAGCCAAATCGGCCCTCAACGTCACCCAGGCCATCGACGCCACCACCGCCCCCGCCCACGCCGGCGATGTGATCCGCTACACTCTTACCACCAAAAATGTCGGCGGCTCCGCCGACAAATACACCGTCGTCGAGCACGGCGAGGATATCCTGGAATACGCCGACATCACCGACCTCACCGGCGCTACCCTCACGGCCGGCGTGCTCACTTGGCCCCAGCGGACCATCAAGGCCGGGGACGTGCTCTCCACTACCTTCACCATCAAGGTCAAAGACCCCATTCCCGCCACACCCGTCGGCCTGTCCGACAAATTTTCCTACGACCTGCGCATGGACAATGTCTACGGCAACGACGTCCACATCGCCCTCATTCCGCCCTTCGCCAAGCAAGTCGAAGGCGCCTCCACCAGCCTGCCCAACACCGGCGGCGCCACTAGTACCCTCGTAGTACTCATCGTGAGCGGCCTCAGCCTCTTCTTCTACTTCCGCAACCGCCAGCTCATCAGCGAAGTTAAGCTCCTGCGCGGCGCCTACCAAGGAGGAATCCAATAATGTCAGTCGAACACCAGCCATCTGCTCCCGAGCAAAACGAAAAGGCCCAAGCCGAGCTCAATGAAGCCGCCCACGAACGGCTCGAGCAGCTCAAGGCCAATACCGAGACCCATGAGACCCACCCCGCCGACCAGCGCGCCGAAAAAGCCCGCGAAGCCATCCGCAAACAAGAGCAAGCCCCCGAGCCGGCCGCCGTCGCCGAAGCCGCTCCCAAATCTGGAACTACCATTCCGTTCTTCAATCACAAGCTCAACTACGCCCAGACCCTTGCCAGCGTACAGCGCAAACTTGCGCCAGTCAGCCGCAGTTTTAGTAAGGTCATTCACACTCCAGCTATCGAGAAAACCAGCGAAGTACTCGAGAAAACCGTCGCCCGTCCCTCGGTCACGGCCGGCGCGCTCTGGACCGCTCTTATCGTTGGTGCTCTCTTCTATTTCACCGCCCGCCGCTACGGCTACAACCTAGCCGGCTCGGAGATCACCCTGTCGTTTTTCATCGGCGGCATATTAGGCCTGGTCCTCGAAGGCCTCTGGCGCTCCTTCCGCCGCAAAGCACGCTAACCCGTCACTATTCAATTAAATTGAATAGCTACAGACCCTCTTGCCCAGAAAAACGGCTCTAAGAAAGCAATTTATTATTACTCTGTTCAATTTAATTGAATAGGCAGCCTAATGCGACAACACCCCTAAATCCAACCCGCACCAAACGAGCTCCTCTGGCCGCCTCTTACTCGCCGATGATCACGTTGCCGGAGTCGTCCACATACACCTCGCCAGGAGCCAGTTTCTTGGGCTTCTCGCTCTTGGCCGGCTCGGGGTCGGGGGCCGGCTTCTCACCCGTCGGCATAATCAGCTTGCCTGCCAAAGTATCAGATTGGGGCTCAGACTCGGCTTTCTTGTCACCCTTGCCACGCTTGCGTTTGCGCTTGCTCGAATGCTCCTCTTCGGGCTCGCTCCCGGCCAGCGCAGCCGGCTTGAGAACTTCCTCGGCCTCGCGCTCCGCCCGGGCCTTGGCTACATCGTTAGCGGCTAGCGACTCAGCCTGAGGCAGACCCTCTTCGGCCGGCGCCACACCATCCATGACAACCTCCGGCGGTTCGGGCAGCATCTCCCCGGCGTGCTTTACGATCGCCGGCTCGGCAGCAGGTTCAGGCTCTGGCGGCTTCGGCGGTGGGACCGGCGCCGGCTTTGGCCTCACCGGTTCAGCCGGTATCTTCGGTTCCGGAGCCGCGGCCAGTTCCTCTTTCCCGATCGTCGCCAATTCCCGGGCAAACTCTTCCTTGGGCGGGACGATCGGCTCCAACGGCTGGATTACTTTGAGCCCATGACGTTCTTCTATCAAACCATGCGCCGAGGGCACCAGTCTCTTGGCCGGATGGGCAGGAGCCGGCTTCGAAACAGCACCCGACACGGTCTCGGGCTCACTCTTGGCAGCCTCCACCGGCTCAGGCAAACGATGATGCTTAGGGCTGTTGTCCGATTGAATCAAGGAAACACTCAACAAGTCGTCGATCTCGTGTTCAGCCTTCTCGATCTGCTCTTGCGATGAAGGCTTCTCGGCCTCAGGTTCCGGCTCGGGCGCCTTTTCTTGCTCTACTACCACGGGCTCAGCAACGACCTTCGGAGCCGCCTCTACCGGCGGTTCGGCCGGCTGGGCTTTCTGCTGAACACTGTCCTGAACTTCATCTAACATATCGGCTACCGACTCGATTGAGTCCATTAGGCCCGGTTCTACCGAAAGCGGCGGTTCAGCCACCGGAGTGTTTAAGGTCGGTACCGGTACATTAGCCGGTGCGGCCACCAACGTCTCTACCGGCTCCAACGCCACGGACGCCACCGGAGCGGCATCCACCGGTGCGGCGCCAATCGGAGCCGGCACGGCTAGAACAGGTTCCTCCATGGGGGGCTCGACCGGGATCGGAGCGGGTTCCGGAACCGCCACCGGCTGAGCCATCGGCGCCCTCACCGGCTCGAGGATCTGTACGCCCTCCGGCAAACCACTCAAAGACGGCGTTCCATTACTCGATGCTTCCGGCTCAGGGATCTCGGGACGCTCAAATGCCGCCTTGGCAGCGGGATCTACAAAGTGAATAAACTCCTCTTCCTCAGCCTCAACCTCAGCCGGAGCTACCGGCTGCTGCACCGCTACTGGTACCGGTTGCTCCTCCTCCGCTACTGGAGCCATCTGCGGCGGCGGCGCGGCCAGCACATCAACATTCGCGTAGGGATCATTAGGCGCGGGAGCGGCGGCCAAAGCCGGCGCCGCCATCACGGGAGCCGGGGCCGGGACCTCCGCCGCGGCCACGGGTAGCTCCACATTTACTACCGGCTCCTGGGGAGGCGGCATCGATCCAGCTACAGGTCCCGCTACGGGCTCTGGCTCAGGAGCGGGTACCGGCGGCGGCGTCAGATCGCCAAGTATATTAATGTTAGCGTAAGGATCATCTTCCTTCGGCAAACCCGAGCCCAACGGCGGAGGCGCCACAAACCGCCGCACCGGAGCGGGCACCGGTTCGGGCGCGGACACAGGCTGGGGCACGGGCGCGACCGGAGCAGCACCCGGCGCCAATACCGGCACATCATTCAAGCTAGGCGCCGGCACGGGCGCGCCACCCGTGATATCCGATATCGAAAGTGTACCGGGCAACGGAGGAGCCACGGGCGGCGGCGTGCCCATCCGCGCGAAACCCCCCGCCTGTGTCACCTCATCGGCCGCGGCGGCCAGATTGGCCTCCGGGATAATACCCGCTACCGGCGACAGAGATAGATCCGGCACGCCCGCCATCGGAGCCGGCATCGGCGCGGGACTCACGGCTACCGGCGCTACAGCAACCGTTGGGGGTGCCCCGATTGGCGCCGCCGCCGCAACCATTCCAGGTAGCGCAACGGGCGCGGCTGCCGCCACGGCCGCTAGACCGGCACTATCCGTCCCCGGCAATGCACCCATCGCCGCTGTCCCAGCCACCTGCATCGGCGTCGACACTCCACCTACCGGCTGGCCACTCATGCGGTTCAGAATCTCCGACTCCACCTGAGCCTTGCTCCGCCCAAACTTCGCCGCGCTCAATTGCTTAATCGCCAGCCCCAGCTCCAAGTTCGGCCGGCCCAGCGGCGCCGAATCCCGCAAACTAAACGGCTGGCTCGGCAGCCCGCCGATCATCAGCCGCATCGCCGCGTGGTAGTTCGGAATATTCACCAAATCGCCCACGTCAAACACCGGCGCGAACTGCTTTACCATAAACTCAGCGTCATCCGGCCCCATCCGGTGCGACACAATCGTGCCAATGTTCCCGAACACCGCGTCGCGAATCTCATCGGACAACTGCCCAATAAACTGGTTCGCCACGATCAAGTTCAGCCGGTATTTGCGCGCCTCGCTCAAAATACTGGCGAAACTATCCGTCGAAAAGTTCTGGAATTCATCCACGTACAGCGAGAAGTCGTTGCGCTGCTCCTCCGGCACGTCCGCCCGGCTCATAGCCGCCGCCTGGAACTTAATCACAAAAATCATACCCAGCAGCTGCGAGTTCAACTCCCCTATCCGTCCCTTGCTCAGGTTTACGATCAGGATCTTCTTGTTGTCCATCACGTCACGGATATTAAACGAGCTCTTGGTCTGCCCGATGATCGACCGCATCATCTCGTTGTTCTGGAACGCCCCAAACTTACTCACAAACCACCCCAGCATCTCGCTCTTGTGGTAGTCACTCGTCTGCGCCATTTCCTTGGTCCAGAAATCCACCACCGTGGGGTCGCGCAAATATTTAAACTTCTGCTTCAAATATTCTGTATCAGTAAAAACCTTTGGAATCTCGATAAACGTCGATCCGTTCGGATCGCTCATCAAGGTCAGCGCCGCGTTGCGGTACCAATGCTCATACCGCGGGCCGATGATACCGGTGTGGCCCGGGTCATACAGCTTGTAGAGCATATTAATCGTCTCTTGGACGATGAAGTCCTTCTGCATCGGGTCGCTAAACTCAAACAAGTTCAGACCGAGAGGATACGCCGTATCCGCCGGGTTAAAGTAAATGACGTCCTCCGCCCGCTCTTTGGGCACCAGCGCCAGCAACTTCTCGGCGCTATCGCCATGCGGATCGATGAAGGCGAAGCCGTTGCCGTTGATCATGTCCTGGACAGCCAAATTCTCGAGCATCGTCGATTTACCGGTACCGGTCTGACCCAAGATGTACGTATGCCGCCGCCGGTCCTCTACCGACAGCCGGATCTCTTTCTTGACGCCCCGGAAGTCGTTATAGCCAAACAGCAAACCGTTCGAGGATAGCTGTACCGGACCGTCCACCTCCTTGCTCTGCTGACGTTCGATACTCGAGCTCGGGGTAAACTGCGAATCCGGCAGATGGAAGATTGTCGCCAACTCAGCGCTATTGAGCACGTTGCTCTTGAGCTCGGGCGGGAAAAATCGAAAGATAAAGGCCGTTACCAACCCCTGCACGTCCAGCGCCGGCAAGAACTTAAAGCCGTTCATGCCCGGCGATTCAAACAACGCGAACGCCGTCGCGATATCGCGCAGCAATTGCTGGCTCCGCGCCACCGAGCCCGTCGACACCAGCACCCGGATCAGCACCTCGAAGCCGGGATGTTTGGTCTTTTCTTCCACTTTCTCGATCGCCGCCAGCTCCAAGTTGGAGATGTCAGGCCCGCCGCCCATCCGCATGCGCTCCTCTTCGCGCTGCTGATCCGGCGACTTCACAGCCGCCCTAGCTAGATCCATAGCCGTAAAACTCAAACTCGTAGACCGCCCCTTACGCTTGCCATTGGCCAAGTTAATCGACTGCTTCACCCAATTTGGGTCAGCCGGCCGGAGCATTATCTGCACCGCCACACCATCATGCTTCTCCAACGCCGAAATCGTCGTCAACAGCGCCTCCATCGGATCGCGCTCCAGCTGATCATACGTCGCGATCGGATAGGCGCTTTCGGACCGCAGCACCATCTCACCGCCCAAGGTCGCGGCCAGACGCCCCTCCTGGTTGAAGATATTGTGGTCTTCCACCTCCTCCAGCCGCGCGCCCGGATAGGCCGTCTGCACCGCCTTCTTGACCGTCGACACCATCGCCACCGGCACCGCCACGAAGAAATGCACCACGTTGTTGATGGCGATCACTTCCAGCGCAATGTGCCGCTGGCCATAAAAATTACTCCGGAAGCCCTCTACGGCCGTCCCCGCGATCAGGTTGTACAGCACCTCGGCCTGCGAAGTCTTCTCCCGCATTACCTCGCGCATATCCCGGCCCCCGCCCTGCGTATCCGAAGACGGCGGGGGCAAGTGGATCAACACCGGCACCATCTTAAGACCCCGCTCGATCGCCTTGGCCCGCCGCAACTTCCGCTTGTACGTAAAGAACGCCACGGCGCCCAAAGCCGAAGCCAGCATAAAGAATACCAGCACTATGAGGACAACCGCGCTCACCTCGCGCTTCTCCGTTTAGGCATTAACTTGCTCCGCTTGCTATTCCAGTCATTTGGATCCCTCGTCCGGATCAGCCACATGATAGCCATAACGCTTCTCCAGATAATCCCGGTTGAGATCTTCGATCGCCTCTTCTTCACCGTAGGGATCTCCCTGATGTTGAGCGATCACATGCTCAGCCGCATCCACCCACCCCGGCTCAATCACATCCACGTCGTCAGCGCTCCCCGGTATAGCCGCCACCGTCGGCACCGACGGCACCGACGGCCCCGGAGCAGCCGCGATCGCCGCCAGCACGTCATCGCGCGACAGTCTCTGCGGTGGCCCACTGGCTGGCTGGGCCTGAGGCAGCGGAGTGCCGCCGGGCATAGGAGCCGTCTCCGGCCGCGCCGGTTGCTCCGGTTGCTCCGGTACAGAAGCCTGCAGGTCTTCGGGCTTATAGCCTATCGGCCGCTCGCCGCCGGGTGAGGGAGATTGAGGGGGCATTGGTTGGTTGTCCATTACCCGAAATTATACCATATAATCCGCTTGTGTTTCAGGAGTAGTTCGGCCGGGCCCGACGGGTCCTGGCAGCTACGGAATCGCACGGGTCCTGTCAGCCATGCAACATATCTCCTCACGCGTCCGAACGCTACCCGTCTCTTCTTGGGATCCGGTATCAGTACCGGCGTCCGCTTGTTCGGAGATATATTGTACGCCCGCCACCCGTAGGCCCTAAGCCACTCGAGA